>CAWGRU010000015.1:0-13116 GCA_963825065.1 uncultured Gemmatimonadales bacterium
GCGCGCTCATGCAGGACACGCCGGGAGCGGCCGCCGCCGCGGCGGAGTAGTGTGGATTAACGGCGCATCGTCGGGGATCGCCCGCTCCGGCGAAGTTCCCCTTCCAGGGCCGCGGCAAGGTCGGCGACGCCACGCCGGATCTCCGGCGGATCCACCGCCGCGAATCCGAGGTGCAGCCCCTCGCGCGCCAGGGTGCCGCGGCTGTAGCGGCTGAGCGGTGTCACCTCGACCTCGCGCCGGGCCGCCGCCAGGGCGGCCGCTTCGCCGTCGATTCCCTCCATCAGCCAGGCCACGGTCTGCAGTCCGGCCTCGACCCCCGCGATCTCGAGCAGCCCGGTCAGCCGGGGTTTCGCGGAGTCGAGCACGGACCTCGCGCCGTTCCGCGTACATTTCGCGCATCCGCCGGATGTGGCGGCCGAAGTGACCCTCGGTGATGAAGTCGCAGAGCAGCGCCTGCTGCACGAGCGGCGCGTGCCGGCTGCTGATCGACTGCGCCGCCGCGACCAGGTCGACCAGATCCGGCGGTACCACCAGGTAGCCCAGCCTGAGTGACGGGAAGAGCACCTTGCTGAAGCTGCCCGCGAAGCAGACCACGCCGTGGCGATCGAGTCCCTGCATCGCCGGCATCGGGCGCCCGGCGTAGCGGTACTCGCTGTCGTAGTCGTCCTCGAGAACCAGTGCGCCGGTGCGGTGGGCCCAGTCGAGCAGTGCCAGGCGTCGCTGGAGGCTCATGCTGATCCCCACGGGGAACTGGTGCCCGGGGGTGAGGTACGCCAGCCGCACCGGCGCGAGCCGCGGTCCCGGAATGGTCATGCCCTCGTCGTCCAGCCGCACCGGCGTGAGCTTCGCACCGTAGGCCTCGAAGACCAGCGCCGCTCCGGGGTAGCCCGGATCCTCGATGCACACCCGGTCGCCCGGATCGATGCACAGGCGGGCGACCAGGTCGAGTGCCTCCTGCACACCGCTCACGATCGCGACCTGCTCGGGCCGACAGTTCACTCCCCGTGAGGTTCTCAGGTAGTCGGTCACCGCCTCCTGCAGCGGCCGGTACCCGGTGGCCGGCACACCCAGCAGCAGCGCCGTCGTGGCGCGGCGCAGCCGGCGGGCGCTGAGCTGAGCCCACAGCGTCGTGGGAAAGAGATCCAGCGCGGGGAGGTTGCAGCGAAAGGCCCGGGTCGGGCGCACCTCAAGCCCGGAGAACTCCGTCACCCGCCCCGCGAAGGCCGACACCCGACGCCTGGGCTTCGGCCGGAGCGGGCCGGTGCTCTCGGCCTCCGCGCGACCTGCAGCAAATCATCGGGGAGGACGCGATTGACGTAGGTCCCCGACCCGACCCGCCCCATCACGTAACCCTCCGCCTTCGAGCCGCTCGAAGGCGCTGAGGACGGTGCCGCGCGAGAGTCCGTACTGCCGGGCGAGATCGCGGGTGGCGGGGAGCCGTGCCCCCGGCGCGAGGCGCCCATCGAGGATCTCGGTCCGCAGCACGCAGCAGAGCCAGCGGGTGGCCGTCGTGCCGGCCTCGCGGGGCGGCAGCGCCAATCCGAACGTGGTGGTCTGTTTGGCCATAAAGTGGTCCAGTCAAAATACCATAAATGGCTCTGGGAGATAGGCCGCCTTCGGGGTAACGTCACTGCCACAGGAGGCACCCATGAGCTACTCGCCATACCCGATTCGATTCGCGCTGGCCCTGGCCGGCCTGACCACGGCCTGCGGCAGCCCCCGGCGGACACCCGTCGCCGCGCATGCCCCGCCCGACGTGGCTCGCCTCGCCTATGCGCACCCGCTCCCCACGCTCGACGGGTCGCGGCTCGAAGCGAGACTCGTCGAGGTGAGCTACCCGCCCGGCGGCAGCTCGACGCCGCACAGTCATCCCTGTGCCGTGATCGGCTACGTCGTCTCCGGAGCGCTCCGGAGCCGGGTCAACGACGAGCCCGAATCCACCTATCACGCCGGGCAGAGCTTCTACGAGGCGCCGAACAGCCGTCACCTGGTCTCGGCCAACGCCAGCGTCGACGAGCCGGTCCGGTTCCTGGCCTACTTCACCTGCGACCGGACGACCCCGCTCGCCGAGCCGCTGCCCGCAGCCGGGCCGGGAGCGCAGCCATGACCCCCAGCACCTCGGGGACGTGGCGGATGGCGCTGCTGTTCACCCGCATCGCGCTCGGTGCCGCATTCCTGTCGGGTATCGCTTCGCGCTTCGGTCTATGGGGGGAGGGCGTCGGCTACGGCAGCTTCGCCAACTTCATGAAGTACACCGCCGAGGTGAACTCTTTCTTGCCCGCGTCCACGATCCCTGTTCTTGCGTGGGCAGCAACGGCGGCGGAGCTGATCCTGGGAGTGCTGCTCGTCACGGGTTTCTGGCTCAGGCCGGTAGCGCTGGCGAGCGCCGCACTGCTGGCCCTTTTTGGCACGGCGATGGCCATTTCCTTCGGGATAAAGTCGCCGCTCGACTACTCGGTGTTCTCCGCCTGCGCCGCGGCACTGCTGCTGGCGCTCCTGAACCCTCCCCACCATCGACAGGATACGAAGCACCCATGAAGCCCCGGATCAACTACGCCAAGGCGGCCCCCGGCGTCTACGATGCCATGGACAGCCTGGACCAGTACCTCAACGGTTGCGGGCTGGAGCCGTCGCTGCTGCACCTGGTGCGGCTCCGTGCCTCCCAGATCAACGGCTGCGCCTACTGTCTCGACATGCACTGGAAGGACCTGCGCGCTCTCGGCGAGGGAGAGCAGCGGCTCTACGCGCTGGACGCGTGGCGGGAGTCCCCCTTCTACACCCTGCGCGAGCGTGCTGCACTCGCCTGGACCGAATCGGTCACCCGCATCACCGACGGGCACCTCCCCGACGCACTCTTCGCCGAGGTGCGGGCACACTTCAGCGAAAAGGAGCTGGCCGATCTCACGCTCGCGATCACTACGATCAACGCGTGGAACCGGCTCTCGATCGCGGCGCGACTGGTGCCCGGTAGCTATCAGCCCGCCGCGGAGACGAGCTGACATGAATCCGCGCCAGCTCGGTGCCCTCATCCTGCTCGCTGCGATCTGGGGAGCCTCCTTCCTCTTCATCCGGATCGCCGCACCGTTGCTCGGCCCGCTGCCGCTCATGGCCGGGCGGGTGACCATCGCGGCCGGCGCGCTCGGCGCCTTTGCCGCGCTGCGCGGGACCCCGATCCGGCTCGGTCCCTACTGGCGGCGGCTGCTGCTGCTCGGGCTGGTGCACGCCGCCGCGCCGTTCGCGCTCATCGCGATGGCCGAGATCCGCCTCACCGCCTCCATGGCCGCGGTGCTCATCGCGGCTCAGCCGCTCTTCGCCGCACTGATCGGCGGCATCTGGCTCGGCGACCGGGTGTCGTTGCGCCAGGCGGCGGGGCTGCTGCTCGGCTTGGGCGGAGTGGCAGTCGTGGTCGGCTGGAGTCCGGCAGCACTCGAAGGGTCGATCGGACCCAGCGTGGCCGCGGCGTTGCTCGCCGCCCTCTGCTACGCCGCGGGAGGGATCTACGCGCGGCGCCGCCTCGCCGACGCGCCGGTGCTCACCCTGGCGTTCGGGCAGCAGCTCGCCGCGGCGGCGTGGCTGGCCATACCGGCGCTGGTCACACTGCCGGCGGTGCGGCCAGGCTCCACTGCGGTGATCGCCATGGTCAGCCTGGCATTGCTGTGCACCGCCTTTGCATACCTGGTCTTCTTCTGGTTGCTGGAACAGGTCGGCCCGGTCAAGACCTATACGGTGACCTACGCGATTCCGGTCTTCGGAGTCCTGTGGGGCGACCTCTTCCTGCATGAAGCACCGACGAAGGGCGTAGTCGCGGGACTGGTCTGCGTGCTGGCGAGCCTGGCGCTGGTGAACCGGAGGCCAGGCGGGAGCACGGTGCGGGCGGTGATCCAACCGGCGGTGACCACCTCCTCCTGACTTCACTGTCGTCGGCGACAGGCCATCACTCCCCTGCCCTCCGCGAAGGAGGACAGGGGATCGCCGTGGTCGCGATCCTCACCGATACGACCGCAAGATCCGGAGTGTGACGCGCACCGCGCGATGGTAGACTGTTGCCCGTCGGCATTCACCATCGCAAGGAGAGCTTATGCGTGCAGCAGTTCTGGAGGCGCCGTCCGCCACCGCCATTCACTTCGCGATCGGCACCGGGTCACTCGGGTCGGTGCTGGTCGCCCAAAGCGAGCATGGGGTGTGTGCCATTCTGCTCGGCGACGACGCCGATTCGCTGACCCAGCGAGGTGCAGGGACGGTTCCCCGGCGCCACGCTGCTCCGCTCCGACGACGGCATGCAGCCCCTGCTGGCGCGGGTGATTGGACTGGTGGAGGATCCGCGCGCCGGATTCGACGTGCCGCTGGATCTTGGCGGCACCGTCTTCCAGCAGCGGGTCTGGCGCGCGCTGCGGGAGATCCCCCCGGGCGAAACCGCGAGCTACACCGACATCGCCACCCGCATCGGCGCTCCGCGTGCGGTCCGGGCCGTGGCCCAGGCCTGCGCCGCGAACGCACTGGCCGTGGCGATTCCCTGTCACCGGGTCGTGCATCAGGACGGCAGCCTCTCCGGCTATCGCTGGGGCATCGAGCGGAAGCGGGCCCTGCTCGAGCGGGAGCGGGGAGCATGATCGCGCACGCGATGGCAGTCGACTGGAATCGGGTGCACCGCGACCTCGACGCAGCGGGGTGCGCGGTGCTCGACCGGCTCCTCGAGCCGGAGGAGTGCGCGGCCCTGGCGGCGCTCTACCCGGACGATGGGCTGTTCCGCAGCCGGGTCATCATGGGGCGGCACGGCTTCGGGCGCGGCGAGTACAAGTACTTCCGCTACCCGCTGCCCGGCCTCATCAGCCGAGCTGCGGGAGTCGCTCTACTCCGCGCTCGCACCGCTCGCCAATCGCTGGAACGCGGCCCTGGGCCTTGGCGTCCGCTATCCCGCCTCCCATGCGGAGTTTCTCGAGCGCTGCCACGCAAGCCGGGCAGCGCAAGCCCACGCCGCTCCTGCTGCAGTACGAGGCGGATGACTTCAATTGCCTGCACCAGGACCTCTACGGGGAACACGTCTTTCCGCTGCAGGTGGCGGTGCTCCTCTCGGACCCGGGGCGGGACTTCACCGGCGGCGAGTTCGTGCTCACCGAGCAGCGGCCCCGCATGCAGTCGCGCGCGGAGGTGGTGGCGCTCGGTCAGGGCGACGCGGTGGTCTTCGCGGTGCACCATCGCCCGGTGCAGGGTACGCGCGGGGTGTACCGGGTGAATCTCCGTCACGGCGTCAGCCGCATCCGCTCCGGCCGGCGGCACACGGTCGGGATCATCTTCCACGACGCGGAGTGACCGGCCGGCCCCATGCCCTGACTCTTGCCGGCGGCGCGGTGCGGAACGACCTTTGCCGCCTTCCCGCGCGACCCGTCCCAACCCGGCGAGATGAGACGATGCAATACAGGCGCATGGTGATCGAGGTGGAGTCGCCCGAGGAGCTGGGCTACGGACGGATCCGCAACAATCTGTCGGAAAGCTCCATCGGTGACCGCACGATGGGAGAGTTCCCCGTCGACCTGTCGGCGGTCACCCTGTTCTACGGCGAGCACCGGGGCGATACCCGGTTGCGCGAGCTGATCGCCGGGCAGACGGGGAGTGACCGGATCGGCCCCGGCAACGTGCTGGTAACGGCGGGCGCGGCGGGCGCCCTGTTCATCGTGGCGACGGCGCTGCTGGAGAAGGACTCGCACCTCGTCGTCGTCCGTCCCAACTACGCCACCAACATCGAGACCCCGCGGGCCATCGGCTGCGGCATCTCGTACATCGACCTGTCCTTCGAGGATGGCTTTCGCCTCGATGTCGGCGCGATCGACCGGGCGATCACTCCAGCGACCCGGCTCATCAGCGTCACCTGCCCGCACAATCCGACGGGAACGATGCTTTCATGGGAAGACCTGCGGCGGCTCGACGCGCTGGCGGCCGAGCATCGCTGCTTCCTGCTGGTCGATGAGACCTATCGCGACCTCACCTACGGCACTCCCTACCCGACGGCGGCCAGCCTCAGCGACCGGGCCATCGCCGTATCCTCGCTCTCCAAGGCGTTCGGCACGCCGGGCCTCCGGCTGGGATGGCTCATCTCGCGCAACCCGTCATTGATGGAAACCTTTCTCGCCGCCAAGGAGCAGATCGGCATCTGCGGCAGCATCGTCGACGAGCTGCTCGGCGTCGCGGTGCTGGAGCGGCGGGACGAGTGGCTGGCCCGAAGCAACCGGCAGAACCTCCGGCAACTGCAGATCGTGCGGGAGTGGATCGGGGCGGAGCCGCTGATGGAATGGGTAGAGCCGGCGGGGGGCGTGGTCTGCTTTCCCCGCATGAAGATTCCCCATACGTTCGACCTGGATCGCTTCTACCGGTCCCTGCTCGAGAATCACGGCACCTACGTCGGCCCCGGACACTGGTTTGAGATGCCGCGACACTACATGCGGATCGGATTCGGCTGGCCGACGGAGGAGCAGTTGCGGGCGGGACTGGCAGGGATTTCCGCGGCCATCCGGGAACAGGTGTGAGGCGAGCCGGCTGATTCGGCATCGTGCCTCACACCGGGTTCGTTGAAGCGCTCGCCAGGGCTGATCGGCGGGGCGGCTCGACCGCTCAGCGAGGCGCGCGTTTCGGAATGACGACCGACGCCGACGGCCGGATCCCGTAGGTCCGCGACATGTCCCGCTCGTTCAGCGAGAAGGCGACTCTCCCCCGGGAATCGATGTAGAGCAGCGGCTTCCCCACCGGCACGTCGTTGAAGGTCTTCACGAAGGGAAAGCGGAATCGCCGCGCGTCGATCTGCACGGGTACAAGGTCTCCGAGGCGGTAGCCGAGCCCCCGGAACTGTTCCTCGCGGATGTCGGTGATGAGGTTGCCGTAGGGATCGTCCAGCGCGATCACCTCGCCCCGGATGCCGGTGCGGTCGACGATCGCCACTCGGAGCTTGAGCCTCACCAGCTGGGCCACCGGCGGTCCCGCCTCGGTCCACTCCCGGCCATCAGCGAGCCAGGCCGCCGCCGGCGAGAAGATGTCCCGGCCGTGAAAGGTCGAGGAGATCCGGTCACCGATCATCCAGGCGGGATTGGTGATCTCGCGCGCACCGTCGAATCCGTCGCGATCGATCACCGGGGTCACGATCCCGTTGTCCGGCAGCACGAAGTACTGACCCCGCCTGCTGCGGACGATGAGTGCCTTGCGGTCGGTGCCGACCCCGGGATCCACCACCACCAGGAAGACCGTTCCGGGCGGATAGTAGGGGGTGACCGACTCGAGATTGCGGGCCGCCTCCTCGATGGAGAACGGCGTCACCTGATGGGTGATGTCCATGATGCGGACATCGGGCACGATGCCGAGGATCACCGCACGGCAGATGGCCGCCGCGTCGTTGGCGGTCCCGAAGTCGGTCATGAAGACGATCGTCGGCGCACGCGAGTCCGGGGCGAGCGCCGGCGGCGGTGCCGCGGAGTCCCGCTGCGCGGAGAGTACCGCCGCGGCGCAGATGGTCAATGCCAGCACCGCTCCGAGAAGTCCCGGCCGCCCCGATGGAGCCGGGGAGTCCGGGGCCCGTGGCCGAGGTTCATGGCCATCCCTGAATACAGGTCATCGCTGCAGCTTCCCCAGGTATTCCGCCAGTCGCGCCATGGTCTGCTGCCCGCCCTCGATGGCACCGTGCTCCCGCACCACCTTGTCCCGATCCGCTGCCGTGTCAAAGATGGCCCGCAGCGTGAGCGTTGTCCTTCCACCCGCTTCCACGAAGGTCACCGTCGTATCCGTCGGGGCCATGCATGATGAAGCGCCAGCGGTCGCCCGGCTCACGCCCCTGCCCTGCCTCCCCGGGACACGACATCGAACGCCAGCCTGGCCGCGGCCACATCCTCCACCGCCAGACCGACCGACTTGAAGATCGTCGTCCTCGAGAGGGGAACTGGTTTCACTCCCGCAAAGAGCTCCCCCGCCTCCGCGTAGATCTCCGCGCCCGACAGGATGACATCTCCGGACTCCGCCAGCACCGCTTCGCGGGAGTCGACGATGAGCAGATTAGCCATCGCCTCGTCATCCAGCTCCCGCCAGGCGGGCATCGGCGCCCCGATGGCGTTCACATGGGCGCCGGGCTTGAGCCATTCCCCCTTCAAAATGGGTTCGCGCGCCGCGGTCGCGGTGACGATGACATCCGCGCCTCGCACCGCGGACTCTGCGTCCATCGCCGTTGCCCCATGCCGGGCGGCGAACCGCTCGGCCTGCGCCGGCGTACGGCTCCAGACTCGCACCTCATCGAATCGGCGCACGCGGCGCAGCGCTTCCAGGTGAGTTCCCGCCTCCACCCCGCTTCCCAGCAGCGCCAGGATGCGGCTGTCCGGGGCCGCGAGCCGGCGGGTGACGGCGGCCGATACCGCCGCAGTGCGCATCGCGGTGCAGCGTGCGACCGTCCATTACCGCGATGGGCTCGCCGGTGTCGGGCCGGACCAGAACGACCAGGGCCATCACGGTCGGGACGGCAGTGCCGGCGTTCTTGGGGTAGAAGCTCACCAGCTTCACTCCCATGGCCTCCGTTGCCGCGGCCGGCATGATGCCCCAGTATCGCTGCTCTTCCTCGAGGGTGAGCCAACTGCGAACCGGCTGCACTACCAGGCCTGAAGAAAAGGCGGCGAGGGCGTGCTCCATCGCGGGAATCAGGTCATCCCACCGAAGTGCGGCGCCCACCGCCGCATCGTCCAGGTACATGAGCAAAGGCACATGCCTCTGTCCGAGAAGATGAGGGGCAGCGAAAGCGTAGCTCGCCGCTCAGACTACTCCAGCAGCCTCGGCTGGCGGCTGAGGTAGTCCTCCCACGACCGGATGACTACCGGAGCACCGGCGCGGTTTCGCAGCGCGTTGACCAGTGCCGAGGCGAGCATGAGGTCGGTGACCAGTGGCATGTCGGCATCGACGGCGCGGCGACGAATCAGATATCCGTCGGGTCGGCCCAGCTCGTCGTACGACCGGGGCACGTTGATCACCAGGTCGACCAGGCCTTCGTCGATGACGTCCATCCCGCTCCGGCCCTCCTCGGCGGTCTTGGCCAGCGCCGTGCAGCGGATTCCCTGCGCCTGCAGCGCCTCGGCCGTTCCCGGCGTGGCAAAGAGCGCGAGGCCCAGTTCTTCGGAGAGTGCCCGCGCCTCCTCGAGGAAGAAGTACTTCTCGCTGGGCGGGCCGAGTGAAAGCAGGACACCCTTCTTCGGAAGCCGGAATCCGGTCGCCGCGAGCCCCTGCAGCAGCGCCTCGTCCCCATCATCACCGAAGCAGCCCACCTCACCGGTGCTGGCCATCTCGACGCCCAGGATCGGGTCGGCGCCGACCAGGCGCGGGAAGCTGAACTGCGGCACCTTGACCGCGACGTAGTCCAGGTCGAGCGCGCGGTTCTCGACCGGAGTGCGCACCCCGAGCATCCGGCGGACGGCCTCGCGCACGAAGTTGGTGCCGGTCACCTTGGACACGAACGGCAGGCTGCGGGAGGCGCGCAGGTTGACCTCGATGACCCGGACCCGCCCATGCTTGACCAGGAGCTGCAGGTTGAATGGTCCGGTGATCGCGAGCGCGTCGGCGAGCTGAACGGCGATCTTCCTGGCGCGGTGAATGATCGGCAGCGGCACGGTCTGGGGCGGCAGCATCAAGGTCGCGTCGCCGCTGTGCACTCCGGCGTCCTCGACGTGCTCGCAGATGGCCCACAGGACGAGCTTCCCGTGGTCGGCGACGGCGTCGATCTCGATCTCCCGGGCGCCGGTCTCGAACTTGGTCACCACCACCGGGTGCTCGGAGGAGACGGTGCGGGCCCGCTCGAGGATGCGGTCCAGCTCCACGGGATCGTGGGCGACGCTCATGGCGGCCCCCGAAAGGACATAGCTCGGCCGGACCAGCACCGGATAGCCACCCAGCGTCTCGATCGCCTGGCCGGCATCCGAGCGCCCCGTCAGGTTGGTCCAGTCGGGCTGGTCGATCTTCAACTCATCGAGGAGGGCGCTGAACTTCTGCCGGTCCTCCGCCATGTCGATGCTTTCGGCGCTGGTTCCGAGAATCCGCACCCCGGCCCGGGCGAGACGGAGGGCCAGGTTGTTGGGGACCTGCCCGCCCATGCTGACCACGACCGCCTCCGGGCGCTCGCTCTCCCACAGGTCGAGCACGCTCTCGAAGCTCACCTCGTCGAACACCAGGCGGTCGCACTCGTCCCAGTCGGTGCTGACCGTCTCGGGGTTGTAGTTGAGCATCAGGGTCTCGTAGCCGAGTTCGGAGGCGGCGCGGACGGCGCTGACGCAGCACCAGTCGAATTCGACGCTCGAGCCGATGCGATAGGACCCGGAGCCGAGGACGAGGATCTTCTTCCGCGGGCTCGGCGGGCTCTCGTTCTCGGTGGCGTGGTAGCTCGGGTACAGGTAGTTGGTCTCCGCCGGAAACTCGGCGGCCAGCGTGTCGATGCGCGCCAGCCGCGGGACGATGCCATGGGTCAGGCGCAGCGCGCGCACCGCATCGCGGGTCAGCCCCGCGAGCCGGCCGATCCCGTGGTCGGAGAACCCGAGCTTCTTGGCACGCCGGAGCAGCTCCGGCGACAGGCTTCCGGTCCGGTCCGATTTCTTCTTCGAGGCCTTGCCGTACCGGCCCCCCCGGCCGTTGCTCCCAGCTCGCCGCGCATGGCGATGATGTCGGCGATGCCGTGGATGAACCACTCGTCGATGCCGGTGAGCCGATGGATCTCCTCCGGAGCGATCCCTTCCGCGAGGGCGCGGGCGATGGCGAAGACCCGCATCGAGGTGGGCACCCGCAGGGCCTCGCGGACATCGTCACCGGCGAAGAAGTCCGGATCCACGCCGAGCGCGCCGATGTCGAGCATGCGCACGGCGCGCTGGAGGACCTCGGGAAAGGTCCGGCCGATGGCCATCACCTCGCCCACGCTCTTCATCTCGCTGCCGATGCGGGTGGACACGCCCCGGAACTTGCCGAGGTCCCAGCGCGGGAACTTGCAGACGATGTAGTCGAGGGCCGGCTCGAAGAAGGCCGTGGTCTTCTTGGTGATCCCGTTGGGGATCTCGGGCAGGGTGAGCCCGAGGGCGATCTTGGCGGCGACGTAGGCGAGCGGGTAGCCGGTCGCCTTGCTGGCGAGCGCGCTGGAGCGGGAGAGGCGGGCGTTGACCTCGATCACCCGGTAGTCGGTGCTGTCGGGATCGAGGGCGTACTGGATGTTGCATTCGCCGACGACGCCGAGATGGCGAATAACGTCGATCGCCATCGTGCGGAGCAGCTGCACCTCCTCGTCGTTGAGGGTCTGGGTGGGCGCGACCACGATGGACTCGCCGGTGTGAATGCCCATGGGGTCGAAGTTCTCCATGGCGCAGACCGTGATGCAGTTGTCCTCCGCATCGCGGACGACTTCGACCTCGATCTCCTTCCAGCCGGCGAGGTATTCCTCGACCAGCACCTGTCGGATGCCGCCGTCGAAGCTGCGCTTGAGGGCCGGTTCGATCTCGCTTTCGGTCAGGATCACGGCGCTGCCGCGTCCGCCCAGCGCGAAGGCGACCCGCAGCATGGTCGGGAAGGCCGACCTCGCTCACCGCGCGGCGCGCCTCGGCGATCGAATGGCAGGCGATGCTCCTGGGACTCTTGATGCCGATCTCGGTCCAGCCGCTGCTTGAACAGTTCGCGGTCCTCGGTGTCGCGGATCGTCGCGACCGGCGTACCGAGCACCTGCACGCCCAGCCGCGCGAAGACCCCGCGCCGGTCCAGCTCGAGCCCGCAGTTCAGCGCCGGTCTGACCGCCGAAGCCCAGCAGGATGCCGTCGCACTCCTCCCGCTCCAGGATCTGCTCGACGTTGTCGGGGGTGATCGCGACGAAATACACCCGGTCCGCCAGACCTTCGCTGGTCTGGATCGTGGCGATGTTGGGGTTGACCAGCACCGCGAAGACGCCTTCCTCCTTCAGCGCCTTCAGCGCCTGGGTGCCGGAGTAGTCGAACTCGCCGGCCTGCCCGATCTGGAGGGCGCCCGATCCGAGCAGCAGGACCCGCTGGGGCCCGGCGGACGCGCGACGCGGGGCTCATCGGCCACCTCGATGCGCCGTCTCACAGAGCTGCAGAAAGGTGTCGAAGAGAAAGGCGGTGTCGCGGGGACCGGGACTGGCGTCGGGATGGAACTGCACGCTGAAGACCGGCTTGAACCGGGCCCGGATGCCTTCGTTGGTGCCGTCGTTCAGGTTCACGAACCAGGGCTCCCAGTCGCGCGGCAGCGAGTTCTCCCGCACCGCGTAGCCGTGATTCTGGCTGGTGATGAAGCAGCGGCGGGTGCCGATCTCCTGCACCGGCTGGTTCACGCCGCGATGACCGTAGGGGAGCTTGAAGGTGTCCCCGCCCGCCGCGAGCCCCAGGATCTGGTTGCCGAGGCAGACGCCGAAGATCGGCAGACCGGGCCGCTGGAGCAGGCCGCGCACCTGGGCGACCAGCTCCGGCAGGTCCTTCGGGTCACCCGGCCCATTGCCGAGCAGCACCCCATCCGCCTCGTTGGCGAGGGCCGCGAGATCGGTGTGCCATGGGGCCCGGATGACATTCGCGCCGCGCTCCAGCAGCGAGCGGATCAGGTTGTCCTTGGCGCCGGCATCCACCAGGAGGACGCGCGGGCCGGTGCCGCCGCCGATCCGGGTCGTCTCCGCGGGCGCCACCAGCCGGAACAGCTCACGCCGCATCTCCACGCTCTTGGCCCTGCCCCGCTCGTCGTCGAGCGGGCCATCGGCGGGGAGCAGCCAGCCGCGCATCGTGCCGTGTTCACGCAGCCGGCGGGTGAGGGTGCGGGTATCGATCCCCGTCACCGCCGGTACCCCTTCACCGGTCAGCCACTCACCGAGGGTGCGCGCGGAGGCGTGGTGGCTCGGGTGATCGATCGCGTGCTGCACCACCAGTCCCTGCACCTGGATGCGGTCAGACTCGAAGGGCCGATCGAGGGTTCCGGCGGCGCGGGCCGCCGGGACGCCGTAGTTGCCCGCGAGCGGGTAGGTCAGGACGAGGATCTGGCCCCGGAACGAGGGGTCCGTCAGCGCCTCGACGTAGCCGCTCATGGCGGTCGTGAAGACGACCTCGCCGACCACCGGCTGCCGGGCGCCGAAGG
>CAWGRU010000016.1:0-156760 GCA_963825065.1 uncultured Gemmatimonadales bacterium
CCACACCCGGGTGGCCACGTCCGCCACGACCTCGATCCCTCGCTGCCGGGTCGGCTGATAGCCGGTCTTCTCGACCAGGATCGCGTAGCGACCGGGCGAGAGGAGCGGGACCAGAAACCGGCCGCGGGTGTCAGACTTGAGCTGCCGGATCACCACCCCGGCCTCGTCCTCGAGAGTGAGGGACGCGCCGGGGATCCCCGAGACTCCGTCGCCCAGCACGATTTCACCCCGCAGGGTTCCCTCGGTAAGGCTCTGGCCGTGCGCCCGAGGCGGAAGGGCGAAGGTGGCCACCACGAATGCGACGGCCGCAAGCGTATGCCAGCGGATGCACCCGAACCGGGTAGCAACCATAGAAGTTCCGGGGAAGGAAGAAGAGATCGTCACTATCGGGTCCGTGGATAGTGCAGTTATGATGCCACCCGCGCAAGCGGCCTGACTAGCGGGGGAATGTGGCGCTGACTCGACGCGGGCGGTGGGGAATCTCCCTCACCTTGTTGGCTCTCGGCATCATCGCGTGGTTCACTCTCCGTCCCTCCCCCGAGGACGCGGAAGCCGCGGCGCGCAGCAGCTTCACCTGCCTCTTCCCCTGCGGGAACGAGTCGCTGCGCGACATCATCCTCAACATCATCCTGTTCGTCCCCTTCGGCCTCGGGCTCGGCCTGTGGCTGCCCGCGCTGCGGGCCTGGTTGCTCAGCGTCCTCACGACCTGCACCATCGAGTTTGTCCAGTATGGCTGGCTGCTCGGCCGGGACGCGAGTCTCCGGGATATTCTGACCAACTCGCTCGGCGGGGCGATCGGGGTCGCTCTGGTGAGCCACTGGGAGGGGCTGCTGCTGCCCGACCTGGCGCGCAGCCGGCGCCTGGCCGCCGCGGCATTCGCGCTCTGGGCGGTGACCACCGCGGCCGGGGCCGTGCTCATCCGCCCGGTCCTGCCCCGGAGCGTCTACTGGGGCCAGTGGGCACCCGAGCTGGGACAGTTCGACCGCTGGCAGGGGACCCTTCGCGAGGTGGAGGTCGGCGGGGTCGGCATGCCCGAGGGCCGTATGACGGAGTCGGAGGCGTTCCGCGAGCGTCTCCTGGTCGATTCGGTGCTGGTCGAGGCGACGGTGATCACCGGTCCGGCGCCGGCGCGGTTCGCGCCGATCGCGAGCATCTTCGACAGCGAACAGCGGGAGATCTTCGTGCTGGGTCAACGGGGGCGGGATCTCGCATTCCGGATCCGCACCGGCTTCAGCGCGATCGAGCTGCGGGGCCAGATCGCGGCGATGCGCGAGGCATTCAGCGGCGAACCAGGCGACACGATCGAGGTACGGGGCGGAGTGGTCAACGGGGAGTGGGTCCTGGGCACCCGGGATCACCGCGGCGACCGTGAGGTCCGGCTGCCGTTCAGCGCCGCGCTGGCGTGGTCGGGGCTGCTCCCCTTCCCCGTGCCGCTCGACGAGCAGAGCCTCTGGCTCAGCGGGCTGTGGCTGGCTGGCCTGCTGCTTCCCGCGGGGTACTGGCTGGGGCGGGCCACCGCCCGGGCGATGCCGATGGTCATCACGGTCCTGGGCGCCGCACTCGCGCTGGAGCTGACAACCCACCTCGCAGGGTTGCCTCTGCCCGCATGGTTCGAGTGGGCCGGTGTGGTTCTCGGGCCGCTGGTGGGATGGGCCGTGGGACGCACC
This sequence comes from uncultured Gemmatimonadales bacterium, assembly GCA_963825065.1. Lineage (GTDB taxonomy): Bacteria > Gemmatimonadota > Gemmatimonadetes > Gemmatimonadales > GWC2-71-9 > JADJOM01. The sequence goes on from CAWGRU010000016.1 coordinate 1,668, forward strand.
ACCCCGAGAGCAATCGGTCCCGTACGGTCGCACGCCTAGATTCAGTCACCATGCCCCTTCCCTACCGCCGCCGGATTCTCTACGCGCTGATCGCGCTCGGCACCGTGCCGACCGCAGTCGCGGTGATCGGCTGGGCGCTCTCGGTCCGGCCGGCGGCGGGCCCGATGGCGAGGACTCGAGCGGCGATCGAATCGGTCGGGGTAACGGGGCGCACGCTGGTTCAGACGATCGACTCGACCCGGCTGACGTCCGCGGAACGCCGGGCGCTGGCCGCGCATGCCCGCGCGCTGAACGATGCCCTCTCGAGGATCCAGCGTCAGGAGACCCTCGCGCCCTACTACTCCGCCGCGCTGGCCGGAACCATCCTCGCCCTGGGGGCGCTGGTGCTGTACGCCTCGGTCCGCATCGGCGGGTACCTCTCGCGGCAACTCACCAGGCCGATCGACGAGCTCGTCGGGTGGACCGGGCGCATTCAGCGCGAGGAGCCGCTCCCGCCTGATGAGCGCGAGGGGGGCGCACCGGAGCTGGCCGTGCTGCGGCGGGCGCTGCGGGAGATGGCGAGCGGCCTGTCGGAGGCCCGGGCCAGACAGCTCGAGGCGGAGCGGCTGCGGGCCTTCCGGGAGGTGGCGCGGCGGGTAGCGCATGAGATGAAGAATCCGCTCACCCCGATCCGCTTCGCGGTCAGCGCCCTGACCCGTACCGCGCAGCCGGAGCAGCGGGAGTCGCTCGAGGTGCTGCAGGCGGAGTCGAGTCGGCTGGAACAGCTGGCGCGGGAGTTCACCGAGATGGGCCGGCTGCCGGAGGGGCCGGCGGCCGAGGTGGATCTCAGCGAGCTGGTCGCGGAGCTCACCCGGACCGCACTGCCGCCGGGCGTGGGGGTGACGCTCGACCTGGATCCGCAGACGCCGCGGATCTCCGGACACTACGAGCCGCTACGCCGCGCCTTCAGCAATCTGCTGCGCAACGCGGTCGAGGCGGGGGGCGCTGCGGCGGGGCTCGTGGTGCGCACCCGCCCCCTCGGAGAGAACGGAGCCGAGGTGCGGATCATCGATCACGGCCCGGGTGTGTCCGCGGAGGTGCGCGACCGGCTGTTCGATCCCTATGTCACCGGCGGCAAGGAAGGCGGCACCGGGCTCGGCCTGGCACTGGTGCGCCAGACCATCGAAGCGCACGGCGGCCGGGTCCGCCACGAGGAGACCCCCGGGGGCGGGGCGACCTTCATCGTGACGCTGCCGCGGGTCCGGCGGGTGATCGCCTAGGGGAGGGAAACCATGGCGGGTGACCACGGAGAGTCGCCCTACTACGGGATCGGGCGTCGCCCCGGGTAATATCCACGCATGTCGCACAACATCCTCATCATCGACGACGAAGCCAACATCCGGCGCATGCTCGCCGCGCTGCTGCGCGCCGAGGGGTTCAGCGTCGAGGAGGCGGCCAACGGCCCCGCGGGGCTGCTGCTGCTGGAGCGACTCGATCCGGACGCCATCTTCCTGGACCTGATGATGCCGCCCGGTCCCAACGGGCTGGAGACGCTGACCCAGATCCGGGCCCGGGGCATCGACGTGCCGGTGATCATGATGAGCGGCAAGGCGATGCTGGCCGACGCGGTGCGGGCCACCCAGCTCGGCGCCTTCCAGTTCCTCGAGAAGCCGCTCAGCCCCGAGGCGGTGCTGGTCACGCTCCGCTCGGCGGTGGAGCTGGGGCGCACCCGGCACGAGAACCGCGCGCTCCGGCGGGCGCTCGAGGCCCGGGAGGAGATGGTGGGGCAGAGCCCGGCGATCATGCAGATCCGCCAGCTCATCGCCCAGGTCGCGCCGACTGACGCGCGGGTGCTCATCACCGGCGAGTCAGGCACCGGCAAGGAGCTGGTCGCCGCGGCGATCCATCGGGGCAGCCGCCGCGCCAAGGAGCCGTTCGTCACGGTGAACTGCGCGGCGATCCCGCGCGAGCTGGTCGAATCGGAGATGTTCGGCCACGAGCGGGGCGCCTTTACCGGCGCGACCGAGCGGCGGCTGGGACGGTTCGAGCTGGCCGATGGAGGCACGCTCTTCCTCGACGAGATCGGCGACCTCAACCTCGAGGCGCAGGCCAAGCTGCTGCGCACCCTGGAGACGGGCGTGCTGCAGCGGCTGGGCGCCGAGCAGCCGACCCAGGTGAACGTGCGGGTCATCACTGCCACCAACCGGCGGCTCGACCAGGCCGTCGCGGGAGGTGGTTTCCGCGAAGACCTGTTCTTCCGCCTCAACATCTTTCCGATCCACATCGCGCCGCTGCGGGAGCGCCTCGAGGACCTGCCGCTGCTGGTGACCCACCTGGCCCAGCGGGTCCGCCCGGGAAAGCCGCAGCAGTATTCGGCCGACGCGATGGCGGCACTGCGCCAGTATTCCTGGCCCGGCAACATCCGCGAACTCGCCAACCTGGTGGAGCGCCTCGCGATCCTTGGCGGCGAGACGATCAGCAGCGACGATGTCCGCATGGTGCTGCCGGAGGGGCGGCTCGGCGCCTCGGCGGCTCGGCGGCTCGGGGAAGCCAAGCCGGCCGGCGAAGACGTCCCGCTCACCGACGCGCTCGACGAATTCGAACGGGAATTGATCGGCTCCGCGCTGCGCCGGGCGGATGGCAATGTGGCCGAAGCGGCCCGGCTGCTGGTGACCGACCGTGCGAATCTCTACCGCCGCATGAAACGGCTGGGGCTGGTCGCCCGGGGAGAGCCGATTGCCTAGCGAGACCAGGGGAAAGGGAAAGAGGGAAAAGGGAAAGGGGCTTCGCTCCCGCATCTCCTTTCCCCTTTCCCTGTTCCCGCTTCCCCTGCTGTTGCCGCTGGTCCTCGCCTCCAGCCTGCGGGCCCAGGACAGCGTCATCGTCATCAACCCCGACGTCCCGGGTGAGGACTCCGCGGCCTACGGGCTCGCTCCCGACATCCTCACCGAACTGTTGCAGACCTGGAACGACAGCACGACCATCCGGCTGCCGGGGGGGCTGACGGTCCCCGCCGGCGCGAAGCTTTCCGGCCCGGTCGCGGCGTACCGCGGCACGATGCGCGTCGCAGGGACGATCGAGGGCCGGCTCACGGTGATCAACGGCGACCTGGTGATCCTCCCCGGCGGCTCCGTGGTGGGGGATGTGCTGGTCGCCGGCGGGCGGATGACGGTGCAGGAAGGGGGCAGCCACGAGGGCGCGCTCAGGGTGTTCTGGGACGCGGCGCCGGTGGCGCGGCAGTCCGACGGGAACCTGGCGCTCCGCGAACGGCGGCGGGGCATCGGCGAACTGGCGACGGCGGAGCGGACCTTCGGCACCGGGCACATCCGGACCACGATCCGCCTGACAACGAGCCAGACCTACAATCGGATCGAGGGGCTCGGCCTGGTCTTCGGTCCGGCGTTCGAATGGCGGCCGACCCGGGCACTCGCCGCAACGCTCGACATCCGTGGCATCCTGCGGACCGCCCCCGACCCATCCCCCTTCCGGCGCGACCTCGGCTGGATCATCCGCACCGACTGGCGGTTCCATGGCGCCAGGGGATTCGGCTTCGGAGCGCGAACCTACTCGGTGATCGCGGGGATCGAGGAGCATACCCTGCCCCGGGACGAGATCGGCTGGAGCGCGTTCCTGCTGCAGCGCGACAACCGCGACTACTTCGCCAGTGAAGGGGTCGGGGGAAGCGCCTACGCCTACCTCTCCCGGCGACTCAGGGTGGACGCCAGCGTGCGGTACGAGAAGCAGGGCTCGGTCCGCGCCAACGACCCGTGGAGCCTGTTCCGCAACGCGGACCGGTGGCGCCCGAACCCGCTGATCGACGACGGCCACTACACCAGCTTCGGCGGCAGTGTCGAGTACGACTCCCGGAACGCCCGGAGCGGCGCCTCGTCGGGGTGGTGGCTGCGGGGCAGCGCGGAGCACACCACCAGCAACGACGTCGCCCCGGTCGCCCTGCCGACGACGGTGCGCTCGGCGCTGCCGACCCGCGGCTACGCCTTCGGGCGATTCACCCTGGATGCCCGGCGCTACAACCGGCTCTCCCCGGAGATCAACCTGAACTTCCGGCTGTGGGCCGGCGGCTGGCTGGCGGGAGACCCGCTCCCCATGCAGCGGCGACTCTCGCTCGGCGGGGCGGACCTGCTGCCGGGCTACGCCTTTCGCGCCCTCGACTGCGCCCCTGCGGGCTTCAGCGACCCCTCGCGGCCGGCGCTGTGCGACCGGGTCGTGATCACCCAGGCCGAGTTCCGCCACCGGCTCAGGCTGCGCTTCGGGTATACCGTCCGCGACGTCAATCATCGGGAACTCGACCGGTTCCTCGGGATCGAGGATCCCGAGCTGGTGGTCTTCGGTGATGCGGGCTCGGCGTGGCTGGCCGGCGACGGCCCGGGCAAGGTGCCGACCAACCGGATCCGCTCGCTCAGCGAATGGAAGGCCGACGCCGGGGTCGGGATCGACGCGGGCGGCATCGCGGTCTACCTGGTGAAGGCGGTGACGGACGGCGAGCCGCTCCGGGTCTATCTGCGGCTCGAGCGGCGGTTTTGACGGTGCGTGGCGGGCTCGGCGCGGGAGTGCAGCTCGCCCTGAGCCTGGTTCTCGCCGGGGCGGCGCACGTCGCGCCGCTCGCGGCCCAGGACAGTGCCGCCGTCCGGCTGGAGGTGACACTGGCGGGGGTGAGCCGAGACCCGGTCGTCGCCACCCGGAATCTGCTCGAGGACACGCCGTGGCTCTCGGCGCTCCGCCAGGGGCTCCCGGTCCGACTGCAGTACCGGCTGGAGATCTGGCGTTCCCGTTCCGCCTGGCTCGACGACGTCCAGCGGCAGATCGAGTGGACGGTGGTCATCCGGCACGAACCGCTGCTCGACCAGTTCTCGGTGGTACGCCTGCTGCCGAACGGCGTGCGCCGAAACGTCTATGCCACCCCGGGTGCGCTGGCCGCCGCGCTCAGCGTTCCGGTGCGGTTCACCGTCGCGCCGACGGAATCGGGGACGTTCTACTACTCCGCCTCTCTGGCGGTGGCAACGCTCTCGGATTCCGATCTGGATCAGTTCGAGCGGATCCTGCGGGGCGAACTCGACCCCGGGAACGGGGAGGGTGGCAGCCTGGTGCAGCGGGCCCGGCGGCTGGTGCTGCGACTCGCCGGACTGCCCACGCTGGGGCTGTCGGCGCGCTCGGAGGTGTTCGAGGTCAAGTGAGGCCGGCGCCGGGTGGCGTCAGCGATTGGCGCCCGCCGCCAGTGCCGCTTCTCCGCCCAGGGCCTTCAGGGCCTCGGGGCCGTAGAAGAGCCGGATGTATTTCGACTGGGTCATCGTCAGCCGGCGCACCGCCCAGGAGAGGTGCACGAAGTGCGGCTCGTGGGGCTGGGAAAGCGGATGCATGCCGCACTCCTCCGGCAGCCGGTTGCCCTTGCGGGTGTTGCAGCTGGAGCAGGCGGTCACCACGTTGGTCCACTCGTTCGACCCGCCCCGGGAGAGCGGCAGCAGGTGGTCGCGGGTGAGGCACTCGCGGGCCCGCAGCTCGATCTGGGAGCGGTGGCAGTACTGACAGCGGTAGCTGTCGCGGGCGAAGAGGAAGGTGTTGGTGACCTGGCGGCGGAACCGGCGGGGGACGTGCACGAACTTGACGAGTCGGATGATCGCCGGTTTGGGGAGGACGAGGCGCTCACTGCGCACCACGTCCACTCCCTCCGCTTCGACGATCTCCGCCTTGCCCTCGATCACCAGTCTCAGGGCGCGTCGGACGGGCACCATGGTAAGGGGCTCGAACGACGCGTTCAACGCCAGGCAACGCACCAGTCTTCTCCCGCTCTGCGAGTGACTTTCCAATCGTAGCCGCCCCCCCGGTGGAGGCGCAAGCAACGGCCCCCTTACTTGGTCATGGCGGCCAGCCGGACCTCCACCGTCTGCCGCAGCCGCGGGTTCTTCGCGATGATCAGCAGCGTGTCGTCGCCGGCGAGGGTTCCGATGATCTCCTTCCAGCCCGCCTGATCGAGCGCGGCGGCGACCGCCGGGGCGCCGCCGGTGGCGGTCTTGATGACGATGAGCGGGCCGGTGCCTTCGACACTCACCAGCAGGGCCGGCAGCACCTGGCCGAGATCGGGGCGCAAGGAGCCCTCGTGGGGGTTGGCGTAGAAGGAGCCGCCCTGGGGGTCCACCAGCTTGGCGAGGCCCAGTTCGCGAATGTCCCGGGAGAGGGTGGCCTGGGTCACCATGATGCCCTCGGCGGCCAGGGCTTCCCGCAGTCCATCCTGACTCTCGATGCGCTTCTCGCGGACGGTGCGGAGAATGGCGGCGTGACGCTTCAATTTCATGTGCGAGCGGCTCCTCGGCGATAGACCTCGCGACCGGAGAGGACGGTGAGGTACACGTCCCCCAGCAGCCGCGTCACTACGGTATCCATCAGGTGCGACGCGTCAACCACCCCGGGCAATGCCAGGACAGCCAAGTCGCCCCACTTCCCGGGCACCAGGGTCCCGACTTCTCCGTCCAGCCCCAGGGCGCGCGCGGCATCCACAGTCACCAGCCGGAGCGCCTGCTCCGCGGTGAGCCCGCCAATCGCCTGCGCGGCGCGCGCCTCGGCCAGCAGGTCCAGGGGACTCACACTCGCCACCGAGTCGGTGCCGACCCCGACTCGGAGGCCGCGGCCGAGCATCTCCCGCAGGGGCGCCGCGCCGTGGCCGTGCCGTGCGTTGGAACGCGGGCAGTGGGCCACCGCCACCCGCCGGCGCGCCAGCCGGTCGAGATCCCCGTCGCTGGCCTGCACCACGTGGATGCAGAGCGTCTGCGCCCCCAGCACCCCGAGGTGGTCGAGCCACTCCACGGGCGTTCGGCCCGGCAGGGCGGGAAGCGGGATGCCCCGCTTCTGCCAGCTCTCGGCGAAGCCACCGGTGGCATGCTCGAGCAGCTGCGATTCGTCCGCCGATTCGGCGAGGTGCACGGCGAGGGGCAGACCGTAATCGCCTGCCAGCGCGGCGACTCGCGCGTACAGCGGTCCGCTTACGGAATAGGGCGCGTGCGGCGACAGCCCCAGCCCCACCCGCCCCTTCGCCATGCGGCTCAGCTCGGCCAGCCGGTGAGTCGCCGCGGCCATGGCGGACTCCACCTGGTCCGGATGGGGGCCGAAGACTTCGTGATAGGCGATCCCGCTCGCGCCCAGTTCGGAGAGCACCTGGACCACGGCCCCGGAGTCCCCGGTATCGGCCACGGTCGTGACCCCGCCCGCCCAGCAGTCCTGGATTCCCCGGCGCGCCCGCGCCAGGTAGTCCGCGTGGGTGAGTTCGGCCTTGAGCGCGATGATCCGGCGAATCCAGTCTGGAAATCCCGTTTCCGGCAGCCGGCCATCGAGGCCGGTGAGTTCCAGGTGGGTGTGGACGTTGATCAGGCCAGGCAGCAGGGCCGCGTCCGCGATGCGCTCGGCGATCGCTCCGGGTGGCATGGGAACGGACTCATCCGGTCCCACCGCCAGGATCCGGCCCGTCACCCCGATCAGCACGGCGCCCTGCGGGATCGGCGGCCCCTCGAACGGCAGCACCCAGGGGGCCGAGTACCGGCGAGGCGCCCCGGTCACTGAGGGCCGGAAGGGTTGAGCGGGCTGGCTCCCGCTCCCCATGGGTTGTGGATGGGGCAGAAGTCCTTCGGTTCCGTCCCCGGGAGAAACGATCCTACGGCGAGCGAATCTTTGGGGCAGAATGGAGTGAACTTCTTGCCGGTCTGCCGATCCACGTCGACCACGGTCAGCCCATTGGGGCGAGGCCAGTCCCTGGGCACGGGGCGCCGCTCATAAACCTCTTTCATCATCATGGTCCACGCCGGGGCCGCGAGGCGGCCGCCCTGGGCGTTATCCATGATCTTCTGTGGGGCGTCCATCCCCATCCACACGCCCGCCACCAGGTCGGGGGTGAAACCGATGAACCAGACGTCGGCGCCGTCGTTGGTGGTGCCGGTCTTGCCGCCGGCGGGGATGCCGCCGAACTGGGCGCCCACCGCGGATGCCGCGGTGCCCCTGCGCACCACGTCGCGCAGCCCGTCCAGCATCAGCCAGGCGAGGGTGGAGTCCATCACCTGCTCGGTGCGGGGGCGCGGCTGCCAGAGCACGGTGCCCTTGCGGTCCTCCACCCGCTCGATCGAGTAGGGCGTGGTCCGGGTGCCCATCGTCGCGAAGGCGCTGAAGGCGGAGATCATCTCCAGCGGGATCACCTCGGCGGAGCCGATGAAGATCGAAGGGTACGGAGGCACCGGGGTGCTGATCCCGAAGCGCGCCGCCTCGCCGATGACGGCCGGGGGGCCGATCTCCATGCCGATCTTGATCGCCGGGATGTTGCGACTGTCGTAGAAGGCCTGCTTGAGCGACATCGGCCCGGCGAAGCGGTTGTCGTAGTTCTGCGGCTCCCAGGGGGGATCGCCGGGGAGCATCTCCACGCTGAGCGGGGTGTCCTCCACGATCTCCGACCAGGGGTGGCCGGCGCGCAGCGCCGCGGTATAGACGATGGGCTTGAAGGTCGAACCGGGCTGCCGGGTCGCCTGGATGCTCCGGTTGAACTTGCTGTCGTTGAAGTCGCGGCCGCCGACCATCGCGAGGATCTTGCCGGTCTTCGCTTCGAGCACCACCGCCAGCCCCTGGAGGTAGGGCGACTGGGCCTGGGAGACGGCGTCGTCGCCGCGCTTCTCGAGGTAGTCGGCGTAGCTCGGCCGCGGGTACTTGCCGTAGCGCGCCTTGTTCCGCTCGATCTCGTCGAGCTGCCTGGCGAGGGCCCGCTCCGCCGCCTGCTGGATGTCCAGGTCGACGGTAGTGTAGATGCGGAGCCCGCCCTTGTAGAGCTCCGAGCCGAAGCGGGTGCGGAGCTGCTGGCGGACGTATTCGGTGAAGTAGGGCGCCACCTCGCTGAAGTCCGAGCGGGTGGACAGCAGCAGCGGGTAGGACTTCCAGCGCTCTGCGTCCTCGTCCGAGAGCACCCCCTCGTCCCCCATGAGATCGAGGATCAGATTGCGGCGCTCGACCGAGAGGTCCGGGTTGCGGCGCGGGTTGTACCGCGTCGGCGAGCGCGGGATGCCGGCGAGCGTCGCGGCCTCGGCGACGTTGAGATCGTGGGCAGACTTGCCGAAGTAGCGCTGGGCCGCGGCCTCGATGCCGTTGGCGCCGTTGCCCAGGTTGATCTGGTTGAGATAGAGCTCGAGGATCCGGTCCTTGGAGAAGTTGCGCTCCAGCTCGAACGCCACGTGCATCTCGCGCAGCTTGCGCTTGACGGACCGGTCCTGGCCGCTGATGTCCTCCGGGAAGAGGTTGCGGGCAAGCTGCATCGTGATGGTCGAGAACCCCTGCAGCCGGCCCCGCCCGAAGAGCTTGTAGAGCACGGTGCTCCGGATGGCGCCGAAGGTGCGGATCCAGTCCACGCCGCCGTGCTCGTAGAAGCGCTTGTCCTCGACCGTCACGAACGCGGCGATCGCCGCTGGGGAGATCTGGGTGATCGGGATGACGGTGCGCCGCTCTTCGCCGAGATCGGTGATGAGCCGGCCGTCCGCGGCGTAGACCTTGGAGGCCTGCGCGGGGTCCCACTCACCGGTGACCTTGGCGATGGAGGGGCAGGCGTTGTTGGCGCAGGCACGGGTCCAGGCCCCGATCAGCACTCCGACGCCCAGCATCCCGCCGGCAAGCACGGTGGTGATGACGGCGCTGCGAATACGGGGCGTGTACCACCAGCGGCGCAGCGTGTTGAGGGGACCCGGAGGCATGGGAGGAATCTAGACGCCTTCACGAGCGGAAAGGAGTACTGATGGAAATGCGCCGCGGCGCTCGCTTGCCCAACCCCAGAGCCCGCCCTAAGCTTCCGCGCCATGACCTCCCTTCTCGACGCGCTGACCGCCCGCGGCTTCGTCCATGACGTCACTCCCGGCCTGGCGGAGCGGCTGGCCCGGGGCCCGGTGACGGGGTACGTCGGGTTCGATCCGACGGCGGATTCGCTCCATGTCGGCAATCTGATTCCCGTGATGGGGCTGGCCTGGCTGCAGCGGTTCGGGGGGACGCCGATCATCGTGGTGGGCGGGGGAACCGGCATGGTCGGGGACCCGAGCGGGAAGCGCTCTGAGCGCCCCCTGCTCACCGTCGAGCAGATCGACTACAACACCGCGCGGATCCGCCGGCAGCTGGAGCAGTTCGTGCGCTTCGACGGACAGAACGCCGCCCGGGTACGGGACAACGCCGAGTGGCTGCGGACGCTGGGCCTGATGGAGTTCCTGCGAGATACCGGGAAGCACTTCACCCTGAACTACATGCTGCAGAAGGATTCGGTGAAGAACCGGTTGGAGACCGGGATCTCCTTCACCGAGTTGAGCTACATGCTGGTGCAGGCCTACGACTTCTGGCACCTGTGGAAGACCGAGCGGTGCGAGCTGCAGATGGGCGGCAGCGACCAGTGGGGGAACATCACCGCGGGGACCGAGCTGATCGGGCGGCGGGAGGGGGCGCAGGCTCACGGGCTGGTCTTCCCGCTGCTCACCAACGCGTCCGGGGGCAAGTTCGGCAAGAGCGAGGCGGGCAACGTCTGGCTCGACCCGGAGAAGACCTCGCCGTACCAGTTCTACCAGTTCTGGCTGAACACCGACGACCGGGACGCCGACCGGCTGCTGCGTTTCTTCACCTTTCTGTCGCTGGAGGAGATTCAGGCGGTGATGACCCAGCAGGCCACCGATCCCGGCAAGCGGGCCGCGCAACGGCTCCTCGCCGAGGACGTCACGGCCCGGGTACACGGCGCGGGGACGGCGCGCGGGGTGGTCCAGGCGAGCCGGCTGCTGTTCGGGGGTCTCAACCTCGAAGAAGTCGGGGCGGACACCTTCGAGATTCTCGCGGGCGAGATCCCGACCACTCGACTGCCCGCCGCCGGGTTTGCAGGGATGACGGCGGTGGACGCCCTGGTGCAGGCGGGTCTCGCCGCCTCGAAGAGCGAGGCGCGCCGGGGGATCCAGCAGAATGGGTTCTCGGTCAACGGGGTCGCGGTCGGCGACGTGGACCGAAAACTGGACCGCACCGACCTCCGCGCGGGACGCTACACGCTGCTCCAGAAGGGCCGCCGAAACTACGCGCTGATCGTCGTCGAGTCCTGACTGAAGGCCGGTCGATTCTCCAGACCGACAGCGCGGCTACCCATTCCGGCCTGAGGAAGAGCGGTCGACGAAGAAGCAGGCGCTACCACCGCGTCCTGCTCGTCCCCCGCGGCGCCTTTCCGGTCAACATCCCGAAGACGCCGCGGATGAGTTCCCGGCCCACGGTCCGCGCCATCGTCGTTCCGAGCGCGGCCACCACCGCCGTCCCGATCTTCGCGCCCGCCGACATGCCAGCCTTGCCGCCTGCACTGGCAGGTGCGGGTGCCGGCGCACCACCAGCCGCCGGTGCTCCCGGATTGAGCCGCGCGGCCAGCATCTCCCGCGCGCTCTCCCGGTCGATCGACTTCCCGTACTCCGCCAGCAGGTCCGACTGCCGGATGTCGGCCTGCAGCTCCTCCGGCGAGAGCGGCGCCATCCGGGACGACGGCGGGATCAGCCGGGTGGCGATGACCGGGGTGGGCACGCCCCGCGGATCGAGCACGGTGACGATCGCCTCGCCGATGCCGAGCGAGGTGAGCGTCTCCGCCAGATCGTAGTACTCGGTCTTGGGAAAGGTGCGGACGGTGGCGTTGAGGGCGGCCTCGTCGTCGGGGGTATGGGCCCGGAGCGCGTGCTGCACCCGGTTGGAGAGCTGGGCCAGCACGTCGGTAGGCACATCCTTTGGCGTCTGGGTGACGAAGTACACGCCGACGCCCTTGGAGCGGATCAGGCGAACCACCTGTTCGACCTGCTCCAGGAACGCCTTGGACGCATCGTTGAAAAGCAGGTGCGCCTCGTCGAAGAAGAAGGCCAGTTTGGGTTTGTCGAGGTCACCCGCCTCCGGCAGCGCGTGATAGAGCTCGGCGAGCATCCACATCATGAAGGTGGAGAAGAGCTTCGGTTTGTCCTGCACGTCGGAGAGTTCCAGACAGGTGACTACGCCCCGGCCGTCCTTGGTGGTGGCGAGGAGGTCGTGGACGTCGAACTCCGGCTCGCCGAAGAACTGCTCCGCGCCCTGCATCTCCAGTTCGACCATCTTGCGCAGCAGGACGCCGACCGTCGCCTGGGACATGCCACCAAGGCCGGCAAGGGCCTCCTTGCCCTGATCGCCGGAGAGAAACTGCAGCACCGCCCGCAGGTCGCTGAAATCGAGGAGCGGGAGCCGGGCATCGTCGCAATACTTGAACACCAGGGTGAGCACACTCGTCTGGGTGTCGTTGAGGCCGAGCACCTTGGCGAGCAGCAGCGGTCCGAAGCTGGCGACGGTCGCCCGGAGCTGGACCCCGAGCTTTCCGCTCAGGCTCACGAACTCGACCGGGACGCCGGCCGGCGTCCAGGTCCAGCCGACGTCGGTGGCCCGCTGGGTGACGCGGTCGCTCTTGTCTCCGGGCACGGCCAGACCGGAGAGATCGCCCTTGATGTCCGCCACGAAGACCGGGACCCCCGCGGCGGAGAGCTGCTCGGTGAGCAGCTGCAGGGTCTTGGTCTTCCCGGTGCCCGTCGCCCCCGCCACCAGGCCGTGGCGATTGATCATCGCGAGCGGTATGCGGATCTTCGGCTCGGGATGCGTGGTCGGGCCCTCGAGCGCGGCGCCCAGTGTCAGGGCGGTGCCGGTGAAGCCGTAACCGGACTTGAGTGCGTCGGCGAAGGAAGCGGGCATGGGGACCGGGTTCGTGGCGAGGAAGAGGTGAAACGTACGAGGTGAGCAGCGACTGGGGCACCCGCGGCGCTACACCGCCCGGTCGAGCACCGACACGACCCGCTCGATCTCGTCGAGGCTGTTGTAGCAGTGCGGGCTGATGCGGAGGGCCCCCTCCCGCTGGCTGCAGAAGATCCGGGCCTCGCGCAGGGCGCGAAAGGACTGGTCCAGCCTGGGCGGCGCCACGCAGACGATGCCGGAGCCGCGGGCGCCACGCGGCGAGGTGATGGGTACGCCGCGGCGGTCCGCCCACTCGAGAATCGGCTGCTGCAGCCCGGCCAGGTGTCGCCGGATGGCCTCGATGCCCAGCTCGGCGAGCAGTCCCACCGACTCGAGCATCCCGACGAAGTCCTGGAAGGGCAGCGTGATCAGCTCGAAGCGCCGGGCATCGGCACGCAGGGTCTCACGATATTCCGTCAGGCGCGAGAAATCGTCGGTCCCCTCGAAGGCCATCCAGCCCGTCACCGACGGATCGAGGGTCGGGATCAGCTCCCGGCGCACGTACAGGAAGCCGCTGCCCCACGGGGAGAGCAGCCACTTCTGAGCCCCGCAGGAGAGGATGTCCACCGGCGTGGCGCGCACGTCGAACGGAAGCTGGCCCAGCGCCTGGATGGCGTCCACCACCAGGAACTGGCCCCCGGCGCGGGTCGCGGCACAGAGCCGGGCGAGATCCACCGTGTAGCCGTTGGCGAACTGGGTGAGCGACACCGCGAGGCAGCGCACCTTCGGGTCGGCGAGCCGGGCGAGGATCCGTGCCTCGTCGGGCCAGCCCTCCGGAGTCACCGGGACCAGCTCCATGGTCACCCCCCGGTCGCCCAGCCGCTTCCACGGGTAGACGTTGGCGGGGAACTCCCGCTGGCTCACCAGCACGACGTCGCCGGGGGCGAATGGCAGCGCCCGGGCGGCGATCGCCAGCCCGAAGCTGGTGTTGGTCGCCAGCGCGATCTCGGCGGAGTCGGCGTTGATCAGCCCCGCGAAGGCCGTCCGCGAGGCGGCGAAGGCCCCGAACAGATCGTCGTGCGTCAGCTCGAAGGGGCGGGCGCGCCGCTCCGTCATCCGATTCACGGCGCGCCGGGTCCGCTCCGGCAGCGGGCCGATCGAGGCATGATCCAGGTAGATGGTCCCCCCGGCCCAGGGGAACTCGGCCTCGCGCAGCGCACCGATGTCGTAGGTCACTCTTCTCAATCCTCCCCTTGGGCGCGTACGTTACTGGCACGGTGACCACACAAGCAAGGCGATGACCTTCCGGGCTCCCTTCTCCCTGGTGCTGAGCGGCGGCGGCCTCAAGGGGCTGGCGCACATCGGCGTCCTGCGCGCGCTCGAGGAGCGCGGGCTGGCCCCGGGCCTGGTGGTGGGCAGCAGCATGGGCTCGCTCATCGCCGCGGCCTGGGCCGCCGGCATGCCCACCAAGGAGATGACCGAACGCGGCCTCGCGGTCCGCCGCAAGGACATCTTCCAGGTGGCCCATGTGGACATGGCCCTCAGGCGGATGCGCGCCCCGGCGGTCTACCGCCGCGAGCCCCTCGATGAGCTGATCCACAGCCTGGTCGGCGACCGCACATTCGACGAGCTGGCGCGCCCGCTGGTCATCAACACCGTGGAGCTCAACACCGGCATGCAGGTCCTCTGGGGGCTGCCCGGCCTGCGCCGGGCCCGGGTCTCCGACGCGGTCTTCGCCTCCTGCGCGCTCCCGGGGATCTTCCCGCCGCGGGAGATCGAGGGCCGCTGGTTCGTCGACGGCGCGGTGGTGGAGAACATGCCGGTGCAGGTGGCGGCGTCCCACGGCGCGGGACCGGTCATGGCGGTGGACGTCGGCGCGACCAGCGCGCTCCGCAGCAACATCCAGGACGAGGGATTCGCGGCCACCTACATCCGCGGACTCGAGATCGTCATGCAGACCATGATGGAGAGCCGGCTGCGGCAGTGGACCGCCCCGCCGCTGGTGCTGGTGCACCCGCGGGTGGAGCATGTGTCGATGTTCGGCTTCGGACACAACCGCGAGCTGATCGAGGAGGGCTACCGCGCCACCCTCGATCTCCTGGACCTGCTGGGGGAACGGTTCGACCCCGAGGGCCACGGCATCCATCCCCAGCGCCGCGTCGAGATCCGGATCGACCGGGAACGGTGCGTGGGCTGCGCGGCCTGCGTGATGCACGCGCCCTGGGTGTTCGAGATGGATGACGACGGCCGGGCCCGGGTCCGCCAGCCGAGCCAGTCCTGGTCGCCACTGGACGGCTTCTACGTCCGCAACTGTCCCACCTACGCGATCAGCGCCCGGCTCGCGCCGCCGCCCCAGCCGCGGCCGTGAACTCCCGCGCGGCCGAGTCCAGGTCGCGCAGCACCCGGGCCCAGCCGAACTCCCGCTCCGCACGCTCCCGTCCGGCGCGACCCATCGCGGCGGCGAGACTGTCGTCCTCGAGGATCCGCCGCGCCGCGGCGACGATCGCCGCCAGGTCCGTCGGCGGCACCAGCAGACCGGTGACCCCGTCGGACACCGCGTCCGCCATGCCGCCACTCCGTCCGGCAATCACCGGCAGCCCCGAGGCCTGCGCCTCGAGGAGCGCGAGTCCGAAGCCTTCCGCCTGCGGCCCCTCCTGGCGCGACAGTCCGAGGTAGAAATCCGCCGAGCCGAGCAGCCGGGACAGCTCCGCATCCTCGACCGCGCCGAGCCAGCGCACCCGCTCCCCGATGCCGAGGCGCTCCGCCTGTTGCTCGAGCCCGGCGCGCTCCGGTCCGTCACCCGCGACGAGATACCCCACATCGGCGCCTCCCCGCACCAGTTCGGCCACGGCCGCGAGGGCGATGTCGACGCCTTTGTGCGGTACCAGGCGCGCGACGGTGATCGCCCACCGCCGGCGATCCCGACGATGACCGGCCAGCATCACATCCCGATCGGGAGCCGGTCGGAACCGCGCCGTGTCCACTCCCAGTCGCACCACCCGCACCCGCTCGGCCGCCGCGGGCAGGCGCAGGTCGGTTGCGAGGCTCCGAAAGGTCGTGGCGGTCCACTCGCTGATGGCCACGATCCCTGCGGCGTTGCGAAGGATCCCGCGCGCCACCCGCCGCTTCATGGCAGAATCTTCGGCCTGCGCCGCGAGCCGGTTGAGATCGAGCCCGTAGACGATGAGACCGTACGGCACG
Source organism: uncultured Gemmatimonadales bacterium (assembly GCA_963825065.1). Lineage (GTDB taxonomy): Bacteria > Gemmatimonadota > Gemmatimonadetes > Gemmatimonadales > GWC2-71-9 > JADJOM01. The sequence continues at coordinate 17,559 of CAWGRU010000016.1, forward strand.
GCCTCCCGGCCGGAGAGCCAGCGCGCCACGTGACCCGCCGGCTTGAGATTGCCGGCCCAGACAAAGTCGGCACCGGTCTCCCGTACCAGGGCCTTCGCGCGCCAGGCCCACCGAGCGAGCCCGGTGATATGGCGAAGCCGCTCGCTCGGCACCGCGAGACGATCCACCCGCGCCGGGCAGGTGGCGTCGAACGACTCGCTGCCGTTCTGCCGGCCGGTCGAGACCACCAGTTGCGCCGGTGAGGCGTGCCGCGCGAGCTCGCCCATGGCGCGGGCGATTCCTCCCCCCATCGGCGGGAAGTCGTGGGTCAGCAGGAGTGATGGAGCGGTGCCGGTCGACGTCATGCGCCGAGCACCTCGCGGTACACGGCAAGGGTCCGGTCGATGGTCCGCTCGAAGGGGAAATCCTCCCGCGCGCGACGCACCGCCGCCTCACCCAGGCGCCGGGCGAGCGCCACATCGGTGAGCACGCGGTCGAGCGCGGCGGCCCAGGCGGCGGGATCGGCCGGCGTGACGAGGAGCCCGTCGACCCCATCGCGGAGGATGACGGCGTTGCCGGTGGCCCGGGAGGCGATGACCGGCTTGCCGAGGGCCATCGCCTCGAGGATCGCCTGGGGGAAGGCATCCCAGCGGGAGGGGTGGAGGGCGACCTCCAGCAGCTCGTACAGCGGACGCACGTCCGGCAGGAAGGGGAGTCGGGCGACCGCGTGGCGCGCGGGGATGCGGGGCAGCGGACGGGTCAGGACGTCGCCGTGGAGCCCGACGAGGACCAGGCGCACGGGGGTCTGCACCAGCGGCAGCGCGGCGAGCACGATGTCCTGATCCTTGGGGCGCGCCACGATGCCGACGGTGCGCCGGGACGGCTCCCAGCCGATGCGACCCCGCCAATCGTCGACCTCGGCCGCCGTGACCTCGCGGTCGATCCGGTCCAGCATCAGTCCGCCGTGGACGACGATCAGCTTCGCGCGCGACGTCCCCCGGCGCCCGAGCAGCTCCGCGACCGGCTCGCTGAAGGCGATCACCCGTCGGGCCACCAGACTGGCCAGGAAGTTCTCCAGCAGCGCCGTGCGCGGATACGAATGCCGGGTGATCACCAGCGGCGCCGGAAGCCGGCGGGTCAGACCGAGCCAGGTAAGGGCTTCCCGGTCGCGGGAACCGTGGGCGTTGACCAGGTCGACGGGGTGGGCCATCAGGTGGGCCCGCAACCGCCGGGCATTGCGGCGCCGCCCGCCGCGGGCCAGCGGAATCGGGTACACCGCGAGGCCGCCGGCGCGGGCGTCCCGCTCGATCTCCGATGCCGGAGGGCAGACCAGGCGCACGTCATGCCCGCGGGCCGCGATCCCGAGCGCGATCCGGAGCACCGACTGCACCGACCCGGAGCCGCCGCCTTGATGCAGCGTGTGCAGTACCCGAAGTTTCTTTTCAGCCATGCGCATCCTCATTCTCGGCGCCGCCGGGCGGGACCGGAGCGAACTCGCGATCGCTCGGGCTGCCCATGCACTCGGCCACGAGGCGCGGGTGCTGGATGCGCTCGGCTGGCGCCGCCGACTGGGGCCGTGGACTCCGAGGTTCCTGCGCTGGCAGGCCGACCGCTTCTCCCCTGACCTGGTGCTGTGTACCCGGCACGCGATCGCCGCCGGTGAGGGGCCGCTCCGCGACCTGCTCCGGGGGCGCCGCTCGGTCTTCTGGTATTTCGACGCCCTCACGCCGCTTCCGGCACCGGTGCTCGCGCTGGCCCGCCTCACACAGCACAGCTTCGCCACCTACGGCTTCCAGGTGGAGGCGCTTCGGGAGGCCGGGATCGCCACGGTGCAGTTCCTGCCGCAGGGATTCGACCCGGCCACCGATACTCCGGCGGACGCGGCGCCGGCGGCGTATCGCTGTGATCTGTCCTTTGTCGGGTCGGGGCAGTATCCACGACGCCATGTGATCCTGCGCAGCTTCGCGGGTGCCGGACGGCTGCAGATCCGGGGTCCCTTCTGGAAGGAGGCGCCCCCCGACCTCCCTGTGGCTGGCGGCGCCGTGCGCGGACGGGAGTTCGCCCGGGTGGTGCGCGGCGCGACGCTGTCGCTCGGGGTGCATGCCTTCGACCTGCAGGAGCGGGAGCACCGCGGCGGCACCTCCAACCGGCTGTGGCGGGTGCTGGGCTCGGGTGGCTGCTTCCTGGGTGAGTACGTCGACAACATCGAGGAGTTCGCGCGCCACGACGCGCATGCCCTCTGGTACCGCGACCCGGTGCAGGGCGCCGAGATCGCGCGGGCGGCGCTGGCCGATCCGGCGCGCTGCGCCCGCATCGCCGCGGCGGGCCGGGCCCATGCCCTGGCGCATCATACCTATGCGCACCGGCTGGCCCAACTGCTGGCGGGACAGGGCTACACCTCGACATAGTTGGTGAACTCGAACGGGCGCCATCCGGTCAGCCGCTCGATGCCGAGCGAGGCGAGGAGCGCGAGGCGCCGGGCGTCCCACCGCCGCGGGATGAAGCCGGGCGACATGGCTTCCCTCCGAGCGGCGATCCACTCCCGCATGACGGCGGGGTGGGTCCCCGTGAATCGCCGAAGGCCGACATCCCAGGGCAACCGGTCGGCCACCGCTGCCCTCCGAGGGCTACCCCCGTAATACAGCGCGTTGTCGGTTTCCCGCTTGGCCCGAAGCGCCGGCATCGGCCGGGCCCAGCCGTAGTGATGGTACGCCGCCCGGCTGTGCCGGGCGCGGAGCTTCCGGCCTTCCGCCCCGATCCGGAATCCCTGTGCCTCCTCGAAGCTGCGCACCCCCATGCCGGGCCGCACCACCCGGACCTCGCGCCGGTACCAGGCGCGACCGGCACCAACCCACTCGGTGCTGCCGTAGAAGTGCACGAAGTCCACCAGCAAGCCCTCGACCAGCGGCAGGTCGCACGCCGCTCTGAGCGCGGCGCCGAGCGGCGCGACGGAGGCCTCGTGCAGCACCTCGTCGGCCTGGATGTAGATCGCCCAGTCGCCGGCGCAGGCCTCGAGGGCCCGCTGGGTCTCGACGGCGAGGACCCGTCCCCCCTGGCCCGGAGTCCAGGTCCCTTCAATGATGCGCAGGCGCGGATCTCCGAGACTCCGGACCTGCTCAAGCGTGCCATCATCGGAAGGCCCCACGTTCACGACCAGCTCGTCGCAGAGCGGCAGGATGGAGCGGAGCGATTCGAGAATGGGGAAGTCCAGCCGCACCGCATTCGCGACCAGACTGAACCCGACGACGCGCATGGAAGCGGTGGGTAGTGGGGAGGGGGGAGTCGGAAGCAGGCGGCGAGAAGGAGGAAGTGGGGGGAGACCTGCCCCACCGGTTCACTCCTCACGACTCATGCCTTTTCCCCGGTGACCGTCTGCAACATCTGGTGTATGCGGTGCATGTAGGTATGCTCGCGGAGGGCGTGCTGCCGGGCGCCGGTGGCCAGCCGCTCGCGATACTTGTCCTCCTGGAGGGCGCGCTTGACCTGGCCCTTGAGCTCGTCGGCGGTGCTGTAGACCAGCACCTCGCTGCCGTCCTCGAAGTGCTGGGCGAGGTCGGCGCGCAGGTCGACCACCTGCGGCACTCCGATGGCCGCGATCTCGAAGGTGCGCCGATTGACGCCGGTCCCGTCGGCGACCTTGTCCTCGGCGCCGGTGCGGTGAACGTTGACGGCGACGGTGGCGCCCGCGTAGGCCCGTACGAAATCCTCGGTGCTGGGCAGTTCCCCGCGGCAGTAGTCGCGGAGCGTGGTCTTCCGCCAGCCGGGCCCCCAGAGTGCCAGCCCGAACTCGACCAGCTCCACCAGGAAGCGCTCGCGTCGCGGTGTCGCGGCCCCGGCGAAGACGACGTTGGCCCGGAACGGCCCCCGGGCGCTGAGCGGCTTGTGCACCGACGGATCGCAGCCGAGCGCCAGATAGTGGACGTGCTTCACGCCGTGGCGGTCGAAGGAGCGCAGCGCGCCACTCGCGCCCACGAAGACATGATCGAACGCCATCGCCTCCCGGCTGGCGGCGGTCGCGTTGGTGAGCTCGTCGCCGAGCAGCTGGACCCAGCGCGCCGGGCGCCCCTTGCGGAGGGCGTCCACGCTGTCGGCTTCGATCAGTCCGTCCCCGGCGATGATCACCAGATCGGGGTGGTGCTGATCGAGCGCGGCGCTCAGTCGCTGTTCGAGGTCACGCCGGACCAGCCGCTCGAGCCAGCCGGCCCGTTCGGGGTCGACGTGCAGGAGAACAGCCCCGAGTCGCTCGAGGGCGCGTCGGCGGAGGGCGTTGTGCGCGAGCTCTGCGTCGTCCACCGGCGCGACGAAGACGACGCGGAGTCCTGAGAAGGGAGCACTCATACGGGTCAGGGAGACAATCTACAGCCGCCGGTTGCGACTTCCGAGTGACGCATGACCCCCCGCAGGGTGATCGCCACTACGCCGAGACCTCGGACGGCTGTACTCGGAATTCGGCGCTCGCCGCGAGGCGGCGGTACAGTCCATTCGCGGCGAGCAGCGCCTGATGGGTCCCCCGCTCCACGATGCGGCCCTCATCCAGCACCAGAATCTGGTCCGCGTGCCGGATGGTGGCGAGCCGATGGGCGATCACCAGCACGGTCCGGTCGCGCATCAGCCGGTGGATTGCGTCCTGCACCAGCCGCTCCGACTCGCTGTCGAGCGCGCTGGTCGCCTCGTCGAGGATGAGGATCGGCGGGTCCCTGAGCACGGCGCGCGCGATCGCCAGCCGCTGTCGCTGGCCCCCGGAGAGCCGGGTGCCCCGCTCCCCAAGGACGGTCTGGTAGCCGCGGGGGAGCTGAACGATGAAGGCATGCGCGTTCGCCGCGCGGGCGGCGGCCTCCACCTGTTCGAGGGTGGCCTCGGGCCGGCCGTAGGCGATGTTGGCGAACACCGTGTCGTTGAAGACCACCGTCTCCTGGCCGACGAACCCCATCAGCGACCGCACCGACTGCCGGCGGCAGTCGGCGAGCGGCACGCCGTCGAGCAGGATGCGTCCCCCGGTCGGCTCCCGCAGGCGCGGGAGCAGTTCGGCGAGGGTGGTCTTCCCCGCCCCCGACCGCCCGACCAGCGCCACGATCGATCCCCGCGCCAGCGTGAACGAGACGTCGCGCAGCACCGGCTCCTCGCCGTAGCGGAAGTTCACCTCCTCGAAGACCACGGCCCGGGTGAATCGGGCCTCCTTCCCGCCCTCGGGTTCCGATTCGGCCGACGGGAGGTCGAGCACCTCGAAGACCCGGTCGGCACTGGCCAGGGCCTGAGCCATCTGTCCGGGGAACTGGGTGATGGCCTTGAGGGGTGACATGACCCGGAGCGCGGCGACGATGAACACCATGAGCCCTTCGGGCGTCAGGCTTCCGCCGGCGAAATGCGGCGAGGCGCCGGCGGCAATCAGCAGCACCAGCAGCAGACCGCCGAAGATCTCGCTCACCGGGCCGGTGAGTGAAGCGAAGCGCTGGGTCCGGGCGACGTGACGGCGGTAGCGGTCGGCCTGCCCGCGGAACCGGGCGCCTTCGCGCGCCTCGCCGCCGTAAGTCCGGATCAGCTTGACCGCCCCCAGCCGTTCGGCCACCGTGGCGGTCATCTCGCCCGCCTCGTCGGCACGGGCCCGGGCGTGGCGGCGGAGCCGGGTCAGCAGCACCCGGATGCAGACCAGGAGCAGCGGCGCCGCGGCGAGGGTGAGCAGGGTGAGCCGCCACGAGAGCTGCGCCAGCACGGCGAGGGTGGTGAGAATCAGCACCAGGTTCTGGAAGAACGAGGCCAGGCCGGCGCTGACGGCTCCCTTGGCCTGGTCGGCGTCCTGCATGATCCGTGCGATGACCTGGCCGCCGCGGGTCCGTTCGATCCAGCCGAGGTCGAGGCGCAGGAGATGCTCGAAGAGCGCCGCGCGAAGATCGCGCACCAGGCCTTCCTGGGCCTGCACGCTGAGCTGGTTGGAGAGGTACGCGAGGGCGTTCTTGCCGAGCAGCGCCGTCCACAGGAGCGCCACCAGCCGGACGGTGACGCCTGCCGGCGAGGCGCCGGCGAGGAGCGGCGCGAGCAGGCGATCGATCAGCGATTCCAGGCCGGCGCCGGGGGCGCCGAGCTGGCCGGCGGTGCCGAACAGGTGACGTAGCAGCGGAATGAGGAAGAGCAGCGTGGCGCCGTCGAGCACCGAGGCCAGGGTCGTCGCCGCCGCCCCCAGACCCAGCATGACCCGGTACGGTCGCAGCCATCCGAGCAGCCGCCAGGCCGGGTGGGGATGGCCGGCGGCGGGCGGCGCGGGGTCAGCCACCGCGCCGCGCCGTGAGCAGCGCAATTGGCAGGATCATTTCCTCCGGGGTGACGCCCCCGTGCAGAAAGGCCCCGCGATAGCGGGCCTGGTACTCCCGGAGCTTGGTGGGGTAGACGAAGAACCGGTCGCCGGTGGCGAGCAGCATCCGGGTGCCGGGCGACTTCGGCGGCAGACCCCAGGCGGCGAGGTTCTCGACCACGATCGCCGCATCCCGGTCCTGCGCCCGCAGATCCTCGCCGAACTTGTACCGGAGATTCGCGGTGGCGTCGCGACGGGCGTAGACTGTGGCCGGGGTGTGACAGTGGATGGAACCGTGGTCGGTCGTGAGCAGAACCGGGACGTTGCGCCGCTCCGCCTCCCGCAGCGCGCCCCAGAGCGCCGACCGCTCGAACCAGGTGCGGGTCAGACTCCGCAGCGCTGGGGTGTCACGCGCCACCTCGAAGAGCGTGGAATTCTCGGTGCGACCGTGAGTCAGCTGGTCGATGAAGTTGAAGACCAGCGCCGTGACTCCGTCGGCGGCGAGATGGGCCGGCAGCCGGGTGAGCAGCGCTTCGCCATCGGCGGCGGTGAAGACCTTTTCGTAGCGCACCGGCACCGGCCGGCCATAGCGCTCCTGCATCTGGGCGCTGAGCAGCTCCGCCTCGTGCGCGTTGAGGCTGGTCTCGTCCTGTTCCCGCCACCAGTTGGGAAAGCGCACCGCGAGGGTCTTGGGGAGCAGCCCGCTGAAGATCGCGTTGCGTGCGAACGGGGTCGCCGTCGGGACGATCGAGAAATAGTACGAGGTCTCGACGTCGAACCGGGTGCTGATGAGCGGCCGGATCGCTTCCCACTGATCCATCCGCAGGCAGTCGACCACGACCAGCAGCGCCTTGCCGTGCTGCCGGAGGGCGGGCTCGACGAATTCGGGAACGATGTCGACGCTGAGCGGGGGCCGGTTCGCCCGGGTGCCCTGGAGCCACCCCGGGTACTGCCGCTCCACGAACTGCGCGAAGTCCTGACGCAGGCTCTCCTGCAGGGTGCGCAACGCCTCGGAGAGGCCCGGCTCATCCGCGAGTCCCAGGCGCACCTCCCACTCCGCCAGCTCGACGACGATCTCGGTCCAGTCCCGCCAGTTCATGTCGTGGTTGCGCCGGGCCTCGAGCTCGCGGAACCGGGTCGCGAAGTCGCGGGAGAGCCGCTGCTGCCGGATCCGGTCCCCCTCCAGCAGCCGGGTCACGACCGAGAGCACCTGGCGAGGGTTCACCGGCTTGACCAGATAGTCGGAGATCTCCGCCCCGATCGCGTCCTTCAGGGTCGCGGGCTCCTCGCTCTTGGTGACCATGACCACGGGCATCGTGGCGTCGATGCTGCGGATCGCGCGGAACAGCTCCAGCCCTCGGCGCCCCGGCATCTGCTCATCCAGCAGCACCACGCCGTATGGCTGGCGCTGCAGGAGCACCAGCGCGTCGTCGCCGTGCGCGGCCTTTTCCACACTGAAGCCCTGCTCCTCGAGAAACAGGATGTGGGACGAAAGGCTCTCGACCTCGTCGTCGACCCAGAGAATGCTGCGGGGACGTGGCATGGAACAAAGATAGGGGGGAGGGTGAGGAAGTACGATGCAGGCAGTCGGAAGTGCGAAGCCCGCGGCGGGTGACATCGGAGTTCTCACTTCTGGTTTCTCCAGCCTTACATTTCAGTCGTGGCCCCTCCTCGCATCCTCCTGGTCCGATTCAGTTCGCTGGGCGACGTGCTGCTGACTACGCCGCTCGTCCGGGCCTTGCGGGCCCGATATCCGGATGCCACACTCTCGGCGCTGACCAAGCAGGGCTGGGGGCCGCTCCTCTCCGCCAATCCCCACCTCGACGAGGTGATCGTCGTCTCGCCGGGCCAGTCGCTGGTGCCGCTGGCGAGAGCGTTGCGCGGGGCACGCTTCACCCATCTGCTGGACCTGCACGGCAGTGTCCGGACCCGGGTGCTCCGGCTGCTGGTGCCGGGGGCGTGGAGCGGGTTCAACCACCGGCGCGGGCCCCGGCGCACCCTGATCCGGGAGCACTGCGACATCTACCCCGACCGGCTTCCGGTCGCGGAGCGGTACTTCGAGGCGGCGACCGCGCTCGGCGTGCATCCCGATGGCGGACCCGCCGAGCTGTTCACCAGCCCCGCGGCGGAGAGCCGGGCGGAGGCGTGGCTGGGACGGGTCGGCTTCGATTCCGAAGCGCCGTTCGTGGCGCTGGTGCCGGGGGCGGCCCACGCCACCAAGCGCTGGCCGGTGCGGCACTGGCGCCGGCTCGCCTCCGACCTGGCACGACGGGGGTACGGCCTCGCGGTCGTCGGCAGTGCCGGGGATCGGATCCTCGCGGCCGAGATCGCGACCTCGGCGGGACGGCACGCCGCCAGCGCCGCGGGCGATCTGGACCTCCAGGCGAGCGGCGCGCTGCTCCGGCGGGCCCGCGCCGCCGTAAGCGGCGATACCGGGCCGATGCATCTCGCCACCGCGGTGGGGACGCCGGTCGTGGCACTCTTCGGCCCGACGGTCGAGCAGTTCGGCTTCTTTCCGTATCGCGCCAATGCGGCGGTGCTGCAGCGCGCGCTGCCCTGCCGGCCGTGCAGCAGCAAGGGCAGCGGTTGTTGCCCGCTCGGCCACCATCAGTGCATGGAGGAGATCATGCCCGAGGAGGTGCTGTCCCGCCTCACGAGTCTCGGCCTGTGAGCGGCGGCTGGGACCCGGCCGCGCTGGAACTGGTCGAGCTGCTGCCCCGCACCGGTCGGGGCCCGAGGCGAGAAGGGATCTACGCGCTCTGGCTCACCCTGCGGATCGCCGCGGACCTGCGCCTCGAGCCGCCGCTGCCCGAGCGCGCGCTGCGCCGCAGGCTGGCCGCACTCGACACCCGGCTGTCGAGCCTCACCCTGCCGCCACCGCTCCGCCGCGCCCTGACCGCCGCGCTGCTCCAGCTCCGCGACGGCGGCCCTGACGCCGTCCCCGTCGTCCTGAGCACCCTGGTGGCGCCGGCCCGGGATTCTGCCGGACCCGATGCCGGCGAGGCGCTCCAGCGCGCGGCTCGTGCGGCCCGGCAGACGACCACCCGCCTGTCCCGCTGACCGCCTCCTTATCCTATATCTTGGATCATGCGCCCACCCCGACCGCCAGGCCGCCCCGATCGCATCAGCTCCCCCGCGGAGGCGCTGGTCGCGCGGATCGATTCGCGGGCGGACGCCGGTGACCCGGGCGACACCGTCGCCACCGGCTTCGGCTCGCTCGACCTGCTGCTTGGCGGAGGGATCCGCCGGCAGGACCTGGTGGTGCTCTCGGGTGATGTGGGAGCCGGCAAGTCGTCGTTCGCACTGGCGATCGCGCTCCGGAGTGCGGCCGCGGGGACGCCGGTGACCTACCTGTCCGGCGAGATGTCGGAGGAGCGGCTGCTGGAGCGGGCCCTCGCACTGGAGGGCCGGGTGCCGGTCGACGCGCTCCGCAGCGGCGAACTGGACGACGTGAGCCGCTCGGCCGTGGGAGCCGCGGCGCTCCGGCTCCGGGACCTGCCGCTCCACGTCCGACCGCTGCTCGGGGAACGGTTCGAGGAAGTCGGCGCGGCGCTCGATACCGTGCCCCGCCGCGGCCTGCTGGTCCTGGACGACCTGCAGATGACCGGCAGTCCGATCCCGCAGGCCGACGGCGACGAGCGCGCCGCCGCCACCATCCGCGCGCTCAAGAGTCTGGCCCTCGAACGGGATGTGGCGGTACTGGCGCTGGCTCAGCTGCCGAAGTTTCGCGCCGCCCGGCGCGACCCCCGCCCCACCATGGACGATCTCGGTGGCCAGGGCGTGGTCAAGCAGGTGGCCGACGTGGTGCTCGCGCTCTATCGGGAGGAGATGTACCGCCCCGCCAGCGGAGTGGAGGGGGCGGTGGAACTGATCGTCGGGAAGAACCGGAACGGACCGACCGGCTACCTGGATCTGTACTTCTACCGCAACTGGCTGCGCTTCGAGGACATGCTGGATCCGGACCGGTAACGAGGGGTCGCGATGCATCGCGGCCTCAGCTGAGGCATCGCGGGGCCTACGGGCTCTTTGCCCCCGCCAGCTCGACGACACTTCCCGCCGCGCTGCTGTCCGCCTTCCGGACCGTCACCCACAGCGACGGGCCCTTCTGCTCCGCGTAGAGCGTCAGCGAGCCATCGGCCATCTTCTCGTCGCTGATCAGCTTCCAGGGTGCCTTGCCCAGCACCGTCCGGTAGTACTTCGCGACCTCGTCCGGCGCCTCATCGCTGTGGAACCGGAGCTTGATGGCGTCCTCCCCTCCTTCCCGTGACAGCAACTGGGAGGCGGGAGGGAGCGGGATATTGGGCAGAGCCTCGCTCAGCTTGGCGGGCTGCTTCGGCTCGGTGCAGGCCAGGAGGCCGATCCCGACGAGGGCGAGAATCATTCGGCGCATAGGGCGAGGAAGGTAGCGAGGCGGCGGCGGGAGGGTCAATGGAAATGACGCCTGACGGCCGACCGCGGACGGCTTATCTTCCAGCCCGAACCAAAGGGGGAGCGCGCGATGGCCGGCCACAGCAAATGGAAGCAGATCAAGCGCAAGAAGGCGATCACCGACGCCAAGCGCGGCGCCTCGTGGACCAAGGTGATCCGGGAAATCACGGTCGCGGCCAAGGCCGGTGGCGGTGACCCGGGCGGCAACCCCCGGCTCCGGACCGCGATTGACGCCGCCAAGGCGGTGAACATGCCGGCCGAGAACATCGAGCGCGCCGTCAAGAAGGGCACCGGCGAGCTCGAGGGCACGATCTACGAGGAAGTGATGTACGAGGGCTACGGCCCGGGCGGCGCCGCGATCATCATCGAGGCGACCAGCGACAACCCCACCCGCACCGTCGCCGACATCCGCTTCGTCTTCAGCCGCAACCACGGCAACCTCGGCTCGACCAACTCGGTCGCCTGGATGTTCGATCGGAAGGGCCAGATCTTTCTCGACGCCGGCAAGTACCAGGAAGACTCGACCCTGGAAGCCGCGCTCGATGCGGGTGCGGAGGACTTCGCGCGGGACGGGGAGCAGTACGTCATCTCCACCACCGTCCCGACCTTCCACACGGTGCAGGACGCGCTCCAGGCCAGGAAGTTCGAGATCGAGTCCGCCGAGATCGCGATGGTCCCCAAGACATCCGTGAAGGTCGAGGGTAAGCAGGCCGAACAGATGATCAAGCTGCTCGAGGCCCTGGAGGAGCTGGACGACGTCTCGAAGGTCTTCTCCAACTTCGACATCGACGCGAGCGACCTGGCCGAGGCCTCGAACTGACCGGTCCGGACCGGTGAAGGTGCTCGGCATCGACCCGGGGACGGCCGCGACCGGGTACGGCGTGGTCGAGACCGGAGACCGGGGGAGCTTTCGGCTCATCGAGTGCGGGGTCATCCGGACCACGGCGGGCGCGCTGCTGGCCACCCGGCTGCGGCAGGTGCACGAGGAGCTCACCGGGCTGATCGCCCGCCACCGGCCTGATGTGCTGGCTGTCGAGGAGGCCTTTCACGCCCGGAACGTGCGGACCACGCTGGTGCTCGGCCACGCCCGCGGTGTCATACTCCTCGCCGGCGCCCAGACCGATACCCCGATCGCCGAGTACTCTCCCGCGACGATCAAGAAGACGGTCACCGGCAAGGGCGCCGCGCCCAAGTCGCAGGTGGGATTCATGGTGGCGCAACTCCTGCACCTCAAGGCCGCACCGCAGCCGGCCGACGCCGCGGATGGGGTGGCGGTCGCCCTGACGCACCTCATCCGGAGACGCCGATGATCGCGCTGGTGACCGGCACCCTCCGGGAACGGGTCGGCGACGCGGTGCTGATCGAGACTGCCGGCGGGGTCGGCTACGAGGTGACCGTCCCGCTCGGCGTCCTGGAGCGGTTACCGGCGGCCGGAAGCCGGGTGAGCCTCTACACCGAGCTGGTGGTTCGGGAGGACAGCTGGTCGCTCTACGGCTTCGACCGCGCGGCCGAGCGGGCCGTGTTCCAGCGGCTGCTCTCGGCCACGGGGTTCGGCCCCAGGCTGGCGATGGCGCTGCTCTCGACCCTGGGCCCCGAGCGCGCGGTGCGGAGCATCCAGTCGCGCGACATCGCGGCCTTGGCCACGGTGAACGGCATCGGCCGCAAGAAGGCGGAGAAGCTGGTCGTCGAACTCGGCGACCGGTTCAAGGAGGTCCCGCTCGATCTCGCCCCCGCGGGCCCTCGGCCCGGCGAGGAGGCGATGCAGGCGCTCATCCGGCTCGGCTACGCCGCACCCGCCGCCGAGGAAGCGGTGCGCGGCGTACTGGCCGATGGGGTGACCGAGACGGCCAAGGTGATTCGCGAGGCGCTGCAGCGACTCGCGAAACGATAACGGCGGCCGCAGTGGCCGGCCGAGAGTGAACCGGGCGATCCGCGCGAATCCCCGCCGGGGCCCAATGGAGGAACGCACGCATGACCGTCCCCGCAACCACGGCCGAGTGGATCTGCACCCGGTGTGGCAGTACCAACCGCATCCTGGTGGCGCGCAGCACCGAGCGGACGCTCGATCGCTGCAATCACTGCCGGGCCAAACACATCGTCGAGCCGGGCGAGCGCCCGGTGCGGTGGGACGCGCGCCTCAAGGACTGACCGCCCGGGCGGGCCCGAGGGCCCGCCGGCGATCGCCACCATGACCCGACTCCAGATCACCACCCCCGATTTCATTCCGGAAGAGACCGGCGCGGAGGCCGCGCTGCGGCCCTCCCGGCTGGACGAGTTCGTCGGGCAGGACCAGGTAAAGGCGTCGCTGCAGATCGCGATCGATGCCGCCAAGGGTCGCGGCGAGCAGCTCGACCACCTGCTCTTCTTCGGCCCGCCCGGCCTCGGTAAGACGACCCTCGCGATGCTGCTGGCCAAGGAGATGGGCGTCCAGCTCCGCACCACCTCGGGCCCGGTGCTGGAGAAGCCGGGCGATCTGGTCAGCATCCTCACGACGCTGCAGCCTGGCGACATCCTCTTCATCGACGAGATCCACCGGCTCCGACCGGTGCTCGAGGAGTTTCTCTACCCGGCGATGGAGGACTACCGAGTCGACGTGCGCATCGCGGACGGGCCCAACGCCCAGACCATCCCGATGGCGATCGAGCGCTTCACCCTCATCGGCGCGACCACCCGCTTCGGCCTGCTCACGCCGCCGATGCGAGCCCGCTTCGGCATGGTGGAGCGGCTGCACTTCTACACCCCCGAGGAGCTGCGCATCATCGTCGCCCGCTCGGCGGGGATCATCGGCGTTCCGGCCGACACCGAGGGTACGCAGGAGATCGCCCGCCGGAGCCGGGGCACGCCGCGGGTGGCCAACCGGCTGCTGCGCCGGGTGCGCGACTTCGCCCAGGTGAAGTCGGACGGGAACATCACCGGCCCGGTCGCCCGGGAGGCGCTGGCCCGGCTGAACGTCGACGAGTTCGGCCTCGACGACATGGACGCGCGCATCCTCACCACCATCATCGAGAAGTTCGGCGGCGGCCCGGTCGGGCTCGCCACCGTGGCGGTGGCCGTCAGTGAGGACAGCGGGACCGTGGAAGAGGTGTACGAGCCGTACCTCATCCAGCAGGGCTTCCTCGAGCGGACCCCGCGCGGACGGGTCGCGACCCCACTCGCGTACCAGCGCTTCGGGCTCACCCCACCGCCGGGGATGCAGACGTCGATCTTTGAGCGCTGAACATCCCCTCCGCACCGCGGACTTCGACTACCTCCTCCCCCCCGACCTGATCGCGCAGCAGCCGTCGACGGAGCGGGGTGAGAGTCGGCTGCTCCTGGTTCCGCGCGAACAGACGACACCGGGCGCGGCGCCGTTCGAGGATCTCGGCTTCCCCGACCTCGTCGGGCTGATCCCCCCGGGGATCTTCTGGTGCTCAACACCACGAGAGTCCGACACGCCCGCTTCCTCGGCACCCGCGCCAGCGGGGCGCCGGCGGAGGTCCTGTTGATCCATCCCGCGGCGGGCGTCGAGTGGGTCGCGATCGGCCGGCCGGGGAGCGCACTGCAGCCTGGCAAGCGGATCCACATCGGCGAGGGAGCCTCCATCGAGACCGTCGCCATCCTGGACGAGGGCTATCGCACCGTGCGCTTCATCGGCATCACCGTCGACGAGGCCATGCAGCGCCTCGGCCGGCTGCCGCTGCCGCCCTACATCGAGCGGGACCCGACGGCGGCGGACGAGTCTCGTTACCAGACGGTGTACGCCGAGCGGGAGGCGAGTGTGGCGGCGCCGACCGCCGGCCTGCACTTTACGCCGGCGCTGCTGCAGGCGATCGAGACGAGGGGGGTGCAGGTCGCCCGCCTCGAGCTCGAGGTGGGACCGGGCACCTTCAAGCCGGTCGAGACCGATGATCCGGCCCAGCACCCCATGCACCCCGAACGGTTCGAGATTCCCGAGGCCGCCGCGGAGGCTATTCGCGCCCTGCGCCGCCGCAGCGGACGACTGTGGGCGGTCGGGACCACGGTGGTGCGCGCCCTGGAGAGCGCCGCGCTCGAGGATGGCACCGTGCGCGCCGGCCGGGCGGAGACCCGGCTGCTCATCACCCCGGGCTACCGGTTCCGGGTGGTGGACCACCTGCTGACCAACTTCCATCTGCCGCGGTCGACCCTGCTCATGCTGGTCGCGGCCTTTGGCGGATACGACCGGATCATCGCCGCATATCGTCACGCCGTCGCGGCGCGCTACCGCTTCTATTCCTACGGCGACGCGATGGTGGTGCGCTGATGTTCGAGTACCGGATCGACGCCACCGAGGGACAGGCCCGCGCCGGCCGGCTCACCCTGCCCCACGGCGAGGTCGAGACGCCGGCCTTCATGCCGGTGGGGACTCATGGCACCGTCCGCGGGCTGCATCCGGCCGAGGTCGGCGCCGCCGGGGCGCAGATCATCCTGGGCAACACCTACCATCTGCACCTGCGCCCGGGAGAGGACGTGGTTCGGGCGCTGGGCGGGCTCAACCGCTTCACCACCTGGAGCCGCCCGATGCTCACCGACTCCGGCGGGTTTCAGGTGTTCTCGCTGGAGGGGCTCCGCAAGATCTCCGAACACGGCGTCGAGTTCGTGAGTCATATCGACGGCTCCCTGCGGACGATCACCCCCGAGTCCTCGATGGAAATCCAGTGGGCCCTCGGCGCCGACGTCGCCATGGTGTTCGATCATGTGGTGCCCGGCCAGGCGACCTGGGAGCTGGCCGAGGAGGGGATGGAGCGGACCCTGCGGTGGCTGGACCGCTGCCGGTCCCGGCATGCCGAGCTGGCCGACGCCGCCGTGAGTGATGGCGCCCCTGAAATGAGCCATGGGGCACAGGCCGCGATTCCTCACGGCCCTCAGACCCTCTGGCCGATCGTCCAGGGGGGAACCCACGCCGACCTCCGGCTCCGCTCGCTCGAGGGGACGCTGGCCCGCGGACCATGGACCGGGATCGCGATCGGCGGGCTCTCGGTGGGCGAGCCCAAGCCGGTCATGCACCGGGTGCTCGAGGAGCTCGGCCCTGGCCTCCCCGCTTCGGTGCCGCGTTATCTTATGGGCGTCGGCTTCCCCGACGATCTGCTCGAGGGGATCGCCCGGGGGGTGGACCTGTTCGACTGCGTGGCCGCGACCCGGAATGGCCGCCACGGCAGCGCGTGGACCAGCGCAGGCAAGGTCAACATCCGCTCCGCGAAGCTCCGGCTGAGCGACGAGCCGCTTGATCCGGCGTGCGACTGCGATACCTGTCGCCGCTTCTCCCGCGCCTATCTCCGCCACCTGTTCATGGCGGAGGAGATGCTGGGGCTCCGGCTGGTCTCGATTCACAACATCCGCTTTCTGATGCGGCTGGGCGAAATCGCACGGACCTGCATTCTGGAAGGCACCTTCGACCGCTGGCGCCAGGACTGGCTCGAGCGGTACCACGCACGAGGAACTCCGTGACGATTGCCACGCTCGCGCTCATGGCCCCGACCGACAGCCCTTCCGCCGGCCTGACCATGCTCCTCCTCCAGGTCGGCGCCATCGGCCTGGTCTTCTATTTCCTGATCCTCCGCCCGCAGCAGCAGGCGCGCAAGAAGCACGAGGAGCTGCTCAAGGGCCTCAAGAAGGGGGACGAGATCGTCACCGTCGGCGGCATCATCGGCAGGGTGAAGGACGTGAAGGACGATCGCGTCACGATCGAGACGGGCACCTCCACGCTGGTGATCGACCGGGCGAGGATCGTGAAGGTCGGAGACCAGGCCGCACCCGGAGCGGCTGGATGAGCGTGCTGGACCTCCACCTCCTTGGCTCGCCGGTGCTCCGGGAGCACAGCAAGCCGGTCGCGGCCGTGACCGACGAGGTGCGGCAGTTCGTCGACGACCTCTTCGAGACGATGCACGCCGCGAAGGGCGTGGGCCTCGCCGCCAACCAGGTCGGGGTCGCCCGCCGCGTCGCCGTGGTCGAGGCCGATGGGGAACGTCTGGTCCTGATCAATCCGCGCATCGTGGACGCCTCGGGCAAGGAGACCGGCGAAGAAGGCTGCCTGTCGGTCCCCGAGGTCTACGCCGACGTCACCCGCCCCGACCGGGTGACCCTCGAGGCGCTGGACGAGCAGGGGACACCCTACAGCCGCGAGCTGACGGGCTCGCCGCCCGCGCCGTGCAGCACGAGATCGATCACCTCGATGGCATCCTGTTCCTCGATCATCTGAGCCTGCTCAAGCGCAAGCGGCTGGTCGCGCGCTACAAGAAGGAGCACGCCGACGACCCCGGCTACATCAAGGCCATCGACCCGGAAACCGCCGAGTCGCCCTGATGCGCATCGTCTTCTTCGGCACACCCGAGTTCGCGGTCCCGTCACTCAGGGCCCTGCTCGAGGAAGGCTTCGACGTCGCCGCGGTGGTCACCCAGCCCGACCGGCCGCAGGGCCGCTCCCGCAGCCAGCTGGTTCCGCCCCCCGTCAAGGTCGTCGCGCTCGAGGAAGGACTTCCGGTCCTGCAGCCGGAGCGCCCGGTCGGCGCCTTTGCGGAGTCGCTGCGCGCCTTCGATGCCGACCTGGGCGTCGTCGTCGCCTACGGTCACATCCTCCGCCCGGAAATCCTCGCGATTCCGCGGCTCGGCATGCTCAACGTGCACGCCTCGCTGCTGCCGAAGCTGCGCGGCGCCGCGCCGATCCAGTGGGCCATTCTCAACGGCGAGGAGACCACCGGCGTGAGCATCATGCAGATGGAGGCCGGTCTCGACACCGGACCGGTCTTCCATCGCATCGAGACCGAGGTCGCGCCGGACGAGACGGCGGGCGAGCTCACCGAACGGCTGGCCGAGCTGGGAGCGGGCGCCCTGGTGGAGGCACTCACCCTGCTGCAGGCCGGCGCCGCCAGCGCGGAACCGCAGGACCACGGCCAGGCGACCCTCGCCCCCAAGATCGATCGCGCGCTCGCCCGGCTCGACTGGTCGCGCGACGCGGCCAGCCTCGCCCGCGCGATCCGGGCCTTCGACCCCGAGCCCGGCGCCTGGGCGTTGTTGGCGATCAGGAGGTCAAGCTCTTCGGCGGCCGCGTCCGTGAATGCCGGCGGCGAACCGGGAACGGTCCTCCACGCCGGGGACACCCTGCATGATCGCGGCACAGGTCGGCGCCGTGGAGGTCGCCGAAGTGCAGCCCGCCGGCAAGAAGCGGATGCCAGTGGGCGCCTGGACCCGGGGACGCGGGATCGAGGTCGGCCAGCGCTTCACATGAGGCCACTGCCTCGGTTGCACGCCGTGACCGACGCGACCGTGCTTGCCCGGGACGACTTCCCGATCCGCGCCGCCGCGATCGCCGCCGCCGGCTCCGCCGTCGCGCTGCATGCCCGCGACCGAAGCGCGAGCGCCGCCCGGCTCACCACCGTCACCGAACGGCTCCTCGCCCTCGCCCGCCCGACGGAGGCCTCGGTGTTCGTCAACGCCCGCCCCGACATTGCCGCCGCGCTCGACGCCCAGGGCGTCCAGCTCGGGCCGGCGATCTCGCGCCGGGTGACGCGCGCCGCGCCCAGACCTGCTGGCAGGGCGGATCGGTGCATCGGTGCACGGGCCCGCGGAAGCCGACGCCGCCTGCGTCGCCGGCGCGGATTTCCTGGTGCTCGGGAATGTGTTCGAAACGGCGAGCCATCCGGGTCGGCCCCCGCTCGGGCTCCGGATGGTGAGCACCGTTGCGCGCCTCGGGTTGCCGGTCATCGCGATCGGCGGGGTCACCCCGGAGCGGGCGCGGAGGTGCGCGAGGCCGGGGCCTACGGCGTCGCCGCGATCCCCGCCCTGTGGCAGGCGGACGACGTCCGGCCGGCGGCGCTCGCGCTGCTGAGCGCCCTGGCTCGGCGGACGAGTGAGCAGCTGACACTGTGATCAACGGCGAGCCCCGAGCGCATCCCGCGCCCCGGCGACGCTGGCGGAGCTGCTTGCCGCACCTGCTCGACCTCGATCGCGCGCGGTGGTGGTCGAGCTCAACCGCGACATCGTCCGCCGCCCGCGCCTTGGCGAGGACCGGCTCGCAGAGCGGTGACACGGTCGAGCTGGTGCACTTCGTCGGGGGGGGCTGAGGATGCACGGATGCAGGCGAAGCTGGACGACCGCCGCTCGTCATCGGCGGCCGGAGCTTCCGCTCGCGTCTGATGGTCGGCACGGGCAAGTACCGCAGCAACGACGAGATGGTCCGCGCCATCGACGCCTCGGGCGCGGAGATCGTCACGGTGGCGGTGCGCCGGGTGGACCTCGACCGGACGCGACGGAAGAGGGCATCCTCTATCACCTCGACCCCGAGCGGTTCTTCCTGCTCGCCAACACCGCCGGCTGCTACACCGCCGACGAGGCGATCCGCTACGCCCGGCTCGCGCGCGAAGCCGGCTTCAACGACTTCATCAAGCTCGAGGTGATCGGCGACAAGGAGACCCTGCTGCCCGACACCGCCGGCCTGCTCGCCGCGACGAGGACGCTGGTGAAGGAAGGCTTCAAGGTCCTGGCCTACACCAACGACGACCTGATCACCGCGCTCCGGCTGCAGGACGCCGGCGCCGCGGCCGTGATGCCGCTCGCCTCGCCGATCGGCAGCGGGCTGGGCCTGCTCAACCCGTACAACATCCGGACCATCAAGCCGCGGCTCACGGTGCCGGTGATCGTCGACGCCGGCGTCGGGCACGGCATCGGATGCCTGCCTGGTGATGGAGCAGGGGGTCGACGGCATCCTGATGAACACCGCGCTCGCCGAAGCCCGCGATCCGGTCGCGATGGCCGCCGCCATGCGCCACGCCGTCGACGCCGGCCGGCTGGCCTAGCTCGCCGGGCGCATGCCACGCCGCGAGGTCGCGGTGCCGTCCAGCCCGCCGACGGGATGCTCGCTGACGCGATGGCGGTCGCATCCCGGCAGGGCCGCCTATCGGATCCTCCGGCCGTTCGCGGACGGACCACCCTTCGAGCAGGCCCTCGACCAGGCGCTCCGCGATCTGGCAGAACCCGACCGGCGTCTCGCGCACGAACTGGCGGCCGGTGTGCTGCGCCGACGGAACGATCTCGACGCCCGGCTCCAGCCCCTGGTGCATCGGGGCTGGAGTTCCGTCGCCACCGACCTCCGCGACATCCTCCGGCTCGGCGCCTACCAGCTCAGCGCCCTCGACCGCATTCCCCCGCACGCCGCCGTCTCCACCACGGTGGAGCTCGCCCGCACCGCCCTCGGCGAAAAGGCCGCCAGGTTCACCAACGCCATCCTCCGGGGAATGAGCGGCCGGGCCGCGTCGCCGCCGCAGAGCACCGAGCCCGCGGCCCACCTCGCCGACCGGTACTCCCATCCCGAACTGGCTGGTGCGTCGCTGGCTGGCCCGCTTCGGGACCGCCGAGACCGAAGCGCTGCTCGAGTGGAACAACACCCGTCCCCCGCTGGTCCTCCAGCCGGCCCGGAGCACCCTGGACGCGTTGCAGCGGCTCCTCTGGGAACGCGGCACCAGTGCGCGACGCGCACCGTTCGGGGCGGGACTGCTGCTCGACAACGCACGCCGCCCGGAACTGCCCGGTTTCGCCGAGGGCGCCTTCGTGGTGCAGGATCGCGCCCAGGCGCTGGTCGTCCGCTTCGCGCGGCTGCCCGCCGGCGGCGACCGTCTACGACGCCTGCGCGGCACCCGGCGGAAAGACGCATGGCGCTGGGCCGGGTCGCCGGACGGGTGATCGCCGCGGACCTGCGCCGCGACCGGGTCGAGCCGGCTGGCCGACAACCTGGGTCGCGCCGGCAGCGGCCGCGAGTTCGCGGTGGTCGCCTCCGCCGCCGCACCACCGTGCCGCCCGGTCGATGGTCCTCCTCGACGCGCCCTGTCTGGGCACCGGGACCTTCGCCCGCCACCCCGATGCCCGCTGGCGGGTGCGGCCGAGGCACTGGAGCGGCTGGCCGGAACAGCAGGGCGATCCTGCTCGGCGCCGTCGCCGCCGACGTGGTACGCCCGGGGGGTGGCTAGTTTACGCCACGTGTTCGCTCGAGCCCGAGGAGAACGAGGAACAGGTGAATGCGTTCCTGGCGCGCCATCCCGAATTCCGCCGCGATCCGCCGGATCGGGTGTCCCGCCGGAGCTGCTGACGCCCGCGGGCGACCTGCTCCTGCTGCCGCAGCGCCACGGCATCGACGGCGCCTTTGCCGCGCGGTTGCGACGGAACGGCTGATGCAATTCCGACGTCCCAGCAGCGCCCGAGGGCATCGCGGATTCCTGTCCACCATCGCCGGACGCCGGTTCCTGAGACAAACAGCCGTCGTCGCCGCGATGTTCCTGATCGGCTACCTGATCACCATCTTCTGGTTCTTCCCCGCTCCGCTCTTCAAGAGCGAGCACGCCGTTCCCCGCGTGCTCGACCTCGGTGTCACCGAGGCCCGCCAGAAACTCGAGGCCCAGGGACTCCGATTCCGCATCGAGGATCAGCAGTCCGATCCCTCCGCCCCCAAGGGGGCGGTCGTCTGGCAGGACCCCCCGCCGGGTGTCGTTGTCGCGCCGAACACCCAGGTATCGCTCATCCTGAGCGATGGCCCCCCCGATGTCCCGGTGCCGGACGTCGCCGGCTTTCCCCGTGGCCTGGCGGAGCGGGTGCTGCATGCCGCCGGCTTCGTCGTAGGCAAGGCGGACACCCTGCCCGCGGCGAGCGACGCCGGGATCGTCGTCCAGAGCCGGCCGGGCCCGGGCGTCGGGCGCCCCGCAGGCACTGCCATCGATCTTGTGATAAGTTCGGGGCCCGCGGAGCTGACCGTCCCCGCACTGGTGGGGATGCAGCTGCCCCTCGCCCGCGAGCGGCTCGAACAGCTTGGCCTGGTCGTAGGGACCACCGGCGGCCGGGTGGTGGCGGGTCGACCCGAGGGACTGGTGCTGGAACAGCGCCCACCCGCGGGCACCCGGAGTCCGCGGGGCGGCAAGGTGGATCTCATCGTCACCCGGAAGGGGAATTGATGGCCGTCCGTATCGCACCCAGCATCCTGGCCACCGACCTTGGCCATCTGCGCGACCAGGTGGAAGCGGCACTGGCCGGCGGCGCCGAGTGGCTGCACGTGGATGTGATGGACGGGCGATTCGTGCCGAACCTCACTTTCGGGGCGCCGCTGATCCGGGCGCTGCGGCGCATCACCGACGCCCCCCTCGACGTCCACCTGATGGTGGTCGAGCCGGAGCGGTACATCGCGGAGTACGCCGACCTGGGCGTCAACGTCTTCACCTTCCACCCTGAGGCCACCACCCACGTGCAGCGGCATCTGGCCCAGATCCGGGAGCGGGGCATGGCAGGAGGACTCGCGCTCAATCCGGCGAGCCCGCTCACCCTGGTCGAGGAAGTCCTCGGCGACCTCGACCTGCTGCTCATCATGAGCGTCAATCCTGGTTTCGGGGGTCAGTCCTACCTGCCGGCCGCGACGGGGAAGATCGCGCGGGCGCGGATGCTTCTCGACCGCACCGGCACCCGGGCCGCGCTCGAAGTGGACGGCGGCATCACCGTCGAGACTATCGAAACGGCGTGGCGGGCCGGGGCCGACACCTTCGTGGCGGGCACCGCGGTCTTCGGCCAGCCCGACGTGGCCGAGGCCGTCCGGGCACTGACTCGCTGCTGCACCGAGAGGGCATAGGCGATGGCGAAACAATGGTTGCTGGTGCTGGCCGTGCTCGCGGGTCTGGTGATTGCCGCAGCCGCGCTGGTCTTCTACGGCCCCGAAGTCGACCCGGTCGCCGTCGGGAACAAGGCGCCTGACTACCGGGCCATGGATCTCCGCACCGGCGACAGCGTGAACGTCCGCAGCCGGTATCGCGGACACGTCACCCTGGTGAATATCTGGGCGACCTGGTGCGTCCCTTGCCGGGTGGAGATGCCCGCCATGCAGCGCCTGTACGACTCGCTCTCTGGTCGGGGCTTCCGGATCGCGGCTGTCAGCATCGATCAGGAGGGGCCGAGCGTGGTCCGGGACTTCACCAACGAGCTCGGCCTGACGTTCGACATCCTGCACGACCAGAGCGGGAATATCCAGCAGGCCTATCAGACCACCGGTGTGCCCGAGAGTTTCCTGCTGGACACCAGCGGCGTGATCATGAAACGGGTCATCGGCGCCCACGACTGGGCCTCACCGG
The DNA here is from genome assembly GCA_963825065.1 of uncultured Gemmatimonadales bacterium. Taxonomy (GTDB): domain Bacteria; phylum Gemmatimonadota; class Gemmatimonadetes; order Gemmatimonadales; family GWC2-71-9; genus JADJOM01. The sequence goes on from CAWGRU010000016.1 coordinate 40,343, forward strand.
TCGACAAGGCGCTGATTCGGCGGCTTGCAGGTGATACGATGGCCGCCCTCGCCGGGCCGACCGGTGACCGAGCGCCCGCCGAGACCGTTCCCGCACCGAATCCATGATTCTGCTCGCGATCGAGACCTCGTGTGACGAGACCTCCGCCGCCGTGCTCCGCGTCGCCGGTGGGGCGCCGGCGCTGGCGAGCCTGGTGATTCTGTCCCAGGACGTGCACCGTATTTTCGGCGGCGTGGTCCCCGAGCTCGCCAGTCGCGCCCACCTCACGACCATCGGACCGGTCGTGGACCAGGCGCTGGCCGAAGCACGCGTCCAGCTCGAGGAGATCACCGCGGTGGCTGTGACGGCCGGGCCGGGATTGGTGGGAGCGCTGCTGGTCGGGGTGATGTACGGCAAGACCCTCGCGCGGCGCCTGGGTGTTCCGCTGATCGGCATCCACCATCTCGAGGGGCATCTCTTCGCGCCTACCCTGGAGCATGCCGATCTGGCCCCACCCTTCGTGGCGCTGCTGGTGAGCGGCGGCCATACCCTGCTGCTCGATGTTTCGGCCTGGGGCCAGTACCGGTTGATGGGAACGACTCGGGATGACGCCGCGGGCGAGGCCTTCGACAAGGTGGGGACCCTGCTCGGCCTGCCCTACCCCGGCGGACCGGAGATCGAGCGGCTGGCGACGATTGGCCGCCCGGGCCGCTACAAGTTCCCGCGGCCGATGCTCAACACACTCGGGGAGGACGGCCCCGATCGCTTCACCTTTTCCTTCAGCGGCCTCAAGACCGCCGTACTCCGCGCGGTACAGGCGAGCGACGATCTTGACCGGGATCGCGCCGACCTGGCGCGCGGCTTCCAGGATGCCGTCCTCGCGGTCCTGGTGGAAAAGGCGGCGATCGCGGTCGATCTGCTTGACTACCCTGCCCTCGTGCTGGGCGGCGGGGTTGCCTGCAATCAGGCGCTCGCCGCTGCCGCCGCGGCCCGGCTGGGCCGGACGGCGCGGGTCGTCGTCGCCTCCAATCGGCTGAACACCGACAACGCCGCGATGATCGGGGCGGCAGCTGCCTTCCGCCTGGGGCTTGGCGAATCGAGTGGCGGCGAGCTCGAGCCGCGAGCGGACCTCCCATTCCCCGGCCTCATTCCCTCTCCCGTCCTGCTGGGAACCGCCCGATGAACATCTATCCCCTCATCTTCAAGCTGGGCCCACTCGAGATCACCGGATACGGGATCATGATGATGGTGGGCTTTCTCGCCGGTGGCTGGCTCATCACGCTCGAACTCCGTCGCCGAGGGTTGTACGAGGAATACGCCGCGGACATCACCGTGGCCGCCGTCGTCGGCGGGATCGTTGGAGCGAAGCTCTGGTACTGGGTGCTGAACGGCGGGAGCCTGTTCTCCCGCGGCGGGCTGGTCTGGTATGGCGGATTCGTCGGAGGCTTCCTTGCCGTCATGCTCAACGGCTGGCGACTTAAGGTCCCCATCCGGTGGACATTCCACCTCTGTGCGCCGGCGCTGGCAGCCGCCTACGCCCTCGGCAGAATCGGGTGCTTCATCGTCAACGACGACTACGGCCATCCGACCACCCTGCCCTGGGGTGTCAAGTTCCCCCAGGGGCTGCCGCCGTCAACCGCCCAGAACCTCAAGGACCAGTTCGGAATCCCCATGCCGGCAGGTATCGACCCCGCAACCGTACTGGCGGTGCACCCGACACAGCTGTACGAGGCGACCCTGATGCTGATCGCCTTCGCCGTGCTCTGGCGGTTGCGCTTGAAGGCCCATCCGGTGGGATGGCTCTTCGGTGTCTACCTGATCTTCGCCGGTGTGGAGCGATTCCTGATCGAGATCGTGAGAGCCAAGGACGACAGGATCTTCGGGCCACTGACCATCGCCCAGGTCACCAGCATCGCTCTGGTTGTCGGTGGGGTCGCGATGATGTCATGGCTGCGCGAGGGCGCAGATCTTCCACCGGGACCCTACCTCCTGCGAGCCTCGACTCGCTAGACACCCGCGGAATTGCTGCCGGAATCGTGTGCCGGAACATGCTTCCTGTTCCGGCATTTTCTTGCCTATACTGTCTTCAGGCGACTTCTGCAGAGTGTCGCGAACAATCGGCTTGGCTTGTAGGTGACTCGTGGCGCATAGACTGCTTTGCTGGTTAGAGAAGGGGCCGACTGGCGTTCCAAGAAAGTGGTAGAGCGAAGAAGAAAGGCCTGCCTTACCTGGCAGGCCTTCATCGATTTCCCGCTGCAACTCCCTCCTCACCGCCGGCGCGGAGCCGTTCGCGTCAACATCGACTTCAGGCGCTCAACCTCCGCGCGCAATGCGGCGAGGTCGGCGTCCATCCGATCGAGCGAACGCAGGAGATCGGCTTCCAGGCGCAGCGGGCGCTCCACCGGTACCGTCTGAGCGTTCGCGGACGCCGCCGAGTTCGTATCGGGGGACTCGGGCACGGGGTCCGGCACGAGGATACTGGTCACCGCCAGGCGACGCGGCTCGATCACGAAGGTCCAGATCAGGCCGGCCAGGAACAATCCCAGCAGCACACACTGCAGGGCCAGGGACTCGGTTGTCGGGTAGATGCCGAGGGCGGGTATGCGGGGTGCCCAGGGAAGGACGGTCGTACCGACTATGCCACCCTCCTGCAGTTCCGCGATTCCCTTCCCGGCGAAGACGAACGCCATGTAGTAGAGGAAAGCGCTGGTGAAGCCGAAGAACGGCTTCAGCGGGATCTTCACGCCCCAGCGGTTGATCGCGTAGTACACCAGGGCCAGGGCGATGCCGCCGACGAGCATCCCGAAGAGTACGGGCAGAGCCGAGCCAGTACCGGCAAGAAACAGCGCCTTGTAGAACAGGACGGTCTCGAATCCCTCGCGGTAGACGGCCAGGAACGCGACCGAGGCCAGAGCCAGCGCCGATCCGCTGGACACCGCATCCTGCACGCGACCCTTCACGAAGCGATTCCACTTCGCCACTTCCATCTTCGACAGGAGCCAGTAGCTGACGTAAAAGAGCATGGCGGTGGCCAGCAGCATGACCGCGCCTTCGAGCGCCTCCTGCCGGTTCCGGCTCACCTGGAACATGGTCTCAAGCAGGAGCGCAGTGAGCAGACTGGCGGCGATCGCCGCGCCGACGCCCACATGGATGTCCCGGCGCCGGTGCCCGGCCCCGGTCTTCACCAGGAAGGCCATCAGCGCGCCGACGACGAGGATCGCCTCGAGACCCTCACGCAGCAGCAGAATGAATGACTGGAAGAAGAGATTGATGGGAGAGAGCTGGTCGCTGATGGTACGCTCGGCGTTTTCCAGCTCCCCGAGCAACTCCACGTGAATCTCCCGCAGCTCAGCGGCGGTGGCGCCACCCGCCGCACGGGTGCGGAGGGTGGCGAAGGCCGTTTCGAGCCGGTCGGCAAGGGCGGCATTCTTCGCGCGGACGCCCGCCTCAACCTGCTCGAAGGTCATGTAGGCGTTGAACGCAGTCGTGCTGGCCTGCTTGCCATCGCCCGTGGACGCCTGGGTGAGGGCGCTGTCCAGCTGGCTGCGTACCGCCGTGAAGACCCGGACCGCATCATCCGCCCGGGGCTCGGAGGTGCCGAAGACTCGGACGGCGGCGACCCGGCCCCGCACATCGGGGGCTGCCGGATCCCCGCCGGACGCCACGACCGAGGTCAGCTCCAGGTCGGTCATGCGCGCCGTGGTCGCGAACTCGCGCAGCGCCGGTGGCACCTCGCCGCGTGGCGCAGGGAGCCGCAGCGTGGTTGCGTAGACGGCCGCCGCCCAGCGCTCCTCCGTGGTGAGCCGGCCCTCGAACGCAGGCATCGCCGTGCCCGCAACACCGATAGTGACGCGCCGGTAGTAGTCGAGAGGGGTGACCTCCGCGAGCTTGCGGAAGTCGGTCAGGTCGGAAGGCGGGGGCGTGAGACCGACGCTCTTGGAGCCGTCGCCGCGACCGGCCGGCCCGTGGCAGCTGGCGCACTGCGTCTGATAGACCTCGGCCCCCTGAGCCAGCCGTGGCTGAGCTGCGGGAATCTCATCCAGTGAGATACCGAACCGCGTCGCTAGGGCAGTGGCGAGCGCGCGAGCCCGCAGCGCGACGGAATCCGGCGGCGCCGCACGGGTCATCAGCGCGACAATGGCATCGATTTCCCGCGTCGTCAGCTGGGCGTCCGCCGGCGGCAACAGGCCGGCAGTCCGACGGGCCTCGCCGAGGAAGAGCTTGGCCTCCTCCACTTCCGCCGGCGCGACCACGGTGCCCCGCTGCACGCCGACCCCATACTCCTGGGCGGCGAGGGCTGCTGTCGCCGCGATGCGGCGGACTGCCGGCCCCTGGTCGCCCTGGTCTGGCGCGGCCGCGGGACTCCCCGAGAGGAGGGCAGCGACGAGAGGCACCGCAAAAATGAGAAGCATTCTCAACCGATCTTGAAATGACGGAGATAAACTAGAGCGCGCACATCGGAATTGGAAGAGGCGGGCCGCAATCGGACTCACCGGCGGGGCTGCTACCTTTCCGCCATGAAATCCATTCCCGCGATCGATCCCGCGACCGGTCTGGTGTTCGCGGAGACTGCCGCGACCCCCCTTTCGGATATTGCCGGCCTCGTTCAGGCGGGGCGAACCGTGCAGCCGGAGTGGGCTGCCCGGCCGATCGGGGCACGCCGGACAGTGATCCGACGGTTCCAGCGCCTGCTGTACGAGCGCCGTGCGGAGATGGCCGGGCTGATCACCCGGGAGAATGGCAAGCCGCTGGCCGAGTCGCTCCTGACCGATGTCGCGGTCACCCTGGATCTCGCACGCTACTACATCGATCATGCAGAGGCGATGCTCCGCCCCCGCCCCATTCGTCATGGCAACATCGCCTTCCTGGGCAAGCGGGGCCGGCTGCACTTCGACCCCCTCGGCGTCATCGCGATCATCGCGCCCTGGAACTATCCGCTGCTGCTGCCTTTCGGGGAAATCCTCCCGGCCCTGCTCGCTGGCAATGCCGTCATCCTGAAGCCGAGCGAATTCACCACCCGAACTGCCGTCCTTGGTGTCGAGCTGCTGCATGAGGCGGGCGTCCCACGGGCCGTCTGCCAGCTGGTGATCGGCGGAGGGGACGCCGGCGCCGGCCTGATCGCGGCGCAGCCGGACAAGCTCTTCTTCACCGGAAGCGCGCGCACCGGTCGAATCGTCTCGATGGCGGCGGCGGAACGACTGATCCCGGTGAACCTCGAGCTCGGGGGCAGCGACCCCTGCATCGTGCTGGCCGATGCCGACCTGGAACGCGCCGCGAGCGGCGCCACCTGGGCGAGATTCACGAACGGCGGCCAGACCTGTGTCGCGGCGAAGCGGGTCATCGTGGAGCAGAAGGTGTACGACCGCTTCGTCGACCTGCTGGTGGAGCAGGCGGCGCGGGTGCAGATCGGCCCCGGGGCGGAGCCGGGGGTGGACATGGGCCCGGTGATCCGGGAGACCCAGCTGGTGGAGCTCGAACGCCAGCTGGCTGCGGCCGTGGCTCGCGGAGCGGTCGTGCGCACCGGCGGACGACGCCGGCCGGACGTGGGGCCAACCTTCTTCGAACCGACCGTGGTCACGGGAGTGCCGCTCGATTCACCGCTGTGGCGCGAGGAAGTTTTTGGGCCGGTCCTCCCGGTCGTCGCCGCACGAGACACCGAAGACGCCCTGCGGATTGCGAACGACTCGCCCTACGGGCTCTCGGCGAGCATCTGGACGGGCGAACGCGGCCGCGGCGAGGCGCTGGCCCGCCGGGTGCACGCCGGCGCCGTGCTGATCAACGACGCGACCTGCCATGTGGGGACCGCCGAGGTACCGCACGGCGGAGAAAAGGAATCGGGACTCGGCCGCACCCACGGCGAGCTGGGGCTGCTGGAGACCTGCCGCCCGCGGTACGTCGGGAGCGACCTGCTGGACTGGATCCGCAAGCCGTGGTGGTTCGGCTACCATGAGGGGAGTCAGGTCAATCGGGATGCGTTCCTGCGTTTCGCATTCGGACCCTCGTGGTGGATCCGGCTTGCGGCCGCGCCGAAGGCGCTGGGACTGCTGTTCAACCGCCGCCCGATCTGACCGTCCCGCGGAGCAATACCGCCACCGCGCCCGCGGTGGCATCGGAGTGCGAGAGCGACAGCTCGAATCGCAACGGCCCGTGTCGATCGATCAGGTTCCGGGCCAGACCGAACAGGGTGAGGAATGGCCGTCCCTCGCTCTCTCGTTCCACTTCGAGGTGATGCCAGCTGACCGCCTGCGCCCCCGGGAGCGACTGCAGCGCCTTGTAGGCGGCCTCCTTGGCGGCGATGCGGGCGGCGATGTGCATCGCGGGCCGGTGCCTTCCCACCACATAGGCCTGTTCGCGCTCGGTGAGAAAGCGGGTCAGCACCCGATCACCGTGACGGGCCAGCATGCGCTCGACCCGCGCGATGTCGACCAGATCGATCCCGACCCCGATCAGTTCCACGCCGACCAGATTCTCTCGACCAGCGCGGTGAGGGGACCCGGCACGGGCAGGTAGCCGCCGAGTACCAGGCCACAGTACGCCGCGGTCCCGAAGAGCAGCACGCCGATCAGCAGCAGCGGCCAGAGCGGGCGGCGCCATGCCCGAACCTCCTCGATCTCGACTTCCCACTCCCGCCATTCCACCAGCAGCGTCTCCTCCAGCGCGAGCCACGCCGCCTCGAGCCGGCGGGCGGCGGTGGCGAGCGCAGCCTGCCACTCCTGCACCGCGGTCGCAGACGCACGCTCGCTGCGCGCGGCCGGCGCCAGGCGATCGAGGGTGGCCAGCGCCCGGCGCAGGTCGGCGCCGCCCTTGTCGAGGCGGGCCGCGAATGCCCGCACCTCGGCGGCATCGAGCGGCAGCAGCCGGGCGTGGCGGGCCGGCAGCCGGGACTCGCGCGCCGCCGCCAGGAGCCGGTCGCTCACGGTGGCGGTGGCGCGCTCGGCGACGGATTCCACCGCCCCTCCCCACGCGGTGTCCCAGGCGGCGCTGTTGAGAGTCGCGAGGGCGAGTTCACGGTCTCCCTCCTGGGCCCAGCGGCGGGCATCTCCCGCCAGTTCGAAGAGCTGGGAGACCAGGGCGATGCGAATGTCGTCGAGGGAAATCCACTGCCCCGGCGTGCCCGGTGCGGGGGGAGGGGGTGCGACCAGTCGTCCGAGCGAGGGACCAAGCTCCGGAATGACCAGCGGGGTCCGTGCGGCCGGTGCCGTCATGCGGCGCTCCACGCCGGTGATTCGTCGACCAGGGCCGCCTCGGCCAGCACAGCGGGACGGCCGGTCCGGGCCTCGTAGCGGGCGGCGAACTGCACCAGCGCGTCCGACACGCAGCTGCTCCGGGGGAGCCCGGTCACCGCGATCAGCGCTTCGATGCCTTCGGCGCTGCCTTCGATTTCGACCAGCACATCCATGCGCGGGTACCACTCCAACCGGGCGACCGTCCCGTTCAGAGAATAGACCTCCACGTACCGATCGATCGCGTGCGTCACGCGGTAGCCGAGGGCCTCGAGGACCTGCTGGGCGGCGATAGCGTCACCCGCCACGAATTCGATCTCTTCGCGATGCTTGTAGCCCCGCTCGCTGACCGACGTCGGGCCCTTCCATCCCAACTCGGCCCGCTCGGGGCCCTGGCGCGGAATCCAGCGGCGCAGCCGGAGCAACTGATCCCGCCGTTCGAGCTCGCCCTCGCGGTCGAGCCGACGGTCGCGGAGCATGCCGCGAAAGCTCTCCCGCGCGCCGGCGGAGCGGAGCGCGTCACGCACCGCCTCCGGATCGGGAACGACCGCCTTCAGCTCGAGCTCAATCGCCAAGGATCGCCTCGAGCACGCCGGCGGTGTCGCTGAGGTCGGCAAAGGCGGCGTGAGCACCGGCCTCGCGCAGCGAATCGAGCGGGTAGGCGCCGGTGGCAACACCGATGGCACGCGCCTCGATGCCGCGGCCGCAGGTGACATCGGCGGGGGTGTCGCCGATGATCACCACCTCCCGGCCCCGGGGCTCCCGGCCGAAGTGCGCCGCGGCGCGGCGCGCGGCAATGGCGGGCAGATCGGGTCGGTGGGCGGAGTCGGAGCCGTAGGCGCCAACCAGGAAGCGGGCCGGCTCGATGCCGGCGGCGGCCAGCTTGAGCCCGGCGCCTTCCCGCATGTTGCCGGTGAGCAGACCCAGGACGACCTCGGGTTCCCGTTCGAGGGAATCGAGGAGGTCGGTGATGCCGGGCATGACCGTGGTGGGCGAACGGGGATGGCGCAGCTCGTCGGCGAGCAGGGCGAGGTACCGTCGGCAGAGCGCTTCGATGAAGTCGGCGTTGGTCGCCCCGCTGTGCCCGGCAACCTCCAGCAGCTCGGCCACGATCTGAGGGTCGGTCTTTCCGTCGAAGCGCACCTGATTGAAGGCCTCACTCACTCCGACCTCGTCGGCCAGTGCGGCGGTCAGGGCGCGGCGTCCGGCTCCGGCGGTCAACAGGATCGTGCCGTCGATGTCGAACAGCACCAGCGTCCTCGGCGCCACTACTCGACCCTCCGCACGGCGACGAGCTGGGTCCGGAGCATCATGGCGCGGCTGCCGGGGCCCCAGGATTCGAGGATGACACCGCCTCGTGCGACGGTCGAGTGCACCAGGGTGTCGCTGGGTCCGGCAAAGGCGACATGGCTGACCCGGCTTCCGCGCTCGGCAAAGAACAGCAGATCCCCCTGACGATGATCGCCAAGCGGTACCTCCTCGCCCTCCTCCGCCTGCTGGGCAGCGTCGCGCGGCAGGGTGATGCCGCGGGCGAGAAAGGTGGTCTGCACCAGCCCCGAGCAATCCACCCCCCACGGGGTGACGCCGCCCCACTGATAGGGGGTGCCCACGAAGGTGCGGAGCGCCCACAGATCGGGCGACACCGCGCCGGCCCGGGCGGCCACGCGCTGGCTGGGAGTGATGGCGCCGGCGATGACCGTTCCCTGGCGCCCGTCCGGGAGGTCCACCCGCGGGGCGGCGAAACCGACGTGCGCGCGCACCGGCAACCGGATGATCGCGCCGTCCTCGGCGCGGACCACGGCGCCTTCACTCCACGCGGTCGCGGTCTCCCGCCAGCCGCGGGCGATCTCGTGATCGGTCTCGAGGGCGTAGCCGATGTGCACCCATCCTTCATAGCCGATCGGTGTCGAGCCGGACGCGACGCCAGTCGCCCTGGTGCTCGAGCACGCGGGCCGTCTCGCCGAGCACGAACTGGGTGAGCTGCTCGCTCTGCAGCCTGGGCTCGCGGCAGACCGGCGCGACACCGACCCGCGCGATCAACGAGGTCGTGGTCACTTGGCCTGGCACGCCTTGCATCGGGTCACCCCCTCGAAGGTGCAGACGATACAGATGAAGGTGCCGCACAGCTCGCAGGGATACCCCTCGGACGCCCGCTCCTCGCGACCACAGGCGCGACAGATCATGGCGTCCCGCTCCTTCAGATCTTCCTTCTTCATGGCCGCCTCCGTGAAGTCCCCCGGTCCGGGCGCGGACCGGGAGACCGATCAGACCGTGATCGCGTAGCGCTTGATCTTGTTGATCAGCGTCGCGCGCGAGATCCCGAGTTCCTGCGCGGCCCGGGTACGATTGCCCGCGTGGTGGCGCAGGGTGCGCTCGATGTGGGCCCGCTCCAGTTCGTCGAGCGACATCGGGGTGTGCCGCCGGTCGCCCGGGCCCGGCCGGTTGCGGAACTCGCCGGGGAGGTGCTCCAGGCCGACCAGCGACTGCCCCCGCGCGAGGATGAGCGCCCGTTCGAGCACGTTGCGCATCTCGCGCACGTTGCCCTGCCAGGGGTGCACCAGCAGCCGTTCCAGCGACTCCGGGCCGATGGCCGGGGCCGCGCCGGATATCTCCTGCTGCAGCTCGTTCACCAGGGCGAGCAGCAGCGAAAGGCGGTCCTCCCGGGTGCGTTCGCGCAGAGCGGGCACGGCGAGCGGCATCACGCTGAGACGGTAGGCCAGATCCTCCCGGAAAGTACCGGCATCCACCAGCGCCGTGAGATCCCGGGTGGTGGCCGCGATGATGCGGACGTCGGCCACGAGGTCGCGCACTCCGCCGACGCGGCGGAAGGTGCGGGTCTCCAGCAGCCGCAGCAGCTTGGGCTGGAGTTCCTGCGGCAGGTCTCCGATCTCCGGAATCATCAGCGACCCGCCCTCCGCCGTTTCCACCAGGCCGGGCCGCCGCTCGCGCGCTTCCTGCTCGCTGGCCCGCTCCTCGCCGAACAACTCGGCGTCGAGCGTGGCGGGCGACTTGCCCCAGACCTGCACCTCGACGAACGGCCCGGTGGCGCGCGGACTGAGTCCGTGAAGCACGCCGGCCATCCACCGTTTGCCGACCCCCGGCTCGCCCAGCAGCAGCACCGGGGTCCGTTCCGAGAGCGCGACCAGCCCGACCTGCCGGCCCAGTTCCCGCATGGCCGGCGAGTCGCCGAGCGATTCGAGGCTCTCGCCTGAGGTGCTGCGGAGGAGGAGGAGTTCGTTGAGCCGGCGGAGCCGCACCTTGTCGGCCACCCGGGCTACCGCGGCGAGCAGGTGGCCCATGTCGACCGGCTTGCTGAGGAAGTTCTCGGCGCCCCGCTGCATCGCCTCGACCGCGATCGAGACATCGCCATGCCCCGTCAGCAGGATGACGGCGGCGTTCCGTTCCTTGAACCTGACCAGGGCATCGAGTCCGTTCATGCCGGGCAGATGCAGATCGAGCAGCACCACCTCCGGCCGCAGGCGGTCGTAGGCCGCCAGCCCGCTCTCGGCGGTGAGCTCGCGGGCGACCTCGTAGCCCGCCCGCTCGAACACCTGGCCGACCGTGCGCAGGACATCGACATCGTCATCGACCAGCAGTACGGAATCAGGCATGTCGGGTCCTCGTCGTCCGGGTCGGATCGCGCGGCAGCCGGAAGGTGAACCGCGCACCGCCCTCGGGGCGGTTTTCACCGCGGATCTCGCCGCCGTGCGCACGGATGATCCCGTGAGAAATGGAGAGCCCAAGGCCGGTGCCCTGCCCCTGGGTCTTGGTCGTGAAGAAGGGCTCGAAGACGCGCGGCAGCGCCTCCGGCGGGAGCCCGGGGCCGTTGTCCAGGACCTCGAAACCGACCCACTCGCGGTCCGACCAGGTGCGGACGGTGGCCGCCGGATGCACGCCGTCGGCCATCGCGTGGGCGGCGTTGACGAGCAGGTTGGTGACCACCTGCCGGATCTGGTCGGGATCCCCGCTCACCGTCGGCAGGGTGGGGTCGAGCCCCAGTGTCCAGATCACGCCATGCTCGGCGAGACCCGGTGTGGCGGCGAAGGTCTCCCGGGTGATCGCGTTGAGATGGGTGTCCCGCCGGTCGAGCGGCCGCAGCCGCGCGAAGGTCAGCAGGCTGGTGACGATGCGCGCGGCGCGCATCGCTTCCTGCCGCATGGTCTCGACGCCCGAGGCCAGGTCGGTGGGCAGATCCCGCTCGATGAGCAGCGCCTGGGCCATGGCGGCGATGCCGGCAAGCGGATTGTTCAGCTCATGGGCGGCGCCTGACACAAGGCCGCCGAGGGCCGCCATCTTCTCCGAATGGGTGAGCCGCTCGCGCAGCTCTACCTCCTCGGTCACGTCCCGGACGATGGCGAGCACCGCGCCCAGGCCGCCGCGCTCCTCCACGGGCACCACCACCGCATCCACCTGGCGGATGATCCCGTCCACCCGCCGGAGGTGAAACATGAATTGGCGGCTCTCCCCCCGAAAGCTCCGGTCGATTTCGGCATCCACCCGCGGCCAGTCGGGGGGCGTGACCACGGCAGCGAGGCTCAACCCCGTCTGCGGCGCCGTCAGCCCCGCGAGGCGGAAGCCGGCCCGGTTGACCGACAGGAACTCGCCGTCGCGATCGAGGGTCACGATGGCGAGCGGGGCCCGGTTGAACAGCGCGCGGAACCGGCGCTCGGAGCGGCGCAACGCCTCCGCCGCCAGCCGTTCGCGGGTGACGTCGCGGGCGACCGCCACCAGCCCGGTCGGGGTGCCGCGCTCCTCGAGCGGCGCGATGGAGACATCCGCGATGCGCATCCCGTCCGCCCGACGGATCAGGGCGGCGTAGCGCCGGCGCTCGAGCGTGGCGGGCGCCCCGGCAATCCCCGACTCCTCGGGCAGGAGCACGGTCAGCAGCGCCCCGAGCAGGCGCGAGGGCGCCACCCCGAACAGCTCCGCCGCGGCAGGATTCGCGAACTGCACCCGGCCCTCCGCGTCGGCCAGCACGATGGCCTCGAGGGCCGTCTCGACCAGCCGGCTGTAGCGCGCCTCGAGGCGCACGTAGTGGGTGAGGTCGTCGAGGGCGACCACGAAGCCGCCGTCGGCCCGGGGTGTGGCGGTCAGCACCACGTGCTGTCCGCTCGGCGCATCGAGGAAGATGCTGACCCGGTGTCCCCGGAGTCTCGCCTGGTCCAGCGGATCCTGCTCGGGCGCCGGCCACCCCGTGAACACCTGCGGGAGCGGCAGCCCGGGCAACTCCGTCACGTTGATGCCGGCGAGTTCGGCCACGAAGCGGTTGGCCCGCTCGATCCGGCCCTCGGCGTCCACCAGCGCGAGGCCGTTGCCGGTGCCGTCGAAGGCCGTCTGCCATTCGGTCTTGACCCGGACCACCGTGTCCAGCAGACGGCGCATGCCGATCGCGAGCGAGGCCTGGTCCGCAAACGCGCACGCGAGCACCCGCTCCTCCGGAGAGTACGCGCGCGGGGCATCGTGATAGAAGCCCAGCCACCCGATGACGCGGCCACTGTAGCTCAGTGGCAGCGCCGCCACCCCGGCGAAGCCCTCGGCGAGCACCGAAGCGTGAATGGGGCTGGTGACGTCGAGCCGGGCGTCCTGCACGAAGTACGGCTCGCCCCGAAGCACAGTGCTGGCCGCGTGAGCCTCGCGGAAGCGGCTGCGCACCGCGTCCACGTACGCCGGCGAGATCCCGACCGCCACCGGCACCGTCACCTCGGTGCGGTGCTCATCGATCAGGAAGATCCCGGCGCGCTGCGCCCCGAAGACCCGCATCCCCTCCTCGGCCGCGGCGGCCATCGCGCCCGCGGCATCCGGCGCGGCGGCGAGCAGGTGAGCGACGCGTCCCAGCGCGGCAACGTGGGTCGACATCATCGCGGCCGCTCGGGTGCCAGCACGTCGATGGCGTGGGGCACGACTTCGGCGGTGAAGGGAGTGCTGCCGTGGGGCTCGCCATCGAGCTGCACCGGCTCGATGGTGTCGCTCCGCACCGTGATCACCCGCCCCTGCGCGTAGCCGACCAGGCCGGGCTCCGCTCCAATGGGGTGTCCGTCGCGGAGCAGCTCCCACACCGCGCGCAGGCTCTCGGCCAGATTGTCGGCGCGCATGACGACCAGGTCCAGCAGGCCGTCATCGGGGGCGATGCCGCTGCGCAGCTTCACGAACGGCGGAATCACCTCACCGCAGTTGGCCACGAGCACCAGCGACGCGCGCGCCTCGTACTCGACCTCATCGACCGTGATGACGTGATCGGTGCTCTTCAGCAGCGGCAGCAGCCGGAGCGTCGTCGCGACGTAGGCGGCGAAGCGCCAGCGGTGCTTGGCCTGGGTCGAAGTCCCCGCCATGACGCGGGCGTCGTACCCGGCGCCGCACGCCACCGCGAAGTAATGCGGCCCGTCGGCGCGCATCATGCGGCCGAGATCGAGCGGCACCCGGCTGGCAGCGAGCAGCGCCCGGGCCGCGCGGACCGGATTGGCAGGGACCCGCAGGTTCCCGGCGAGCAGGTTGCCCGTCCCGCCGGGAATCACGCCGAGCGACGTCTCCGAGCCGACCAGGGCGGCCGCGGCCTGCATCGTCGTGCCGTCCCCGCCGAAGACCGCCACGACGTCCAGCCGGTCGGCGACGGCCTCGGCGGCGAAGCGGCGGGCATCGCCGGGACCGCCGGTGGCGCGCAGCTCGACCGTCCACCCACCGCGGCGCAGCGTCTCGAGCACGGCCTGCACCGAGGCTTCCTCGGTGCGGGCGGCCGCCGGATTGGTGATGAGCAGCGCGCGCGTCACCGTCAGTACTCCCGTTCCCACAGCACGTCGAGACCCACCTGGTACTTGTTGGTGGACAGCGTCGGGTTGATCACCGCCGCCTGGCAACTGTACGCCGGCTCCACACTCGCCTTGAGGCGCAGGACCCGGCTGATCCGGAATTCCGCGCTGGGATAGAACCGCTGGGCGTTGGTGCAGAGATCGGCCACCACCGTCACGAACCAGCGCCGGCCGATCTGCCAGCCCGCGGCGACCTGAGCCACCTGGGTGGAGCCGCTCTGCCCGGAGAGTCCCGAGGTGCTGCCGCCCCCGGTGCGGATGTCGATGAAGTCGATCGGCACGCCGAGGTCGCTGATGAGGGTCCGCTGGAGTTCGCTCGAGAGCGCGCTCGAGAGGTACGAGAGCCCCGCCTGAACCGCCGCGTACTGGCTGCTCTGATTGCCCTGGCCCTGCAGGCTGAAGGTCGGGCGGCGGAACATGAGGTAGGAGACCAGCTCGGTCTGCGACAGCGGGGGCCGCTGCGGCGTCGGGGTGCTGGTGAGCTCCAGCTTGGGCTGCAGCAGTGTGCCGGTGATCCTGGCGATCACCGGGATATCCTCGTTGCTCTCCACGTCGGTGACGACGTGCTTGGCTTCGATGTCGAGGTCGGCGTTCAGGTCTGGCGTGCCGAAGTAGCGCACCTGGCCGCGCTCGACCGTGAAGTCCACGGTAACGAATCCCCCGATCCGGAGCGAGTAGTTGCCGCGCACCGCGTTGAGCGTGCCGTCGTAGCGGTAGCGGTCCCGCACCTTGTTGACGGTGAGATTGCCGTCGAGCTGGATGTTGGCCTCGCTCGAGCGGAGCCAGAAGCTCTCGCCCATCGTCACCCCGAGATTGTCGATCGTCAGCGAATCGAGAAACCGGCTCTGGAAGTTGGCGCCGAGCTTCTCGGTGCGCACCAGATCAAGATCGATGAGGCCGGAATCCCCCGGATTCTCGAGATCCACGATCCGCTTGGTCAGCAGGTCGGCGAAGTGCAGGTTCCCGGCGTCCGCAGTCATGCGGCCACTCAGATGCGCCGCCCAGATGGGGCCGGTGAGCTGCACCGTGCCGGAGGCGTCCAGGGTCACGAACCGGCGCGAGTCGATGGCCCGGAACCGCGAGGCCCGGAGCGTGAGGTCGAAGAGCGGCCGGGTCAGCCGCTCCAGTCGCAATCCGCCGGTGACCCGCAGGCTCCCTTCGCCGCTCCTCGCGGTGAGGGTGTCGATCGTGATCGAATCGCCGGAGAGATGGGCCCGCGCGTTGATCGCCGTGTAGCTCACCCCCAGGCCGGGCACGTTCGCCGAGCCACCGCGAATCTCCACCGTGCCGCCGAGCAGCGGCCGGTCCCAGGTCCCGCCGATTTCGACGCTGGCCCGCAGAAAGCCGCGGACCTTGCGGAGGTTGCGGGTAAACGCCTCCACCACCGCGAGGTCGGTGCTGTCGGCGGTGGCACGGACCGACAGCGGCCCGTCCACCTGCCGGCGGGGCACCCGCTGCAGCGCGAGATCGAGCGGCAGTCCGGCTTCGAGGCGGAGCACCGGCTGCCCCGTCTTCCAGAGCAGCAGGTTCACATCGAGGCGGCGATCGGCGTAATCCACGATGCCCTGCACGAAGGGCGAGCCGAGGTCGCCGAAGGCCAGGTCGGCGAGGGTGCCGGTGCCGCGAATCGTCGGTTTCGCGGCGGTGCCGCCGATGGTGAAGTCGACCTGAACGGTGCCGGCGATGCCCGTGGTGTCGCGCTCGAGCAGCGCATACACATCCTGCAGATCGAGGCCGACCGCGCTCACGGTGAGCTTGCCCGGCGCACTTCGCGGAATGCTCCCCGTCAGCCGCACAGATCCGGAGCCGTCCACGGCATCGAATGCCACGGGCGAGAGGTCAATCAACCCTGCGTGCTGGGTCACAGTCACCGGGACCCGCAGCAGCCAGGTACGACGGGGCAGCGCCACCAGAATGCTGTCGAGCGTCAGGACAGTGAGGCTGTCGGGCGGCAGCCAGAGCCCCCCGGCTGCCGCGACATCGGCGCGACCCGCGAGGTTGCCGCTGCCGCTCCAGTGCAACGAATCCTGGTAACCACCCGCCACGAGGTTGAGGTCGCCGACCGCCCAGGTCCCTATCAGCAGCGAATCGGTCCGCAGGCCCATGCCGATTTCCGGGCGCGGCGCGCGCTTCCAGCCGAAGGCAAACGAGAGCGGCGCCGACCGAACCGAGCGCCACCGCAGATCTTCGCCACGCGCCTGAACCAGCAGCCGGGTTTCCATCGCGGTTCCCGACACCTCGACCTCGCCGGTGACCCGCCCGTGCAGCGGCTCCACGGCGGCGCCGGTATCTGGCGCTGGTCCGGTGTATCGCTCGAGGAGCGCCTCGAACGGCGTGAGGCTGTCCGCCACGAACGACGCGTGCATACTGCCGCCTTCGGCGCCGCGCCATGGCAACGTGCCCTGACCCGCGAGCAGGCCGGCGGGCCACTCGGCCACCAGCGTATCCAGGAGGACGCGACCGTCGTGGCCCCGGACCCGGAGGTGCAGCGAGTCGAGCGAGAGCTCGCGCACGGTGCCCCGGCTCAGATCGAGTGCCAGCGTGCCCTCGGGGCCGGCGAGGGTATCGAGCGCGCCGTCGACGAGGAGGGCGCCGGTCAGCTGCGTACGCGGCCCGGTGCCGCGGAGCCGGGAGAGATCGACCCCGGCAAACCGCGCCGAGAGACTCTCCGCGCGGATCATCGTCGAGTCCTGGGCGATCGTCCCCTGCATCGCGAGGGCGCCCAGGTCGCCCTGGACCGCGGTGACCAGGTGGAATCGCGCGGTGGTGCCCTCGACCGCGATCAGCCCGCTGACCGCACCCTGCACCGGGATCCCGGGGTAGCCGGGGCGCACCCCGTCGAAGACCAGGGGGGCGACGTTCATCCGGGTGTTGAAATGGAGCGTGTCGGTACGGGTATCGAGCGTTGCCGTCCCCTCGGCGCGGCTCTCCGGCAGGTCGCCGTCACGGTGGCGAAGGGTGCCGTCGTAGGTCACGTTGCGCCACGGTCCGCGCAGCACGCCCTCGAGTGCCACCCGGCCGCGCAGCTCGACACTCGGCGACACCAGGTGCACCGTGCGCAGGTCCACGTCGGCTGCCCGCACCACCAGCGTGTCGAAGACCGTGCCCTCGTCGCCGCCCAGGACCAGCCGGCCACCGCCGGCGAAGTGGTTGGTGGCCCCACCTTCGACCACCCTGTCGCTGAAGGTCACGTCGGCGTCGAGGTCGAGCCCGTCCTTGAAACCGGCGCCGGAGACATGGCCGTCGAGCGTGCCATACAGCGGAATGGTGTCGAGGTACGGACGGGGGACGTCGAGATCGAGGGCGGTCAGGTCCAGCGCCATGTCCTCGACGCCGAGGCCGCGGTGGGTGTCCACCAGGGCAATCACATGACCGGTGATGCGCCCTTTCGGCCCCTGCATGACGAGGTCGCGCAGGGTGTACGCGTTGAGCTGCTCGGAGCGGGAATGCACCGTGATCAGCGCGTGACCGGTCATGGCCGGAAAGTCGGGCGACACCCAGTCGAGATCGCGGAGATCGAGCTGCGGTGCCGTCAGGCTGAAGTCGTACAGCACCGGCCCGCGGGGCCAGGTCACGACGCCACCACCCGACATCCGGCTGTTGGGCATCGCGGCGCGATGCACGGTGAAGGCGAGGCTGTCGTCGTGGGTCCAGGCGTGTGCCGCGAGGTCCACCACCGTGATCGCCGGATCGCTGATGCGGGTGTTCAGCGAATCCACATCGAAGGTCAGCGGGGTGCGCTCGGGGGTGCTGATGCGGAGCAGCGGCAACCGGGCGTTCAGCGCGTTGAGTTCGGTGATGCGCCGGAGGCCGTCCGGAGTCTCGAGCACCACCCGGCCGGGCCGGGCCCGATCCGCCTCGAGCGCCGCCGCCACCTGCGCCGCCGTCCGGGCCGTGTCAGGCGGATTCCAGGGCAGCCGCAGCTCGATGTGGCCCTGACGGAGTCGCAGATCGCGCACCTCGATCAGCGGGGACGATCCTCCCGGCGGCCCCTCGCCGAGCCGGAAGATCTCCTGGTAGTTGAGCCGCCCGTTCTGCCGCTTGATCACCCGGATGTCGGGGGAATCGAGTTCGGCGTGGCTGAACACGATGCGCCCGGCGAGCAGGTTCGGGAGCGCGTACACGACCAGGATCCTCGGCACCGTCGCGAACGGCTGGCCGAGCGAGTCGCGAATGACGACGTTTTCGAGCAGCAGGTTGCTGAAGAAGGTGCCGCTCACCCGGCTCAACTCGAATTGCCCGCGGAAGTGTCCCGAGAGCTCCTGGCTGGCGAGCCGGCCCAGCAGCCGGTTCCCGGCGCGGGTGTAGAGAATGGCGGAGGAGGTCCCCAACACCGCCGGAACCAGCGCGAGCAGCAGCGCCACCGTGAAGTGGCCGATACGGCGGCGCATCAGAACGGCTGCCCGAAGCTGAAGTGGTAGGTCAGCCGGCTCTTCCGCTTCTGCACGAAGTCGGTCTGCGCCAGCGACAGCGTGCCGTCCAGCCGCTGCAGGTAGAGCGCCCCCGGGGGCTGGTCGTAGCCGTTGTAGGCCACGTCAAATCGGGCGGGGCCGAGGGGAGTGTTGAGCCGGAGACCGACGCCCGGCGTCACCCGCACCCGGATCGGGGAGAGATTGGTCTTGCCCCGTTCGTAGAGGGTGCCGGCATCCACGAAGAGCGCGAGCCGCATGCGGTCGCCAAGCAGCGGGGCGGGCACCCGCAGCTCGAGCTGCCCCACGGCGAGAGTGTTGCCGCCGGTGGCCGAGAAGCGGGGGCGGATCCGGCCGTCGTTCACCTGCGCCAGGGTGGAGTCACCGGTGGAATCGCCCGAGATCGCGTTGACCACGTACACCACCGGCCCCAGCTCGTTGCGATCGTAGCCCCGCACATCATTCGGGCCGCCGGCGTAGAAACGCTGCTCCGGCGGGATGAAGTTGCCGCTGGCACTGTCGAGCGACACCAGGGGCGCGAAGATCAACCCCCCGCGCAAGTGCCAGCTCAACACCGTGCCGCCGTTGCCGATCGTCCGGTACCAGGCGACGTCCCCGGCAAGCCGGGTGAAGGTCTGCAGCGGCGCGGACCCGGTGACCCGGGAGCTGTGACTCACGTCGAAGGCGTAGAGGTGGCCGCGGCTGGGGTCGAGCGGATTGTTCTGCCGCGGCCAGCTGGCGCCCGCGGTAACGATGCCGAGCAGCCGCTTCTCCCGGAGCCGGACCGCGTCCTCCGGCGAGCAGGCGTTGAAGAAGGCGCAGAAGGTCGCGGCCGAGGCTTCGGTGGCGCCGAAGGAGAGCCGGTACGACAGCGTAATGGGGATCCGTCGCGCGGTCTCCCGGGTCAGCGCGAGGGTCACGCCGATGTCCTCGCGGCGGTAGATCTCGAACTCGCTCCGCCGCTCGGCGAAGAGACTGAACGTCCCGGTGATGGTCGGGGTGAAGAAGCGCGGCTGCCGCACCGCGGCGGTGATGTTGTAATTCGCCTTCGAGGAGCCGATCGTATCTCCCCGCAGGCTCTTGCAGAGCGAGTTGTCCAGCCCGAAATCAAAGGGGCGACCGACGCCTACCTTGGAGACCCGGGCCGAGAGGTTGAACAGCCGTCCGGTGTTGAGCAGGTTGCGGTGGGTCCAACTGGCGCCACCGCGGAAGCAGTCGTTGGTCGCGAATCCGAGACTGGTCCCGATCCGGTGCGCCCGCCCCTCCGACACCAGGACGGCCATCGGCACCACGCCGCTCTCGGGCTGGTATTCGGTGGAGTCGATGGTCACCGTCGCCAGCCGGAACAGTTCCGTCTGGTACAGCTTGCGCTGGCTCTGGAAGATGTCCTGCTCGGAAAAGCGCTGGCCGGGATGGGTGGCGAGGAGTTGGCGGATGAAGGTCGTGTCGACGTGCGTCGCCCCCGAGACCCGGATCGGCCCGAAGACCGCCGACGGCCCGGGTACCACATCGAGCGACAGCGTCGCCGAACGGGCGCTACGGTCCACCGCATAGTTCCGGAAGACCTCGGGCCCCGGGTAGCCGCGGTTGCGCAGCCGGGTGATGATCGAGTCCGCGCTGGCCTGGAAGAGGAACCGGTTGAACGGCGCCCCTTCCCTGAGCGGCAGGTCGGCGACCACGTCCTCGTGCTTGGCCACCGAATCGAGCCCGGTCACCTTGATGTCCCGCACCACGATGGGGGGGCCCTCCGTGATCCGGAACCGGAGGTGCACATCCCGTCCCGAATAGCGGACCAGGGTGTCGACCTTCACCTCCATGAACCCGCTCTGGCGGTAGAACAGCGTCAGGCGCAGCACGTCCCGCCGGAACTCGATCGGATCGAAGTAGCGCTTCTCCCCGAGACCGAGCCAGCGCACGTACCACTTGCGGGCAAACCAGCTCGAATTGGTCGTCCCGATCGCGATGCTGAGGCTGTAGTCGTCGATCGCGTGGTTGCCGTCAAACGACAGACTGCGGACCACTCGCGCCGAATCCTGCGCGGCCGCGGGAACCGCCACGACCGCCAGCGCGAGCGCCGCAATTCCAGCGGAAAGTCTCCGCGTCACAAAATCAGACAGGGGTGTCAGCTCGGCGCCGGCCAGAGAGCGTGATTGACGACGTGGTCCAAGTGCTGTAGGATGGCGGGGTTACATCACATAGTCAACGTTGCCAAAGCGGGGTCTCCTTGCGTCGTTCGATTGTAGCCATTTCGGTTCTCTCCCTGCTGGCAAGTCCGCTCGGTGCCCAGCTCCCCAGAGCGGCGACTCGGCAGCTCGATTCTCTGCTCGACGCCCCGCCGTTCAATCGCAATCTGTGGGGCGTGGCCCTGGTTGACGAGAAGGGCCGGCTGCTGTACGGCCGCAACGCCGACAAGCTGTTCATCCCCGCAAGCAACACGAAGCTGGTCGTTACCACCGTGGCGGCGGCGCTCCTTCCGCCCGACTGGAGCGTGGAGACCGGTGTCTACACCGCCGCCCCGGTGACCGATGGCGTGGTGCAGGGCGATCTGGTCCTGTACGGCCGGGGCGATCCGACGATGGGACGCCGCTGCTTCGCCACCGACACCACGCTCGCCGGCGTCTGCGATCGCGATCCCTTCGCCCGGCTGGCTCAGCTGGCCGAGAGCCTGAAAACCCGCGGCATTCGGGTGATTCAGGGGGATCTCGTGGGTGACGGGAGCTGGTTCGATGGCGAGTTGATCCACCCCGACTGGGGCAGCTACGACCTCAACTGGTGGTATGCCGCGCCGGTGAGCGGGCTCGGCTTCAACGACAACAGCGTCGACATCACCTGGCGCCCCGGTCCCGCGGAAGGCACGCCCGCCGCGCTCACCATGGACCCCAACCTGGGCGACGTCGCCCTGGAAAACCGGACCCGGACGGTCGGCCCCGGCGGCGAGAGCGATATCGGGGACCGCATGTACCGCGAACCCGGCACGCTTCAACTCTGGGCCGAGGGGACGGTCGCCCTCGACGGCCGGGGCGGAGTCGAGTACTTCGCGCTCCCGGACCCGAATCTGTACACCGCGCGCGCCTTCCGGCATGCTCTGGCGGAGGCGGGAATCAGCGTCCTGGGCACCACCCGCAGCACCTCGGATTCGACCAAGTACGCCGCGGCCCGGCAGACGCCGCCGCTCGCGGAAACCGCGAGCCGGCCGCTGCGCGACTGGATCTTTCCCATTCTGAACAGCAGTCAGAACTGGTACGCCGACATGCTCGTCAAGCAGCTGGGGCGGCAGTTCGGGAAGGGGGGAAGCTGGAGCGAAGGCATCGCCGTGGAGCGGCGCTTCCTGGTGGACTCCGCCGGCATCGACTCGACGCTCTTCGAGGTGACCGACGGATCCGGACTGTCAGCCGCGAACCTGGTGGCCCCGCTGGCATTCACCGGCATGATCCGCTACATCCGGCGGCACCCGCACTTCGCCCAGAACTTCCTGCCCGGGCTCCCTCAGTCCGGCAGCCCCGGTTCGCTCAAGCACCGCTTCGTGGGGACGCCGCTCGAGGGCCGGGTGCACGCCAAGACCGGCAGCATCTCGCGGGTGAACACCCTGTCGGGCTACTTCGAGCTGGCCGATGGCCGGAGCTACACCTTCTCGGTGATGGCGAACCATCACACCCAGGGCGGCCGACGCATGCTGGCGGAGATCGACAGCATCGTGGTCGCGATGGCGGCGGCGGCCAGTAAGCAGAAGAAGAACTGAGGCATCCCGTGCTGCTGCTCCTGATCCGTCATGCCGATGCTGGCGACGCCGATGCCCGCCTGTGGCCCGACGACAGCCTCCGGCCGCTCACCGACAAGGGGCGGAAGCGGCATCGGAAGGTCGCCAGGCGCCTCGAGCGCCATGGGCTCACCCCCACCCTGCTGCTGGCGAGTCCGTGGTTGCGTGCCTGGCAGACGGCGCTCCTCACCGCGGAGGTGGCCGGCGGGCCCGCGCCGGTCGCCTGTCCTGCGCTGGCCAAGGCGCCCAACCTGCGCCCGCTCGCGGCGGCGCTCGGGCGGCCGGCGGAGGATGCCGTGGTGGCGCTGGTCGGGCATGAGCCGTGGATGGGACAGCTCGCTTCGCTCCTGCTCACTGGCGATGCCAGGCGTCTGAACATCCGCTTCGCCAAAAGCGGAGTGCTCGGCCTCGAGGCCGACACCCTCGCCGCCGGCGCCGGCGTGCTGGACTTCCTCTGGCGCCCGAAGGGGAGCTAGCCCATCCCGGTTCGGCGTCTCCCGCTGACTGCCGACTGCGCACGGCTATATTGGGGGGCCCCATGACTCCTCCCACGCTCCGCGTAGCGGTCATCGGCTCCGGCCCGTCGGGATTCTACGCTGCCGAACACCTGCTGAGGCAGTCACCGGGGATCGAGATCGATCTCTTCGACCGGTTGCCCACGCCCTTCGGGCTGGTCCGCGGCGGGGTCGCGCCGGACCATCAGAAGATCAAGTCGGTGACCCGGGTCTACGAAAAGATCGCCGCCAATCCGAGGGTGCGCTTCTTCGGCAATGTGACTGCCGGGACCGACCTGCATCACGACGACATGCTCCGGCACTACCACGCCGTGATCTACGCCGTCGGCGCCCAGAGCGACCGCGCCCTCGGCGTGCCGGGCGAGCAGCTCTCCGGCAGTCATGCGGCGACCGAGTTCGTCGGCTGGTACAACGGACATCCCGATTATCGCGACCACCACTTCGATCTCAACCGCACCAGCGCCGCGGTGATCGGCATGGGCAACGTGGCCATCGACGTGGTGCGCATCCTGGCGCGGACCCCGGAGGAGCTCTACGGTACCGATATCGCCGGCCATGCCCTGGAGGCGCTGCGCTACAGCCGGGTGCGGGACATCTACATGATCGGGCGCCGCGGGCCGGTGCAGGCCGCCTTCACCAATCCGGAGCTCAAGGAGCTGGCAGAACTCGCGGGGGCAGACGTGGGTGTCCGGCCGGAGGAACTGGCGCTCGACCCGGCCAGCGCCGCAACGCTTGCCACCGGCGACGACAAGACGGCGAAGAAGAACCTCGAGACGCTTCGCGCGCTCGCCGCCAAGCCGAAGCGCGGCAAGGCGAAGACCGTCCACATCCGCTTCCTCCGCTCCCCGCTGGAACTGGGAGGTGACGGGCGGGTCGAGCGCATCGTCCTGGGGCGCAACCGGCTGGTGGCCGGGCCGAGCGGGGACGTCAAGGCCGAGGCCACCGACGAAACGGAGACGCTGGCCGTCGGACTGGTGTTCCGTTCGGTGGGTTACCTCGGCACCGGCGTGCCCGGCGTGCCGTGCGACGCCCGCCGCGGGGTGATTCCGAACGAGAAGGGCCGAGTCCTCTCGGCGCCGGGGACGATCCTGCGGGGCACCTACGCGGTCGGCTGGATCAAGCGGGGCCCGAGCGGCGTGATCGGCACCAACAAGCCCGATGCCGTCGAGAGCGCCGACCTGCTGCTGGAGGACGCGGCCGCCGGTGCGCTCAACGTGCCATCGGCGCCGTCGCGCGAAGCGGTCGAGGAGTTGCTCGCCAGCCGTGGGGTGCAGGTGGTCACCTGGACGGACTGGCAGCGGCTCGACCAACTGGAGAAGGCTCGCGGCTCGGCGCAGGGCCGGCCCCGGCTCAAGTTCACGCGGGTCGAGGAGATGCTGGCAGCGCTCAAGGCTTGACGCACGACTCCCCCACGAGGCGGTGATGCGCACGCTCTACTCCACGACGGCCGCGGTGCTCCTCGCCGGACTCCTCGGTTGCGCCGCCATCGGCGGCGTCATCGACGACCTCGCCACCGAGCGGCCACCCGGCCCGCTCGATGCGGCTACCGTCGCCAGCGACGCGCGCCTCGATTCGCTGGGTCGGGTGGCGGGCAGCTTCGTGGGCGAAGGCACCCGCCGGGAGGTCCATCTGCTCTCCACCGACACGGCGCTCATCGCGGATCTGGCCCGGCGCTACCGCCCCGCGCGTGATCGCCGGGGCGACATCTGGCAGTGGCTGGCAACCAGACGCAGCTTCGTCGTCGACACGCCGGAACGGGTCCTCGGTGCACCTGGTCCTCAGCAGGGGATACTGGTCGGATCGCCCGACGGGCATACACCGGTCCGCCTGCGGTCGATCGTGCTGCACGGCTCTTCCTGCGGGTGGCGGGGCAGCCAGGCCGAATTCATCGTGGAACAGGTCAGCCGGGACGGACCGTGGCTCCGCGGCCCGGTTGTCGGCGCGTTCTTCGCACCCGAGGACTGGCTCAGCAGGACCGATAGTCATTACCGCGAAGCGGTGACTGCGCCATCCGCGGCGCTCACCGACAGCCTGCTCGCGTGGACGTCCCGGGCGATGGACTCGCTCCTGGTGCGGGGCCTGCCGGCGCGCGATCGTCCCCTCACCCACGTCGAGGGCGTACCGCACCTGCTCAACGGCCTCGGCGACGAGAACGCGGCCGATGTCCTCGCCTTCCGGCTCGATGATGGGCGGGTGCGCTACGCCGTCTCCCTGCGCGAGGGTCTGCGGACCGGGCGCGGGCAGGACGTGCAGGGGGCGATCGTCATGGTGTGGGATGCGTCCGGAAGCTGGCGGCAGGTGATCTTCCGGCCCACCCTGCTCGAGTACCGCCGCAACCGGCTCGCTCGCGCCCACGGCGGGCTCACCCCGCCGCTGTTCTGGCGCCGGCTGGCGGCGGTGAGCGGCTTCGCGTTCGATCGCGACTATCTCTGGATGGAGCAGGTGAATGTCGAGGACGGCACCATCCTCTGGGTGATCCTCGAACCGCGCAGCAACACGGTCGTCGCGGCAGCCGAAATGGATGGACCATGCTGACACTCGCGACGCCCCGCCTCGAGCTCGTGCCCTTCGCGCCCGACGCGATCGACGCGCTCCTTGCCGGGAATGAACCAGGCCTCCGGTCGATCACCGGACTCAGCTTCCCGACGCCGCTGCGCCCCCCGCCGCTCATGGAGGAGGTGCTGCCGCTGGTCCGCGACCGGCTGCGCGCCGCTCCCGCCAGCGAAGGGTGGTGGCTCTGGCTGACCGTCGACCGGGCCACCTCGCAGGTGACCGGAGCGATCGGTTTCGGTGGCCCGCCGGACGCGGAGGGGGCGGTGATGATCGGCTACGCCACCTACCCCGGCGCGGCACATCGCGGGTTCGCTACTGAAGCCACGGCGGCGCTGGTCACCTGGGCGCTGGCGCAACCCGGGGTGGTCCGGGTCTGCGCCAGCATCCCGCCGGACAACATCGCGGCGCGACGGGTGGCCGAGAAGGTCGGCATGCGGGTAGCCGGGACGGTCTGGGAGGAAGAGATCGACGACGTGCTGCTCTACGAGAAGCGGCGCTGACGGCGAGACCCGCTCCCGGAGCGCGGCGGGCGATCCGCGCTTACCTTTTTCACATGAAGATCTACACCAAGACCGGCGATGCCGGCGAGACGGGTCTGTTCGGCGGCGGGCGGGTACCCAAGGATCATTGCCGGGTCCAGGCCTACGGCGACGTCGACGAGCTCAACTCCGCCCTGGGAATCGCGCGCGCGACCCAGCCGGTAGCCTTCTTCGACGACCTGCTCGAGACGATCCAGCGTGACCTCTTCGCGCTGGGCGGACAGCTCGCCACTCCCGATCCCGAGAAGGTTCGCAAGGCCCTCGAGAAGGCGGAACTCACCCCCGCGCGCATCGAGATCTTCGAGCGAGTCATGGATGAGGCGGACGCAGAACTCCCGGAGCTCACCGCCTTCGTCCTCCCGGCCGGAACGCCCAAGGCTGCCGCACTGCACCTCGCCCGGACGGTGTGCCGGCGCGCCGAGCGCAACGTGGTCAGGCTCTCCCATGAGGCCGAAGTCGCCGACCTCTTCGTGATCTATCTCAATCGGCTCTCCGACCTGCTCTTCACCCTCGCGCGCCTCGCCAACCACCGCGACGGTGCGGGCGACGTGACCTGGTAATGGCCCTCATCCCGGTCCGCCATGCCCTGGGTCGATACGATGTCCACGTCGAGCCCGGGATCCTGCTCTCGCTCCCCGAGCTGCTCGGCACGACACTCGGCAAGCGGAAGCTGGTGCTGATCACCGATGACCTCGTCGGCCGCTACTACGACGAGTGGACGCGAGCCACCGCCGAGGCGCGCGGCCTCGGGGCCCGCTCCAGCGATGCCGGCATCCGGCTCCGCTGTCATGCGCGGCTGACCTTTCCCGCCGGCGAGGAGAGCAAGTCGCGCGAGACCTGGATGCGACTCACCGACGAGATGCTGCTGCAGGGCCTCGACCGGGACACTGCAGTCGTGGCCCTCGGCGGCGGCGTGGTCGGCGACCTTGCGGGGTTTGTCGCGGCGACCTTCCTCCGTGGCGTCCCCTACGCCCAGGTTCCGACCACGCTCCTTGCGATGCTGGATGCTTCGGTCGGCGGCAAGGTCGGCGTCGACACCCCGCTCGGCAAGAATCTGGTCGGCGCATTCCATCCGCCCGCCATCGTGGTCGCGGATCCGCTCACGCTGCTCTCGCTGCCCGACCGCGTCTACCGCTCCGGCCTGGCCGAGGCGATCAAGCATGGCCTGATCGCGGACGCCGGCTATTTCGAATGGATCGAGAGCAACACCCGCAAGCTGCTGGCCCGGGATCTCGACAGCCTCACCCATCTGGTGCAGCGAAGCGTCGAGATCAAGGCGAAGGTCGTCGGCCAGGACGAGCGCGAGGGCGGACTCCGCGCCATCCTGAATGCCGGACATACCGTCGCCCACGGCCTCGAGCAGGAGTCCCACTATCATCTCGCGCACGGCGAGGCGGTCGGGCTCGGCCTGATCGCGGAGAGCCGGATCGCCGAACGTCTCGGCCTCGCCCCGCACGGGCTCGCCGATCGGGTGCTCGCGCTGCTGCGCGCACTCGGACTCCCGGTACGAAGCGGCCCGTCGATCCAGGTCGCCCAGGTTCTCGAGGCCATGCAGCTCGACAAGAAGAACCGCGAGGGCGAGATCCGACTGGCCCTGCCCACCGGGCTCGGCGCCATGCACCGCGGCGAGGGGCGGTGGACGGTCCCCGTCAGCCACGACGTGCTGGCCTCCGCGGTGGTGGGGCTCGCCTGATCCCCTCGTCCAGAGGGTTTTCCGGCCGAATTCCTCCTATGAACAGGATGTAAACGTATACTGGACGGTCGCTTAGGATACACCTTCCAGAAGGTAGAGAGCCCTCGACCCGGTCCGTCGCGTGGACAAACGCCGCAAAGGGATGTGAATGAATGATTTGTGATGTGGAAAGTATTTTCTGCTTGACCGGTTTTTTGTCGCGTCCTATATTCGCACACCTCTCGGCGGTCACCTCCTGCACGACCGCTCCTCATCAGACAACCAGTTGGGCAAGCCTCGCGGAGCATTCATGGCAGCGTCGCATGAGAGCCGGGCCAGAGCGTTTTTCCGGCCCGTCGCCACTGGGTCTTTCGACCAGTACCTGCAGGACATCCAGAAGCTTCCGATGATTACCGATCCGGCCGAGGAGAAGCGGTTGGCCCGGCTGGCACTGAAGGGCGATGAGAAAGCGGCGGAACGCCTGGTGACGGCGAACCTCCGCTTCGTCATTTCATACGTCAAGAAATACCAGGGGCACGGGCTCGATCTCTCGGAGCTGGTCGCCATCGGCAACGAGGGGTTGCTCAAGGCGGTCCGCAAGTTCGACCCGGAGCACGGGGTGAAGTTCATCTCCTACGCCGTCTGGTGGGTGCGGCAGGCGGTGCTCAAGGCACTCGCCGAGCAGACCCGCAGCGTGCGGATCCCACTCAACCAGAATTCCGCGCTCATCAAGATGTCGCGCGCGGAGACTTTTCTCTCGCAGGAGCTCGGTCGGGAGCCGACCGACGAGGAGATCGCGACCGCGCTCAATGACTCGGTCGACAACATCCGCTCCGCCCGCCGGATGACCTCCGCCGAGCTGTCGCTGGATGCGCCGGTCGAACGGAGCGACAAGACCAGCGGCACCCTGGGCGAGCGCTTCGCCGGCACGCAGAGCGGCGAAATCGAGGAACGGACCGATGCGACGCTGATGCGCGAATTCATCGACCGCATCTTCGAGCGCTACCTCACGCCGCGGGAACGGAAGATCCTGTATCTGTACTACGGCCTCGAGGAGGGCAGCGAAGCCCTTACCCTCGAGAAGATTGGGGAACTGCTCGGCGTGACTCGCGAGCGCATCCGGCAGATTCGCGAGCGCGCCTTCGAGAAGCTGCGGGAATCCCCCGACGTGAAGGGGCTCAAGGGGTTCTGGGTGGCGGCGTAGCAGCACTCGAACATTCCCCCGTCGCGGTTGGCGACTGCTGACCGCATGCGACCCTCCCTGCTACTCGCGGGGAGGGTCGCGTTGCTGCAGAGCGGCTAACGGCCGGCGGCCGACGGCCTTAGTTTCCGTTCATGCCCTCCCGCTTGCCGCTCTTCCCGCTCAATCTGGTTCTCTTCCCCGGCGAGCCGCTGCCGCTGCACATCTTCGAACCGCGCTACCGGCAGCTGCTTGCCGACTGCCTCGCCGGCGACCGGCGCTTCGGCATCACCGCCGAGCCGCATCCCCGTCCCGGCACGCTGGGCTGTGTCGCACGGATCCACGCCACGCAGCCCCTCGAGGATGGGCGCTCGGCCATCGTGGTGGTCGGGCAGCGGCGCTTCGGTGTGCGGAGCCTGCTCGATGCCGGGACGCCGTACCTGTTGGCGGCGGTCGAAGAATTCGGCGATGCGCCGGGTACCGCGCCGCTCCCGCAGGAGCGGATGGAGCTCCGCCGCCTCGCCACGGAATTGCGGGATGCGTTGAACGTCGTGGCCGATCGGCCGGCGGACCCGCCGCCCTGGTCGGAGGAGGCCGAGCTGTTCTCCTTCGAGGCGGCGGCACTGATCGATGGGGACGTCGAGACCCGCGGCCGCCTGCTCGCGCTCCGGTCAACCCGCGAGCGCACGACGGCGCTGCTGGCCCTCATGCCCGCGGCCGCGCACCAGGCGCAGGCCAACGCGGAAGTGCACGTGCGTGCCCGCTCGAACGGAAAGGGGCATCACGGACATGACATCGTGACCGACGGATGAGCGCCAGCCTGGTCGAGGCCCTCGGCCGGATCGTCGGGCCCCGCTGGGTCCGCCATCGTGCCGCCGAGCTGGCGACCTATGCGGCCGATGGCCTGCCTACCCACGAATCCCTGCCGGGCACAGTCGTCCTGCCGGGAGACAGGGAGGAGGTCGCGGCGGTGCTCCGGCTGCTGCATCTGCTGCAGATGCCGTTCGTCGCGCGGGGGGCGGGGACGGGACTGTCCGGCGGGGCCCTCGCCGAAGAGACTGCGGTGCTCGTCACCCTGACACGGATGAACCGCATCCTCGCGATCCACCCGGCGGGGCGGCGGGCCATCGTCGAACCCGGCGTGATCAACGCCAAGCTCTCCGAGGCGGTCGCGCCGCACGGTCTGCACTACGTCCCCGACCCCTCCAGCCAGAGCGCCTGCACCATCGGCGGCAATGTCGCCGAGAATGCGGGCGGACCCCACTGCCTCAAGTACGGCGTCACCACCAATCACGTCACCGCGCTCGAGGTGGTCCTGCCCGACGGGCGGTTCACCCGGCTCGGGTCCCCGCAGGGAGAGTCCTGGGGTCCCGACCTGGTCGGGCTGTTCGTGGGCAGCGAAGGGATGTTCGGAGTGGCGGTCGAGATCACGGTCCGGCTGGAACCGATTCCCCGGATGATCCAGACGATCTTCGCCGACTTCATGGCGCTGCGTTCGGCCAGTGAGGCGGTCTCGGCGATCATCGCGTCGGGAATCGTCCCGGCGGCCCTGGAGATGATGGACCAGTCGTGCGTGCGGGCGGTCGAGGCCTCGATCTACGCCACGGGCGCGCGCACCGATTCGGCGGCGGTCCTGCTGGTCGAACTCGACGGGTCCCCGGAGGCGGTCGCGGCGGACGGCGGCGGTCGTGGAGCGGCTGCTCCGCTCGCACGCCGCGCGCGAGGTGAAGAGCGCGACGAGCACCGCCGACCGCGCCCGGTTGTGGCAGGGTCGCAAGAAGGCGTTCGGCGCGCTGGGGCGGATCGCGCCGGATCTCGCGGTGCAGGATGCGGTCGTGCCCCGGTCGGTCCTTCCGGCGATCCTCGATGCCATCGCCGCGATCCGCGACCGGCTGGGGCTCCAGATCAGCAACGTCTTCCACGCCGGCGATGGGAACCTGCACCCCTGCATCAGCTTCGACCGGCGCGATCCCGGACCAGACCGCGCGGGTCCAGCAGGCGAGCCGGGAGATCATGGAAGCGTGCCTCGCCGCGGGCGGCAGCATCACCGGCGAGCATGGCGTCGGCAGCGACAAGATGGAATACATGCCCAGGGCGTTCGACGCACCCTCGCTCGACGTGATGTGCGAGGTACGCCGGGTCTTCGATCCCGACGCCCGGGCCAACCCGGGCAAGGTCTTCCCGCTGCACACCTGCCGCGAATGGCGGCATGGAGGGGTCGCATGAGCGAGGCCGTCTTCGACCGGTTGCGCGACCTGCTGGGACCGGAGGGAGTCGAGCGGGATCTGCGGGGGCTGCCCCGGGCGGTTCCGGAGAGCGACGACGCCCTCGCGCTGGTCTGTCAGGCGGCGCAGCAGGAGGGCTGGCGCTTTCGCCTGGAGGGGGGCGGGAGCTGGCTGGCGCCGGATGCGCCGGCCGATTTCGCGCTGAGCACCCGGGGGATCCATCGCCTGGTGCAGGTCAGCCCGGACGATCTCGTGGCCACCGTGCAGGCCGGTATGCCGCTCGACGTCCTGCGGGCCGAACTGGGGAAGCACCGCCTCTGGCTGGCCCTCGACCCGCCGGGGCGTCCGGACCGGACGATCGGCTCGGTGGTCGCCACCGGGACGGCGGGACCACTCCGCCACGGTTACGGCCCGGTGCGCGATCATATTCTCGGATGCACCGTGGCGACGGGCGAGGGACGGCTGGTGGATGCAGGCGGACGGGTCGTGAAGAACGTGGCGGGCTACGATCTCACCAAGCTGCACGTCGGGGGGTTCGGCGGTTTCGGCGTGCTCACCGAGCTGCACCTGCGGTTGCGGGCGCAACCGGAGGCGGATCTCACCCTGGTCACACGCGGCGGGCGACACGCGCTCAGCGCCGCCGGGCACCGAGCGGTCGAGGCCCAGGCGGGCGTCGTCGGCCTGGAGCTGCTGTCGCCCGCGCTCGCGGCGCTGCCCGAGTGGGCGCTGGCGGCACGCATCGTCGGCACCGGGGAGGGAGTCGAGACCGAGGCCGCACGGCTGAATGCCGAGACCGGCGTCGAGTGGGAACGGCTCACAGCGGAGCGCGCCGCGGGATTCTGGAGCCTGGTCGCCCGTGCCCCGCTGGGGGGCTCGGTCACTCTCCGGCTGGGCGCGCTGCTCGACGGTCTCGACGACATGATCGATCTGGTGAGCGAGTTCCTCGATGACGGCCTGTTGTCGGCGGGTCTCGGCAGCGGCGGCCTACGCTGGGCCGGCGACGCTCCGGTCGAGGCGCTGCGCACGCTCCGCCGCCGCGCGGCGGAACGGGAAGTCCCGCTCACCCTGGAGCGGGCGCCCTGGGCGACACGGCGGGCGATCGGACACTTCGGCGCCTATCGCGAGGGGGTGGGCCTGCTGGTCGATCGGCTGCGGGAGACCTTCGATCCGAAGGGGCTGATCGCGGTGGCGCTGGAGGGGACCGAGTGAGCCAGGGCGCTCCTGCGGGCGCCTTTGCGTCGCTCGACCCCTGCGTCCACTGCGGCTTCTGCCTGCCCGCCTGCCCGACCTACCTGGTCACCGGCGACGAGGGCGACAGTCCGCGCGGCCGCATCGTGCTCATGCGCGCGCTGGAGCGGGGCGAGATCGCCCCGACCGACGCGGCACTCGTGGAGCACCTCGACGCCTGTCTCGGCTGCCGGGGCTGCGAACCGGTGTGCCCGTCCGGCGTGGGGTATGGTCGCGGGCTCGAGGCCGCCCGTGAGCTGCTGGTGCGAGCGCGGGGACTTCCGCCGCTCGCGCGAACGGTGCTCGCGGTCTTTCGGCGGAACTGGCTCTGGCGGCCCTTCTTCGGTGTGGCACGCTGGCTTCGGGGTCTCGGCATTGCCGACCGGCTCGCCGGCGGATCGCGCGCCGGATTCGGCATGGCGATGGTCGCCGCGACACAGCCGGCGCGACGCGCCGGCCAGGCTCCACACCCGCCGGCAGGCACGGGCCCGACCGTGGCGCTGTTTCGCGGCTGCGTGATGGACGCGCTCTTCTCGCACGTGCACGACGCCACTCACCGAACCCTGGTGGCCAACGGCTACCAGGTCGTGGAGGTGCGCGAACAGGGGTGCTGCGGCGCCCTCCACGAACACGCCGGTGACCGCGCGGGGGCCGAAGCGCTGGCCCGGCAGAATCTCGCCGCCTTTGCGAAACCTGTCGACTACATCGTCACCAACAGCGCGGGGTGCGGAGCCCTGCTCAAGGACTACGGCCACCTGCTCGGCACCGAGGCGGCGGGCGGATTCGCAAACCGGGTGCGGGATGTGACCGAACTGCTGGCCGCGCGCGGCCCTCGCCCCGGCGGGTCGCTCGCGCTCGACGTGGCCTACGATGCGCCCTGCCACCTCCAGCACGCCCAGCGGATACAGGACCCGCCGCTCGCGGTGCTGCGCGCGATCCCCGGTCTCCGGCTGCGGCTGCTGCCGGGGTCGGACCGCTGCTGTGGCAGCGCCGGGATCTACTCACTGCTCCAGCCCGCGATGTCGCGGGCGGTGCTCGAGGCGAAGCTCGGCAGCTTCGCCGACGCCACCCCGCGCCCGGAGATCGTCGCCACCGGCAACCCGGGCTGCCTGATGCAGATCGGGGGCGGCCTGCGGGCGGCCGGGCTGCCGATCCGGGTCGCGCACCCGGTGGAGCTGCTGGACTGGTCGTACGCAGCGGGCGGGGTGTACGGGGGTGACCGCGACTAACGTGGATGGCGCTGCCGGCGGCGTGCCTGGGGTGGAGAATGCGGGGCTCTTGCCCGCTTCCGTATTCCCCCGTGGTTCCTGCTATCTTACTTCCACATGCCTCGCGCAATCCTGTTCGACTTCAACGGTGTGATCGTCAACGACGAGCCGCAGCACTGCGAAGCACTCATCGCCACCCTGGCGACCTACGGGTTCCCTCTCGAGCGCGAGGGCTACTACCGGGACTACCTCGGCTTCGACGATCGTGAGTGTTTTCGCTTCACCTTTCAGCGGATGGGACGGCCGGCCGACGACGCGCTGATTCACGAGGCGATCGAACGCAAGGCGGTACTGTACGAGCGGGCCATCCGGGCGTCACTCGAGCTGGTACCGGGCTCCCCCGAGTTCATCCGCGCCGCGGCGGCCGAGGGCTATCGACTGGCGATCGTGTCGGGGGCACTGCGCCGGGAGATCGACCTGGTGCTGGGCGATTCCGGGCTCCGGCCGTACTTCGAGGTCCTGATCGCCGCCGAGGATGTCTCGGCATGCAAGCCCGACCCGGAAGGGTACCGGAGGGCGTACGAACGGCTGGGGCTGCCGGCCGCAGCCTGCATGGTCATCGAGGATTCGATTCCCGGGCTCCGCGCGGCCCGCGCCGCCGGGATCCGCTGTACCATGATCACGACCTCGCACCGGCCGGACGAGTTGACGGACGCCGACACGGTCTGGACCAACCTCAGCGGGCATCACCCCAGCGACCTGCCATGGACGTCATGATGCTTTCCCCGATCGCGATCGACAGCATCCGGCTGAGCCGGCTGCGCCACGGGGCCGTGATGGTGCGGGCCCCCGTGTCGATCATCGAAGTGCAGGGCCCAGGTGCCCTGGCCTGTCTGCAGGGCGTCCTCACCAACGACCTGGTCAAGCCGGGGGATGGCTCCTTCGTCTACAGCGCGACGCTCACCCCCAAGGGGATGATCATCGCCGACATGTGGGTCGTGCGGGTGAGTCCCCAACGGTTGCTGCTGCTCGGCGATCCCGCGGCCCATCAGTCCACCCTCGGCGTCCTTCGCCGCTCGATGCCAGCCCGGATGGCGCTCGTCAACGACCTGAGCGAGGGCCGGGAGGCGCTCTGGCTCTGCGGCGACCTCGCGATCGTCTCCCTCGCGGCCGCCGGGCTCGCGGTGCCCGATGGCGACAGCCGCGCCATCATTGCGGGCCAGGGTGCCGAGGAATCGCTGCTTGCGCGCCCCCATGCGGCGGCTCCCTTCCGGGGGGTGCTGGTCGGAGCCTCCGGCCTCATCGATCGGGCCGAAATGACGCTGGGGAACGCGGGCGCGCTTCCCGGCGACCTCGACGACCTCGAAGCGGCGCGGATCCTTTCCGGCTGGCCACGTCTCGGCGCCGAGATCCAGGAAAAGACGCTGCCCCAGGAGGTCCGCTACGAGGACATCCAGGGACTCTCCTACACCAAGGGCTGCTACACCGGCCAGGAGATCGTGGCCCGACTGCACTTCCGCGGGCACACCAACCGCGAGCTGCGCGGCCTGGTCTGGTCCGGCGTGCCGGATCTCGTCGGCGACAGCGTACTGAATACGGGCGGGGAATCGGTGGGGACCATCGGATCGCTGCTGGTGCTGCCCCGGGTGACCGCGGGACTCGCGGTGCTCCGCCGGGAGATCGAGGTCGGGGATACGGTGACTGCCGCGGGCCATGAGGCCGTGGTCGTCCCGCTTCCCTTCGAGCCGGCGACCCTCCCGGGCTGACGGACCCGCCGGGGACGGCAGGCGGGGGCATGAAAGAGGGCCGCCGATTGGCGGCCCTTTTCGCACCCGTTCGGCGCACGCCGGACTACATCTTGTGGGTGGTGTCGCGCGCCATCATGGAGTCGGTCATCGACTTCATCGAATCGGCGGCGGCCGGAGCGGCCGCGGCGGAATCGGCAGCCGGAGTGGCCTCTTCCTTCTTGCCGCAGGCGGCAACGGCCAGAACCGCAGCCACGACCAGATACTTCTTCATCGGAACTCCTCAGGACGGTGTGGTGGTAGACTCTCGAATCGGACTGGATGGGCCTTCGCCGAGACCCGAAAAAACCGCGCGCAAGTTAGCGGTACAGACCACGTTGTCAAGCAGGAACCTGACTCGGAGCTCCATGGCGTCGGCGGCTGCGACCGCTCCCGGGGCAACTGGAACAACGCGCCGGCCGGCGCAGCAACGACTCACTCTCGATCACATTGCACCCCGGCTGCTGCTGCGCGGAACCGATGCCGGTGGCCGCCGCACGGTGCCGTGCCTCGGTGGAACTTGAACGACGGAGTAATGCGCGCGGAGCGGGGAACGGTCGAGGCTCCGCAGTGTAGCAATCTGCTGCCATTCGTGGGGGCGCGCGCGACTATTGTCGCGACTCCCTTTTCACCATCCAGCTCCCCTTCTATCCTCCAGCATGACCAGCCTTCCGCAGACGTTCGGTGACCTCAAGCGCTCTCCCTGGGCCGAGCCGCCGCTGCGCGGCCGCTCGGTGCGTGATGAGCTGCGCAGCAACCTGCTCCGTGCGCTCGAGTCCGGCGCCGAGCTCTTTCCGGGCATCGTGGGCTACGAGGACAGCATCGTCCCGCAGCTTACCAACGCCCTGCTCGCCCGGCACCACTTCATCCTGCTGGGCCTGCGGGGACAGGCCAAGAGCCGCATCCTCCGCCAGCTCACCCGGTTTCTCGACGAGCGGATCCCCATCGTCGCCGGGAGCGAGGTGAACGACGACCCCTTTGCCCCGGTGTCCAAGTATGCCCGGGAGCGGCTCACCGAGCTCGGCGACACGACCCCGATCGCGTGGCTGCCGCGAGAGCAGCGCTACGTCGAGAAGCTGGCGACGCCGGATGTGACCGTGGCGGACCTGATCGGCGACGTCGATCCGATCCGGGCGGCGCGCGGCGGGCACCTGCTCTCCGACGAACTCACCATGCACTTCGGCCTGCTGCCCCGGGCCAACCGGGGCATCTTCGCGATCAACGAGCTGCCCGACCTCTCCGGCAAGGTGCAGGTGGGGCTCTTCAACATCATGCAGGAAGGGGACGTCCAGATCAAAGGCTACCCGGTGCGGCTACCGCTGGACGTGCTGCTCGCCTTTACCGCGAATCCGGAGGATTACACCGCACGCGGCAAGATCATCACGCCGCTCAAGGACCGGATCGGCTCGGAGATCAACACCCACTACCCCCGCACCGTCGAGCTGGGGATGGCGATCACCGCGCAGGAGGCGTGGACCGTACGTGGCGGCCTGCCGGTCGAGACGCCGGACTTCATGCGGGAACTGATCGAGCGGGTGGCGTTCGAAGCGCGGGAGGACAAGCGGATCGACAAGCGTTCCGGGGTGAGCCAGCGACTTCCGATCAGTCTGCTGGAACATGCCGTCTCCAACGCGGAGCGGCGCGCCCTCCGCAATCGCGAGGCGGTGGTCGTCGCCCGGGTCAGCGACATCTACGCGTCGCTCCCCTCCATCACCGGCAAGCTGGAGCTCGAGTACGAAGGAGAGTTGCAGGGAGGCGAAGCCATCGCGAAGGAGCTCATCCGCCGCGCCGCGGGCAACACCATCGACGAGCGCATGGGGGAGGTTGGGCTCGAGACCATCGTCCGCTGGTTCGACGGCGGCGGCGCGCTCAAGATCCAGGGGGACGAGCGCAGCGACCTCTGCCTCAAGGGCTTCGGCCTGGTCCCCGGCCTGGTCGACGCCGCGGTCACGGGGGGCCTGGCCGAGCGGGGCGATGCGCCGGTGCTGGTGGCCGCGTGCGAACTGATCCTCGAAGCCCTGGCTGCGGAGAAGCGGATCAGCCGCTCGGAAGAGTCCGGCTATGCGCGCGCGAAGCCGGAGCGGAAGGACCCGATGGGCGGGTATGGGAAGGGGTTGAATCTCGGCTGAGCCCGGGTGCCCTGGTCACCACCCCATGCGCCGGGCCTGGGCGATGATGAGCTCGGTCGCGCCGTCGAGCCCGAGCAGCCCGGTATTCAGCACCATGTGAAAGTGGGTCGGGTCGTCCCAGTCGCGGCCGTAGTGCTCGCGATGATAGCGGGCACGCTGGGCATCGGTCTGGTCCATCAACCGCTCCGCCGCGCGGACCTCGAGATGCTCCGCCTCCTGCGCCAGCCGGATCCGGAAGGCCCGCGGCGCGACCAGCTTCACGTGCAGCGCATGCATCGCGGTTCCGAGCACCGCGGGCGCGGCCCGTCCGACCAGCACCACCCTCCCCGCCGCCGCCACCTCCTGCACCACCAGCTCCGTCAGCCGCACCAGGTTCGGCTCCGCCGCACGGACCGCGACGCCCATCTCGGGAACCGCGTATTCCTGCGAGGAGGCGGCGAGCGCACGGGCCAGCCGCTCCACGAAGCCAGGAACCCGCTCGTCCTGCTCGGCCACGATCTCCGGCGTGAGACCCGCCCGCCGGGCGACCCGGTCGACGATCTCGTTGTCGACCACGCTCCACCCGAGGCGCTCGGCGACCAGCCGGGCGACTTCGGAGCCGCCGGCGCCGTACTGGCGGGAGATCGTGATGAGCATGGCGACCTGGCGTTGAGGTTCCGGGCGCCGACGGGCGCCTGCGGTGATGTTACGGTGCGAGGACGTCCGCGGGCAAGGCGGCGGCCTCGCGTGGGCCGATGATCAGCACCGCCAGGGCGCACACCACGGCCCCGACGACGAAGCTGGTCTGCACCCCGAAGTGCTCCGAGACCCATCCGGCCTGCAGCGCCCCGAAGGGTGCGAGGCCGAGCACCACGAACGAGTAGAAGCCCATCACCCGGCCCCGCAGATGATCGGGAGCATCGGTCTGTAGCAGGGTATTGGTGCTGATCGCGGCAAGCACTGCGCCGAACCCCGCGACCGCAAGCCCGCCGAGTGCCAGCAGATAGGAGCCATGGATGACGGAGCCGGCCATGCTGACCGAGAACAGCAGCGCCGCGCCGCGGATCAGCCGGCGCCGATTCACCCGGTGCCCGAAGGAGGCCATGGCGATGGCGCCGGAGGCCGCGCCGACGCCCACCGAGGCCATCAGGCCGCCATACCCGCCGGCCCCCAGCTCGAGCACCTGGCGCGCATAGACCGGGAGCATGGCGAGCGCAGCGCCCAGTCCGAAGATGCTGAGGGTCGCGGCCAGCAGCAGCAGCGCGCGCGGCTCTGTCTCGCCCAACGCGTAGCGCATGCCGTCCCGAAAGGTGGGCTGCTCGTCGGGCCGCCGCTCGAGGGCGCCCGGGAACGGCGGTCGCATCCGCAGGAAGGCCCCGATGACGGCGAGGAAGCTCACGGTGTTCATGGCGAAGCAGGCCGTGGTCCCGAAGCCTGCGATGAGTCCACCCGCGAGAACCGGACCCACAATCCGCGTCAGATTGAAGATGGATGAGTTGAGGGCGATCGCATTGACCAGGTCCTCGCGCCCCACCATCTCCATCATGAAAGCCTGGCGGATCGGCACCTCGAAGGCGCTGCAGATCCCCAGCACCGGTGCGAGCAGCATCACCCATCCCACGGTGATGTGATGCGTCGCCGTCAGCAGGGTCAGCGCCAGCGACTCGAGCAGCATCCCCGCCTGCAGGAACATGATCGCCCGGCGCTTGTCCACCCGGTCGGCCAGGACCCCTCCGTAGAGCGTGAACAGCAGGATGGGGAGGGATTCGAGCGCGGTCACCAGGCCGACGAGAAAGGCCGAATTGCTGAGGTCGAGTACCAGCCAGCCCTGCGCCACCACCTGCATCCAGGTGCCGGCCAGCGAAATGAACTGGCCAATGAAGAACAGCCGGAAGTTCCGGTGGCGGAGGGCGTGGAAGGGGTTCCGGGCGGCGGATGGCACTCGGGGAGGGTAACCGGTTGAACCCGGGCAGCAAACCCGGGTATGCTCCTGTATGCGCTACACGACCTATTCCAAGTTCGTCCCGGGGCTCGCGGAGTCGGTCAATCTGCAGGCGCTCCTCGACCAGCTCGGGGATTTCCTGCTGCAGTCGGGATTCGCCGGGGAGAACTGGTGGGGAGAGGATCAGGGGGGCGACCGCTCGCTCGAGTCGCTGCGCGAGGCAATCCTCAAGGCGCTGATGCAGTCGGGGCAGCTGACGCCGGAGATGATGAAGCTGCTCCGTGGCGAATCCACCGGCGACGAGGTGAAGGATGCGGAGATCCAGCAGCAGCTGGCCGAACTGTTGGACCAGATCGTGGAGCGGCTGCGGGCGGAGGGCTTCCTGAACGTGCAGGAGGCGCCGCAGATGCCCGCCGGCTACACCTCCGTCTTCGGACCGGACGGGCAGGCGCGCTCGGCAGCCCAGCAGGTGCAATTCTCACTCACGGAAAAGGGCGCCGACTTCCTCGGCTTCAAGCTGCTGAAGCAGTTGCTCGGCAGTGTGGGCAAGGCCAGCGCGGGCGCCCACGATACCCCGCACCTCGCGACCGGGGTCGAGACGGAGGCGGCCAGCAAGCCCTACGAGTACGGCGACGCGATGAATCTCGACGTACCGGGCACCCTCACCCGCGCCCTGGCGCGGGGCGGCCTCAAGGTGCCGCTGGAGCTCGACTACGGCGATCTCATGGTCAATCAGTCCGAGTACCGCTCATCGGCGGCCACGGTGCTGATGCTCGACTGCTCCCACTCGATGATCCTGTACGGAGAGGACCGGTTCACGCCGGCCAAGAAGGTCGCGCTGGCGCTGACCCACCTGATCCGCACCCAGTTCGCCGGCGACTCCATCCGTTGCGTCCTGTTCCACGACACCGCGGAGGAGATCCCGCTCGCGGCGCTGCCCGCGGTCCAGGTGGGGCCCTATCATACCAATACCGCGGAGGGGCTCACCCTGGCGCGCCGGATCCTCACGGCACAGAAGAAGGACATGCGCCAGATCATCATGATCACCGACGGCAAGCCGTCGGCGATGACGCTGCCGGATGGTCAGGTTTACGTGAATTCGATCGGACTGGACCCGCGGATCCTGGAGGCGACCTACCGCGAGGTGGCGAACTGCCGGCGGGCGGGCATCATGATCAACACGTTCATGCTGGCGCGGGAACGGTCGCTGGTCGAGTTCGTCAAGAAGGTGTCGGAGATCTGCCGCGGCAAGGCCTACTTCACCAGCACGATGACGCTGGGTCAGTTCATCCTGATGGACTTCATGAAGCGCAAGACGCGGCGGGTCTCGTAGCCCTTACCGCGTGATGACACGCTTGGCCGATGCTCCCGCCGCAAGCTGGGCATTCCCGTCTGCCACACCGTTGATCAGCGCCAGGGTCTCGATCGGCACCACCGAGGGATACTGGCGGTTGAACTCGGCGAGCGTCATCGCCCGCGGAACCCGGGTGATCATCAGCCGGTTGGGCTTGATCCCCAGCGCCGCCGGATCGGTCAGTCGCCGGAAGCTGCCGATGAAACCGCGGAAGGCCGCGTCGTAGGCCTGCGCCGACTGGTTCGTCAGCCCGAGGAGCTGGTAGGTCGTGCCGTCGTAGCTGATGAAGGCGACCAGACCATTGAGCGTACTGCCGTCCTGGTTCTGGGCGCTGAAGGGCGCCAGCGCCGCCGCGTTCCCGTTGATGGTGGTCTGGCTCGAGCGCCCGGCCTGGATACCCTCCTGCGCCAGAAACTGCTGCAGCACATCCGAAGGAGCACCCTTCCCCGCGAAACCGAGCGTGACCTGGGCGTCGCCCTGCGAACTCTGCCCCACCACGGCCGACGGCTGGTTCTGGGTCTTCCAGCCCGGGGGGAAGTCGATCTGGAAGGCGAGATCGGGGTGCAGGAACTGGGTCCCCTTGAAGTAGCCCTGCCGCGGGTTGTCACCGAACACCATGCCGTCGATCACCCTCAGGAACTGGTCCCGGTTCACCTTCTTGCCGTCGAGCGGCACGGTCACCCGGGAGAGCCGCCCCTTGGTGGTCTCGATCCGGTTCCCCGGGTCGGGGTGGGTCGATTGCCACTCGGGGATACGCTGGCCCGCCGTGGCGCTGATCCGCTGCAGAACGGCGAACATGTCCACCATCTTCCGGACGTCGTAGCCGTCGTTCAGGGCGTAGCGGAAGCCGAGGCCATCGGCCTGGGTCTCGTCGTCGCGGCTGTACTTCAGGAACAGGGCCCCGACGCCCTGGCTGATGATCCCCAGGTTCTTGGCGATCTTGTCGCTCGCGATCGCGCCCGCGACCATCCCGATCTGCGCGATCTGCTGGCGGGTCATCTGCTGGACGGAATGCCGCGCCGTCACGTGTCCGATCTCGTGACCCACCACCGTGGCCAGCTCGGCCTCCGAATTCATGTGGGTCATGATGCCCCGCGTCACGAAGATGAATCCCCCGGGCAGCGCAAAGGCGTTCACGGTGGGGTCGTCCATCACGGTAAAGGTCCACGGCAGTGCAGGCCGCTCGGTACCGGCGGCGAGTTCCTTGCCCAGCCGGTTGACGTAGACCTGGACGCCGGAATCGGGATAGGCCCCCATCTCCTGGGTGACCTGCCCCGCATACTCCCGGCCCATGGAGATCTCCTGGCTCTCGGAGACGAACGAGAGTTCCTTCTTGCCGGTGACCGGATTGGTGGCGCAGGTTGTGAGGGCGCCGACGAGCGACAGCGCGAGCGCGGCGCGCCAGCTGGTCCCGATGCGAGCAGCGATGGTCACGGAGACTTCCTCCCGGATCAGTGGAGTGCGTCCGGACCCTCAGGCCCCGAGGCGCTCGGTCGACAGCATGTCACGCACCCGGTCAAGCAGCGCCGAGGGCGAAAATGGCTTCTGCAGATAGTCGGTCCCGTGGCCGAACCCGCCGGTGTCGAGGATCGCCTCGTTGGTGTACCCGGACACGAACAGGACCCGGAGACCGGGGCGCATCCCGGCGAGCAGATCGGCCAGCTTCCGGCCGCCCATGCGGGGCATGATCACATCGGTGATCATGAGGTCGATCTCCCCGGCCCATTCCCCGACCACCCGCAGGGCCGCTTCGCCGTGCTCGGCCACCAGCACCGTGTACCCGGCGCGGCGCAGGGTCCGGCAGACGAGGTCACGGACCATCTCCTCGTCTTCGACCACGAGGACGGTGCCGCTCGCCGGCGGCATCGCTGGCGGGGCGCCACTGCCCGGGTTGTCCGCCGGCCGCTCCCGCACCTCCGGCAGGTATACTCGCACGGTAGTGCCCAAACCGGGAGTGCTCTCAAGATGGATACCGCCCTCGCTCTGGCGGACGA
Source organism: uncultured Gemmatimonadales bacterium (assembly GCA_963825065.1). Taxonomy (GTDB): domain Bacteria; phylum Gemmatimonadota; class Gemmatimonadetes; order Gemmatimonadales; family GWC2-71-9; genus JADJOM01. The sequence continues at coordinate 82,815 of CAWGRU010000016.1, forward strand.
TACCGTAGACCGTGGAAAGCCCCAGTCCGGTCCCCTTGCCCTGTTCCTTGGTCGTGAAGAACGGATCGAAGGCACGACGCTGGACATCGGCCGCCATCCCGGCCCCGGTGTCGGCGACCGTGAGGCAGACATGCGGGCCGGGCTGGATCTCGAGGAAGGTCCGCGCGAAGTTCTCGTCGAGCCGCACTGTCGCAGTGGAAATCGTGAGCGTCCCGCCGCCGGGCATGGCATCCCGGGCGTTGAGCACCAGGTTCAGCAGCACCTGCTCCAGCTGGCCCCGATCCACACGCACGAAGCACTCCGCGCCGGCGTGGTGGATCACCAGGCGCACATCCTCGCCGATGAGGCGCCGGAGCATGCCTCCCATCTGGTCCACCACCCTGGGGAGATCGAGGACCTGCGGCGCCAGAATCTGCTGACGGCTGTAGGCGAGCAGCTGCCGGGTGAGGCTCGCCGCCCGCTCGGCCGCCCGGGTGATTTCCTCCGCATCCTCGTGCTGCTGGCCTCCGGGCGGCAGGGTCTCCCGGAGCGCCTCCGCGTAACCGGTGATCGCCGTGAGCAGGTTGTTGAAATCGTGCGCCACGCCCCCCGCCAGCTTGCCGACCGCCTCCATCTTCTGCGCCTGACGGAGCTGTTCCTCCAGTCGCTTCCGTTCGGTGATGTCGGCGACGGCACCGTCGTAGTACTGCACCGTGCCGTTGTGCCCGCGGACGCCGGTGCTGCTCAGCAGCGCCCAGAAGGGCGTGCCATCCTTGCGGACGAATCGCACCTCCTCGTTCGCGAAGCATCCGCGCTCGGCGATCACCCGCTCGAGTTCCTCGCGTCGCGCCGGGTCCTGAAACCGCATCGCCGACGGCACCCGGAGCATCGCCTCGGGTGACTCGTACCCGAACATGCGCGCGAAGGCGGCGTTGGCGTACACCAGGCCGCCGACCGGCGTGCTGCGGTAGAGCCCCTCGTTCACGTTGCGGTTGATGGACGCCAGCAGATCCTCGCGGCGCTCCCGCTCCAGCGCGATCCCCGCGAGCGCCGCCGCTCGCTCCACCAGGGCGAGCTCCTGCGGCTCGGGCGCGCGGGGTTCGCGGTAGTAGACCGCGAAGGTGCCGAGAATCTCCCCCGAGGCGGCCCGGATCGGCACCGACCAGCAGGCGCGGAGGCCGTGGGGCAATGCGGCGGACCGGTAGTCCTCCCACAGCGGATCGGTGGCGATGTCCCTGACAATCACCGTCCGGCCGGTGTAGGCCGCGGTGCCGCAGGAACCGGCCTTCGGGCCGATCTCCACCCCTTCGATCGCGGCGTTGTAGTCCGCCGGCAGGGAGGGCGCCGCGGCCACGTGCATCCGGGTCCCTTCGAGCAGCAGGATCGAACACAGCCCGTCTCCGGTCAGCCCCTCGATCCCGCGCACCGTGGCGTCCAGCACGTCGGCGATCGGCTGCCCGGTGGCCACCAGTTCCAGCACCCGCGCCTGCCAGGCCAGCATCGCCTCGGCCCGCTTGCGGTCGGTGATATCGCGGACAAGACCGAGGACTTCGCCATCCCCCAGCGGGAGGTAGCGCGCCTCACCCACCCGGGGGCGCCCCAGAGAGGACAGCACATACTCGATCGGCACCGGTGGCTTGCCCGCCAGCGCGGCGCGAATCAGGCGCTCCATCGCTTCCGCCTGGGCCGGCACGACGTCGCGCACGTGGCGGCCGATCAGCTCCTCTCGGGGCACGGTCGCGATGGCCCCGGGAGGGACATACATGTCGAGATAGGTCCCGTCCGCGCTCAACCGGTAGGTGATGTCGGGCAGAATCTGCTGAAAGGCGTTCCGCAGTGTGTCACTCTTGAGTCGGCCCGCGAGGGCCGTCTCCCGCTCGGCGATGAGCGCGCCGAACACCAGCGGCACCGCCACGAGCAGCACCTCGAAGCCCTGCACCGCCTCGAGCCGCTGGTTCATCGGCACCAGGAGGAACGGTCCGAAGCCATGCGTCGTGGCGATGGCGACGACGAGCGCGGTCAGCGAGGCCGCCGACGCCGCACCCCGCGGCCCGAAACGCAGCGCGGCGTACAGCGCCAGGGGCAGGACCAGGCAGAGCAGCAGCACCGCCACGGCACCGGTCGCGAACAGCGTCATGGCGCCAGCCAGCAGCAGGCAGATCGCACCCCCGATCCCGACCGCCTGGAGCGTGGCGCGATCCCGGATCGGCGCGATCGGCGGGCCGATCCAGGTGCCGGCCAGCGGCAGCACCGTCAGGACCCCGAGCGCGTTCATCCGCCACCACCCTGCCCACCCCGCGTAGAAGGGCATGCCGGGATCGTGCCAGAAGTACCCCCGGGCCGCCCAGGAACAGAGCAGGCTCGCCAGCGGCGCCACGGCGGCCACCACGAACAGCGTCGCCACGTCCCGGAGTCGCTCGAGTGTGCCGCGATAGCCGAGCGAACGGAGAATCGTCACCCCCACGACGGCCTCCAGCGCACTTCCTGCGGCCGCCGGCAGCAGAACCGCCAGATCGTAGCCGAGCAGCAGGCGCTGCAGTACCGTGACGAGCGCGACCACCCACCAGGCCGACGGCCCGAGGAGCCATAGCCCGGCGATGGCCACCCCGGAAGGCAGCCAGATCACCGCCTGGCTGATCGCCGGCGAGTCGGCCTCGCGCATGAGGGCCGACGCCGTCAGCACAAGCGCGAAGAGCAGGAGCCGCCTGGACCGGGGAAGAAGTCGTCCCATTCCCCAAGTTCTCGTCGGCGGACCCGGAATGCCATAGGGCGGGAAGTTCGAGCGGCCAGCCCGGAAATCCGGACTGGCCGCTTCGGATATCAGATGCCGCGCTCTCCTACATGGCGGGGCGGGCACCGTCTCGCGCCTCGAGCTCGTCGGCGAGCGCGTGCGCGTCGTACACCCGGCGCAGGGCATGGACGATCGCCCGCGAGTCGACCCACACCGAGCGGGCGACCCGTTCGGTGAACAGGAAGCGGTTCGGCAGCATCTCGATGTTGCCGTCGAAGATCAGCCCGACCACCTCGGCGTCCCGGTTGATCACCGGGCTGCCGGAGTTGCCACCGATGATGTCGTTGGTCGACACCACATTGAACGGTGTGTCGGTGGTGAGCGAATCGCGCCGTTCCTGCCAGCGGGTGGGCAGATCGAAGGGCGGCTGCCCGCCGAAAGCCGCGGAACGCTCGTACAGCCCGTTGAAGGTGGTGTAGGGCGCGGCCACGCTTCCGTTCATCGGATAGCGGCGGACTTCGCCGTCCGAGATGCGCAGGCTGAAGGTTGCATCGGGCGCGACCTGGTCGCCGTAGACCGCCAGCAGCGCACGGGCGACCTGCTCGTTGGCCTGCGCCTCCCGATCGTTCAGATCGGTGACCTCGCGGATCATGGCCCGTTCCAGCGGATCGATCACCCGGGCGAGCCGGATGAACGGGTCCGTGGAGGCGGCGAGGCCCGCCGCGCCCCCGTCGCTGAGGGCCTTGCGGGCCTCCGCGGTGGCAATCGTAACGGCATCGACCATGGCACTCGCCGCGGCGTCCGGCGTCCGTCCCTGCAGCGCCTGGCGGACCACCGGATCGGTCGCCGGCAGCTCGCGCTGCATCGCGGCGAGGTAGGCGGCGAGCAGGGCCTTCTCCTGGGTCAGGTCGATCGGCTGCTCGCTGAAGAGCACCCGCTCGATGTTCGCCTTGTTCGCCTCCTGGTACGCGGAGAGTCGGGCCGAGTCGGCCTTGGCGGTCTCGACCCGGTAGCGAATGATCCCCATCGCGAGTCCAAGGAGGCGTGCACCGTAGGCCCCGGTCGCGTAGTAACGGCGGCGCACGTCGATCTGCCGCCGGCGCGCCGAGACATCGGCGATCGTCAGCCAGGCCCTTCCGTACTTCGCCTTCAGCGCCGGGGTGGCCTCCACCTTGGCGCGGAAGGCCTTCTCCCACTCCTGCTTGTGCGCCATCAGCCTGGGATCCAGCAGTCCGGTCTGGTAGCCGCCGATCGCCTTCTGGGTGTTCTCGAGGCCGAAGATCGTATTCCGCAGCGCCTTGGCGCGAACGGTGTCGGACTGGCCGAGGGCGTGGAAGGTCGCGATCTGCCGGCGCAGGGCGTCCAGCTGCGCGGGGTACTGCACGTCGCGGAGGAAGGTGAGCTGGGCCATCGTGTTCAGCCGTCCGGTGGATCCCGGGTTGCCGATCACGAAGGTGAGGTCGCCCTCCTTGGAGCCGTTCCGGCTCCAGCTGAAGTGCTGCGGGGTCTGCGCCGGCTTGCCATCCACGTAGGCCCGCACGAAGCTCATGTCCAGATCGAAGCGGGGGTAGGTGAAGTTGTCCGGATCGCCACCGAAGAACGCGGTCTGCTCCTCCGGCGCGAACACCAGCCGGATGTCCTTGTAGCGGTGGAACCGGTACAGCTTGTACTGTCCGCCGCGGTACATCGTCACCACCTGGCATGCCGCGTCCGGTTCGGTCCTGCCGCACTCTTCCTCGATCGCCTTGATCACCTTGGCCCGCTGCAGTGCCGCGGTCTTGGCGGCGGCGGTCGGCGAAGCGGACGAGCTCACCTTGTCGGTGACGTCGGTGATCTGCTGGAGCTGGTCGAGGAAGAGCCCCTGACAGGCCCGCTCATCTTCCCGCCGGGCCGCGTAGAAGCCGTTGCTGAGGAAGTCCTCTCCTTCCCTGGTGGTGGACTCGATGCAGGCGCGGGCGCAGTGGTGGTTGGACATCACCAGCCCATCGCCTGACACGAAGGACGCGGTGCACCCGTTGCCGTAGCGGAGCGCGGAGAGCCGCGCGTGCTCCAGCCACGCATCCGAGGGCGCAAAGTTGTAGCGCTTCGCCCAGTACTCGCGGGGCGGAGCATCGAAGGTCCACATCTTCCCGGTCTCGAGACCCGGGTATTCGCCCTCCAGCACATCCTGGGCACGGAGTGCCCCGGGAAGGACCAGAAGGAGCGGGAGCAGCAGAGTACGGAGGATACGCATGGCGTGTTGGCGGTTCAGGGTGGATCGACCGGCGGAGACCCCGGAAAATAGACGGGCGCGCACCGAAGTGCGCGCCCTCGGAGATCAACGGGGCCGTCCGGCGATCAGCCCCTCGGCCAGAGCCAGCCGAAGGCGCCCGCGGACACCAGCCCGTAGAGGAGGCTGTCGGCCACATCCTTCCAGGTGGCGCTCCACGGCTTCCCCATCCAGATCGAGGATGGCACCTGGCCGCCGGCGTACGCGAGGAAGGTCACCGTGCCGACCACCTGGAACACCTTCAGATAGTCGGTGCCGATGGGCAGCGTCCGGGAAGCGACGTAGGCCACGAACACGGCCATGATGATGTTGAAGACCGCCCACCGGCCGATCTGGGGACCGATGCTGGGCGCACCGCTCTTCATCACATACATCAGGCCGACCGGTCCCTCCATCCACTTCTGCATGTTCTCCGGCTTCGCCATCTCCTTGTGATCGGTGCAGTGCGGGAAGATGTACTGCGCCGGCTCCGGGTTCCCGGCGCGCACAGCGGCGCGCACCTGGTCCTCGTTGGGCAGCTTGCGATAGTCGCTGTTGTGCCACTTGAGCACCATGTGGATGAGTGTGCTCGTCACGTGCACGAGCAGCGCGGCCAGAAGGATCGGGGCCCACAGCTGGGCGAGGGAAACCATGCAAGCCTCCACTTTGAGGGGAATGTCCTGGGCTCCGATCTACAGCCATCCGGAATGCCGTCAAGGGGGTTCGACTTTCGTGACACTGGAGGCGTCTGGGGGCGAGCCCCGTCACCCTACTCGGCCGGACGCGCCATCCGCAGGCAGAGCCAGCCGCCGAAGAGGAGGGAGGCGACGAGCACCAGGACGGCGGAGAGCCGGGTGAGGCCTGCCAGGCGGGTGTCGTAGGGCAGTGCGCCGAAGTGGCCGAGCAGCCAGGCCCAGTCGTGGACCGAGTTCTCGCCGAAGCCGACGAGGTCGAGATCCAGGGTGCGCGCGTCGCCGATGTAGCGGGCCAGGTCGAGCAGGCTCGAACTCAGCCAGGCGCCCGCTCCGGCAATGCCGAAGAAGTCGCGGTAGTGATAGAAGAGCAATCCGGTGGCGACGGGGATGAGGACCTGATTGAGACTCCCCCCCGCGACCGTCATGACCTCGCCGAAGAACCCGAAGAGCAGATGCCCGAACTCGTGGACCCCGAAGGTGATTCCGGCAAACAAGCCGCCGGCCTCGGGGTCCCGCAGGTGCCGCCCTGCATCCCAGGCCAGGAAGAGCAGCAGCGGGACCCGCCACTGCCACCACCTGCCGCGGGCCCAGTCGGCGGCATCGGTGAAGAACGCCGCCATTATGCCACCGACAACCGCGTCATTGCGTGCACCTAGCGCCTCCCACTTGCGACCGATAGGTTGAGGGCTCCAATGCAACTTTCCATCCCGTTGGCGTCGCACTTCGAGTGAGCGAAGTCGTGGGGGCCACCCTGCTTGCAGGTGAGCCGGGCCCGGTCGACCTGGTGAATGGCGGCGGCCGTTCGCCCTATCTGCTCATTTGCGAGCATGCGTCGAACCTGCTGCCGAAGGCGCTCGGTACCCTGGGGCTTGCCGAGCCCGACCTGCAGCGCCACATCGCCTGGGACATCGGGGCTGAACGGGTGGCTCGTCACCTGTCACAGCTGCTGGATGCGCCACTGCTGCTGCAACGATATTCGCGCCTCGCGTACGACTGCAACCGTCCGCCCGACTCGGCCGACGCCATGCCGGAGAGCAGCGAGACCACCCAGATTCCCGGCAACCGGAACCTCTCGCCGGCGGACAAGCTGGCCCGCACCCGTGAAATCTACCGGCCGTTCCACGCCGCCGTGGCCGAGATTCTCGACCGCAGGGCCGCGGAGGGGGTGGGCTCGAAGGTGGTCTCGATCCACAGCTTCACACCGGTCTACAGGGGCAAACCGCGCGACGTGGAGCTCGGCATCCTGCACGACCGGGACACCAGGCTGTCGGCGAAACTCATCGGGAGCTTTCCGGACGTGGATGCGCGCCTCAACGAACCGTACGGTCCGGAGGATGGCGTGCTCCACACGCTCAATCTGCATGCGGCACCGCGGGGGCTGCAGCATGCCATGATCGAGATCCGCAACAATTTCATCTCCGCCGAACAGGGACAGGGCGAGTGGGCGCGGCTGCTGTCCGTCCCGCTCCTTCTCGCCGCCACGACGTAACCAGGGAGAGCGCAGATGGCCATCGGAATGTTGACGCTCGACGAGCTGAAACGGGAGATCGCCGCAGGCACGATCGACACGGTCGTCGCCGCCATGGTGGACATGCAGGGCCGGCTGATCGGCAAGCGCTTCCACGCACAGTTCTTTGCCGACGGCGCGTACCAGGAGACTCACGGCTGCAACTACCTGCTCGGCCTCGACATCGAGATGGAGCCGGTCCCCGGCTACAAGGCAACGGGCTGGGAGAAGGGCTACGGCGACTTCGTGCTGAAGCCCGACATGGCGACCCTGCGGCGCATTCCCTGGCTTCCCGGTACCGCCCTCGTGCTCTGCGATGTCCTCGATCATCACACCCATGAGGACGTGCCCCACTCGCCCCGCGCCATCCTGAAGCGCCAGGTGAAGCGCCTGGAGGCCATGAAGCTCAAGGCCTACATGGCATCCGAACTGGAGTTCTTCCTGTTTGACGACAGCTACGACGTCGCCAACCAGAAGGGCTATCGCAATCTCAAGACTAGCGGATACTACATCGAGGACTACCATATCCTGCAGACGACCAAGGAAGAGGGCGTCATGCGGGCGATCCGCAACGGGCTGCATGGCGCCGGCATACCGGTAGAAAATTCCAAGGGCGAATGGGGCCCGGGCCAGGAAGAGATCAACGTTCAGTATTCCGATGCGCTGGACATGGCGGACCGGCACGCCATCATCAAGAACGGCTGCAAGGAAATCGCCTACGGCCTCGGCAAGGCCATCACCTTCATGGCCAAGTGGGACTACGGCATGGCCGGGAGTTCCTCACACATCCACCAGTCGCTCTGGTCGACCGACGGGAAGTCACCGCTGTTCTTCGACAAGGCGGCCGAGCATGGCATGTCGGAGACGATGAAGCACTTTCTGGCGGGCCAGCTCGCACATGCCAGCGAGATCACCTACTTTCTCGCGCCGTACATCAACTCCTACAAGCGGTTCATGGCAGGCACCTTTGCGCCGACGCGCGCCATCTGGAGTCTCGACAACCGCACCGCGGGCTATCGTCTCTGCGGTGCGGACAGCAAGGCCATTCGCGTCGAATGCCGCGTCGGTGGCGCCGACCTGAACCCCTACCTCGCCTTTGCCGCGCTGCTCGTCGCGGGCCTCGACGGAATCGAGAAGAAGATGCCGCTCGAGCCGGCGTTTTCGGGCGATGCCTATGATCCTTCCAAGAAGCTCCGTGAGATCCCCAAGACCCTGCGGGAAGCGTCCGCGCAGCTCGACAGTTCCAAGCTGCTGCGCGCGGCGATGGGCGACGACGTCGTCGACCACTATGTGCATACGGCCAAGTGGGAGCAGTTCGAATTCGACCGGCGCATCACCGATCTTGAACTGAAGCGCGGCTTCGAGCGCTATTGAGGCGAGCCATGGCTGAATCCATCAAGTGCATCTCGCCGGTCGACGGCAGCGTCTACGCCAGCCGGCCGGTCGCCTCGAAGAAACAGATCGCCGCCACCTTTGCGGTGGCCCATGCGGCACAGCACAGATGGAAGCGGGTACCCCTCGCCGAGCGCGCCGCCTGTTGCTCCGCCGCGGTGGACGCGATGCTCGCCATGAAGGACGAGATCGTGCCGGAGCTGGCGTGGCAGATGGGCCGGCCGGTGCGCCATGGCGCCGGCGAACTGCGCGGATTCGAGGAGCGGGCCCGCTACATGATCGGCATCGCCGGACAGGCGCTGGCGAACATCGATCCCGGTCCGAAGGATGGCTTCGTACGCTACATCAAGCGCGAGCCGCTTGGCGTGGTCCTTACCATCGCACCATGGAACTACCCGTACCTGACCGCCGTCAACTCGATCATCCCGGCGCTGATGACCGGCAATACGGTGGTGCTGAAGCATGCGGCCTCGACGCTGCTGGTGGCCGAGCGTTTCCAGAAGGCCTTCAACCGGGCCGGGCTGCCGAGGGGCGTCTTCCAGCATCTCGTGGTCAATCACCACCAGGCCGCCGAGATCATTTCCGGCGGCCTGGTCAACATGGTGTGCTTCACCGGATCGGTCGCCGGCGGCAAGGCAATGGAGCAGGCCTCGGCCGGTCGCTTCATCAACGTGGGCCTGGAACTCGGCGGCAAGGATCCGGCCTATGTGCGGCCCGACGCCAACATGCCCCACGCCATCGAGAACCTGGTGGACGGGGCCTTCTTCAATTCCGGGCAGAGCTGCTGCGGCATCGAGCGCATCTATGTCCACAAGCAGGTGTGGAACGAGTTCATCGATGGCTTCGTCAGTCTCACGAAGCAGTATGTGCTGGGCTCACCACTCGACGAGGCGACGACCCTCGGCCCCATGGTGAAGGCCGAGGCCGCGGACTTCGTCCGCAAGCAGATCAAGTCCGCCGTGCGTGCCGGCGCGAAGGCCCACATCGATCCCAGGTCCTTCGCGATGGACAAGGCGGGCACGCCCTACATGGCGCCGCAGGTGCTTACCTCCGTCACCCACAAGATGAGCGTGATGGTCGAGGAAAGCTTCGGCCCCGTGGTGGGCATCATGAAGGTGTCCGATGACCATGAGGCGGTCCGCCTGATGAATGACTCGCCCTATGGCCTGACGGCGGCGATCTGGACCGAGGATGCCGGTGCCGCCGCGAAGCTCGGCGACGAGATCGCCACCGGCACCGTGTTCATGAACCGCTGCGACTATCTTGATCCGGCGCTGACCTGGACCGGTGTCAAGGACACCGGCCGCGGGGCCACGCTGTCAGTGCTCGGATACGACGCATTGACCCGCCCCAAGAGCTACCACTTCAGGACCAGGACATGACGATTCCGAACCGCAACCTGAACTACCCGACGGCCATCAAGTTCGGCGCGGGCCGCATCAGCGAACTCGCCGATCACTGCCGGGCCAATGGCATCGTCCGGCCGCTCTTCGTCACCGATCCGGGCCTCGCGGCCATGCCGATGGTCCAGGCGATCGTCGAGGAGGTGAGACGGGCCGGCCTCGACATCAGGGTCTTCTCCGATGTGCGGCCCAATCCGGTCGAGGCCAATGTCATCGAGGGGGTCAAGGCCTTCAAGGCCGGCGATCACGATGGCGTGGTGGCCTTCGGCGGCGGCTCGGCGCTCGACATCGGCAAGATGGTCGCGCTGATGCACGGCCAGCAGATCTCCATCTTCGCGCTGGAGGACGTGGACGACTGGTGGACCAGGGCGGACGCGTCGAAGATCTCACCCATCATCGCCGTACCCACCACGGCCGGCACGGGATCGGAGGTGGGCCGCGCCGGCGTCGTCACCCATCCGGTCACCCACGAGAAGAAGATCATCTTCCACCCGGCGATCATGCCCAAGGTGGCAATCCTCGATCCGGAACTTACCATCGGCCTGCCCGCGAAGTTGACGGCGTCGACCGGCATGGATGCAATGGCCCACAATCTCGAGGCCTATTGCGCACCCGCCTATCATCCCCTCTCCAAGGGCGTGGCGCTTGAAGGCATGCGGCTGATCAAGGACAACCTCCCGCTGGCCGTCAAGGACGGCACGGATATCGATGCGCGCGGCAACATGCTGGTCGCCTCTGCCATGGGCGCCGTGGCCTTCCAGCGGGGGCTCGGTGCGATCCACGCCCTGTCGCACCCCTTCGGTGGACTGTATGACGCGCATCATGGCCTGCTCAACGGCATCGTCATGCCCTACGTGCTGAAGGCAAATCGGCGGGCGATCAAGCAGGACATCGAACGCGCCGCCGCCTATCTCGGGATCAAGGGCGGCTTCAACGGCTTTCTCAAGTGGGTTCTGGCACTGCGCCAGGAGATCGGGATCCCCCACACTCTTGCGGAGATCGGCATCGACACCGGGCGCCTCGACGCGGTGGCGGCGATGGCGATCAAGGACCCCACCGCCGGCAGCAACCCCATCGCCTTCACCAAGAGGCAGTACAAGGCGCTGGCGTTGAAGTGCGTGAACGGCGATCTCTGAGCCGGTCGCCGGGCGAATGCCAGCCCGTCGCCTCCTGCCTCCGGCTGTCCCCGCCCCGCTGCGGCGACTGACAGGCATCGCCCTCGCCCTCCTGGTCCGGGCGGGAATGCTCACGGCCCAGGGCATGCCCGGCCTGATGCCGCTCCCGGCGCATGTGGAGGTCGCCGACGGCCAGCTCCGGCTCGACAGCGCCTTCACCGTGTCGGCACCGCAATTCGCCAACGACCGCCTTCGCGACGGGATCGCGCGCGCGCTCGCCCGCCTCTCCGCCCGTATCGGCCAGCCGCTCGGCCGGACCCTCCGCCGACAGGGCCCGGCCACACTCACCGTGGGCGTCACCGCAGCGGGTGAGGCGATCCAGACGCCGGAGGAAATCGAGTCCTATACCCTGGACGTGGACTCAGTGGGCGTCGTCCTCAGCGCCCCGACGGTCGTCGGGGCGCTGCATGGGCTCGAGACGCTCGTGCAGCTGGTGAGCGGCGATTCGGCCGGCTTCCACCTTCCGGTGGTGCGGATCCGCGACCAGCCCCGGTTCAAGTGGCGCGGTTTGCTGATCGATGCCGGACGCCACTTCATGCCACCGGCGGTCATCCGGCGCACCCTCGACGGCATGGCGGTGGTCAAGCTGAACGTGCTGCACTGGCACCTCTCGGACGACCAGGGCTTCCGGGTCGAGAGCCGCCGCTATCCTCGGCTGCAGCAGCTCGGCTCCGACAGCCTCTACTACACCCAGGACGAGATCCGCGAAATCGTCGCCTACGCGCGTGACCGCGGCATCCGGGTCGTTCCCGAGTTCGACATGCCGGGGCATTCCACCTCGTGGTTCGTCGGCTACCCCCAGTACGCGAGTGCCCCCGGGCCGTACCACCTCATCCGCGAATTCGGGGTGTTCCACGCCGCGTTCGATCCGACGCGGGAGGAGACCTACCGGTTCATCGATCGATTCATCGGCGAGATGGCCACCCTCTTCCCGGACCCTTATTGGCATATCGGCGGCGACGAGGTGAGCCCGACCCAGTGGAACCAGAACCCGCACATCGTGCGGTTCAAGCGGCTGAAGGGCTTCAAGGACAACGCGGCACTCCAGGCGTACTTCAACCAGCGACTCTCGCAGATCCTCGCCCGCCACCACAGGCGGATGGTAGGCTGGGACGAGATTCTCCACCCCGACCTTCCGAAGACCGCGGTCATCCAGTCGTGGCGCGGCACCGAGTACCTGGGCCGCGCCGCGAGGCAGGGTTACAGCGGAATTCTCTCCGCGCCGTTCTACCTCGATCACATCGACCCCGCCGACCAGCACTACCTGGCCGATCCGCTCCCCGGCACCGACTCGCTCGCGCCTGACGAGGCGGCGCGGGTCCTCGGCGGCGAGGCCTGCATGTGGGCCGAGCACATCGACCTGGAGACCATCGACTCCCGGATCTGGCCGCGGATGGCCGCCATCGCCGAGCGGTTCTGGTCGCCCGCCTCGGTGCGGGACGTGGACGACATGTACCGCCGACTCGCGCCCGTCAGCATCGAGCTGGAGCGCGCCGGAATCGGCCACGAGGAGCATACCGCCCGCATGCTCCGGCTGCTGACCGGCCTGCGGGGGGTTCAGCCGCTGCGGGAACTTCTCGCGGTGACCATGCCGGTCACCTTCGGGCAGCGGTCCCGGCTGCAGGGGGCCACCCAGCGCACCGCCCTTACCCGCCTCGTCGACGCGGCGCGCCCCGATCCATGGGCCCGCTCACGGATGAATCGCCTGGCGCGGGAGGTTGTGATGGATCCCGGTGGCGCGGTGACCGCCCGAGACACTCTGCGCAGTCTGTTCGAGAGCTGGCGACCGCTCAGGGCCCAGGTGACCGCGCTGAGCGACTCCCTGCCACTTGCAGGCGATGGAATACCCGCGGCGCAGGCCCTCGACTCACTCGCTGATCTCGGCATCGCGTCGCTGGACCATCTGACGGAAGGCGGGGCGCCCGCGGGCTGGAAGGAGGGCGCGCTGACCGAACTCGACGACCTCGCCAGGCCGAAGGGGTTGCTGCGACTGGCGGGGGTGGACGCGGTGCGGTCCCTGGTGAAGGCAGTGCCGCCGAGCACCCCCGTCCCGGCAATTCGTCCTGATTCGAGCGTTCCTTAGCGGCCCGTCATCAGCCGCAGCCCGAACAGCACCAGCATCGCCGCAAGCAGGAAGTTGATCGCCCGCGCCCACCGGCGGTACCCGAGCTGGACCGCTTCCGACGAGAAGCCCACCGCAAGCCCGCCATACCACAGAAAACAGAGCACCAGCACGCCGCCCGCCGCCGCGAAGCGCACCCAGAGCGGCACTGCCGGGGCGACGGTCACGCCCAGGAGACTGAGGTAGAAGGGAAGGGTGTTGGGATTGGTGAGGCTGGTCAGCGCACCGGCCCGGAATGAGGACCCCTTCGGCGGGGGCAAACCGTCGATGCGAGTGAGCAGATCGCCCCCCTTGAGGGCCGCGCGCAACGCCCGGAATCCCATCCAGCCGAGATACAACCCGCCCACCACGCGGAGGACAACCGCGAATCCCGGCGCCCGTTCGAAGAGGTAGTGGGCGCCCCCCAGGGTCAGGGCCAGCCAGCAGAGATTCCCAGCCGTGACGCCCAGGACTGCAACCACGGCCGGCCGCCGCCCCTCGGTGAGCGCCAGCCTGGTGACGATGAAGGTGTTGGGGCCGGGACTGATCACCGCCGTCAGGTACACGGCGAAGATCGAGCCGAGCAGTGGGAATTCCCGGGTCATTGCACGGTCTGCCGGGGGCCGACCCGTCCTGCTGACTGATTCGGCGACGGCCGGCGCGGCGGGCGGGTGGGGAGGCGCGGCCGCAGGGCTCGGCAGGAGGGTTCCACGGGTATCGGTCGACGGAGATCGGGGGAGCCGGGCAGTGCGGGGAGGCGGCCCTTCCGCGTCCCCTGATTGTCCAGTAACTCTAAGCACCACATCATGCCCGGGCGATAGCACGTGGAGCCGGAGGGTGCTAGAATCCCGCTCCGTGCTATTGTTGCTTACTGTTGCCTGTAGCCCAGCGTTCTGATGACCGTGACGTCCGCCTGCGCACGCTGCCAGACCCCTCTCGACCCCGGCGCCCGGTTCTGCCAGGTGTGCGGGCTGAGTGCGTCCGGTGAGCAGACGGCGCCCCTGCCGACGCTGCTCCAGGTGCTGCGGCAGGGAACCCTCGGCGAATACGAGATCCTGCGGGAGATCGGCCAGGGCGGGATGGCCACGGTCTTCCTGGCGCACGAGATCGCCCTGGATCGCAAGGTGGCCATCAAGGTGATGTCGCCCCAGTTCGTGCACGGGGTGGACATGATCGAGCGATTCAAGCGGGAGGCGCGCACCGCGGCGGGGCTCAACCACCCGCACATCATCCCGATCTACGCGGTCCGCGAATCGCAGCAGTTGTTGTTCTTCGTGATGAAGAACATCTCGGGCCGGTCCCTGGACGCAATCCTCCGCGACGTGGGTCCGCTGCCCTTCCCGATGGTCCGTTCCATCCTCTCCGACATCGGCTCCGCCCTCGACTACGCCCATCGCCAGGGCGTGGTGCATCGCGACGTGAAGCCGGGCAACATCATGATCGACGAGGAGGGGTTCGCGGTCATCACCGACTTCGGCATCGCCCGCGCGGCCCAGAGCGACTCCCTGACGCGCAGCGGCACCACGGTCGGCACCCCGAGCTATCTCTCCCCCGAGGCCTGCTCCGGGGAGACCGTCGGCCCCGCCGCCGACCAGTATTCGCTCGGGATCGTCGGCTACGAGATGATCACCGGGCAGCTCCCCTTCAGCGCCGAGTCGAGCCTCGGCATGATGTACGCCCAGGTGCATTCCCCGCCGCGGCCGAGCGACCAGCTCCGCCCCGATTGCCCGGCCGATCTCCGCGACGCGATCATGCGGATGCTGGAGAAGGCGCCGTCGGACCGGTTCGCGAATCTGAAGGAAGCGGTCCTGGCGATCAGCGGAGCCCGCGTCAGCGGAAGGAGCAGCGGTGGCAACGGGACCGACGGCGAGGACAGCGGCGTGCGGACCCACATCGGACTGCTCGCGGTGCCCCGCCCCGGCCGGCCGGTTGGAGAGATTCGGACTCCGGCGAGCCCCGCGCCGCTCAGCCGGGTGCCGCCGAGCAGCCGGACCGCGGCCAGGCAGCGGCGGGTGCAGTTCGGCCGGGTGCTGGTGGGGTTGCTGCTCGCCGCGCTGGGCGCCGGCGCGACCTTCCTGACGATTCGGGCCCGGCAGGAGGCGATGCTGGCCCCCGATTCTGGTCCCGCCGCCCCCGCGCCGGCCGACACCAAGGCGGACAGCACCCTGCTGGTAGCGCGGGGCGCGGCAGAGTATGCCCGCGAACGAGCGGTGACCTCCGGCGCTACGCTGCTCTCCCTCTCGCAGGGCGACTCGCTCCGCGCTGCCGCGGAATCGGCGGCCGCCCTCGGGCAGAAGACCGATGCCGCCCTGCTGCTGACCCGGGCCACTGGCATCTACAGCAACGCCGAACGCCCGACCCAGGCCGTCCAGGCCCCCGAGACTGCCCGCGCGGTCCGCCCATCGGTCCCCCCTGGCGGGGGGCCCGTCGTGAGCCCGTTGCCGGTCTCGCCGGGCAGCGGGGTGCAGCCGACCACCACCCCAACCGACCCATCGCAGAGCCAGCTTCCCGACTCGGTGGCGGTCGTCCGGTTCTACGTGGAGCTGCAGCGCGCGATTGCGGCCCGCCAGCTCGGCGAGGTCCGCCGCCTGGTACAAAACCTCACCGACGCCGACGAGCAGGAGTTCCGCAAGGTCTTCGAGGACGACGACATCGCCACCGTGCAGCCGGTGTACACGGTGGAGACTGTCACCCGGCGCGAGGATGTGGTCTACGCGCGGGTCCACGAGGAAATGACGGTGGTCGATCGCAAGGGCAAGGTGAGCAAGAAGCGGGACAACATCCTGTTCACCCGCCTGACGCTCGGGCCGCAGGGCTGGCGACAGATCCGGTCCGAGAAGGGAAAGAAGTGACCCCGCCCTTCCACCTGGCCTTTCCGGTGCACGACCTCGCCCTCGCCCGGGGCTTCTACGGCGGGCTGCTGGGGTGCACCGAGGGGCGGAGTTCCGACCAGTGGGTCGACTTCGACTTCTACGGCCACCAGGTGGTCGCCCATCTTTCGCCGGAGGAGGTGCGCGCGGCGCGGGCTAATCAGGTCGACGGCAAGAACGTGCCGGTCCGCCACTTCGGCGTGATTCTCGGCTGGGAGGAATGGCACGCCCTGGCCGACCGCCTGCGCAAGGCGGGCGTCCGGTTCATCATCGAGCCGGGCATCCGGTTTGCCGGTCAGGTCGGGGAGCAGGCGACGATGTTCTTCCTCGATCCCTCCGGCAACGCGCTCGAGTTCAAGTCCTTCCGCGACATGAGCCGCATCTTCGCCCGCTAGCGCGGCGCGATCCTCACTTCCCCCCCGTCGACCCGCCACCGCCGCCCGATCCGAAGACCCCGGGTCCACCTAACAATCGATACAGCAGATACAGCCCGCCGCCCACCCCGGCGCCGAGCAGAACCGTGCCCCCGGTCGAGAGCCGCCGCTGGCTGACGAAGGCGAGGCGCATCCGCGGAAACGGGACCTCTTCCCCGCGCCAGCTCGTGGGGATCCCGCGGACACTGCTCACTGAGGCGATCGAGAGCCGGAGCGTGTCCGGCGTGGCCGCCACGACCTGGCCCGAGACCTCGGCGACCTCGGGGCCCAGGACGGGAACCATGGCCGTCGTGCCATCCTGGGTGAGACCGGCGTTGATGTGCGCACCGGCGGCGGGACCCGGCGCCGTGACCGGTGCATAGGTGTAGCAGGCTGAACAGCAGAGCAACGTCAGACCCAGCGTGCGATGCATGGAGCGCTCCCTGGCCAAGGCCGCGGTGGGGCACCGGACACCGGATCCCCGGTCCTCGGGTACCCGGTGCCCGGCGCGTGAAGCGGTGCGGTCAGTTCCCCAGCGGAGTGGAGCCGGTATAGTCGAGCACCGGGCAGGCGTTGGGGTCGTTCGGGTTGCGGCCGTTCGGCGCGACCACGGGCATGTTCGGATTGGTGTTGGTCTCGGTCAGCCCGTAGGGCATCCGTCCCGGCACCGGCGTCGTTCCCGGCACGTTGCTTCCCCCCGGCGGTGCCGGGGCCAGCGCGGGGAGACAGGTACGCTTGTAGTCGTTCCACACCTCGAGATTGAGAAAAAGGGAGAGGTACTTCTCCTCCATGATGTTCTGGAGCGTGGCCGGGACCGGCGCCAGCGGTGGAAAGGTGACCACCTGCCCGCTCTGGGACCCGTACACCCGGGTGGCGCGTACCGCATCCAGATAGGGTTGTGCGACGCCCTGGCCACCAGTCTGGAAGGCAGCCTCCGCCCCGATGAGTTGGGTCTCCGTCCAGGTGATGATCGGGTGCCGGAAGTCCCCCGGCGCCCCGAAGACGAAGGGGTCGATGAACGTGAACCCGGCGTAGTTGCCGCCGGGCGCGGTGCCGTTGTAGACACCGGACGCGGTGAGCAGGTCGATGGCCCCGCCGGGCCGGAAGCCGAAGAAGTCGGCCGGCGTCGTCCCGCCGTTGCCTGACAGGAAGTAGAAGTTGAGCCGGGCATCGTCCTCGAGCCCCGCGTTGATCCGGCGCTTGAGGATCTCGATGATCGCCGCCCCCGGGGCGATGTCGCCCCGGGTCGCCTGGAACTGCCACCAGACGCTCTGACCAGTCGGCGACTGGTCGTGGAACCAGAGCATGTCGTTCGCGGGCGAACTGATCCCGAGCGGTACCTCCGCCAGCGCCCGGGCGTAGTTGGTCGGGTCAACCTCGGCGAGGTGCATGTAGAACCGCGCCTTGAGCGAGTGCGCCACCTCCGTGTACACCTGGGCGAGCTGCGCCGCGTTCAGGCCCGCGTAGATGACTTCCGCACCGTCTCTCGGCGGTCCGGTGTTGGTGCCGCCCGGCTGGGCCGCGAGATACACGGTGATTGCCGAATCGAGCTGGGCCAGCACGTCCTGGTAGATCTGGAGCTGGGGATCGAAGTTCGGGGTGCGGATGTTCGAGTCCGCCGCCTCCCGGTAGGGGATGTCGCCCCAGATGTCGGCCGCGGTCCCCATGACGAGCGCTTCCCACACCTTGGCGATCCCGAGATAGAGGGAATCTTCAGGCGCGGGCCAGCTGCTGGGTCTTGCGGATGTCGAGCAGGCCGCCACCGCCGGTCAGGGTGCGGGCGGAGCCGTAGACCGCGTTGAAGTAGGTGTCCAGATCCGCGGGCGCGCTGTTGCCGCGGTCGTACCCGATCTGCTGCCGCCCTCGCCCGCGATCTGCTGCATGTACATGGGGCGTTCCGGGCCAGCTGACCTTCGAACTGCACCGACTGCAGCGCCTCGATCGCGGTGAGCAGCGGCCCGGGGCTTGGACAATTCAGTGGTTGTTGGGATCTGGTCGATGCCGTGCCCGGTGAGGAAGTTGCAGCCGCGGCGGACGAGGATCGTCCGGCCGCGCAAGACCAGCGACGTAGCGCGTGTCATGGCTCACCTCACCGGTTCAGGGTGAGTGAGAAGATGAACGACCGCGTCTGCGGGTTGTTGAAGTAATCGATCCCCGCGCAGCGCGACGCCGACCAAGCAACGGAGGTCTCGGGATCGATGCCGGTGTACTCGTCCAGGTGTGCAGGTTCCGCCGGCCACCCGCATCTCGATGTGTTGAATCCGAGGCCGGCCATCACCCAGGGCTCGTCGAGGAGTATCCGACGGAGATCTCGCGGAGCTTGACGAAGCTCGCGTCCTCGAGGAACTGGGACAGTTGCCCGTTGAACATGCCGCCCGCTCCGGTGAACCATGCCTCGTCGAGCGGTACCGCCATGCCGGCGCCGGGACCGGCGACCTTCTGTCTCTTGAAGTAGTCGGTGCCGAAGATGTAGTTGCCGCCGTCGCGCAGCACTGCGATTCCTTCGAGGTGCCGAAGTGCAGCAGCGCACCGCGGGTGCCGTTGTACGCACTGCCGCCATGGCGGATGTCCAGCAGGCCGCCGAGGTGAGCTTCTTCCAGCGGAACGACGGCCGGATCGAGCCGGTCCAGCGGGGTTCGGATCGCCGATCATGTAGTTGCTTCGACGTCGTCCTTCATCGGATAGCCGTGCAGCCGATGTACAGCGCACCCTCGGGGGCGCCCTGACACTGGCCCGCGACGTTGTCGATGTCGACGTAGTTGAGCTGCACTCCGCGGCCGCAGCGCACGAAGTCGGTCCTACAGAACACCCCCAGCGGCTGCCCCTTGATGGCGACCGCCTGGATGCCGGTGAGCCCGTTGGTGCCTCCCGGAGAATGGCAGCGGCGCGAACGTCACCCCGGCGAGGTCCAGCACCTTGCTGCGGTTGCGGGCCCACTGCAGACCCAGATCGACGCTGACGTCCCGGCTGCTGAGGGGACGGATGTTGAACGCGACCTCCCAGCCGAAGATTGCGGAGGCTCGCCGCGTTGGTGGGCTTCTCGGTGTAGCCGGTGCTGCCAGCAACCGGCAGGTTGAGGATCACGTCGGAGGAGAAGGAGCGGTAATGGGTGAGGCTCAGATCCGCCTTGTCACGCCACAGTCCGACGTCGAATCCCCTCTCGAACTCCTTGACCCGCTCCGGCCCGAGTTCCTTGGTAGGCAGGTTGAAGCTGGTGATCAGACCGCCGGAGCCATTCTGGCCGCTGCCGATCGCGGGGCCCCAGCCGCCGTCATTGCCGTCGACCGCGATGAACACGCTGGGCAGCAGGTATGGCGCCGGCTGGGTACCGCTCTGGCCGTAGGCCGCGCGCAGCTTGCCGTAGGTGAGCAGCCGGTCTTCGCCGACCGCGCCCCGGTAGAACGTCCACGCCGCCGTGGCATTGGGATACCATGCCCGACGCTTGGCCGCGCCGAACGTCGACCCGCCGTCGTTGCGGATGCCCGCCTTCAGGAACAGCTGGTCGCTGATGTCGGCGGTGACCTGCGCGAAGTACGACTCCAGCCGCACCGTCGAGCGGAAGTCGTAGGGGCCCTGCCGGGCCGCGGTGTTGGTCAGGTTGAACGGCTTGGGCGCGATCAGCCCCACGCCGACCACCTGGCGGCTCTGGTAGTCCTGCACGTTGAGGTTCTGCCCATCAGCGTCACCGAGCCGGCCAGCCGGGAAGCCAGCCGGAACTTGGCGGTCGCGAGCAGGTTGTGGTCGAGCTGCGAGGTCTTGATGTACCCGGCGTTGACTCCCCCGATGCCGGTGACGCCGGCGATCGTGGTGTTCGACGTGCTCCAGGGATACCCCTGCAGGCGTTCGTCGTTGGCGTAGTCGTACCCCAGGGTGTGGCTGAAGCTGAGCCACGGCGTCGCGGTGAAGTCGGTGGTGACACCGCCGAGCACCCGGCCGACGTTGGTCGTCGAGGGTGCCTCGTTGGCCACGAAGAACGGATTGTCGTAGCGGCGGCCGGTCTGTTCCGACCCGACACCGGGGTTGGGGAAGCGGTAGCTGCGCTGCAGGCCGGTCGCCGGATCGAGATACGGGTGATTGTTGAACGTGGGCGGTGTGCGCCAGGCGCCGAGCAGGAGGCCGTCGGTGCTGTTGCGGCTGACGACGGCGCCGCCCTGGCCGTCGATGTAGGCCATGTTGGCGCTGAGCTTCAGGTTGTCGAAGACCCGGTGGCTCCCGTTGAACCGCACCGAGATGCGCCGGTAGCTGTTGTTGGGGCCGGTGATGATGCCCCGGTCGTTGCTGTACTCGCCGGAGAGATAGAACGTCGTCCGCTCGGTGCCGCCGGAGATCGTCAGGGCATTGTCGAGGGTGTAGCCGTCCTGGAACATCTCCCCCGCGTGGTCGTAGGTCGGCGTCCCGCTGGCCAGCAGCGGTCCCCAGCTTCCCGCCTGCCCGAATCCCACCGCGCAGTTGGTGGGGCCGCCGGGCACGCAGGCCGGCGACACGCCGCCCGTGCCCAGCCCGTACTTCCGCTGCAGATCGGGCAGCTTGGCGTGGGCATCCACCGAGACGGAGGATCGCAGCGAGTAGCGCGTGGCCCCGGGCCGCCCTCGCTTGGTGGTGATGAGGATGACGCCCTGCCCCGCCCGTGAACCGTAGATGCTGCCCGAGGCGGCGCCCTTCAGAATCTCCACGTTCTCGATGTCGTTCGGGTTGATGTCGATGGCACGGTTGGGCGGGGCCGAGCTGCTATTGAGCGACCCCGACGCCGGGTTGTTGTAGGAGATCGAGTTGTCGACCGGTATGCCGTCCACCACCAGCAGCGGCTGCCCGTCCTGCGCGCTGATCGTGGTGAGCCCGCGGATCTGAATGAACGACGAGGCGCCCGGATCGCCCGAGGTCGAGGTGACCACGACCCCCGGCGCCTTGGCCGAGAGCGCGGTCGAGAAGTTCTGCTCGCCGCTGTTGATCACCGTGCTCGAATCCACGTAGCTCCGCACGGTGCCGAGCTTCTCGACCTCGGAGACGGTCCCCGCTCCGGTGACGACGATTTCGCCGAGTTGCAGGGGATTGGCCGCGAGGGAAAAATCCCGGGCTGATGTCACCGGCCACGAGGGTGATCGTCGTGACCTGCGGCTTGTACCCGATCAGCCGCGCCATGAGAGTGACGGTATCACCGGTGAGGCGAGCCGCCGGCAGCAGGATGGTGTACCGCCCGTCGCCCCGGGTCACCGAACCGACCCCGAGCCGCGCGATGATCACGGTCGCCTGCGCGAGCGGCTCGCCGTCCTGCGAGGTGACTCGGCCCGAGATGGCGGCCTGCTGCTGGGCCTGGAGCCCGGCGCCCCATCCGAGCCCCATGATCGCCATGGTCACACACCAACGACGTTCTGGTCGCATAGCTCCTCCTGGGTGGTGAGAGGGGGCGGGGGTCACCCGCCCCGTGGATCGAAGCGATAGCCGAGATAGTGCGAGGTCCGGATGTGGCGCGGGCGGGCGGGATCGTCCTCCAGCTTCCGCCGGAGCCGGGCGATGTGAGTATCGATGGCCCGCGACCGCAGTCGCACCTCCGGGCCCCACACCTCCGCCGCGAGGTCGGCGCGGCTCACGATCACCCCCGGCTGGCGGATGAGCGCGTACAGCAGGCGGAACTCCGTCCGGGTCACCTGCACCCGCACGCCGCCGCGGCGGATGATTTGCGTGGTCAGCTCCACTTCGACGCTGCCGAAGCGCGCCACGCTCTCCCGTTGTGCCGGCTCCGACCGCCTGCGCAGCCACGTCACCACTTCTTCCAGTCGACGGACCAGCTCCCCGAGTTCACCCGGGTCGGTCGCACTCGGCCCTCCCTCGGGCAGGGCGGGCGCGGGATCGGGTCGAATCAGTCGGAACGAAGGGGCGAGCAGCGCGGCGGTGCCGTTCGTCTGGAAATCCAAGGCGAACCTCCGTCGAGTGCCGAGGTCACGGTATCGCGGAGCGGGGGGAGCGGTGAACGACTTGGGGACGACCTGCATCGCTGGAGGGACGAACCGCACGAATTCGAGGCTCTGAGTCGCGCCCTCGGTCGGCACCGGGGCGCACGCGGTTCGCCCCTGCGGGAACGCGGTTCATCCCGCATCCGTTGGCGAGCGGGCGCCGCCTTCCAATGATGGCCCTGCCGGCGAGATGACCGGCACGAACTCATCGATGGGAGGACCGTATGTCTGCGCTGAGACTCGCCCGCTGGAGCACGCCCCTTCTGCTGGCCGGCAGCACCGCCTGCGCGCTGGCCCGGCCGGAGCGGACCTACCTCGACCACGTACGCGCCCCGGGCCCGCTGCCGGCGCGCCTCGATGCCGCGGTCCGCGATTTCGCCCGCCAGGGCTTCGCGGGCACGGTGCTCGTCGCGCGCGGTAACCGGGTGCTGCTCTACCAGGGGTACGGAGACGCCAACCGCGCACGCCACATCCCCAACACCGCCGAGACCAAGTACCCGCTGGGAGAGCTGGCCAGGAAGGTCCAGCTGTTCCAGCCGGCGACACTCACCCGCACCGTCCTGGACGACGGACGGCTCGATGATTCGCTGGTTGCGCGGGGGTATACCGGCAGCTACGGCGAGACCGTGATCGTGCACGGGATGGTCGCGCCGCTGGCAGACCTCTTCCACTGGCATCAGGCGCTGCGCACGGAGGGCCTGCTCCCCACGGCCGATGGCACCAGGCTGGCCGGACATCCGGATAACAATCCGCTTGGCTGGGTGGTGGAGCGTACCAGCAGCGGCCATCGGGTCGTGCAGCAGAGGAGCGAGGGGCGGGGCTTCGAGACCTGGTACGGCTACTTCCCCGATGCGGATGTACTCATCCTGCTCGCATCGAACGACGACCTCGGCTGGAGCCGTCCAGTCGCGGACCGGCTGACCTGGATGCTGGTGGATGGTGCGGCACCACCGGCGGGCATCGTCACCAAGGCTGATCGAGTGGGAGGTGAGTGAACGCGGGCGTTCCAGCGGACGAAACACCGAAACAGCGAGCGGCCGGGGCGCGTAGCGCGACATACGCCCCCGGCCCGTGCACGACCGCATCGCCAGTGAGGTGAGCCATGCCTGCGCCGATCGCTCAGAGCGCCGGAGCGGCGCTCAGACGCCGCAACCTCCGCCTGCAGGCCGTCCTGGTCCTCGGGGGCTGGACGGCCTTCGGGCTGTTCTCGTTCGGCCAGGTGCTCATCTACAACAGCGTCTCCGGCGAGGCCGCGCTCCCCTGGCGGCCATTGCTGCTGGTGTCGCTGGTGAGCGCCTGGCTGTGGGCGGCGCTGACCCCGATGGCGCTCTGGGTGGCGAATCGGCTGCAATTCGACGTCAAGCAGCGGACCCGGAGCCTGATGCTGCACGGGCTCGCGGGCGTCTGCTTCGTGCTCCTCTCCACCGTGCTCGACCGCGGTTTCAGCATGGCGGTGAGTCACTCGCCGCTGCGCCCGTTCGTCAACAGCCTGCTGTACCGGTTCGACAGCCGGCTGCTCGCCTATCTCTGTATCGTCACCGTCTCGCAGGCCGCGCGCTACGCGCTGCTGTACCGAGAACGGGAGGTGCTCGCCGCCTCACTCGAGGCCCAGCTGGCGCGGGCCGAGCTGCAACTGCTCAAGATGCAGCTGCAGCCCCATTTCCTGTTCAACGCCCTGAACACCATCGCGGAGCTGGCGCACAACGATCCGAACAACGCCGACCGGCTCATCGCACGGCTCGGCCACCTCCTGCGGCTCTCCCTGGAACAGGCGGGGCATCAGGTGGTCCCGCTCCGCCAGGAGATGCAGATCCTGGATGCCTACCTGGAGATCGAGCAGACCCGCTTCGAGGACCGGCTGGTCGTGCGGACGATGATCGCCCCCGAGGTCCTCGAGGCCGGCGTCCCCGCCCTGCTGCTCCAGCCGATCATGGAGAACGCCATCCGCCACGGGACCTCGCCGCGGACCGGCGAGGGACGGATCGAGCTGCGGGCGGCGCGCAACGACGACCGGCTCATCATCACGATTCGCGACAGCGGGCGCGGCTTCGCCGTCGGCGGCCCCCTCAGCGAAGGGCTCGGCCTGCGCAACACCCGGGAGCGGCTGCGCCAGCTGTACGGCACCGAACACGCCTTTCTGCTCGAGACCCCGGCCGGCGGCGGCGCGCTGGTGACCATCATGATCCCCTTCCTGCCCTGCGGTGAGGCCCACACCCCCCTCCATCTGCGGCTCACCCCGGCGGCCGCCGTGCCGGCATGACCGTCCGCACCCTCGTCGCCGACGACGAACCGATCGCCCGGAAGCGGCTGGTGCGGCTGCTCCAGGACGAACCGGAGGCCGAACTGGTGGCGGCCTGCGGCACCGGCGTCGAGACCCTCGAGGCGGCGCGGGCCCACTTGCCGCAGCTGATCTTCCTGGATGTGCAGATGCCGGGCCTCGACGGCTTCGGCGTCCTCCAGTCGCTTGGGCCCGTTGCCCCCCCTGCCGTCGTGTTCGTGACAGCCTTTGATGCCTACGCCATTCAGGCCTTCGAGGCGAACGCGCTAGATTACCTGCTCAAGCCGTTCGACGCCGAGCGCTTCCACCGGGCGTTTGCCCGGGCGCGCGACCGGATCCGCCAGCCGGTGCCCGGCCCCGACCCGGAACAGCTCAACGCCCTCATCGCCGGCCTCGGGCGACAGCGGCAGACGGCGGAGCGACTGGCCATCCGGGCCGACGGGCGGGTGTATTTTGTCCGGGCAGCGGACGTCGACTGGATCGAAACAGCGAGCAACTATGTGCGGCTTCACACCGGCAAGACTTCCCACCTGCTTCGCGAGCCGCTCGCGGCGCTCGAGGGCAGGCTCGATCCCGAGCGTTTCCTGCGGATCCACCGCACCACGGTGGTCAACGTGGAGCGCCTGCGCGAGCTGCAACCCTGGTTCTCCGGAGAGTTCATCGCCATCCTCCATGACGGGACCCGCCTCAAGGTGAGCCGCGGCTATCGCGACCGGGTCGCCCGCTGGTTGGGCCGGACCCTCTGAACTCGGCGGCCGAACTCCATCCCGCCCTGCTGCAGGCCACGATCACCCTCGGGATCGCCGGTCTGTGCGCATTGCTGTATCACCGCTACCGGAAGCCCTACTTCTTCTGGTGGGCCATCGCCTGGTCGCTCTATCTCGGCCGCCTCGGCGCGATCCTCATCTTCCTCCAGGACCGGAAGCCCTTCTGGCTCTTCGCCCATCAGGTCATCACCGGATGGACCGCGCTCGCCCTCCTGTGGAGCGCGCTGGTCTTTTCCCGGCGCGCGCCGTTTCGCTCCGTCTACCTGGTCGCCATCCTCTTCCCGCCGGTCTGGTCACTCTTCGCCATCTATCACTTCGCGGAGCGCGACCAGTTCCTGTACGCGGCGCTCCCGGCCGTGGCCTTTCTGAGCGGGGCGACCCTGTGGACCGCCGGCGTCTTCTTCCGCTTCCGGCGCCAGACCGGCTCCCCCGCGGCCCTCGTCCTCGGGATCGCCTTCCTGCTCTGGGGATTTCACCATCTCGACTACCCGGTGCTCCGGGCCCGGGGCGCCTGGAACCCGTGGGGCTACTACCTCGACATCATGTTCGCCCTCGCTGTCGGGTCGGGCATCCTGTTGCTGGTCATGGAGGACCTGGAGCGTGGACTCGGCGCGATGGCCGCACTCTCCGGCGACCTGCAGCGCGGCGAGGGCGCGGTCGACGTGCCGGGCGCGCTCCTCGCCCGGGCGCTGGTCCTCCCGGGCGTGCGCGGGAGCGCACTCTACGACCGGGCCCAGGGCCGGATCGTCCGCGGACTCGGCGCCTGCGCCGCATGGGAGGGTGGCCCTCCGCCGGGCGACACCGCCGTACTGGTGCACGCGGTGCTTGCGAGCGGCCGGCCCAGCTCGGCGGCCGGCGGAGACTTTGCCTACGCCGCGGCGCTGCCGGTAGTCCGCCGGGAGGTGGTGCGCGGGGCTATGGTGATCGTCGGCGACGCGCGTGATCCCTTCACCGCCCTCGACGAATCCTTTCTGCTGGCCCTCGGCCAGCAGGTCGGCGCCGCGCTCGAGAATGCGGATCTCGACGACCGCCTGCGGCGCCGCACCGACGAGCTGGAGCGGCTCTCGGGGCGCATGGTGGAACAGCATGAAGAGGAGCGCCGCCGCCTCTCCCTCGAACTCCACGACGAAACCGCCCAGGTCTTCTCCGCGGTGAAGCTGCAGCTGGGGGTGGTACGGGAGGAGGTGCCCGCACCACAGGCTGCGAGACTCGGGCGGGTGATGGAGCTGGTCGACGAAGGCATGGCGAGCATCCGCAGCGTCACCGACGCCCTGCGTCCCTCACTCCTCGACGATCTCGGCCTGCTGCCCGCGCTCCGGGCGCTGGTCACCGACTTCGAGACCCGCACCGGCATCCCGGCCAGCTTCGACGGTCCCGAGGGTCTCCCACCGCTCGCCGAGGATGCGGAGCTGGCGATCTTCCGTGCGGTACAGGAGGGGCTGTCGAATGTGGCCCGGCACTCCGAGGCCGAGCAGGCCAGCGTCCGGGTGATCCGGGAGCTCGATGACCTCGTGATCCTGATCGAGGACGACGGGCACGGGCTCAGGGCCAGCGAGGGGAATACCGAAGAGCGAATGGGTCTCGCCGGGATGCGCGAACGGTTCGCCGCACTCGGCGGGGTCGTGGCCATCGGGACCGCCGAGCCCGGCGGCATGCGGCTCCGGCTCCGGTTGCCGCTGCGCGAAAGGACATCCTGATGGAAGGCGCCCGGATCCGGATCATGCTGGTCGACGACCACGCGCTGGTGCGCGAGGGGATCCGGCACGTGCTCACCGCCACGCCCGGAGTCGAAGTGGTCGCCGAGGCAGGGGATGGAGAGGCCGCGCTGCGACTGGCCGCGACCACCAGGCCCGATCTGGTCGTCCTCGACCTGTCGCTGCCGGGCGCGGGCGGGCTCGAGGTCACGACCCGGCTGCGCGAGGCACTGCCGCTCATCCGGGTGCTCATCCTGAGCGTCCACGACCATCCCGAGTATGTGCTTGGCGCGGTCCGCGCCGGCGCGCAGGGCTACCTTCGCAAGGACACCTCGCCTGCTGAACTCCGCGAGGCGGTGCGTGCCGTGGCCCGCGGCGAGTCGTACTTCAGCCCGCCGGTGGCCCGCCACCTCACCGCCGCCGTGCGCGGCGACGGACCGGCCGACGACGCAGGGACCCGGCTTGCGAAACTCACTCCCCGGGAGCGGGAGGTCCTCGGTGGCATCGCCGCCGGGGAGACCAGCCGCGCCATCGCCGCCCGGCTCGGGCTCTCCCCGCGGACCGTCGAGAGCCACCGCGAAAGCCTGGCGCGGAAGCTGGACATCAAGACCGTCGCCGGACTCACCCGGTTCGCGGTGGAGGCGGGGCTGGTCAAGGAAACCGAGAAGTGATCGGGGGCGCTTCATCACAATCCACGGCCCGCTTTCATCCTCACTTCACGATTCGCCGCTGGTTCCGTAGAACTACGGTTCCGTGCCCGTAGCTTCACGAATTACGCGGTCTCCTGCCGGGCGCTAGCGTGTAGGCGCACCAAGTGGTGCGGATCCCCTATCACCTTGCGGCAGGAACGCTGATGCTTACGCCTCGCAGAGCCCTCGTCCTATTCGCAGTCTGTTGCGCCTCTCGCCTCCACGCGCAGGAATCGCCGCAACGCGGGGTGCGTGACTCCGTCGTCGAGCTGCCAGCGATGACCGTCACCGCCACGCGAGACCTGCGCGAAGTGTTCCGCACCCCGACGCCGGTGAGCGTGGTGGATTCCACCACGCTTGCGCGGCGAGCGCCCGCCAGCATCACCGATCTCTTCTTCGACCTGCCGGGCCTCGACGTCAACGGCGTCGGCCCCAGCCAGTCGCGACCGATCATTCGCGGACTCCTCGGCCAGCGCATCCTGCTGCTCGAGGACGGCATCCGCATGAACAATTCCCGCCGCGAGTCCGACTTCGGCGAAATCCCGTCGATCGTCGGCCTCGAGGCGCTGGGCCGCGTGGAAGTCGTGCGCGGCCCGACCTCCGTTCTCTATGGCACCGACGCCATCGGCGGCGCCGTCAACCTGATCACCCGGCAGCCCTCGACCGCGATCACCGGTTCCAGCGTGCGCGGCAGCGTCGGCTATCGCTACCAGAGCGCCGGCAACTCCCAGCGGCCCTTCGGCCTGGTGACCGGCCAGGTGGGCCGCCTCAACTGGCTCGCCTTCGGCTCGTACCGGGATGCGAAGAATTACACCGCACCCGCCGGCAGCTACGGCAAGGTGCCGCTCGCGAAGGACTCGAAGGTCCTGGACACCGGGGTGAAGGACCAGAACTACGCCTTCCAGCTCGGTTACGGCCTGTCCGAGAACTCGAGCTTCCACGCCCGCTACGAACGCTACGCCGCGGACAACGCCGGCTTCGGATATGTCGACAACGCCGACCTGGGGACGGCGGCCATCCCCTTTTCCATCGCGATCCGCTACCCGCACCAGGCGGTAGACAAGGTCTCGCTCGGGTACACCACCACGGGAATCCATTCGGCCCTCGCCGACCGGCTCGACGTGACGACGTACTTTGTCAGCAACGCCCGTCGCCTCACCTTCGACATCGGCATTCCGGTCGGGCCCGGTCCGCAGGCGACGATCGCGATCCACAACTTCACCGACATGGACACGTGGGGCTTCCGTCTCGAGGCCGCCAAGGCGGTCGGCAACGTGGTGCTGACCTACGGCGCAGACGGCTTCCGCGATCGCTCCAACAACACCGACACCTCGATCACGGCGGGCTTCAGCCCTGGGCCGCCGATCGTCGATCCGGTCTCCAAGACCCCCAACGCCACCTTCCGCAGTCTCGGCGGGTTCCTGCAGAGCGACTTTCATCTTGCACCGCGGCTGAGTCTCATTGCCGGTGTGCGGGTGCAGGACATCAAGGCGGACACGCGTCCCACTCCCGGCGTCACGGTACCGCTGGTCTCGCATGAGAATTCGACCATCGTCGGCACGCTCAACAGTGAGTACCTCCTTACCGACCACTTCAGCCTCGTCGCGACCGTCGGCCGGGGGTTCCGTTCGCCCAACATCATCGAACGCTTCTTCAACGGCCTCACCCCCGAAGGAAGCGGGTACCAGATTCGCACCCCGAACCTGAAGCCCGAGACCAGCCTGAACGTGGATGTCGGCTTCCGGGTGCGGGACCGGCGTGGCCAGCTCGAAGTCTTCGGCTTCCGCAACGAGATCTCCGACGCCATCGCCCTTGCCCCGACCGGGGACAGCACCGATATCGGCGCCCCCACGCCGGTGCCCAACTTCAGCAACGTGAACATCGGCAAGCTCCGCTATCTCGGCGTCGAGGCCAACGGACGGCTGGTCCTTGGCCACGGATTCTCCACCGCCGCCAACTTCACGGTCTTCGACACCAAGGACGTGCGCGACCCGAGCAACCCCGTCGCCAACAGCTACGGCACCCGGGTCGGCGGTGAGGCGCGCTACGATCACCCCAACGGCCGGTTCTGGCTCTCCTACGGCGTCCGCTACAACGGCAGCCAGAAGGATCTCGCCGGCACCCAGAGTCCCGTCGGGACACCGCTGCCCGCCTTCACGGTGATGACCGCCCGGGGCGGCGTGCACCTCTTCCGCGCCGGCCGCAGCGACCACAACGTGACCGCCACGCTCGACAACGTCGGCAACCGCCTGTACAGCGAGGCCTCGAGTTCGAGCACCCTCTTCCGGCCCTCACCGGGCCGCAACGTGACCCTCGCCTACCGGGTCGACTTCTAGGCAGCCGGCCGCCGCCAGGCGAGGTTGGCTGGCGGCGGCCGGCTGGCGCCATCCCCCATGACGCCCTCACCAGTCCACTACATCCCGATCATCACCACCTGCGTCGCGCTGGTCTTCGCGGTGGTGATCTTCCGCCGCTTCGAGCAGCGCGGCGGCATGCACCTGCTCTGGTGGGGTGTCGGCATGCTCACCTACGCCGCGGGGACCATCACCGAGTCGAGCACCACCCTCTTCGGCTGGCACGAGTCTGTCTTCCGCGCCTGGTACATCACCGGCGCGCTGCTGGGCGGAGCGCCGCTCGCGCAGGGCACGGTCTACCTGCTGCTCCCCCGCAAGGTCGCCAATCGGCTCTCCGTTGCGTTGATCGCCGCCATCACCTTCGGGGCGATCTGCGTACTGCTCTCGCCGGTCGACCTGGCGCTGGTGGAGCCCTACCGGTTGTCGGGAAAGGTGCTGGTGTGGCGGTGGGTACGGCTCATCAGCCCGTTCATCAATCTCTACGCGCTGGTCTTCCTGATGGGCGGTGCCATCCTCTCGGCCATCCGCTACGCCCGCCAGACCGAGACGCGGCAGCGCGCCCTCGCGAACGTGTTCATCGCGGTGGGCGCGCTGCTCCCCGGTATCGGAGGGACCTTCACCCGGCTGGGCCACGTCGAGGTGCTGTACGTGACCGAACTCATCGGCCTCGCCTGCATCGCCGTTGGCTATCGGCTGAGCGTCGGCCCTGCCCTGGCGCAACCCGGACTCAGGGAGCGAAGCGCGCCAGTTCCTCAGGCGTGAGCGGAGTCTCGCTCTCGGCCGTGCGGAAGACCGGCACCTCGAACTGGGTGCTGAAGTCGATCCCCTCCACCGCCGCCGACACCTGCAGCCGCCAGAGCACCCGGTTGTTCGCATTCGCGCTGTCGGTCTCCCGGGCATCGGGCGGGATGGCGACCGCGATCGGAATGGCGATGCCCTCGCCCTCGGGAGTCGCCCCCGGAATCGTCCGCTTCCCGCTCCAGAGGACGTTGTCCCGCGTCGAGCGGTTCTTGCCCGATTGGGTGACCGTGCGATGGATGCATTCGAGCTTCACCACGAATCCTCCCGCTGGATCGAAGACCGCCCGCGTCCGCACAATTCCAGCCAGCGCCCGGCCCACCGGCGCGGGCAGCGTCGCCAGCTCGAACACCGGGACCCCGTAGCGCCGGCGACGCAGCAGCCCGTAGATCGCGCCAGCCAGCAGCAGCACCCCCACCACCGGAAAGATCAGCACGAAATAGCGCCCCGCCCCGTCGTCCTTCTGACTCATGAACAGGTACGACAGCCCGCAGGTGAACCCGGTCCAGACCAGGGCGAAGATCAGGAAGCCCCAGGCCCCGGAGGCGTTCTCGTCCTTGATGCGACGGGCCGCCCAGTCACGCCGCGCCAGCCATAGCTCCCGGTTCATGACGTCTCGGCGGAACGCGCGACCGGCATTCCGCTGCTTGCCCATTCGGTCCATGACCCGTCGTAGAGCATCGCCCCCCGATGGCCCAGGCGATCCAGCGCGTGCAGCAGCGTGCAGGCGGTCACCCCCGAGCCGCAGGTCGCGATGATCGGCTGATCCAGCCGGATGCCGGCGGCGGCAATGCGGCTGCGCAGTTCGTCCGCCGAGAGGGCACCACCGTCGGGATGAACCAGGTCGGTGTATGGCAGGTTGAGGGCCCCCGGCATATGGCCACTCGGCAGGCCCGGACGCGGCTCCGGGTCGGTGCCGCGGAACCGCCCCGCGGAGCGCATGTCCACGACCTGCGCGGAGCCGTGGTCGAGCGCCGCCTGCACGGCGGCTCCGTCGCGCACCACGCCGCCCGGCGGGTGCGCCTCGAAACGGACCGGCGCCGGGCGGGCCTCGCCGGTCTCGAGGGGCCGTCCCTCCGCGCGCCACCGGCCGAGCCCGCCATCGAGCAGGGCCACCCGCGTCAGCCCGTAGGCCCGGAACATCCACCACGCCCGCGCCGCACTGAGGTTGGTCCCGGAGCCGTCGTACACCACCACCCGGCTCCCGTTGCCGACGCCGAGACTCCCCGCGTAGCGGCCGAACCGCTCCGGCGTGGACAGCATGTGCGGAAGCGTCGTGCCCGGATCGCTGGCGGCATCGAGGTCGAAGTACACCGCGCCCGGGATGTGGCCGTCCCGGAATTCCTCCCGAGGGTGGCGGCCCGTCGCGGGCAGGTACCAGGAGGCGTCGAGGATGACGAGATCGGCCGCGCCCAGCTCGGCAGCCAGCCACGAAGTGGAGACGAGCGGGGATTGTGAGAGTTGCGGCATGGGTGGCGCGTATCTTAGCAGGAACGGCTAACCCGAGCGAGAGGATCAACTCATGTCC
The DNA here is from genome assembly GCA_963825065.1 of uncultured Gemmatimonadales bacterium. Taxonomy (GTDB): domain Bacteria; phylum Gemmatimonadota; class Gemmatimonadetes; order Gemmatimonadales; family GWC2-71-9; genus JADJOM01. The sequence goes on from CAWGRU010000016.1 coordinate 115,388, forward strand.
CGCTATCTCCCCGGCATCTTGCTGGTGCTCACCCTCGCGGCGGCCCCCGCGCTTGGGGCCCAGCAGCGCGCCGTCGTAGTGAACCGTGTCCGCCTCTCAGACCAGCAGGTGAAAGCGTTCGAACAGCGCTGGAACACCCAGGTGCGAGACGGCAGCTACTGGTATGACCGGATCTCCGGCGCCTGGGGGATGGATGGGGGGCCGACGGCGGGATGGATCATGCCCGGACTCGACCTGGGGGGACCGCTTCCCGCCGACGCCTCCGGAGGCAGAACCGGAGTGTTCATCAACGGCCGCGAGCTCCATTCCCTCGATGTCGCGGCGCTGATGCGGATCACGCCTGTCTATGCCGGTCGCTGGTGGGTCGATGCCCAGGGGACCTTCGGTGCCGAGGGTGGTCCCCCCATCGGGAACCTCTGGCTGCTGGCCCGGCAGCGCGGCATGCGCCCCGGCCAGGCCTGGTCGATGTATGCCAACGGAGGCAACGACTTCCTGGCGAAGGACGAGAACGGCTGCACCTACTTCAACAGCCACGACTATGGCAGCGGCGGCAGCACGAGCTGGGCATCACCGGGCTGCTGAATCAACGAGCGAGGAGCCCCCACCGGGCTGCGAGGGCTGCCGCATTCTCGATACCGCTGAGCCATCAACCGGCAGACTCATTTCCGCTCGCCGAGCGCCTCCGCCGCGCGCCGGCGCACCTCGGTATCGGAATCCTTCATCGCGGCGATGAGATGCGGCGTCACCGCGGAGTCATCGATCTGGCCCAGCGAGTTGACCGCCTCCCGCCGGACCTCGACGCTTTCGTCGTGGAGCGCCCCGGCCAGTGCCGAAATGGTCGCCGGATCGGCGATGGAGCCCAGCGCCTCTGCCGCCAGTGCCCGGAGTTCCGGGTCCCGGTCCTTGAGGGCCGTCGTGAGCCCGGCGGGGGCGCGGTGCAATTCGTCCAGCTGCCCAATCGCGGAGACGGCCTGGTGACGCACCTCGGACACCGGGTCGGTGAGTGCCCGGCCCAGCGCCTCCGCCGCGGAAGCGTCCTCGATCTGCCCCAGCGCAGAGGCCGCCGCCGCGCGCACCCCTGCATCCTGGTCCTGCAACGCCTTGATCAGCGCCGGCACCGCGCCGGCATTCTCGATCTGGCCCAGCGCCTCGGCGGCCGCCTCCCGGATGTCCGGGGTGGGATCTCGCAGCAGCTCTGCCACTGGGCGCGTGGCCCTCGAGTCCTCGATCTGGCCCAGCGCCTCGACCGCAGCCAGCCGCACGGCAGCCTCGCGGTCACCGAGCGCCTGCAGCAGCCCGCTGGTCGCTGACGAATCTTCGATCTGTCCAAGCGATCCGGCCGCCGCCTCTCGGACCCCCGCATCCCGATCCCGCAGCAGAGCCAGCAGCGGCTTCACGGCACGCGACTCCTCGATCGCTCCCAGGGCGACCGCAGCCGCCAGCCTCACGCCGGAGTTGCCATGCTCGACCAGCCGCCCCAGCGGGACGACGGCGCGGGGATCCTCGAGCTGGCCGAGCGCCCAGGCGGCCATCCGGATCACCTCCGATTCACCGTCGGCCAGCGCCTGCACCAGCCCCTGAAATGCGGCGGAATCCCCCATCACCCCCAGGCCGAGCGCGGCCGCCTCGCGTACCCGGGCGTTGGAGTGGCGCAGCGCGTCGCGAAGCGCCTTGCCAGCCTCGGGGAGCTCGCTGTCACCCAGCAGCCGCGCAGCGGCACGCCTGACACAGGGTTCCGGCCGGGACAGGGCGGCAGCGAGCAGGGGCACCGCGCGGCGGTCCCGGAGCGCGGACTCGAACGCCCGTCGCTCGCTGCGCACCGTCGCCGGCTCGTCACCCAGGGCGCTGACCCCGCTCCGGGCCCCCCCGTCCCACCCGTTGCCGAGCATGGCCACCGCCATGCCGCACACCCCGGGTGGAGTCTGGGCCAGCGCGGTGAGCAGACCGGCTACCGCGGCCGAGTCCGGCCCGACACCGTCCCGCAGCTGGCGGGGAAGCCGTGGCGGGCGAGGCGGATGCGGCATGTGGATGTGCGCGAAGTGGGCCCATGGCGCCGGCATCGCGCGCGGTGGAGGCGGCGGTGGCGGCACCGACTGAAGTGCCGCCACCAGCGCAAGCAAGGAGATCGACATCGGCTACTGCTCCTCGTCCCGCTGACCCAGCGCCTGCGCGGCCGTACGGCGGACCACCGGATCGCTCGACTTGAGCGCGCCGACCAGTGCCTCGAGGGCCGACCGGTCCCGGATTTCGCCCAGCGCCTGCACTGCCTGCTCACGCACGTCGGCGTTGCCATCGGCCAGCATCTCCCGCAGCGTCGGCACCGCCCTGGCATCGTGGATCTCACCCAGCGCCGAGGCGACGTGCTGGCGCACATCCGGGTCCTTGTCCCTCGCAGCGGCGAGCAGGCCGGCCGGCGCCTGGGTCAGTCGCAACTCACCCATCAGCGAGATCGCCTGACCACGCACATCGGCGTTCGGGTCGCCGATCAGCCCCACGACCGCCTGGACGATTCGCGGATCAACGGGCTTCTCCTCATCGCCATCGGCGTGACGCTCGGCGAGGCCGAGCGCCGCCTGCCGGATCTCGGGATCCTTGTCCGCGAGGGCGGTCACCACCATGTCGACGGGCACGTCGGCCGACTGGCTCGACAGCGCGGACATGGCCGACCGGCGGACATCCTTGTCGGAGTCCTTGAGCAGTGCCACCAGCGGCGCGATCGCCCGCTTGTCCTCGAACTGTCCCAGCCCGCTCGCTGCACATGCCCGCACCTCCGCGTCGCTGTCACGCAGCGCCTCGATGAACGCCGGCACCGCACGCGGATCCTCGAGGTTCGAGAGCGACTGCACCGCCGCCCGCCGGACCTCGACATCGCCATCCTTGAGCGCGGCGATGAGCGCGGGGACCGCAATGCTCGTGGTGTCCCGCTGGCGGGCGTCACGCCCCATCGAGGCGAGCGAGGCCCGCACCGCGTCCAGTCGCGCCGCGACCGGCGCCAGCGACGGCATCGGGGTGGCGCCGAAGTACCGCGGCGCGACCGGCGCCATCGGTGGGATGGGAGGCGTCGGGGCCAGCACGGCGCGCGGCGGCCATCCGCTCTGCGGCCAGCAGCGCCCGGCGAGCATCGCGGCGGGCCCGGCTCTCCGTGAGGTGCATCAGACGCAGCACCCGATGGGTGCTCGTCTCGACAGTGTCCGAGTCCGCCGCGGCAACCGAGGTTCGAGTCGTATCCTGCCCCTGTTGTGCCTCACTCGAGGTCGTGATGGCGGGCGCCGCCACCGCGGTGAAGCCGACCAGCGCCACGGCGCCGGCGAGGAACCAGAGTGAACGGGGAGCGCTCGGCATGGTTCGGCCCTCGATGAGACGGTGGATGCGGATGACAAGCTGGGATCGCTTTTCGGCCATGCCCGCGAGCGGCACTGGGTGCGGCGGCGCGTTGACCCACTCGGCCACCTTCACCAGACAGGAGGCCAGCGAGACGCCGGACCCGGTGCGGGTGACGGCCCAGTCGTCGCAGAGGTACTCGGCGGCTTCCTGAAGCCGGATTCGCGCCAGGCGATTGAGGGGCTGGATGAAGAAGACCCGCTCGAGCAGACAGGAGAGCGCCAGCCAGGCTGGGTCTCGCCGAGCGAGATGCGCCAATTCATGCGCCAGCATGCTGCGCTGCTGCTCCGGGCTCAGATCGGTCAGTGCCGCGGGCGGCAGCACGATCTCGTCGTGCCCCAGCGCCACCGGGCTCGCGAGCCCCGCGGCCGAGGTAAGCCGGACGGCGGCGTGCACCTTCCCGGCCTGTCGCAGGTCGCCCAGCATCGCCTCCAGAGCACGATTGACCACCGGAAGCCGCGGGCCGATCCGGCGCATCGCCCGGCGCCGCTGAACCAGATACAACACTGCCAGCGCAGAGCCGAGGACCGCCCATCCAGACAGCGCGATGGGCAGAATCCACTCCGCCACGCCCCGTCTTTCGCGCGGCGTTGTCGCCGGTGCATCGGCCTGCCGGGCGTCGGTGACCGGCGCCGGCTGCGTCACCGGGCGCTCGGCCCCGTGCAGTCCATCGCCATCTGACCTTGGGCCCTGGACGATCGCCGGCATCAGCGTGCCGGACCAGGTCGATTCGCGGCGCTGCACCGACGCGTCGGTCTGCCGAGCTGCCGCGGCGCCGAGCCGGAGCGCCATCGCCCCGCCCCAGGGTTCGTAGCCGAGTCCCACCTGCAGCGTGGCCGTGGCCAGACCGCCGACCAGGGCAGCTTTCCAGAGAATGTCTCGCACCGCAGGAGCATGGACCAGGCGACGGGTGAGCAGCCAGGTGACGCCCAGCAGCAGCGTACTGTGAATCAGGTAGGTCAGCAGCCAGCTACCGACTCGCGGGATCAGCTCAGCGCCCATGGGAAGTGCCCTCCTTGCTCGAGGCATGCTCATCGAGCATCGCCTTGATCCGCTCCAGGTCGCCGGGATCTATTTCCTGGCCCCGCAGCAGATGTGTCATCAGCTCGGCGACGTCGCCATCGAAGAGTCGCTCGGTGAGTTCGTGCACCATCGAGTGCCGTACCTCGGCCTCAGTCACCAGCGCGTGGTAGACGAACTGCCGCGCGCGCGTCTCGTGGGTCACCACCCCACGCTTCTCCAGCCGGGAGAGCAGCGTGGCCACGGTGGTCAGGGCCAGACCACGCTCGGCCCGTAGCGCTTCACAGATCTCGGCGACCGTCGCGTGGCCACGCTCCCAGAGGACGCGCAGGATGGCGAACTGCAATTCGGTAAGCTGGTGCATCTCTGACATGAGGACTCCCCGTGCGGACAGGGCGGGCGGCCAAACTACTACAGGCGTAATATTACGACCGTAGTGGTAAAGTCAAGACGGGACTCCCGAACTCGCGGTTTCACCCCTTCCCGGGCCCGGCCATATTCCCAGCCCATGGCCACCACACTCGCCGCTCCCGGGGCCCGGCTCGCCCGCCTCTGGGACCAACTCTCGCCGCTGCCCGGCGGAACCTGGCTGTTCAGCCGGGTGCTCGGCTGGATGGTTCCCTACACCGGCTCGATCCACGGCCACGTGCGGACCCTCGAGCCGGGGCATGCGCGAGTCGAGCTCGCCGACCGGCGCGCCGTCCGAAACCATCTCGCCTCCATTCATGCCATCGCGCTGGTCAACCTCGCCGAAGTCACCAGCGGCCTCGCGATGCTGGTCGGGCTGCCCCCAGGTGTCCGTGGCATCGTCACCGGGCTGTCGATCGAGTATCTGAAGAAGGCACGGGGGACCCTGCTGGCCGAGTCCTCCGTGGTGATCCCCTCGGTAACAACTCAGGTGGATCACGAGGTGCAGGCTGAAATCACCGATGCATCGGGCGACGTGGTGGCCCGGGCCACGGTTCGCTGGCGGCTCGCGCCCGCGTGAGTCCCCTCTCGCTGGACACCCCCCTCTCTCGTCACGCCGGGATCGAGGTGCCGTTGATCTGCGGCGCCATGTACCCCTGCAGCAATCCGGAGCTGGTCGCGGCCGTTTCCGAGGCGGGGGGCATCGGGATCATTCAGCCGATCTCCCTGACCTATGTGCACGGTCACGATTTCCGCGAGGGGATCCGGCTCATCAAGCGGCTCACCACCAGGCCGATGGGGATGAACGCGCTGATCGAGCAATCCTCGAGATCCTATCACGAGCGGATGATTCGCTGGATCGATATTGCTCTCGAGGAGGGCGTCCGGTTCTTCATCACCTCTCTCGGCAACCCGAAGTGGGTAGTCGAACGGGTCGGATCGCTAGGCGGTGTGGTCTACCACGACGTGACCGAGCGCAAATGGGCGGAGAAGGGACTCGCCGGAGGAGTGCAGGGGCTGATCGCGGTGAACCGGCGGGCAGGCGGGCATGCCGGCGGCAAGAGCGCGGAGGAGTTGATAGCCGAACTGGGCGGGCTGGGGGTTCCGGTGGTCGCCGCAGGAGGCGTGGGGGATGAGACGGGGTTCGTGGACCTCCTGCGGATGGGCTATGCCGGCGCGCAACTCGGCACCCGGTTCATCGCCACCACCGAATGTCGTGCCAGCGAGGCCTACAAGCGTGCCATCCTCGACGCCGACGAGGACGACATCGTGCTCAGCGAACGCATCACCGGCGTGCCGGTCGCGGTGATTCGTACCCCGTACATCGAGCGGATCGGTCTCAAGGCCGGCCCGGTGGCCCGCTGGATGCTCCGCCAGCCCCGCACCAAGCACTTGATGCGCACCATCTACGCCCTGCGCTCATTGTGGCAACTCAAGCGGGCCTCGCTCGACGAGACGGGCGAGAACGACTACTGGCAGGCGGGGCGGAGCGTGGCGACCATCGATCGAATCGAGCCCGCCGGCGCGATCGTCCGGCGATTCCGCGACGCCGTCACCGCCGCACGATAGCGTCGTAGCCGGCGGGATCGGTCGCCCCCTCGGTGGAAAGCAGCAGCACCCGGGACGCGGGCCCGATGCCCAGCGCCGCCCGGGCGCGATCGGACTCACGGCCGTCCAGCAGCTCCATGAGTCCGGCCAGCCCTGCCGCCCCCGATTCGCCTGACACCACCCCGGCATCGGCAAGCAGCCGGATCGCCGCACGAGCCTGGTCGTCCTCCACGGCGACGTACGCATCGACCCCGTAGAGCAGCGACGGCCACGCTGCCGACGACGGCGTACCACAGTTCAGCCCTGCCATGATCGATGCCCCGGCCCCTACGGAGAGCATGATCGGCGCGCCCGCCGCGACGGATTCAAGAGCGCATGCCGCCGCCACAGGCTCCACCCCTACGAGCGCCGGATAGGGCGCGCCTCCCACCCGCCGGTAGTGCCGGACCGCGGCGCTTGCCAGCGTCCCGACCCCGATCTGCACCAGCACCAGATCGAAGGGTGACTCGCCGCGGGCATGGAGCTCCGCCTCGATCTCCGAGAAGATCGTCTGGTACCCCTCGGCAACCCAACCCGGAATGTGCTCATATCCGGGCCAGCCATGATCCTGGATCAGCAGGGCATCATCACTCCCCGCCGCGGCCGCGGCACGTGCCACCGTGTCGTCATAGGTGCCCTCGACCTCGATCACCTTCGCGCCTTCGGAGGCGATGCCGGCGAGCCTGGCCTGAGCTGTGCCTGCCGGCACGTAGATCTCCGATCCGCACCCGAGCCACTTTGCCACCCGGGCCACTCCACGGCCATGGTTGCCGTCGGTCGCGGTGATCAGCCGGAGCGGCAGGAGTGGTCGCACGAGCGCGCGCAACTCGCCGACCGTGGCCCAGGGCTCGGGGGACCGTCCCAGCCGGCGTTCCACTACCCGATAGACCGCCCACGCGGCGCCCAGCACCTTGTAGGCGGGGAGCCCTAGCCTGCCCGACTCGTCCTTCACCTCCACCGCGGCGACCCCGAGGCGTCTCGCAATTGAAGGCAGCATCCGCAGCGGGGTCGGTCTGTAACCCGGCAGGCGCCGGTGCACCGCAAGAGGGGCATCGGAGGTTGCCGGGGTGATGAAGCCGGCGGCTCGGTGGGGGTTGAGGAGGAGTCTCGCCATGTGCGCAAGTTACCGTCGCTACGGTACTTGGCCCACCTGGCCCAACCCTGCGAAACCGTTTGTAGCGGGCAGAATGCCGCAAAGGAACCAGTCAGCTTGAGCAAACGACATTCAGTTAACCATTTGTCATTAAAGATGTTACATACTGGGCGCGACTGTTGCTATATCGGACGGCGTTCTAGCGGGTGCGTGCCGTGACCCAGGCGCAGGGAGGCGGGTGCCATGTACAGGATCCGGTCGGCTTCAGGGACCGAGGCGGTCTACAACTCGCTCGAGGAGTTCAACGCCGCTGTCCGCCGCGGCGCCGTTTCCGCCGAGGACGAGATCTTCCACACCCGAGCCAACCGCTGGCTCGATGTGAAGAGCCATCCGCACTACCGGAGCGCGCTGACTTGGGCCGGTTCGAGCGAAGGCGCGGTTGCCGGGGTCCACGCACCAGCCCGCACCCCGGTGCCACCCGCCCCGGGGGCGTCGCGACCGGCGCAGCCTCAGGCTCCACAGGCCCGCCTCCCACAGCCATCGCCGGAGCGCCCCGCCCTGCGCCCGCCACAAACGGTCCTCCGCCCCCAACTGGTGGCCGATACACCGCCCGCTGTCCAGAGCCCAGCCGCTGTCGTGGCCCCGCCGGTGGCTCCCCCGGTTCCGAGAAAGAGCAAGGAACTCGCGTTCATCGACCTCGGCACGCCCGCTGCCCCGACGACCTCACAGCGCAACGCGACTGTGATCGAGGCACGCAAAGCGCCGGCGGCACCGGCGGCCAAGCCCGTTGTGGCATCGAATGCTCCCGGCACCGAGGTCGAATTCCTGGTGATGGACGGGGGCATCGAATCGCCGGTCCGCACCTCGGCGGGTCATCGGGCGATGCCCCAGGACCTTGACCTGCTGTTCGATCGCTCGCTGGACTCCGAGAAAGACCCGACCGGCCGGTCTGCCGTCGCCGAGTCGGCGGCCCCGATCAAGCCGCGGACAGAGGAGAGCCCCACCCCTCCCAGGGCTCAAGTCGAGTCGCCGGCCGCTCCCCGCGAAGCACCGAAGCAGGTGGTCGAGGCCCCCGTGGTGGAAACTCCAAAGCTCGACGCGCCGAAGGTGGCCCCCCCGAAGCTCGAAGCACGCAGCGTCGAAGCGCCGAAGCCAGCCGCACCCAAGGTCGAGGTGCCGCGGAGCGCCCCTTCCCCCGTCGTGGCGGAGAAGCCCCCTGTGCCGCCGGCGCCGACCATGAAGGCGCCAGAATCGCCGATCCGCGAGGATCTCTCGATACCCGGCGGCCCTCTGCTGGCGAATCCGACCGCGACAGTGGCGCCGGCGCCCGCCGCAACACTCACGGATTCCGCGATGGCCGTGTCAGGCAGTCCGAAGCCCGTGATGGCCGCTGCAGGCGTGGCCGTAGTCGTCGTCATCGCAGGGCTGCTGGCCTGGAAGCCGTGGCAGGGCCAGAGCGCAACACCCGTCGTCGGCACGCAGTCGACCGCCTCCCGGGTGACAACCGGGTCTCCGGCACAGGCAGCCCCGGCGCCAACGATTCCGTCGCCGGCGCCCGAGAGCAGCACGCCGACCAAGTCCGTCCCCGCCGGCACCAAGCCTTCCGAAGCGGCGGTGAAGACCGATACCGCCACGGCGAAGGGTTCGGACAATGAGATTCTCGCCGCGGCGCGGCCGAACTTCCGGGCAGACGCCGTGGTCCCGAGTGCAGACCTGGGGCTCGGCAACGACATCGATGTCGCCGGCGCGTCCCGCTCGATGGCAGCCCCGAGCGAACTCACCCGGCGGCTCGAGGCGGCGGAGCGGCAGGCACAGCAGGATCTGGCGGCGAAACTGGGCGGGTTCCGGGGACTGCTGGCGGCGAACCACCTCGCCTCCAGCGATGGTGTGTCGGCGGCACGGAACGCCTGGTCGAGCGGTGCGGAGTCGATTCGTCAGTACCGCGCGAAGATCGCCCGGCTGGAGTCGGCGTATCAGGACAGCGTGCTGACCTCGCAGCGCTCGCAACGCTGGTCGAGTGAGGAGATGCGAGTCTGGGCCGGCCACCAGAGCGCGGCCGAGCCGGTCGAAACCTCGCAGCTCGCGGACCTGATGTTCAGCCAGGTGAACGAGGGTCTCGACATCCTCGCCGCCTTGCAGGGCCAGTACGACATCAAGGGTTCGAACATCACGTTCAAGAACCCGGCGTCGGGGACGCGCTACACCAGCATCCGGACCTGGGTCGAGCAGCGGACCCAGGCATGGGCCGCTACGCCGGAGAGCGCGCGTCCCCATTCCGTCGCCGCCATCCTGCGCGCGCTGGGCGACGGTTTCCCCGCCGCCCCCTGAGTCTTCGCGTCGCATCCCGAACCGCTGGAACCTCTCGAGCGGTGGCTCCGTATAGGGCCACCGCTCGTTCGTTTCCCGCCCGCGGAGGGACCCACCATGACCCGCCCAGCTCTGACGGCCCTGCTCCTGGTCCCATTCGTCCTGCTCCCCACCACGGACCGCCCGGCCGGGGTCGTCGTGGAATACGTGATCCCCCGCCCCAACAGCTTCCCGCATGATCCTGCCGTCGGCGCCGATGGCATCGTCTGGTACACCGATCAGAGCAACAGCGCGATCGGCCGGCTGGACCCCGCCACGGGCGTGATCACGGACTATCCCACGCCGACTCCGGCCTCCGGACCGCACGGACTCGTGGTGGCCCCGGACGGCAGCGTCTGGTATACGGCGCAGCGGACGGGGGCTCTCGGCCGTCTGGACCCCGCCACCGGCCACATCGCCGAGTACCCGCTGCCGAGGGAAGCCAGGAATCCCCACACCCCGCTCGCGCACCGCGGGATGATCTGGTTCACGGATGCCAACAACAACAGCTACGGACGGCTGAACCCGGCAACCGGCGTCGCCGAGGTGTGGGTCGCGCCGACGCCGCGAAGCATTCCGTACGGAATCGCCCCAGCCCCGGATGGTTCGCTGTGGATCGCCCAGCTCGGGACCAACCAGCTCGGACGCGTCGACCCGGAAAGCGGACACATGGAGGAGTTCGTGCTTCCCGACCCCGGGGCACGTCCCCGGCGACTCGCGGTCACCGGTGACGGGACGGTCTGGTACACCGACAATGCGCGCAGCTTTCTCGGCGCACTCGATCCGGTGACCGGCAAGGTACGCGAGTGGCCCTCGCCCACGCCGACCGCCGAGCCCTACGGAATCGCCATCGGCACGGATGGAAGAGTCTGGTACAACGAAGCGGCCTCGGGGCTCATGGTGGCCTTCGATCCCAGGACCGAGAAGGTGGAGACCGTGCGCATCCCGACACCCGGTTGTGTGGTTCGCCACATGGTGACGGACTCGAGCCGCCACCGATTGTGGCTGGCGCTCTCGGGCACGGGGCGAATCGGGAGGATCGATCTATAGTTCGATATCCACACCTTTCCACACCCTCAACAGAATCCACAGTGCGTCTTCGTCAAGGCACCGCTGGTCCGCCTTGACGAGGACTCGGCCGGACCACAAGTTGTGCCTCCCGCGACATCTCACCGGCTTCAGGCACAACCATGCACGCATCGCTCGACGAGCTGATCAAGTCCTTCCGCTGCACTTTTTTCCCGGTGCAGGTGCTCGTCGTCGACGATGATGTCACCGTGCGCGCCACGATGCGACGAGTGCTCGAGCACCAGGGCTACACGGTGATCGTGGCGGAGGATGCCCATGAAGCCCTTCGGCTGCTCGAGCGCACCCACGTGCCGGTGGACCTGCTGATCACCGACGTGCAGATGCCCGGAATGCAGGGCGACGCCCTGGTGCTCCGGGTGCGCGAGGCGTGGCCCGAGCTACCGGTGCTGTACGTGTCGGGCGAGCCCCGCAACGCGCATGTGGCCCAGGAGACCAGCGGGCGCGCACAGTTCCTCGCCAAGCCGTTCCTGCCCACCGAGTTGCTGGAGTCGGTGCGGGACGTTCTCGGGTTGGGAATCGCGGAGGCGGAGGTGGAAGACCCCCGGCCGGCGCTGGAGCTCGGCTGAGGCAGAACCCCGCCCGTGAGGGGGACAGCACCAACGGCTGGCCGCTCCGAGGAGCGGTCAGCCGTTGGTCGTTTCCGCCCGGGTTCAGGGCTTGACGAAGAGTGTCGCCCAGTCATTGCCTGACTGGACCACCAGCTTCAGGTGGAGGACGCCGGCGCCGGCATCGTAGAAGAACTTGTCGCCGGCGCTCGCGTTGAGCTCGGCGAGGCTGGCGGCCGCCGTCATCGGATTGCCGGGCCAGTAGTCACGCACGATCTGGCTGGGCACGGCGGCGTACGGGAAGCTCACCAGGACGACGTCACCAGCGGCGGCGCTGTTGAGGTAAAGGTTCGGATGCGTCGGGGCAGCGGCGGACCACTGCAGATCGTAGCCGCGTCCGGGGATCGCGGACATCGAGGCGTTATCCGGCCGGTTGCCACCACCGGAGAAGAGCTGGCTGACGGCGTCATCCCGCACCACGGTGAGTGGGGCGACAGCTTCGGCGGTGCCGCTGTTCAGCGAAAGCCGGAGAAAGCGGTGAGGACAGACGTGCGCGTTCCACTGCGCCTGGTAGGTGCACTGCCCAGTGACGAGAATCGGAGAGTTCGCCACGACCCACCGCCCCGCCTGCCCGGTCACCGCGCCATTTCGGTCGAGGAACACTTCGGCCTTGTCGCCATCCTTGTCGACCACCGGCTGCTTCAGGTACAGCTTGTTGGCATTGATGAAGGTAAGGTCGCCGGCCTCGTTGAGTGGATTGATGGAGAACGCATCGTCCAGCAGGTATCCGAGACCGCTTGCGGGCACGGTGGTGGCCGCAGTGTAATTGATGAAGGTGACGGAGTGGGCGCCGACCCTGCCGTCATAGAATTCGTACCCGCGCAGGTAGCCGCTGGAGGGAAGATTCGGCATGCTGCCGGACTGGCCGATGAAGGTGGTGTTCTCGACGAAGGTCTCGTAGGCCGCGAAGGTCGCGCCGATCGCGTTGTCGGCGAGCAGCGAGTTGGACAGTCGCAGGTGATCGCCCCGCAGCCAGACTGCACGGCCGTAGTGCTTGTACCCGCGGAAATTGGTGAAGTCCGCCACTACCGGGGCCGAGTTGTTGTCGGTGGGGTCGGCGCGAGGGACGTAGACCGTGACGTCCGTCTGGCCATTGGGAAGTGGCCCGTCGTCCACGAAGAGCCCGCCCTGATGGTTGGAATGGGCGACGTTTCCGGTGAACTGGCCAAGGGGTGTCAGGCGGGGGCGGTCCGGCGCACCGGTGGACAGGCCGGTGGGGGCGTCGGGCAGGGCGTACCAGAAGCCGAACCCCTGCGACCCGGCGGCGACGTTGTTCCTGATGGTGTTGGCCGGATTGGTCACCCAGAAGGTCGCCGGCCGGTCGTCCGAGGGGAGCAGCCGCACCCCGGCACCTGGATCGTGGGAGGTCAGGCCCAGATTTCCCTCGATCAGGTTACCGGTTTCCGCGCCGTCCTCCAGGAAATAGCCGTGGCCGGCGTGGTCGTAGCAGACGTTGTCCTTGACGGTCGCGTTGTCCGTGCCATGGATGGTGACGCAGCGACTGAAGGTCCGCCAGACGCTGCTGTTGCGGAAGTACTGCCCGGTGACGTCACCGGCCATGTGCCAATGCATCGGGTAGCGCGCGAGGTGGCTGCGCTGGCCCATCCGGAAGAGTTCCACCCCCTCGATCCTGGCCACACCGCCGGCCATGATCATCATGTGGCCGCCGAAGCCAGCGCCGATGACGGTGTCACCCTGGATGCGGATGTTCCGGCTGAGCAGTCCGACTTCCGCCCGTTCGTCGACGGGCACGCCGCTGACGGTCAGAATCTGCCCGTAGTGCTGATGGGCGAGCGGGGCGGAGAGCGTGACCGCGGTTCCGCTCACCGCGGCGATGACCGCCTCTTCCGCCCGATTCTGGTTGTAGTCGCTCGAGGCGAGCACGATCCGGTCGCCGGCCCGCCATCCGGGATTCCGTTCAAGGGTGATCTGGGAGGCCCCCTGCGCGGCCGTTGCGGCGAGGCGGGTCCATCCCGCTCGTCTCTCACCGTGGAGCTCGATGCGCCCCATGACCCCGATCATCTTGTTCCCCATGCCGGCCACACTCGGTCCACTGGAGCTGCCCGTCAGCGTGACGACCGCCTGATGGGTCCACGGGCTGCTTTCGGTGCCGGCCTGCAGCGTGCCGTTCACCAGAATCCAATCCGCCGTGAGGGCCAGGTCTCGATTGCCGAACACCAGCGAGCCGTCGATGGTCAGGTTCTTGAGCGCCGGCGGGCTCGAGTCGAGTTCGACCGAGAGGCCCGCGGGGATCACCACCGAGTCGCCAGCGGCCGGCACCGCGCCGGAGGGCCAGGTGGCGGGATCGGACCAGGCCTTGAGGCTGCCGGCCGGGGGACCACCCGGGCCGGTAGGCGACTTCGAGTCGGCGCTGCAGGCGGCAAGCAGCAGCGCGAATGCGAGCGCGAAGCGACCGGGAGGATGTCGCATCGGAAGACCTCGATGGGGCCGGGAGTGGCGAGTGGCGAAGGCCAGAACGGGGCCGGGACGACAGCACTATCGGTGGCTGCCGACCTCCACACAATTCGCAGGAATTGTCGGTGTCACGGAATGCGACGGAGTCGCAGTCGCGCCCCCCGGCCGTGATCCGAATCACTCAGGGCCTCCATCCCGTCAGAGGAAGCGCCGGTGACTGGCCCGGGACCTGCCAACTCCCGGGTGGAATAGTGCGATTCGGGGAAAACTTCAGCGCATCACGCGTGTCCGACGGGGAAATGCATGGCACCACCGCACCACGTTCCGCTCGCCGGCCTTACCGCCGGCGCCCTGCTGCAGGGACGCTACCGGCTGGTCCGGGAGCTGGTCACCGGTCCATCCTCCGCCGTCTACCTCGGCCAGGACGTCGAGGCCGGAGTCTCGGTCACGGTCAGGCTGTTCGTCCCGCCCGTCGATACGCGGGAACGGCTGAACCGTGAGGCGCCCGCAATCCGCGACCTGGAGCATGAGCACATCGCGCGGCTGCTGGACCACTTCGAGACCGGCGAGCGGTACGTCCTGGTGATGGAGCACGTCGATGGCCCCGACCTGGCCACCCGGGTGCGGACCGAGGGACCGCTCACCAGCGACGAGGTTGCCGCGGTGGGCCGGGGCGTGGCCCTGGCCCTGCGCGCCGCGCATCGCCGCGGTCTTCTCCATCGCGGCGTGTCGCCGCGAAACATCCTGCTCGCGGCGGAAACCCGGGCCCGGTTGATTGACTTCGGCGCGGCGGAGGTTGAGGGAGACCGGGACTATCGGGCTCCCGAGGTGATCGCCGGGCAGGGCGCCGACCCGAGGGCGGATCTCTACGGCCTAGGGCTCGCGCTGTATTTCGGGGTCACCGGCGAACTGCCGCCCAGGCCAGCCCGTGAGCTGCCGCCGGCGGCGAGCCCCGACGGTCACCGTCCGTCCCGGCTACGGTCGTCGATCCCCCCGTGGCTGGATGAGGCGATCGCCCAGGCCACCGCGGCGCTCCCGGCCGACCGATTCATTTCAGCGGGACGGCTGGCGGAGGCCCTCACTCCGGCCCGGGCGGTGCACCGGACGGAAGTGAGCCGGTGAGCATCCAACCCCGAATTTCCTCCGGCGTCAGGTAGTTCCTCCGCTTGGCGGCCGCCGTCCTCGCGGAGACGTGGCGGTAGAGCCATTCCCGATAGGCGATGAGGCCGCAGCCGTACCCCCGACCAAGCGCGTGAAGGTCGGTCGCTCGTTCGTAGGTCGCGGGGTTCCTGGTCAGATAATGGATAGTGAAACCCACCAGGCCGAGGGCCGTGCGCTTCTCGTAGTCCACGAGGTGCGACAGCTCGTGAGCCACCACCGCACGGATTGCCTCTCGTGGCGGGGGGTCCCCGAACAATTTCGGGTTGACATAGAGAAGGTAGGCTCGCCTGGGGCCGTGATTGAGGATCGTCCGGAGTTCGGATCCCGAGCTGAAGTAGTCCCCGCTGCCGCGCAGTTCGTTCAGCTGGATATCGGCCCCAACCAGTTCGGGGAAGCTCGCTCCTCGAACCTTGGCGACCAGGGAGTCGACCGTCCTATACGTGACCGGCCCCGGCTGGGGGAAACGGGGGCAGAGCGAATCCCCGGCCGGGGGGATTCCCAGGAGGAGAGCCAGCAGCAATGAGACCATCGGATCATTCCGTCGAGCGCCCCCGAAGAATAGCTTAGGCGGGTGACGACCGAACGCCTTTACTACTCCGACAGCTACCTCGCCCGCTTCCCGGCCACCGTCGTCGGTCAGAGCGACGACGGCTGCCGCGTCTACCTCGACCGCACGGCCTTCTATCCCACCTCCGGCGGCCAGCCATTCGATACCGGCCGGCTGGGTGAGGTGCCGGTGCTTGACGTGGTCGACGAAGACGACCGCATCGCCCACATCCTGGCACGGCCACTACCCCCCGGGCCGGTGGTGGGCGTGGTAGACTGGGAACGGCGCTTCGATCATATGCAGCAGCACACGGGGCAGCACCTGCTCTCGGCCGTGATCGCAAGGCGGTTCGGCGTTGAAACGGTCAGCGTCCACTTCGGGCCCGAGAGTGCAACGCTCGACCTCGAAATCGCGGCCATCACCCCGGAGCAGATCCGGGAGGCCGAGCTGCTCGCCAACGCGGCCGCGACCGAGAACCGCACGGTCGAGGTGCGGTTCGAGGACACGGCGACCGCCCAGGGATTGCGAAAGGCGTCGGAGCGCACCGGCGTGCTCCGGATCGTGACCATCGCCGACCTGGACCGGAGCGCCTGCGGAGGTACCCATGTCCGGGCCACCGGCGAGATCGGCCCGATCCTGATACGCCGAGCGGAGCGAGTGAGGAAGCTGACCCGGCTGGAATTCCTGTGCGGCAGCCGTGCGGTCAGGCGGGCACGGGCCGACTTCGAGCTGCTCACCCAGATCGGGGCCGGCGCATCGGCCGGCATCGAGGACCTTCCGGCGCTCTTCGACAAGCAGCGCGCGGAGTTGAGGCAGGCCGAGGCGTTACGGCGGGCGCTGGAGGAGGAGCTGAACGGCTTTCGGGCGCGGGCACTCTACTCGGCGGCCGCAGTGAACGCCGCGGGCCGGCGCCTGGTGCTGCATCGGACGGCGACCGGGGATGTCGAATCGCTGCGCGGCCTGGCGGCTGCCGTCACCGCGCTGCCCGGCGCGGTCTTCCTGGGCGCGCTGGAAACCCCGCCGACCATCCTCCTCGCCACGGCGGCCGATACCGCTCTGGATGCCGGCGGCATGCTGAAACCGGTGCTCGCCGCCCTCGGCGGCCGCGGAGGGGGCCAGGCGAGGATGGCCCAGGGCACGGTGCCTGGCGCCCGGGAAATCGAAGCGGCGCTCGCGAGACTCGCGAGCGCCGCTGGCGCCGCCCCCTGAACGATGCCGGGATCGGCTACTGGCGGACAGCCTCGATGGCGATTTCGATTTCGACGTCGTCGCTCAGCATGGCACCGTTTTCGAGCGGCTGGTTCCAGGTCAGGCCGTACTGCTGGCGGTTGATGAGGCCGGTGAACTGGCCCCGGACCCGGCCCACGCTGTGCCGGATCCGGAAGCTGACCTCGGAATGCTGGGTATCGATGCGCCAACCGGCACCGACTGGTGGTCTGGTGTAGTTCATTGCCAGGGCCGCAGCCGGCGAGACCACCCCTGCCCCGAGTGCCAACCCGGTCACAACCGTACCAATCGCTCGCATGGCTCACCCGCTCGGTGTGCCGGCCGGCGGGGCCCATCCCCCCCGGCGCCAGCCCAAGAGTAGCCTCCGCCCTGTAACGCCTCGTGGACAGCTCGCTTCGACTTCTTCATCAGGTCGGAGAGCGGCCGGCGGCGGCGCTGCGGGGAGACGTCACCCGCCCGAGAACGATTCGTCATCGATTATGTTAGGCGCCTGCCACGAACTGTCGCTAGACTCTCATCACCCTCGCATCGAATGATGCGAGGGTGATCGCCATCACCTTCAGCAGAGAAAGCGAGTACCGCCATGCGTGTCACACACGGCCCGACCATGGGCGGCGCGTGGGTCCTGACCGTCGTCCTGGTCGCCACCGCCTGCCACTCCGACCCTACCCCCCGCTCGCCGGGACTCGCGCGGCAACTCCGCGAGGTGGCGCTTGTCAGCGAGCGGGACAGCCTGCTGCAGGAGGTCGCGGCGAACGGGAGGCTGCTCGGCGACATCCAGGCGGAACTCGCGAAGGTGCAGCCCAGCCCAGCGAAGGGCACGCCGGAGTCTCCCGTGCTGGAGCTCACCAAGGACCAGCGGGCCTACGCCCTGGAACAGGTGCGGGCCATCACCACCCGCCTCAAGACAGCCGAGACCCAGGTGGCGGCCAGCGAGCGCCGGGTGCGCCGGCTGAGCCAGAGGGCGGACAGCCTGGACGCCGGCCTCGGCGAGGCGAAGAGCACGATCGCCGACCTGGTCGCGATCATCAGCACCCAGCGGACGACCATCGGCGCGCTGACGGCCCAGGTCGAGGGCCTGACTGCCGAGAACCTGACGCTGGCCGACAGCGTGCTGCACCTGACGGACGACCACAACACCGCCTATTACGTGGTGGGAACCCGCCAGGAGCTGCTCGCGAAGGGGGTGCTGGTGGAGGACGGCCACCGGTCGATCCCGCTGGTGGGACGGCGCGGCGTCGCTCCGGCGCGGGAGCTGCCGCTGTCGGAATTCACCTCGATCGACCGGAGCAGCATCCGTGAGATCCCGCTCCCCCATCCGGGGCGCAAGTACCGGATCGTCACCCGGCAGAACCTCGCCCACCTGACCTCGCAGGTCGGGAACCGCGGCACGGTCTGGGGCAGTATCGACATCCGCACGCCGGAACAGTTCTGGGAGCCGTCGAAGTACCTGATCGTGGTTGAGCAATAGGGCAAATGAATTGAGCAGCGAGAAGGGCTGCCGCAGACTTCTCGCTGCTCACTTCCTACGTCCCTCGCGGCTTCGCCCGCCGGGTCGGCTCGGCTTGCAGCGGGTCGTCCGGCCAGTAGTGCTTCGGATACCTACCCTTCATTTCCCTCTTCACGTCGAAGTAGCTGGTCCGCCAGAAGCCGGCCAGGTCCTGAGTCACCTGCACCGGTCGCTGCGCGGGCGAAAGCAGGTGCATCGTCACCGGTACCCGGCCACCGGCCACTCTCGGCGTTTCGGTGAGCCCGAAGACCTCCTGCAATCGCACCGCCAGGACCGGGGCGGAAGGGTTGGCGTAGTCGACCCGGATCATCGACCCTGTCGGCACCGCCAGGTGAGTCGGAGCCAGCACATCCAGCGCCTTTCGCTCCTCCCAGCCGAGCCCCGAGAGCAGCGCGCCCTGCAGGTCCACGCGGCCCAGATCGGTCCGGCGCCGGATGTTCGAGAGTATCGGCGCCAGCCACCGCTCCAGCGTCCCCAGCAGGGCCTCATCCGAGACATCCGGCCAGGGCGGGCCGAGGGATCGGTGAAGGAAGTCCAGCCGCTCGCGCAACCGGTTCGCATCCTCCGTCCAGGGGAGTGCCGACATTCCCTCGCGACGGAGCCACCCGAGCAGGGCATCTGTGATGGCCGCGGGATCCGCGTCGCGCAGGGGAGTCTCCCTCAGTACGATCGCCCCGAGCCGCTCGCGTCGGGCGGCGATGACCGCTGTGGAGCGGTCATCCCATTCCACCACCGTCTCAGCGGTCACCTGCTCACCGAACTGCGATTCGATCTCCTCAAGGGATACTGGGGCGCCGAGCCACAGGCGGCTCTCCCGGCGGTCGCCGTCGAGCTCCGCAGCAACGATGTAGTTGGCGCGCACCAACGCCGGGGAATCGGAGTGGGCCCCCTGCCCATTGCGCAGCAGAAACCGGCCGGCCTGTCCGGCTCGGCGCTGCCCCAGCCGGTCGGGATAGGCGAGGGCCAACAGGAGTCCCGGCGATGGCGGCTCCGCAACCGAACCAGCGGAGCGAATACCCTTCAGCGCCTGGCGCCAGGCGCGCGCCTCATCCCGGACGCGGAAGAGTCCGCTCCGGTCCACGGCGCAGCCATGGAAGACTGCCGGCGGCTGGCCGGAGGCGAGAAGCTCCAGCCTGAGCTGCAGGTCGGCGTCCGGTGGGCCCGCCGTCCCGCGGAGGAGGTCCCGTTCCTCCAACAGCGCCGTCAGATTCGCGGCCAGCTCGGAGGCACCCAGCTCGGCACCGCGGAGCAGCAGATGGGCCAGTCGTGGGTGGGTGCCGAGATCGGCCATGCGGCGACCGTGAGCGGTCACCCGGCCGGTGGAGTCGAGCGCGCCGAGCTGCCGCAGTAGCAACCCGGCCTCGGTCAGGGCAGGCCCCGGCGGGGCGTCGAGCCAGCTGAGCTCATCCGGGTCCGTTATCTCCGCGGCCGCCAGCTCCAGGGCGAGAGGAGCGAGGTCGGCCTCGAGGATCTCCGGCGTGCTGCGGGGGAGGAGCTGGTGGTCCTCCTGCTGCGCCCAGAGTCGATAACAGACTCCTGGCCCGGTCCGGCCCGCGCGCCCGCGGCGCTGATCGGCGGATGCACGGGACACTCGCACTGTGGTCAGACGGGTCATCCCGGAGCCGGGGGAGAACCGGGGCACCCGGGCCAGTCCGCTGTCGACAACGACGCGCACGCCTTCGATCGTCAGACTGCTCTCGGCAATCGACGTCGCGAGCACCACCTTGCGCCGCCCGGACGGACTGGGCTGCAGCGCGGCGTCCTGGTCCGCCAGCGAGAGCGTGCCGTACAGCGGATGCAGCTGCCAGTGCCGGTCGGGGGTCCCGGGTTCTCCTTCCAGCAGTTCGGCGGTGCGCCGGATCTCTCCCTGCCCCGGAAGGAAGGCCAGGACATCGCCCTCCTCCTCGGCGAGTGCCAGTCGGACGGCGCTTGCCACGGCAGATTCGATCCGGGTTTCGGCGCGACGCGGCAGGTAGCGGGTCTCGACCGGAAAGCTCCGGCCCTCGACGGTGACGATCGGGGCCCCGCCGAGCAGCGCGGCGATCGGGGCGCCATCGAGTGTGGCGGACATCACGAGCACCCGCAGCTCTGGCCGCAGAATCGCGCAGGTCTGCAGCGTCAACGCCAGTCCGAGATCGGCGTGAATGCTGCGCTCGTGGAACTCGTCGAAGATGACCAACCCGGCGGCCTCCAGCGCCGGGTCGTGCTGGAGCATCCGGGTGAGGATCCCCTCGGTCACCACCTCGACCCGGGTGTCGGGGCCTACGGTCGAGTCGCGGCGGATGCGGTAGCCGACGGATTGGCCGAGTCGCTCGCCACGGAGATCGGCCATGCGGCGCGCGGCGGCGCGGGCCGCGAGACGTCGCGGCTCCAGCACAAGGATCTTCCGGCCCGCGAGCCACGGCTCATCGAGCAGTGAGATCGGCACGAGCGTCGTCTTGCCCGCACCCGGCGGGGCCTGCAGCACCAGCGCGCCCGCCTCGCGCAGCGCGCGGGCGATCTCCGGAAGGGCGGGCTCGATCGGCAGGGGCGAGTGTTCCACGCCCTGAAGATATCGCGAACTCGCCGCTTGCTGCCCCGGCGGATGGCGACGATCTTCCCCGGTCCAGGGAGGGGACCATGACGGCAGAGACCGACGGTGCGGACAACCGCCCGCACAGGCAGCACCTCGATATCGCCGGACTGTCCCACCCGGGGCACGTGCGAAGCGAGAATCAGGACCACTTCCTGATCGCGAGCCTGCACAAGACCATGCGGATCGTGTCCACCAGTGTGCCGGCGGAGGCCCTCGGCGAGCTGACGAGCCCCTCCCGCGGCTACGTCTTCCTGGTTGCCGACGGGGTGGGCGGGGTGCCCGGCGGCAAGGACGCCAGTCGCACCGCGCTGCACGCGATCGTGGACTACGTGGTGCAGACGATGGACCTGTACGTCCAGCTCGATCCGGCGGCGGAGGCAGCGTTCATCGCCGAGTTGCAGCGGTCGGTGGAGCAGAGTCACGAGGTGGTTCGCAAGGCGGGCACCGGCGAGGCCGAGCCTGCCGTCGGTGCCACCACCCTCACCATGGTCTGCATCCGCTGGCCGCGCGGCTACCTGGTGCACGTCGGTGACAGCCGCTGCTATCGGCTGCGGGACGGCGAGCTCGAGCTGCTCACCAAGGATCAGACCATGGCCCAAGCCATGGTCGACGCGGGTGCCCTCTCGCCCGATCAGGCGGAGAAGTCCCGGCTCAAGCACGTGCTCTACAGCGCCATCGGAGCCACCCGGGCCGAGCCGTATACCCTGACCACGGACTGCCGCTGGGAGGACCTGATGATGCTGTGCAGCGATGGCATCACCAAACACGTCAGCGACGACGAGATCCGCGACGCACTCCGGCGCTCGACCCGCGCGGCCGACACCGCGCAGGAACTGCTGCAGCTCGCCCTCGACCGGGGCGGCACCGACAACACCACGATCATCGTGGGACGGCTCAACCGACCGGAACCGGCCTGAGCCACGAGGGAACCGGCCCGCTGCTTGCGGGTAGGTGCAGCCATGCGAACCATCACCATCCTTCGCGAGTTGCTGCCCTTCGTCCTGAGTCTCCTCCGTGACCGGCACCGGTGGCTGTTGTTCGGCACCCCGCTACCTCGCACACCCGCCTTTCATCAGCATCGTGCCAGTCGCCTGGTGGAATCGCTCGCCCGCCTCGGGCCGACCTTCGTGAAATTCGGCCAGATCTTCGCCGGCCGTAACGACCTGCTCCCCGAACCGTACGTCGTCGCTCTCGGCACCCTCACGGACCGGGTCCCTCCGATACCGCTTGCCGAGATCCGGCGGGTCATCGCCACGAGCTACGGTCGAACCACCGAGGAGCTGTTCGAGCGGTTCGACGACACGCCGCTCGCGGCGGCCTCGCTGGGCCAGGTGCATCGGGCCCGGCTGCGCGGCCGGGAGGTGGTCGTCAAGGTGCTGCGGCCCGGCGTGGAGACGCTGGTGTCCCGGGACATCGCCTCGGCGCGGCGCCTCCTGGCCTGGGTGGATCGGCGGTTCCCCAACCCGCATGTGCGGGGCCTGCGCGCGGCCGTGGAGGAGTTTGCCCTTCGGGTGCACGAGGAAATGGACTTTCGCCTCGAGGCGGCGAACGCGGAGGAGTTCCGGGTTTCGTTCAGGGGGTCGCGGGGTATCCGCATTCCGGAGATCCTCCCGGAAATGGTGCGGCAGCGCGTGCTGGTCCTCGAATACCTCGAAGGGACCCGCATAGACGCGCTCGGCCCGCGGATGGCCACCGGCGAGTTGAAGGCCAGCAACGTCGTCCGGCGAGTGCTCGAACTCTACGTCGAGATGATGCTGGTCGACGGGCTGTTCCACGCCGACCCTCACCCCGGCAACCTGCTGGTCGGTCCGGATGGCGCGCTGGTGCTGCTCGACTTCGGGATGGTGGTGCGGGTGAGCCGGGAGCGGCGGCGCCAGATTCTCAACACCGCCATGGCGGCCATCCGGCGGGACGTGGACGGAGTCGTCACCGGCTTCCAGGGTCTGGGTCTGGTCGACGCGAGCGCCGACAGCACCACCCTCCGGAAGCTGGCCGAGGCGCTCCTGGCGCTCACGGCACGCCGCACGACCACGCAGGAACGGATCCAGTATCTGGCGGATGAGGTGCTGACGACGATTTACGACTGGCCGGTGGTCCTCCCTGGCGATCTGGTCTACTTCGCCCGCACCGCCGCCCTCATCGAGGGGCTCGGGATCCGCTATGACGCGCGGTTCAACGCCCTGGAGATGGCGACGCCGATCCTCATCCGCTTCCGTGGCCGCATTCTGGCCGCGCTGCGGGACCCCGGTGCCGCGGAGGAACGGGACTGGGCCACCTCGCTGGGGCGCTTCCTCGGTCGGGCGAGCCGGATCCTCGGTCGCGCCGGACAGGAACTCGCGGCGCTAGTAGGCGAGCGGCTCGCCACGACGCACTGATGCGGACTCGCAGCCGAAAGGGAGGAGTGACGGCCACGTCACTCCTCCCTTCGGGCACTTCGCAGAGCGGTGGGTTCAGCTCCGTTCCACCTTCACCCGCGCCTTTCCCTCGGGCTCCTTCCACTTCCAGGAGCGCTCGTGGCTGGGGGCCTTCCAGCTGAGTGTCAGCTTCTTCTGCTTGCGGAGCACCTCCAGCTTGGCCGTCTCGCCGGCGTCATAGGAGCCCAGGATCCGGCGGGCGTGCCCTTCGGAACTCACCGCCCGCCCGTCGATCGAGGTCAGCACGTCGCCGGCACGCAGGGGGCTGGTCGAGTCCTTCGGCGTCTCCAGCACCAGGACTCCGCTCTTGGCGCCGAAGTACTCACCGAGGTCGGGGTTGAGATCCACGAGATTGAGACCGTCCTCGTGGCGATCCATGAAGATGCGGATGTCGCCGGGCATGCCCTCCATGTTCATCGGCATGCGGGGGAACTCCCCGTCGCCGAAGGGCGTCCGGCGCATCGGGTCCATCCCCGGCATGTCGGGCATCTCGGGCATGTGCATCCGGAACCGGCCGGCCATCTCGGGCAGCTCGCGGGGGGCGAGCCGGACCTTGCCAGTGTCAGTACCACGGCGGTACTCGACGTCGACCGTGTCGGACTTCTCGAGCTTGCGGACCAGCTCGACCAGTTTCGCAGCCGGACCGGACTCGTCGTCGTCACCGGCGACCCCACCGAGCGCCACTCCGTTGAAGCGGGTGATGATGTCACCGGCCTTGAGCCCCGCCTGGTCGGCGGGACCATCGGGGGTGACCTCGGCGATGCGGGCGCCGAGCCGGTCGGTGTCCTTGTCCGCCCGGGTCTGCAGCATGACGCCGATGCGAGGCCGGTCGGAAGAGAAGGTGAACATGCGAGAGCGTTCGCCCTGGGCCGCGAGCGAGGCCGCGGAGCCGAAGGCGAGGACAGCGAGGGCGGACAGGGTCCGCGACCAACGGGGAATCATGAGTCTGGGCTCCGTGTGAGCAGGTGACGGACCAAGAGATGCGCCGGGCCGGGGGATGGTCGCAGCGCCCCCTTCCCCTTCCCCTTTCCCCTTCCCCTTTCCCCCTTCCCCTTCCCCGCCCTACCTTCTGCCGGTCCCTGCCAAGGCTCCCGCATGCTGAACTACATCTGGTCCGCCCTCGTCATCCTCAGCCTCGTCTTCGCGCTGGTGGCGGACGTCGGCGACCTCCGGCGCGACACCTTCCGCAACGGCCAGCCGGTGCCGGTCACCCTCGTCTTTGCGGGGGGCTACGATCCCGGCTCCCGAGCGCTCGCGGTCACCGTTCGGACCGATTCGGCGGCCCTCTCGGCCCACTACGGCCAGCCCCTCGGCCTCGCCGCCGACTACGACGGCTCGCTCCTGCAGCCTGGGGACACGAGGGAGCTGCGCTTCGGCAAGGACGCCACGCTGCCGGAGCCGCTGGCGACGATTCGCAGCATGACCTCCGAACGGGACAACGACCTGCGCGGCGCTGTCCGGTTCACGGCCCATCAGGGCGACAGCGTCGCCGCGGGAGAGGTGACCTTTGCCCGGGTGCGATTCGTGAAGCTGGTCGCGATCACCAGGGCCGGGATCGACATGGCCAAGACCGCGGTGACCCTCGCGCTCGGGCTGATCGGGGTGATCGCGCTGTGGCTCGGCATGCTGCGGATCGCGGACAAGGCCGGGATCATCAACGGCATCGTCCGCCTTGCGCAGCCGGTGCTGAGGCCGCTCTTCCCCGAGATCCCCAGGGACCACCCGGCGCTGGGGCTCATCGTCCTGAACATGTCGGCCAACGTGCTGGGGCTGGGGAATGCCGCGACGCCGATGGGCATCAAGGCGATGGAGGAGCTGCAGAAGCTCAACCCGGTGAAGGACACGGCGACCAACTCGATGGTCATGCTGCTCGCGCTCAACACCGCGAGCGTCCAGCTGGTGCCGCCGGTGCTGCTGGTGGCGATCATGGGCCTGCAGGTGAACCAGCTCTACTTCGCCATCCTGATCTGCACTGCCTGTTCCGTGATCACCGCGATCGTCATGGCGAAGCTGCTGGGCCGGCTGAAGGGCTACCGCGCGACCGACCCCATGCGCCAGGCCGGCGCCACCCCGACCGCCTGAGGAGGGACCCGCCATGGACCTCTTCCGCAACGCCGTCGACCTGCTGTCGGTCTTCGTGATCCCGGTGATCATCATCGGCTTCCCGCTCTACGGCCTCTACCGGCGGGTGCCGGTCTACGAGGAGTTCGTCACGGGGGCCAGGGAGGGATTCCAGGTGGCGGTGAACATCATCCCGTACCTGGTGGCGATCCTGTTCGCCGTCGCGATGTTCCGCGCTTCAGGGGCGATGGACTTCTTCGTGGAGGCGCTCCGGCCGCTGCTCTCCCCCCTCGGCATTCCGCCGGAGGTGCTGCCGATGGCCATCACCCGGCCCCTCACTGGTTCGGGGTCGGCGGGGATCATGCTCGACCTCATCAACCGCTACGGCGCGGATTCCCTGATCGTCAAGACCGCCGCGACGATGTTCGGCTCGACGGAGACCACCTTCTACGTGGTGGCGGTCTACTTCGGTGCGGTGAACGTGAAGAAGACGCGGCACGCCATCCCGGCGGGCCTGAGCGCCGATTTCGCGGCGATGCTGCTGGCGGTGTACGTGGTGCGCTGGCTGTTCGGGTGAGCCCTACTCGACCATCGCTTCGGCCGGCAGCAGGAACCAGCGCAGCCGCTCGGCGGCCTCCGGCAGCGCGACCGCCTGGCTCGGCAGGGGAGTGGCGCCTCCGAGAGTCCGGCGCGCGGCCTCCAGGTAGTCGGCCAGTCGCGCCAGCGGCTCGCGATGCCGCCGGCCGGCGAAGCGCAGCGCCCCGCCCTCGTAGGAGATGCCGGCGAGCGACATCGGGAGTTCCGTCGGCGGGTCGGCGTGCCGCCACACACCCGTCGCCGCGTCGAACCGGTACCGGGGCAGCAGCCGCCAGCCCTCACGGGCGATGAGATCCACCGCCTCGAGGATGAACCGGAACTCCTCCTCCGGGATGAAGTAGTTGAAGCTGACCCGCACCCACCCCGGCTTGATCCCCTCGCATCCCTGGGTGATCACTTCCTCGAACTGATGGCTGGTCGCGAGGTCGATCCCCAGCAGGCGGTGACCGTAGGGGCCGGCGCAGGAGCATCCGCCCCGCGCCTGGATGCCGAACAGGTCATTGAGGAGCGCCACCACGAAGTTGTGGTGCAGGTACTTTGCCCCCCTCACCCCCCGATCGGGGGGCGCCTTCACCACGAAGGACACAATCGAGAGGCGTTCCGCCTCCGGGTGCCCCAGAATCTGCAGCCGGGGATTGGCCGACCAGGCGGCGATCGCGCGGCGGATGAACGCTTCCTCCCTCCGCCGGATCTCGTCGATGCCCACCGCGTCCTTCAACTGGAAGATCAGGCCCGCCCGGATCGATTCCACGATGGCCGGCGTGCCACCCTCCTCGCGGTGTTCCGCGTCGGAGAGGTAGCGGTGACCCTCCGGATTGACGTAGCTGACCGTCCCGCCGCCCGGAATCGACGGCACCCGGTTGCGGAGCACATCCTTGCGCAGCACCAGCACGCCCGGCGTTCCCGGACCGCCGATGAACTTGTGGGGCGAGAGGACGATCGCGTCCTTGTAGTCCCCACCGTGGCTTCGCGGTGAGCGCATCTCGATCTGCACGTAAGGCGCGGAGGCCGCGAAGTCCCAGAAGGAGAGCGCGCCGTGGCGGTGAAGAAGGGCGGAGATCCCCGAGGTATCCGAGATGATGCCGGTGACGTTGGAGGCCGCAGAGAAGCTGCCGATCTTGAGCGGACGGTCGGCGTACTGGAGCAGCCGGCGCTCCAGCTCCTCGAGGCTGATCGCGCCGTTGGCATCCTCGCCGATTTCCACCACATCCGCGATCGACTCCCGCCAGGGCAGCTCGTTGGAGTGATGCTCGTACGGTCCCACGAAGACCACCGGACGCTGCTCGGTGGGGATGCGGGCGAGCAGCCCGTGCCGCTCATCCAGCTCGGCCGGGAGTCTGAGGCCGAGCACGTTGATCAGCCGGTCGACGGCACCGGTGGACCCCGACCCGACGAAGATGACCGCGTGCTCCTCCCGGGTGCCGCCCACCGAGGCGCGGATGATCTCCCGCGACTCCTCCCGGAAATGCGACGTCTGGCGGCCGGTGCCCGAGGTCTCGGTATGGGTGTTGGCGTAGAGCGGGAGGACGTTCTCCCGGATGAAATCCTCGATGAAGCCGAGCGAGCGGCCCGAGGCGGTGTAGTCGGCGTAGGTCACCCGCCGCAGGCCAAAGGGCGTCATGACCGCGGTGTCCGCACCGATCACGGAGGCCCGGATGGTCTCGATCAGGGTTTGCGCGGAAGCGGACGGGCTGGCCGGCACGAGGAATCCTTCTGGTGAGTCCCGCCGAAGCTACCGCCCGGACGCCGCGGACAGAAGGCCGGTACGCCGAACCGCCGCGACGATGCGCCCCGGCGCGCCCTCGTTTTGCTTCGGGGGCTGCTGGCCTCCGCTCCCCGCCCGCTCTATAATAGACGTGCTTTCCCGGCCTCCACTCCCCTTCTACCGCGGTACCGTGTCCGACACCCTCGCCCGTCTACAGTCCGCACTGAGCAGTCGTTACGGGATCCAGCGGGAGCTGGGGCGCGGCGGCATGGCAACGGTCTATCTGGCGACCGATCTCAAGCACGACCGCGAGGTCGCGATCAAGGTCCTGCACCCGGAGCTCGCCGCCACACTCGGGCCCGAGCGCTTCGACCGGGAAATCAAGTTCGCCGCCAAGCTGCAGCACCCCAACATCCTCGGCCTGTTCGATTCCGGCGATGCCGACGGCCTGCTCTACTACGTCATGCCGTTCGTGTACGGCGAGTCGCTCCGGGAGCGGCTCGACCGCGACCACATGCTGCCGGTGGATTTCGCAGTCCATGTCGCGCTGGAGGTGGCGGACGCCCTGGGTTACGCCCATATGCTGGGCATCGTCCACCGCGACATCAAACCGGAGAACATCATGCTCTCCGGCGGGCACGCCCTGGTCGCCGACTTCGGCATCGCGCGGGCGGTCACCGAGGCGGGGAGCAGCCAGAAGCTGACCGAGACCGGGATGGCGGTGGGGACGCCGCTGTACATGAGCCCGGAGCAGTCGGTGGGCGACACCGTCGGGCCGACCAGTGACATCTACTCGCTGGCCTGCGTGCTCTACGAGATGCTCGCCGGCCATCCGCCCTTCTCCGGGACCAACGCCCGGCAGATCATGGCGCGGCACGCGATGGAACAGGTGCCGAGCCTGCAGGTCGTGCGGGACACCGTGCCCGACGAAGTCGAGGACGCGGTCATGGCGGCGCTCAACAAGGTGGTGGCCGACCGGCCCCAGACCGCGGCACAGTTCGCCGAGATGCTGGGCGCGCCACCGGGTGCGACCGCTACCCGCTACACCGCCTCCCGGATCACCGCCACCACGGCGCACCCAGCAGCGGCTGCAGCAGCGGACCCCGCCCGGTGGCGCGGAGACCGTGACGGTGCGGCGGCGATCCCTGCTAGCGGCCGGAGCTCGGGGCGGGAGCGATCGTGCTCGCCGGCGGCGGGGGGCTGGGGTGGTGGCTCACCCACCGGGCGGGCAGCGGCGATACCGCCGTGCCCGGCGGTCTCGACATGACGACGGTGGCAGTCCTCTACTTCGAGGATCGCAGCCCCGAAGATACGCTCGGCTTCCTCGCCGACGGTCTCACCGAGGATGTGATCGATCAATTGACCGGCGTCCGGGGACTGCACGTGATCTCGAAGGGTGGCGCCGAGCCCTGGCGGGACCCGGCGATCCCGCGCGACAGCGTCGCCAGAGCCCTCGGCGCCGGCACCCTGGTCCAGGGAAGCATCGAGCCGGTGGGCGACAAGCTGCGGGTGCAACTCCGGCTGGTCGACGGTACGAGCGGCGTCGACCTGCCGGGGAAAGCCGCCACCTTCGACCAGCCGGCGAAGGATCTCCTCGCCCTGCGCGATTCAATCGCATCGGAGGCGGCGAACCTGATCCGCACGCGTGTTGGACAGGAGATCCGGATGCGTGAGCAGCGCGAGGGCACCCGCAACACGGCGGCATGGTCGCTCCTTCAGCAGGCGGGCTCCCAGTTCAAGCTGGGCGAGGCAGCCGCACAGAAGGGCGACTCCGCGGGCATGGAATCGCGATTCGCCGTCGCGGACTCGCTGGCGGGGCAGGCTGAGGCTCTCGACAGGCAATGGGTGGACCCGGTGGTGCTGCCGGGCGACTCTCCTACCAGCGATCGTACCTGTTCGGCGGCAACGGCTACAAGGACCAGTGGATCACCGACGGCCTGCACCACGCAGACCAGGCGCTGTCTCTCAGCCAGAAGAGCGCCGACGCCCTTGAGCTCCGCGGAACGCTCCGTTACTGGAAGTGGCTCAATCAGCTCGAGCGCGATCCAACCGCCGCGAAATCGCTGCTGCTCGCGGCACAGAGCGATCTCGAGGCCGCCACCAAGGCAAACCCGGACGGGCAGGCGAGCGCGTGGGCCACCCTCTCCCACCTGTATAATCAGACGAAGACATCCACCGACGTGAACTTCGCGGCGCGGAAGGCGCTGCGAGGCGGATGCCTTCCTCAGCAATGCGGACCTGATCCTCAACCGGCTGTTCCTGTCGTCGTACGATCTCAACGACTTCACCGGCGCCAAGCAGTGGTGCGACGAGGGGAAGGCCCGGTTCCCCCAGTCGGCCTACTTCCTCGAATGCCCCCTCTGGCTGATGACCATGAAGGAAGGGACGCCGGAGCCATCGCGGGCCTGGAAGATCGCCGACTCCCTGACGGTGCTCGCCAAGGAGGAGGACCGACCACTCGCGAGGCTCTACAACAACCTTCTGGTTGCTGCCGTCCTCGCGCGCGGCGGGCAGGCAGACAGCGCCCGCCACCTCGCGAAGTATTCGCGCGGAAACGAGGAGATCGACAAGGACCGTGAGCTCGCGCTCCTCGGGGCGTTCGTTGCCACACTGGTCGGCGACAAGTCCGAGGCCATCGACCTGCTGAAGACCTACCTGACCGCCAACCCGGGGCGCCGCGAACAACTCGCCGACGACAGCGGCTGGTGGTTCCGCCCGCTGGACGGCGAGACCGGCTACCTGCAACTCATCGGCCGGAAACCATGAGCCCCGTCACCTGCGGCGTGAAAGCCACAACACGGTCAGGAGCGAACCGGGCAGCAGCGGACCCGGCCGGCACCCGCTATCTTCTTGCCTGATTAGAACTTGCAGGTGGTCCACCCGCTGCATGCCTGATTTTCGCCCTCCAGCGATGAAAATTGCGCTAGAAGTGACTCTCCCCTCCCTCCCTGCGGAGCCGCACCCATGCGCGCATCAGTTCGAGCCCTTGCACTGAGCCTTCTTGTGCTCGCAGGGTGTACCGACCAGCAGGCCACCCAGCCCAGCGGGCCGGGGGCCTTCAAGGGTCCGACCAGCTTCGTCATCTGTCCCACCGTCGACTCCGCCCGCACCGTGTTGAAGGCGGTCGTCCCGGTCGGACCGGCACTGACCGCGGCGAACAGCCAGATCACCCAGATGTTCAAGCTGTTCAAGGCGAACAAGGTCAGTGATGCCCGCGCCACGATGTTCTCGCTGGTGCAGAGTGTCCTCGACGGCTACTACGCGGGGACGCTGATTGGCGGGCAGAGCCCGGAGACGCAGGTCAACCTGCTGACCCTCATCAACGCTCTCTTCTGCACCGTCGGCCTTCCGCAGCCGAATCTGGCGCTCGGCACCCTCGGCCCCGACGGCGCCATCGCGGTAATCACCCCGACCTCGCCGACTACGCTGGTGCGCACCGGAACCCAGTTCGCCGGCGTGAACGTGCCTGGCGGGTCGGTGCCGACCACCACCATCGTGTCGGTGTCCCGGCTGCCTGACGAACCGGGCCCGCTGCTCACCTCGCTCGACCAGTACCCGGCGTTCTACGAGTTCACATCCTCCCCGACCGTGACCTTCAATCAGGATGTGCTGGTCGGTGTCTGCCAGGTCGCCAACTTCACCCCGCCCGACTACTCCCGCCTGAAGGTGGGCCACAACGTGGGCACGTCCGTCGAACTTCTGCCGCGCACCACCGCGGGCTTCATCGACTGCACCAATCTCAACGGTGGATTGGGCTTCGGTTTCAACCGGGGATGGCAGCAGTTGGCGACGACGCTATTCCTGCCTCAGGAGGCGCAGGCGGCGACCGTCGGCACCTGTTGCCTGGGCGGGACCACCAAGAAGTTCAGCCCCTTCGGTGCCGTGGACACCCTGGCGATCCTCGATCCGGCCAGCAAGACGATCTCCGGACAGGCGAATTCGCAGGTCGACGGGTTCAAACTTCCCCGCATCGTGGTGACCACGCCGACCGGCCACCCGGTCCCCGGCGTGACCGTGACCTTTGCGATCCCCGCCGGCAGCCAGGGCAGCATCTCCGGTACGGTGCAGGTCACTGACGCGGCCGGCGCCGCGACGCTGGGCAGCTGGACCCTCGGCGATGGGTCGCTGCCGAACACCGTTTCCGCGACCGCGACGCCGGTGCCGGGCAGTGGCTTCCTGAACGACCCAGCGCTCTTCACGGCGAGGATCTCGACCACCCCGTGAGCTGACACCTTCGTCTCGCCGACGATCGGGACGCGGCCCCGTCGAAGGACGCGGGGCCGCGCTGCTTCAGGGGTCGGTCATTGCGCAACTGCCAGGCGTCGATTCCGGCCTCATTCCGCGGTGCACTCGTCCGAGCCGCAGCGGGAGTACCAACCCCAATGCACCCGGCTCCTGTTTGCCGCGGTGCTGGCCCGGGTGGGGAATCGCGACAGCACGGTTCGGCTCGCCGATCACTCGCAGGGAAATGCCACCCTGGACCCCAGTCCCGACCTCACGCTCTCCGCCGCCTTCGCCTTCTCGGTGGTGGGCAGACACGGCGCGGCGCTCGAGGCCATCAAGATCTATCTGACCGTGAATCCGGCCCGCCGATCCGACATCGCAAGCCCACCAATTGGTGGTTCCAGGCGGTCCGGGACGACCCGCGCCGGACGGAGGTGGCGGGCAGCCCGCATTAGCCTGCCACAGCTTTGTTGCGGGCACCCCGCAACACCGACACCGATCGCGCGGACGCACGGCGGGGGTCGTCTGGCAGTAACTGATTCCCCGACTTGCATTTGGAGCAGTCTGATCCGAGTCTGACTCCGGCCCGGATCGACGCACGAATTTTGCAGCAAACTCGGTAGAATTTTCCCGCCTTCCGCCTCGGGCCGGCGCCCTCACGGCCTAGTCAGCAGCATTCCGCTCGCACACCCTGATCTCGAAGGCCGATCGCCTATGCGCAATCTCAAGCTTATTGCGGCCGTAGGGCTCTCGCTGCTGCTCGTGTCCTGTGGCAACGAGACTCCGACACCGACCGGCCCGGAGGCCGTGACGACCTCCCCCGCGTATATCACCTGCCCGACGCCGACAGTCATCCGGACACAGATCAACGCGCTCTTTCCCCGCGGGGTGAAGCAGGCCGCCGGCCAGGCCTTCTACGTGGTCATGCAGATCGCGCTGGCCAAGAAGGACACGGCGGCGGCGCGACAGGTGATGTTCGTGTTCCTCAAGTACACCCTCTTCGAGTACCAGCGTGGCGGCCTCATCGGCGGGACATCCGCGGCAACGCAGGCGAACCTTACCACCCTCACCGCGTCGCTCTATTGCGTGGTCGGGCTGCCGGCGCCGGTCATTCCCCCATCCGCGCTCGGCCCCGATGGGGCGATCGGGATCGTGGATCCCGGCTCGCCGACCACCGTGATCGTCAACAGCACTCAGGTCGCGGGCGTGCAGGTTCCCGCCGGGGCCGCGCCGACTACCACCCTCATCACGGTGAGCCGGCTGCCAGATTCGCCGGGCCCGCTACTCACGCCGCTCGATCAATACCCGGCCTACTACCAGTACACCGCGTCTCCGCCGGTGACCTTCACGCAGGACGTGACCGTCGGCATCTGTCAGGTCGCCAACTTCCTCCCGCCGGATTTCTCGCGACTCAAGGTCGGGCACAACGTCGGGCCGGCAGGATTCGAGCTGTTGCCACGGGTCTCGGCGACTTTCCTCAATCCGGTGAACTGCAACAGCCTGTTCGGTACGCTCGACCGGAAGGACGGCCTGGTCAACTACGTCCTGCGGGGCATGGGCCGGGTAGCCAATGCGGTGCTCCTGCCTCAGGTCGTCCAGGCGAGCGCGGTTGGCACCTGCTGCCTGGGCGGCACCACTAAGAAGTTCAGCCCCTTCGGTGCGGTCGACACGCTCGCGAACGTAAGCGCCCTGTCGCCCACCTCGTTCACCGCTCCCGCCGGCGGGGGCGTACCCACGAGTCAGTTGCCGAGCGTGAAGCTGGTGACTCCGACCGGGCATCCGGTCCAAGGGTTCACGGTGACCTTCTCCGTGCCGGTCGGCAGTCAGGGAACGATCACCGGTGCGACGCAGGTGACCGACGCAAGCGGCATCGCCACCGCCGCCGGCTGGACTCTGGGCGGTCCATTCAGCCCCGACTCCGTGTTCGCGACCGTCACGCCGTTCCCCGGAAGTGGTGTCACCGGAAACCCGGTGCTATTCGTGGCCCAGCCGTCGCTCACCGTGCTGCCCTATGGCTCCGCGGGGTATCGGTACCTGCTGACGGGAACCACCCCACCCACGAGCGGGTTCGAGCTACCCACGTTTGACTTCAGCACCTGGCTCACGGGGGTCGCAGGCTTCGGGGACCCCAACGCCCCTGGCTGCGCAATCGCCAGCACGGTGCAGACCAACTGGCCCATCGGCTCGTCCGCCTCGAGCCCTTCCTACATTGCCGCGCGTCATTCCTTCCCGGTCCCCACCGGATGGACGGGCGGCGCCACCCTCGGCCTCGCGATCGACAACGACGCCCAGGTGTTCGTCAACGGCAACGAGATCTCCGACGGCTTGATCACGCACGAAGGATGTGCGACCCAAGGGAGCTTCCACCTCAACATCCCGGATGCATACCTGTACGCTGGGGGCCCGAACGAGGTCGAAGTGCTCGGCAGCGACCGCGGCTCGCAGAGCTTCCTCGATCTCGAGATCATGCTGAATTCTGAGTAGCACCTTTCGCACAGCTGCCCGGAGAAACAGCAGGCCCCACCGTTCGGTGGGGCCTTTCTGTATCCAGGCTCCGAACACCCTCCAATTCCTATAACATCCGGAACAGACTGGGCAGATCCCTGAAGCCCGGAGTCCTGGTAGGCAACCGTCCCGGCCACCCGTGATTCACTCGGCAGGGCGTGCCGACATCGCATCCCACTCGGTTCCTGCTTCAGTCTTCCGACCCTGCCGCCGATCAAGAGGTGTGAGGTGCATAGCCTCCCACCTCTTCATCCAGGATCAGGCCATGCGCGTCGGCAGCCGTCATTTCGCCCTGCTCTCCCTCCCGGCGGCCGCTTTCGTCGCGGCCTGTACATCCACCGCAACGCCGAGCGCGGAGTTCA
The DNA here is from genome assembly GCA_963825065.1 of uncultured Gemmatimonadales bacterium. Classification (GTDB taxonomy): domain Bacteria; phylum Gemmatimonadota; class Gemmatimonadetes; order Gemmatimonadales; family GWC2-71-9; genus JADJOM01. Next base: position 150,220 of record CAWGRU010000016.1, read on the forward strand.
CCGTGCGCGGCTCGGCGGGTTCGCCCCCAGGTCCGAGCATTCTGGCCCGTTCAGCCTTCAGCCCTGCGCGGCTGGTACAGACCGGGGATCCGGGCGCCCTGCGGATCGGGGTCTGCGCACTCTACATCAGCCCGAACGCCGATTGCTCCTCGCCGGTCATGGTGCAGGACAACGGCGCCACGGCGTCGGTCAAGGACTTCGTCAGCAACCCGGTGCTGTTCACCGGCTCGCCGGCGATCGGCAGCTATCAGTGTGTGGCGATCAAGATGTCGGACGTGTTCCGGGTAGAGCCGGCGACCACCTTCAGCGTCTGCACGGCGGGCACCGAGTACGCGGGCGACATCTACCGCGCCGGCGAGACCGACTGGAAGGACATCGACCTCAACCCGATCATCGGCACCGGCAGCGACAGCGTCCCGGCTGACGATCATGTGACCATCATCCTTACCCGGGACACAACGGCCGCTCAGGCCCGGGGCTTCAGCACCAACCAGACCCTCGAACTCAGCAGCGATCTCATCGTTCCGGCCCAGACCACCTTCTACTGGAACGGACAGGGCACGGTGACCGACGAGGGCGGCCACTGCGGCGTGAACCCCGGCCATCCGAGCTTCCAGTAGCCTGCCGCCGGCAGGCTGGTGCAGGCACGGCCCCGCCCCCGGGTGGGGCCGCGCTGTTTCAGGGCTGGGTCACGGGCACGCCGATGGCGCCCTGGAGGATCTTCAGGAATTGGTCCATTCGGGCCTCGACCCGCTCGGGCCGAGGGCCATGCCGCCGGAAGAGCCGCGGGTCGAGCTCCTCGGTCAGCAGCGCATCCTGGAACCGTTCCATGGTCCAGTCGACAACAGAGACGATCATCTCGGGGTCGAGATCGCGACGGACTTCGCCGCGATCGATCCCCAGCTGGACGAAGCGGGCCGTGCCGTAGGGATCCTCCCGGAACAGGAATCGATTGATCTCCCGGCGGAGCTCGAGGTCGGTCCCGTAGTTGCCGAGCAGAGACACCCGGTAGGGGAGCCAGTCCTCGTGCAGCAGGCGTTCGGTGCTCCGCAACCAGTATTCGAGCACGGCCCAGAATCCCCGGGCCTGCACTGCCGCCGGGGCATCGAGGTAGCCGGGCAGCGCGGCCACGGCCCGCCGGTACACGGCGAGAAACAGCTTCCCCTTGCTGCCGAAGTGCTGGAACACCGAGCCCTTGGCGATGCCGAGTTCGGCCGCGAGATCCTCCACCCGCATCCCGTGGTAGCCCTTCTCCGCGAATTGTCGCATGGCCACTTCGAGGATTCGGTCACGTTTGCGCACCGTGGCCACCCGGGGCTGCGGGCGCACGGCTGCTTGTGACCTCTGGTCAGACATGGTGTAATCCGGCCTTCATGAGTTCTTATCCTCGGGATTGCGATGTTGGAGGTCTGGAATCTCCCTTCGCAGTGACCGACGGTCAATCAGGCTGCCACGGACCATCCGAGTGGCCTCGCCCTGAGCGCACCCCACCCGACGACGAGGACCGGATGCACGAGGCGCTGTTCGCCGCCATGCGGCAGAGCATCATCGATGGAGATCCGGAGCAGGTCGAACGCCTCGCGCGCGAGGCGCTGGCGCTCGGCATCGATCCCCTCGAAGCGATCAACCGGGGCTTCGTCGAAGGGGTGAATCATGTCGGAGAGCAGTTCGGCCTCGGGGAGATGTTCCTTCCCGACCTGGTCATGGGAGGTGAAGCCATGAAGGTCGCGGTCGCCATCCTCGAGCCTGAGATGCAGCGCCGCGGTGCGCGGCGGGAGAGCCTCGGCACCGTGGTACTCGGAACGGTCAAGGGGGACATCCACGAGATCGGCAAGACTCTGGTGCTCACGATGCTCTCCGCCAGCGGATTCCAGGTGCATGACCTCGGTGTGGACGTTCCCGTAGAGCGCTTCGTCGAGGCCGTCCGGGACTCGCGCGCCGATATTCTCGGACTCTCGGCCCTGCTCACCACCACCATGCCCGGCCAGCGACAGGTGGTCGAAGCCCTCACCCGGGAGGGATTGCGCGGGCGGGTGAAGGTGATGGTCGGGGGCGCACCGGTGAGTCACGCGTGGGCGAAGGAAATCGGCGCGGATGGTTATGGGGAAGACGCCGTGGCCGCAGTCGCTCTGGCGAAGCGGCTGGTCGGCCGTGAGGTCCCGGCGTGACGAGGCCCCGCCTCGAGCTCCTCGATGAGGCCCTGCGCCAGCGAATCCTCGGGGAGGCCTACGCCCTCCTGGAGGAGACGGGTGTGCGGGTGCAGGCACCCGTGGCGCAGGAACTGCTTACGGCGCACGGCGCGACGATCATCGATGGCGTGGCCCGCATCCCGAGATCCATGATCCGGGAGGCGCTGGCCTCGGTACCACACGGGTTTGCGCTGTACGACCGCGATGGCAACCGGGCGGTTGAGTACGGCGGTGATGCCGTGCACTTCGACCCCGGATCTTCGTGCGTCCATGTACTCGACTCGGAGACGCTCCAGCACCGCGAATCCCAGGCTGCCGACCTGGTCCGGCTGATTCAGGTGGCCGAGATGCTGCCGGCGTATGCGGCACAGTCCACGGCGATGGTCTGCGCGGACGTGCCGAGCGAGATCGGCGACCTGTACCGGCTCTTCCTGGTGCTGTGGTATTCCGGCAAGCCGGTCGTTACTGGGGCGTTCAGCGCAACGACCACCCAGCGGATGATCGAGCTGCTCGCCACCGACGCCGGGAGCCTCGAGGCGCTGGGGGAGCGCCCGCGAGCCATCTTCGATGTCTGCCCTTCGCCACCACTTCATTGGTCTGACTTTGCCGCCGAGAATCTGGTGCATCTCGCGCGCGCAGACGTGCCGGCTGAGATCATCTCGGTACCCCTCGCCGGCGCCACGGCCCCCGTGACCCTGGCGGGCGCGGTGGTACAGCACTCGGCCGAGTGCCTGACAGGAGTCGTGATCCATCAGCTCGCCCGTCCCGGGGCGCGAGTCGTCTGGGGTGGCGCGCCCGCGATCTTCGACATGCGCTCCGGCACCACCCCCATGGGCGCCATCGAAACGGCCATGCTCGATGCCGCCTGCTCCCAGGTGGGCCGATCGCTCGGCCTCCCGACTCACGGATACCTCTGCGGCAGTGATGCAAAGGTGGTGGACGCGCAGGCGGGCCTCGAAACCGGCATGGCCGCGTTGATTGGCGTGCTCGCCGGGATCAACATGATTTCCGGCGCCGGGATGCTCGATTTCCTCGCCTGCCAGAGCGCCGAAAAACTGGTCATCGACGCGGACGCGATCGGCATGGCGCAGCGTTTCGGACTGGGGATCGAGGCGCGCGGTCCCTCACTCGCGCTGGAGATGTTCGCCAAGGCCGGCCTGCAGGGCGAGTTCCTGAAGCTGAAGGAGACCCGGTCGCTGTTTCGCGGGGAGCAGTTTCTCCCGTCGCCAGTGATCGATCGCACCTCGCTCCACTCGTGGGAAGAGGCGGGCGCACACGACGCGTTCGCGCGCGCGCGCGCGCGAGTGACGGAATTGCTGGCGTCGTACCGTCGTCCGGTACTGGGGGAGCAGCGTGAGGCGGCCCTCCGAACCTTCATGCAACGGGAGGCGGCCCGGGTCGGCCTCGCCACGCTGCCGGGAACCTGAGATGACGACGATGATAGCCACGATCAGGGACCCGGCCTGGCTCTCCCCGCTCGGCGCGGATGCGGTGCTTCGCGCGCAAGGCGCCGATCCCGTCCGGGTCCGCGCACGAAGCCCACGGCTGGTGCAGCTGGCAGAGCGGGCACAGCGGGAGGGGATGTCCCTTCTCGCGCCGACCGTGATTCAGCGTCGTTTCACCGTGCTGGATCGCACTCACGACAGCCTGCGACTCCGCGAGGGCGGCCGGTTGAGCAGTCGGCTGCTCGCGACGGCATGCGCCGGAGCGGTCGAGCTGATCGTCATGGCCGTGACCATCGGTGAGGCGCTCGAACGAGCCTCGGCGGAGGCCGCGGCCCGTGAGCCCGGTCTGGCGCTCGCCCTCGACGGCTTCGGCACGGCGGCGGTGGAAGCGCTTGCGGCCGCAGAAGCTCGCCGCATCGCGGCGGCGTCACGGTCGACAGGATCGGACGCCGGCCCGTCGCTCAGCCCGGGCATGGCCGGGTGGCCGCTCGAAACCGGGCAACGACAGCTGTTCCGGCTCCTGGGCGCGTGCACGTACCCGATATCGCTCGGCGCGTTCGGCATGATGACGCCGCGCAAGTCACTGACACTCGTCATCGGCCTCGGACCGACGCTGCGTGCCGACGCTGGCCCCTGTGACTTCTGCACCAGCCGCAATCACTGCCGGCATCGCGCCCGGCCGTCGGGGTAATCGTGGGGGACAGCTACTGGATCGACTTTCAGCCGGTCGGACGCCGCATCGCGGTCGAGCCGGGAGCGCCGCTCCTCGCCGCGGCGCAGGCGGCGGGCGTCGGCCTCAGAGCGACTTGTGGCGGCGCCGGCAACTGCGGGGGCTGCAGAGTGCGGCTGTTGATGGGCGAGCTGTCCGAGGCAGACAGCGCGGAGGAGGAGGAACTCGGAAGGGACGGCGTGGCGGCCGGGTACCGTCTCGCCTGCCAGGCCCGCCCGCTTTCCGACGTGCGACTCGAGGTGCCGCCCGACTCGCTTGTCACCTCACAGCGGCTGCAGCTCGAGGCGACGGCCACGATGACCGACAGGGACCCTCCGGTGGTTGCCCAGGAGGTCGAGCTCGAGCCTCCGACGCTGGTGGATGTCCGCGCCGATGCGAGTCGACTGCGACAGGCGCTCGAGGGCGACGGAGACGGTGCGGTCACCATCGGCGCGGCTCTGCTGGCGGAGCTGCCGCGGGTGCTTCGGGAAGAAGAGTGGCGGGTGCGAGTGGCCGTGAGCCGCACAGCGGGGCGCCGACGCGCTGTTGCGGTGTTGCCGCGGGGATCCCGGCTGGTCGGCCTCGCCGCCGACATCGGTACGACGAAGGTGGCGATGTACCTGCTCGACCTGGAACGAGGCGAGACCCTCGCGGCGCTCGGCGTCCTCAATCCGCAGATCACCTGCGGCGAAGATGTGATCAGCCGGCTCGCCTGGGCAGAGCAGACCGAGCAGGGGGCCTCGCTGCTGCAGCGGCAACTCGTCGAGTGTCTGGCGCAGGGCATCGTGGAGCTGTGCGAGCGGGCGCACGTGCGCCCGAGCCAGGTCGTGGACGCGGTGGTGGTCGGGAATACCGCAATGCACCATCTGTTCGCGGGACTGCCCACCCGGCAGCTGGGCGTCGCTCCGTTCATACCGGCGGTCAGCGACCCCCTCACGATCCCGGCCCGCAACCTGGGACTTCCGCTGGCGACGGACGCGGAAGTCTACTTGCCACCGAACATCGCAGGCTTCGTGGGCGCGGATCACGTCGCGATGCTGCTGGCCAGCGACTTCCACCTTCTTCGTGGCACCGCCCTGGCGCTCGACATCGGGACCAATACCGAGATGTCGCTGCTGCACGACGGGCGACTGGTCACCTGCTCCTGCCCTTCCGGCCCCGCCTTCGAGGGTGCGCATCTGAGCGCCGGCATGCGTGCGGGGCCGGGCGCCATCGAAGCGGTGTGCATCACCCACGACCGCGTTCTGATTCGCACCATCGACGACCAGCCGGCCATCGGTATCTGCGGCTCCGGCCTGCTCGATGCAGTCGCGGAGATGCGCTCGGCCGGGATGATCGACGAGCGCGGGCGCTTCCGGGCCAGCCACCCGGCGGTCCATGACGGAGTGCTGGTGCTCGCGCCAGCACCACCGGATGCGACCCGCGGCGCCATCGGGCTCCACCGCCGGGATGTAATGGAGCTGCAGCTCGCCAAGGCGACGATTCAGAGCGGCCTTGAAACGCTGCTGGCGCATTGTCACCTTGCCACCGACGCCATCGACCGGGTGATCGTTGCGGGCGCCTTCGGGAGCTATCTCGACATCCGGAGCGCGATGCGGATCGGGATGCTCCCCAGGCTGCCGCGGGAACGGTATCGACAGGTTGGCAATGCAGCCGGGGCGGGCGCGCGACAGATGCTGTTGTCACGGGAACGCCGTGGCCATGCCGAGCGGCTGGCGCGTCACGCTGAGTACCTGGAACTCGCCGGTCAGCCCGAGTACACCCGCCGGTATCTGCGGGCACTATGGCTGTAGCGGCCGCCCGGGCTCCCGCGGGCGACTCCGATGGCCATAGCCTGTTCGCGTACGCCAGTACGGAGGTACCGTGTTGATGCCGGAATCGCGCTTCATCATTATCGGCGAGAACATCCACGCGAGCCGCATCGTGAGGCGGGAGGGCAGCCACATCGCTCGCGGTCCCGAAGGCCGGGAGTCGCTCGCCTTTCGCGGGCCTGACGGAGACCCTCGCCTGCTGCCGCTCCCCGAGACGATCCGGCGTTCCAAGGAGGGCGAAAAGGGCCGGATCAAGCACGTGCAGGCTGCGCTGGTGGCGGGAATGTCGAGTGAGGCTGATGCCGCGGCGGAGGGCCGAGCCTACCTCCAGTCGCTCGCCCGCCAGCAGATCGACAGCGGCGCCGCCTGGCTCGACCTGAACGTCGA
>CAWGRU010000017.1:0-217305 GCA_963825065.1 uncultured Gemmatimonadales bacterium
GTGATAAGCGTACCGCCTCCAGAGCCGCCTTGGCTCTGTTAGAAGGCGGAACGTCCACTCCAGGCCCGTGCGCTGCATCCATCGCGGCGCCCGGCGCTTGAGCCCCGCGTGGAAGTCGAACGCCGCCCCGACTCCGATGAGAGCGGCAGCATGCAGGCGCCCAACATGGGCAGCCATCCACCGTTCCTGCTTGGGAGTGCTCAGCCCCACCCAGACGATGTCGGGTGCGGCGTCATTGATCCTGGCGATTAGCTCCTCGTCCTCCAGCTCCGTGAGAGCACGGAAAGGAGGTGAGTAGGTGCCCGCGACTTGCAGGCTGGGGTACCGATCGCAGAGCCGCCGAGCGAGCAGTTCTGGGACGTCGGGTGCGCCTCCATAGAAGTAGAATCGCCACCCTTTGGCTGCCGCCAGCTCGGAGCAGGCCGGTAGTAGGTCAGGCCCACATATCCGCCGAACGTGTTTCATACCGCGAGCATGGCTGACCCATACCAGTGGCATTCCGTCCGGTGTGACCAACCCAGCCCGGTTGTGAATTTCCATCAAAGCGGGATCCCGCTGGCTCTCCATCACCCCGTGGACACCGGTTACGCAGATGTAGTTTCTGGTCCCTGACTCGATCCACCGAGCGATGGTATCCAGCGCCATCGGCATGTCGATGGCGCTGACCTTCACCCCCAGGACGTCTACTCGTAAAGGACCAGCCTCGCCCTGCGCCGCAGTCAGCATCAGGTGACCGTGGCAGCCGGGCGTACCGTGTACTTCGCAAGGTATTGGTCATGAATCCAGGCGTAGGTGCGCTCCAGACCGTCCTTCAGCCGGATGCTCGGCTCCCAACCCAAGAGTTCTTTGATCAGCCGATTGTCGGAGTTCCGGCCGTTCACACCTTTGGGAGCGCTGAGGTCATACTTTCGCTGGAGCCGCACACCCGCAATCTCCTCTACCATGTCCACCAGTTGATTGATCGTGATCAGTTCGCTCGAGCCGACGTTGATCGGCTCGAGAATGTCGCTGTCGGCCACTGCGAGAGTTCCCCGTAGGCAGTCGTCGATATACATGAAGGAACGCGTCTGTTGGCCATCCCCCCAGATGTCGATCGTATGGGTGTCATTGAGAAGGGCTTCGATCACCTTGCGGCAGATCGCTGCGGGCGCCTTTTCCCGGCCGCCTTCCCATGTTCCATGAGGGCCATAGACGTTGTGGTAGCGAACTACCCGCGTCGCCAGCCCGAAGTCCTCGCGAAAGTGCCGGCACATTCGCTCGGAGAAGAGCTTCTCCCAGCCATACCCGTCTTCCGGCATCGCGGGATAGGCATCTTCTTCACGAAGCGGCACGACATCCGCCGACTTCTGCTTGTCCGCATTGTAGACGCATGCCGATGACGAATAGAAGAAGCGCCCGACACCGGCGTCCCTGGCCGCCTGCAGCATATGGGTGTTGGTCAGCACCGAGAGCATGCATAACGCTTTGTTGTGCTCGATGAACCCCATCCCACCCATGTCGGCCGCGAGCTGATAGACTCGCTGCGCGCCCCGGCAGGCACGCTCGGATTCCGCTTTGAGCTTGAGGTCGGCGACCACGTTTTCCGCGTCCTCGGAGAGCTGATACCACTCCGCGGTCGGCTTGATATCCACAGCTCGGACCCGATTCCCGAGGTGCTGGAGGGCCCCCACCAGATGACCACCGATGAAGCCCCCCGCTCCCGCGACCACCACTAGATCGTTGCTCACGCATCCCTCCCTCAGTGGACTCATCAACCGCCAATCCGATTCAGTTCGCGCCCCGGGCCTGAAGTACGGCGGGGATTGTGTACAGCAGAATTTCGAAATCCAGCCACAGCGACCACCGGTCGATGTACTCAAGATCAAGCGCAATCCACCGGTCGAAGCTCAGGTCGCTCCGCCCGCTGATCTGCCAGAGACAGGTGAGGCCTGGGCGCATGCTGAAACGCCGCATCAGCCACGGCTCCGCGAACCGGCCCACGTCCCGGGTCGCCATTGGCCGCGGCCCCACCAGCGACATCTCGCCGGTGAGCACGTGCCAGAGCTGCGGCAGCTCGTCGAGCGAGGTACGCCGGAGGAAGCGCCCGATCGGCGTGATCCGCGGATCATTGCGGATCTTGAACACCGGGCCAGAGGCTTCGTTCCGGTCCTCCAGCTGGTCCTGGATCCGCTCCGCGTCCACCACCATCGTCCGGAACTTGTACATCCGGAACAACCGCTTCATGTAGCCGTAGCGGTACTGAGTGAACAGCACCGGGCCCCGGCTGGTCAGCTTGATGGCGACGGCCACGCCGAGCATCACCGGAGCCAGGACCACCAGCAGCACCACCGCGCCCACCACGTCCATCGCCCGCTTGACGGCGAGCAGCTCGGGGCTCGGCATCGCCGACAGCGACAGGACCGGCGCAGCATGATCGGCCGGACTCGGATGAGCGGAGCCGCCCCCGAACAGATCGGCGGAGTAGCTGGCCGGTACGCCGACGCGGGCACACGCCGCGAGGCTCTGCCGGATCTCGTCGTAGCGGGACTTGACCGGGAGCCCGATCAGCACGTCATCCACGACCCGATGCATCAGCACCTGCTCGAGGTCCTGCACCCCGCCCAGGTGCGCCGCACCCGTTCCCGCCAGGGCGGCGTGCGGCTCCGAATCCACGAATCCGACGATCAGTGATGTTCTGGGATGGATCCGACAGGAGCTGCCGGGACAGCCGCGCGGCGTGAGGGCCGCTGCCGACCAGCACGACCCGCCGCGGCCGCGCGCTGCGGCGGCTCCGCTCCACCGCGCGAGCCGAGGCCCGGAGCAGGCCGGCGGCCGGCACGACGGCCGCACCGAACAGCAGCACGTGCCACGGGGTCATCAGGCCGCTCCGACTGGTGAGCGGAAAGACCATGGCCAGGGCGCAGCCGATGGCGCCCGCGAGCACCAGCCGGGGCCATTCTCCCTTGCCGGTGCGCAGGCGGTTCGGGGAGTACAGCCCGCACGCCATCATCACGGCCGGCCAGGCAAACCCGAAGGCGGTGAGCAGCAGCATGTTCTTGACCGAGAGACGCATGGCCAGGAAAGCGTCCACGCCCTGCGGCATGTGATCGAGATTGCCCAGGGTCACCACCCCCACGAGCAGGCCGACGGCCAGCACCGCGTCGGCGACGTGCCATGCCACGGCCCGGCGCGGATGCCAGCGGCCCAGCGGAAAGACCCAGCGCGCGGAGCGCTGGACTCCCGTCCGGTGGAGGCTCGCTTCACCTGATCTCGACCGGGAAGGAGTCTCAGCCGGCGCTGACATGGTACCGTTCCGCCTCGGCGAGGTAGCGATAGGCGCCGTCGTCCCCGGCGTTCCGCCGGAGATCGATGTCGTTGAGCAGGGTGCCGAGGACCGGGGCCCCCGCGGCCTCCAGCTGGTCCATGGCGTAGCGGAGGGAATCGGTCTGGGTGTACCCGGCCCGGACCACCAGCAGCACCGCGTCGGCCGCCGAGGCGAGCAGGGCCGCGTCGGCCAGCAGGTTCACCGGCGGGGTGTCGATCACCACGAAGTCGATCCGGGCCTTGGCGAACTTCGGGGCCAGCGCGCGCGAGTACCTCGTGCACCCGCTCGATGGTCAGGAACCGTCCCGGCACCTTCGGCAGGGCGCCCGACGGGATCACCACCAGCGACCCCTGCTCGCCCACCGGGACCTGGCGCAGGACCTCCGCGACCTGGGCCGTCCCGGCCAGCAGTTCGGCAAAGCCGGGCTCCCGGCTGCAGCCGAGCACGGTGCTGATCACGCCACAGCGGAGGTCGGCGTCGATCAGCACCATGCGGAGGCCCCGGGAGGCGCCCATCAGGGCGAAGTTGATCGCCGAGAGCGTCTTCCCCTCCCCCGGCAGCGGGCTGGTGAACACCACCACCTTGAGCGGGCGCTCGCGATAGGCCAGCGCCAGGTTGGCGAAGAGCTGATTGAACGATTCGATGTACGCGGCCGGGATGCCGGGCCGGGTGACCAGCAGCGACGCGATGCCGGCGGCGGTCCGGTCCCGCCTGGGCCCGATGGCACTGTCCGTGCCGCGTGGTTCCCCAGCTGAGCGCGTCCGGAATGCCCTCGCGCGGCTGCAGCCGCCGCCACGACCGCGCCGCGAATCCCCGCCGACCCACCCGGGGGATCGCCCCCAGCACCGGGAGCCCGGCCGCGCCCAGCGCGTCGGCCCGGGAGCGTACCGACTTGTCGCAGCATCTCCCGCCCGAGCGAGAGACCCAGACCCAGCATGCTGCCCAGGATGAGCGACAGCGCCAGGTTGAGCGCGGGCTTCGGGCGGAGCGGCCGCTCCGCCGGGAAGGCCCGATCCACCACCCGCACCGCCGGGTCCTGCACCGCCCGGACGATCTCCGCCTCCTTGAGACGGGTCGTCATGGTGGCATACAGCTCCTCGAGGATGGTGGCCTCCCGCTGCAGCCGGGCGGTCTGGATCTCGACCTGGGGGAGCGAGTCCATCGCGCGGCCGAACTGGCGGCCGGCCTGGTCGAGCCCCGCCACCTGGCTGGTGAGCCCCTCGAGGTAGGTGGTCGCGATCCCCTTGAGCTGGGCGTCGAGGTCGTCGATGCGGGCGGTGAGCGACTGCACGTCGGGATCGATCCAGGTGCGGCGCCGGAGCAGCGCCGAGCGCTCGTTCTCGAGCACCGCCAGACTGCCGAGCAGCTCGCTCGCCGCCTGGTTACGGAGGATCGAGGGAAAGCCCAGCAGCCGCCGGTACGGCGAGGGGCCGTCGGGTGACGCGGCGGAGTCGAGCTGGATCCGCTGCATCAGGGCGGCGAGCGCGCCGCGCTCGGCCTCGAGCCCCGCGCGATCGGCCTGCAACTGGCCCAGCCGCCCCACCTGGGTCCGGGCCTGTTCCGGCCGGGTCCACCGCCTTGGCCCGCTCCCGGTAGGCCTGCAGGTTGTCCTCGGCCACCCGCATCGCCGCCCGCACGCTGTCCACCTGCAGCCGCAGGAAGTTCACCGCCAGCCCGGTACGCCGCTCCAGCTCCGCCTGCCGCGAGGTGATCAGGTGATCGGCGAGGTAGTTCGCCGCCCGCGCCGCGAGCTCCGGATCGCTGGCCCGGAAGCCCACCTCGATCAGGTCCGCGTCGCGCGCGGGGCGGCTCACCTTGAGCGCGTTCGTGAACCCGCGCAGCGCCTCCTCGGCCGAGCCGATGTGGAGCCGGATCTCCTTTGCGCCGATCGCCTCCCGGGAGAGCGCCAGGGTGACGCCCGCGAGGGTGACCGGTGCGCCGAGCGCCGCGTACACCGCTGCCGCACTGTCCCCTCCACGCCAGGCGGCGTAGCCGCTGTCGCCCTCCACGCGAGAACCGCAGGGTCCCGGTGTCGGCGGTCGCCGCCACCCGCAGGGTGGGGAAGAGCCGGGTCACCCGGCCCTTCCGGGGGCTCTGCAGCTCGGCCCGGAGCCCGAGCGAGTCGATCACCGCATCCGCCGCGCTGCGTCCCTGCAGCACCTCCAGTTCGGTGCTGATCCGGTTCTCGGTGGTGAGCTGCTCCACCAGCTGGGGCAGATTCACCTGCTCGTGCTCGAAGCGCAGCATGCTCGTCGCCTCGTACACCGGCCGGGCCCAGAAGGTGTAGGCCATCGCCCGCCCCCACCGACACGACCAGCGAGGCCAGCATCACCCACCGCTGCCGCCAGATGACCGCGCGGAAGTCGGCGAGGGTCAGCTCGGGGACCAGGGGAGAGCGTTCCACGGCGCCCCTGGTGGGGAGCCGAGGCTCGACTTGGGGGGGAGGATGCCGGCCATGGGGCCTTCAGTTCCTCAGGATGGTGACGAGAACCAGTGCCGTGGCCGTAACCCCGGCCGCGGCCAGCGGACCCGAGTTCCGGGCAAACCAGCTCCGCTGCGGTACCCAGAGCTGATCCCCCGATTGCACCCCGGAGGTGAAGAGGTAGCTTTCGCGGGTCAGGCGAATGCCGGTGCTTGCGCCGGCCCGGCGCAGTTCCACCCTGTCAGGCTTGCCGTCGGGGGTCGGGCCGCCGGCCTGGGCCAGCACATCGGCGATGGTCTGGGTCTGGTCGACCTGGTAGAGGCCCGGGGAACGGACCGAGCCGAGCACGTTCACCCGGCGGAGCACGGTGACTTCGACGGACGGGTCCCGCAGGTAGGCGGTGTAACTCTGAACCAGCAGCCGCTTGAGCGAATCTGCCGAGAGATCGATCACCCGCATCGCGCCGAGCTTGGGAAACACCACCTCGCCCCGCTCGTCCACCGGGTATTCGCCCGAGAGGTCGGGCTCACGCCAGATGTTCAATCGCACCCGGTCGCCGGGGCGCAGCTCCACACTCGCCCGCTCCGGTGCCGGCACCGGCTGCTCCTGCGCCGCGACGGGTCGGGAGGTGGCGACAGCAACCCAGGCGATCGTTACGATCGCCAGAGGAAGAAGCCGAATTGTCACGGGGCCACAAACCTTCCAGCTGGGTGGGACGAGAGCGTCCAGCACAATGATGTACAGCCGAAGTCGCGAATGCGTAAGGCCACCTGCCGAGCCTGACACGTATAGTACTCGCAGGGTATGACATCAGCTTATCACCCGAACGTCAGATCCTCGTCAGTCGCTCCCTAACGTGAACATTGAATGAGAGTTGGATGAACGCCGAAACCCGCGGCGCCGTTTCCGGAGCCGCAGGTGGTCGGTCCTGCCGTGAAATCGTGCTACTTGGCCAGCCGCTGCCGCTTCCGCCGCGCCAGTGCCATGCCGGCGAGCCCGGTCGCCAGAAGCGTCATCGAAAGCGGCTCCGGGGTGACCGTGGTCTGGGCGCAATCGTTGGGGTTGCCCGAGGGAACCGGGCAGTTCACGACGGTCTGCGGGTCCCTGCTCCCGCCACCCCGACGGACTTCATCCGAACTCGGTACGAACTCGAAGGTACGGAAGTGCACCATCTCGAACCCGTCGCGCCAGGACGATCCCTTCTCGCCAATCATGACCCGGCCGGCTGCCTGACTGATCTGCACCGCCGCACAGGTTCCGAAGCCAGAGCCGCGACAGTCGCGCCCGGTGCGAAATCCCTCGGCCTGCGCCGCCGTGGACCCAAGCAGGGCACACACCCCGAGCAAACCGAGAGTCCTGTTCAAGCTTTTCATGGAACCTCCTTCTGAGAGGCGCCCGACCTGGAAGCGCCGCCCTTCAACAACAAGAATTCCAGCCATCACCTCGCTCCGCCCCCCAACGCACCTGCGCTGGCGCTGGGGGATTGGAATCGTGGATAAATGTTAGAGGAAGCCGCGGAGGGGCGGTATTGCTCGTTGGTATGAGCCGGTGACTAGTACCTCGGGACTACGGGACCAGCCGACGGATGCTGCCTCTGGCAGGGCCGTAGGTGTCCCGAAGCGGCAGGCGGCGGGTGCTACGGCACCCACTCGAGGAGTCTGCCGGGCTGGAGCTGAAAGAACTGACACAGCTCTTCGAGGGTCTCGGCGTGCAGCCGACCGAAGACGCCGCCGGCGCGGGAGAGCCGGTAGGCGCTGGGATAGCTGAGGTTGGTTCCCTGGCTGAGGGCGTACGCGGAGATGTTCCGCACTTTCATGATCTGGTGGATCTTGAGTCGTACCATGGGAATCCTTCGGGCTGGGCCGCGGTGACTCTCGTAGCGAGTCTAGCGGTATGTAGCACTGCACTATATGCTTCACGACACGTAATAGCGACCGCGACTTCGAGGCCGCGTGGTTCCCTGCGGCAGAAGGGCGTTTCCATGGTCGCATCGCGCTTGCCCGCCGCAGCATCCTTTCCGGTATCTCCAGCAGACGCCCAGCACCCGGTGCGCGCCCCACAGTTCGCGCGACACCTCCCTCGTCACACGTGCACCACGCCCCGCACCCGGAAAGCCCAGTGACCAGCATTGCTCGCCACCACGCGCCAACAGCGGCCAGGCGCAACGGCAATGGGCGTCGGCCGGCCGGAGACCAGCTCGCCAAGGCGCCGACCGGAATCGCCGGCCTGGACGAGCTCACCCACGGCGGACTGCCCCGCGGCCGCCCCACCCTGGTGTGCGGCGGCGCGGGCTGCGGCAAGACCATGCTCGCCCTGGAATTCCTGGTGCACGGAGCGCAGGACTACAAGGAACCCGGCGTCTTCATGTCGTTCGAGGAGACCGCCGAGGACCTCGCGGCGAACGCCCGATCGCTCGGCTTCGACCTGCAGCGGCTCGCGGCCCGGCGCCGGCTGGTGATCGACTATGTCCGCCTGGAACGCGCCGAACTCACCGAGGCGGGCGAGTACGATCTCGAGGGGCTGTTCATCCGGCTGGGACACGCCATCGACACGATCGGCGCGAAGCGGGTCGTCCTGGATACGGTCGAGCTGCTCTTCTCGGGACTCCTCGACCGGTTCGTGGTCCGCGCCGAGCTGGCCCGGCTGTTCCGGTGGCTGAAGACGAAGGGCGTCACGGCGATCGTGACCGGCGAACGGGCGTCCGAGCAGTTGACCCGCCACGGGCTCGAGGAATACGTCTCGGACTGCGTGATCGTGCTCGATCAGCGGGTCATGGAGCAGAGCGCCACCCGGCGGCTGCGCATCGTCAAGTACCGCGGCTCGGCCCATGGCGGCAACGAAGTGCCGTTCCTGATCGATGAACACGGCCTCTCCGTGCTGCCAATCACCTCCCTCGGCCTCGAACACCGGGCGTCCACCGAGCAGGTGTCCACCGGGGTCCCCGGGCTGGACGCGATGTTCGGCCGGGGCGGCTATTTCCGCGGCAACAGCGTGCTCGCCTCCGGGACCGCGGGCACCGGCAAGTCGAGCCTGGCGTCGCGCTTCGTGGAGGCGGCGTGCCAGCGGGGCGAGCGCTGTCTCTACCTCGCCTTCGAAGAGTCGCCGAGCCAGATCGCCCGCAACATGCGCTCGATCGGCATCGGCCTGGAGCGCTGGATGCGGCGCGACCTGCTGCGCATCCACGCCCAGCGGCCCACGGCCCTGGGGCTGGAGGCGCACCTGGTGGCGATCCACCGGCTGATCGAGGAATGGCAGCCGCAGATCGTCGTCATGGACCCGGTCACCAACATGATCGCGGTCGGCAGCGAGACCGAGGTGAAGGCGATGCTCGCGCGGCTCATCGACTTCATGAAGCTCCGCCAGATCACCGCCCTCTTCACTTCCCTCACCAACGCCGGCGGCGCGGCCGAGCTGACCGACCTCGGCGTGTCGTCGCTGATGGACGTCTGGATGATCCTCAGCAATCTGGAGGCGAACGGGGAGCGGAACCGGGCGATCCAGATCGTGAAGGCGCGCGGCATGGCGCACTCCAATCAGGTCCGCGAATTCCTGTTGACCGATCAGGGCATCCGGCTGGTGGACGTCAGCCGCGGGGCCGACGGGAGGGTGGCGATCGGTTCGGTGCGGGGGGCCCAGCAGCGGCAGGGACGCGCCGGCAATCCGGCAGCCGGCCGGCGAGCCGGGGCCAGATGAAGAACGGCTCGCGGAAGAACTGGCGGCTGCGGCTGTACGTGGCGGGGCAGACTCCGAAGTCGATCATCGCGCTCGCCAATCTGCAGCGTCTGTGCGAAGGCCACCTCGCCGGCCGCTACCGCATCGAGGTGGTCGACCTGGTGACCCAGCCACACCTGGCTCGCCGGGACGACATCGTCGTGGTCCCGACGCTGGTGCGACAGCTGCCGCCGCCGCTCCGCAAGATCATCGGCGACCTCTCCGACTCGGAGCGGGTCCTGGTCGGACTGGATGTGCTGCCACGCGAGCGGGCGGGATAGTCGGCGCCTGCCATGACCAGGAAACCCACGCCATCGCGCCGCCCTGCGGCCGGGTTGAGAGAGCTGCGGGAGCGTCTCCGAACGGCCGAGGACACGCTGCGCGCCCTCCGGGACGGAGAGGTGGATGCCGTCGTAGTCACCCAGGCGGGGGACGAGCAGGTGGTCACCTTCCAGGGTGCCGACCTGCCGTACCGCATCCTGCTCGACCAGATGTATGCGGGCGCGGTGACGCTGACCCCGGACGGAGTGATCGTCTACTGCAACCGGCGATTCGCCGACATCGTCCGCACACCGCTCGAGGGTGTCCTCGGCTCGGCGCTGCGCCGGTTCGTGGTGCCCGCCGAGCGGCCGTCGCTCGACGCCCTGCTCGAGCGCGCGAACGGGGACAGCACGCGGGGCGAGTTCACCATCTGGACGGGCGACGATACGCCGGTACCGGTGTCGGTCACCTTCGCGCCGTTGCGGCTGGCGGGGAGCCCGGGCGCCAGCGGCGTGATCGGCGTGGTGGTGGATGCCACCGAACAGAAGCAGCAGGAGCAGGTCCGCACCCGGCTGATCGAGCAGGTGATGACCGCCCAGGAGGAGGAGCGCGGGCGGATCGCCCGGGAGCTCCACGACGAGACCGGACAGTCGCTGACCGCAGTCCTGGTGGGGCTGCGGACGATCGAGGGATCCCGCACGATCGGCAAGGCGGTCGAGCTGGCGCAACAGCTCCGGGAAGTCGCCGCCCGAACCCTGCAGGACGTCGGGCGCCTGGCGCGGGGGCTCCACCCGAGCATCCTCGACCATCTGGGACTCGCCGTCGCGGTCACCCGCCACGTGCAGGAGTTCGCCCGGCTGCACGGGATCGCCGAGGACACCCGGATCGAAGGGCTCGATACGGATCTCCCGTTGCCGCTGGTGCAGAATACCGTCTACCGCCTGCTGCAGGAGGCCCTGACCAACGTCGCGAAACACGCCGGCGCCCGGCGGGTGAGCGTCCGATTGGCCTGTGACGGGACGACCGTCGAGTTGCGCGTGCGGGATGATGGCGTCGGCTTCGAGCCGGACGCGGTGCTGGGGGATGCCGCCGCGGGCGACCGTCGGGGCCTCGGTCTGCATGGCATGCGGGAGCGGGCGGCCCTGCTCGGGGGCGCGGTGGAGATCGCATCCAGGCGCGGGGAGGGGACGGTGATCACGGCCCGGTTTCCCCTGCGCCGGTCGTAACGCCTATGACGAGCATTCGGGTCCTGATCGCCGACGACCACGCCGTCCTCCGGGCCGGTCTCCGGATGCTCATCGAGGCCCAATCCGACATGAAAGTGGTCGGCGAGGCGGCGGACGGCCACGAGGCAGTGAGCCGGGCCCGGGACCTCGAGTCCGACGTGGTGCTGCTGGACCTCACCATGCCCGGCCCCCCCGGCACGGCGACGATCGAGCGCCTGGTCCGGCTGGAGCCGAAGCCGCGGGTCCTGGTGCTCACCATGCACGACGATCCCGCCTACCTGGGGTCCGCGCTGCATGCCGGCGCCTCAGGCTACATCGTGAAGAAGGCGGCGGACGTCGAGCTGCTGGACGCGATCCGCGTCGTTCATGGCGGTGGGACCTTCGTGAATCTGACCCGTCCCGGCGAAGCGGGGCGGTCTCATGACAGCCAACCCGTCGCCCGCGACACACCGGCTGGGGGGCAGGCCCGACCGCTCAGCCGGCGAGAAGCCGAGGTGCTGCGCCTCCTGGCGCAGGGGCATACCAATCAGGCGGTTGCGGACCGGCTGGCGATCAGCGTCAAGACCGTCGAGACCCACCGGCAGCGGCTGCTGGAGAAGCTGGGTCTGAAGAGCCGCGCCGACATCTTCCGCTTCGCCCTCGACTGCGGCCTGCTGGGCGGCGACGCCACCCCGCCAGTCGACGTGTAGCGGACGATACCCGACCGAAGTGTCGGGGGTTTCCCGACAGCGGGCCCAATCCTTGGTGATCTCCCCGATAGCGCAGTCGCCCCCCCCCCCCCAAATTGCAGTCGGAACATGAGGCCCGAGCGCGGGATTCGGGAACGCGCCCGGCAATCAGCATATATGGAGAACCCGCTGCATGGCTGCTGAGGGCAAGTCGATTTCCCTGGTGCTCATCGACGATAACCGTCTGCTCCGCGAGGGGCTCGCGGCGATGATCCATAAGCAGCCGGGCTTCAAGGTGCTGGCGGTCGCGGCGGATGTGAGCGAGGCCCTGCAGAAGGTGCGGGAGGCCAGGCCCGACGTGGTCCTGCTGGACTTCGGCCTGGAGGACCACGACAGCCTGAGTCTGACCGCGACGGTCCACGGCGAGGTGCCCACGGCCCGGGTCATCGTCATGGGGCTCCTGCCCATTCAGGAAGACGTCGCCCAGTACGTTCGGGCGGGGGCCTCCGGGTTCATCATGAAAGACGCCTCGTTCGAGGATTTCTTTGCGACCATCCGGGCCGTGGCCGGCGGCGCCGAAGTGCTACCGCCGGCGCTGACCAACTCGCTGTTCACCCAGATCATCCGGAATGCCCCCAACGGGAGCAAGGCCCAGGCGCTCGAGTCGGTGCGGCTGACCAACCGGGAACGCCAGGTCATCGATCTCCTCGGTGAAGGACTGAGCAACAAGGAGATCTCGGTCCGGATGCACGTGGCCGTGCACACGGTGAAAAGCCATGTGCACAACGTGCTCGAAAAACTGGCACTGCACAGCCGCCTCGAAGTGGTGGCCTTCACCCACTCCCAGGGGATGCGGCAAACACCCAGCACGTAGGTCCTCCCCTGCGGCAACCGCAGAGTCGCTCCCACGAGCGAGTGCTCCGCTGGTCCGCACGAGCGATTGTCGCACCCCGCCCGCCGTTCCAGATTCACCACAATGGATTCTCGGTTCCCTGTCCCGGCCCTGCCCCTCACGCTGGCCACCGCGCTTGCCGCCTGTGACCTGATGGGGCCGGCCGCGGCCCTTCCCGGCCACGCGGTCGCGCTCGCCGCCCCGCCGCAATACCTGCAGTGGTGGACGAAGACCGAGGCCTGCGCCGGCCGCCTGGGCCGCCTCGACGGGATCGCGTGGTATGTCGTGCCCGATGCCACCGCCTTCATGACCCCGAAAGGCGAGGAGGTCGGGAACTGGTCGCGCGGCAGCGACGGCACCCGGATCGTCATCGCGGACGCCTATGTCGGTGATGAACTGGTGGTCCGCCACGAAATGCTGCATGCGCTGCTGGATCGCGGCGACCATCCCCCGGAGTACTTCGTGGACCGATGCCACCTCACCTGGGCCAGTTCGGGCGGATGAGGTCCGATGCCATGTCTCCCTCGACAACGCTCATGAAGCTGCACCTCTCAATCGTCTTCGTCGACGACCATCCGCTGGCACCCAGTGCGATCGTGGCTCAGATCCGGGCCCAGCCAGGATTCCGGGTGCTCGCCGCCTCGGCGGAGATCGAGGCGGCGCTGCGCCAGGTGCGGGAGACTCGGCCAGATCTCGTACTCCTGAATCTCACCCAGGAGAGCGACGACAGTCTGACGCTGGCCGGCGCGCTGCATGGAGACAGCCCGGAGTCCCGGGTGATCCTCATGGGTCTGAAGCCGCTCCACAGGGATGTTGCCGGCTTCGTGAGGGCTGGCGTGTCGGGGTTCATCATGATGGGGGCATCCTTCCCCGAATACCTGCGGACCATCCGTTCGGTCGCCGCCGGGGTTCAGGTCCTGCCGAAGGAGCTGACCCGGGTCCTGTTCGGCCAGCTCAATCGGCATGGTGCCCGGCACGGGCTGAAGCGGGCCCTGGAGATCAAGCGCCTCAGCACTCGGGAACGGGAAGTCGCCGATCTCATCGTCGAGGGTTCGAGCAACAAGGAAATCGCGGCCCGGCTGGAGATCGCGGTGCATACCGTGAAGAACCACGTCCACAACGTCCTCGCGAAGCTGGCGCTCAACAGCCGGCTCGAGGTCGCGGCCTATTCGCATCGGGAGTCGACCTCCAGGTTGACCCTCGTACCCGCCTCCCCGCGGCCGGCGGCCCACCGCTAGACGCTTCACGCTCGCTCCAGGATCAGCCATTGGAGCGATTGTCGCTCAGGGCCCCCTGCATAACATTACTGGCCTGCGCTGCACCCACCCGCTCGACCCAAGGGGGGCACACCCGTCGGTCTGTCCTCCTGCCCTTTCCCGGCCGCAGCCGGCTCGCAGTACAGCATTGTCACCTCATCCTTCCAAACTCGCTCCAAAATCGCTCAAGCGATGGATAGGTTCTCCCCCTCGCTGCGGGTAGTCTTGTGTCTCGATGCATCAGGTCCGGGGACTCTCGATGTGGATGAGGAGCACATGACGGCATCGGTAGCGTACGATCCGGAGCGGATGACGGGCTTTCGCCTGGAACAGCTGGCGGGCGCCTTTGACCGGGTGCGCAATCCACGGGACTGGAAGGCACCGATCCGGGCGGTGATCCGGGCCGATGAGCGGCTGGTGGTGGAGAAGGCGGTGCTCTGGTTCACCGAAACGACGCCTGAATTCGTCCCGGCGAGCGGAGGTTCGGAACGACTCGTCGTCCGCGCGCTGGGATACCGGCGCGGACCGGCCGGTGATCGATGAGATACATCATCGACGTGCGGCGCAGCGAACTGGCTCCGACCTGGAACCCCTCGGAATGCCGGACGACGCTGGTGACGCAGGTACAGAGGTCCGTGCCCGCATCGCGGCCGGTGTCCGGCGCCGGGACTCCGCTGAGGTCCGGCGCCTGCTTCCCTCCTTCATCCCTGCAGGATGTAACCCCGCGAGGCAGCCATCCGGGTCTGAACGACGACGGTGACCCGTGGGGATTCCGGGGACCGGTCTTCGGACGCTAGACCGCGATTGGCCGATTTGACCCGGCGGAGGCTCGCCGGTACTCGAGCAGAAACGATACAGATGACTCGCCCGATCTTCGCCGGACTCGCCGTCATGGGGCTTTTCGCCTGTGGCCAGAACAAGCAGGATGTCGCCGGTGGCGTGACCATGGATTACCGGGGCGTGCCTTCGAGCCCGAGCACCCGGTCGCTCGCCTCCGGGGCGACGATCGACGCTACCACCCGCTCGACCATCACCTCGCGCAGCACCAAGCCGGGTGAAACCGTGATTACGACCGTCGACGCCGATGTCACCGATGCCTCGGGCCGGGTAGTGATCCCCGCCGGGTCCACGGTGGAGCTGACGGTCACCTCGATCACGCCGGCTCGGAACAGGAGCCAGGCGGACGGCACGCTCACCCTCGCCGTGACGGGCGTGACGGTGCGTGGCCGGCAGTATCCGATCGCCGCCGAGGTCACCTCGGTCGCCCACGATCTGAAGGGGCGGGGCGTCACCGCCGGTGAAGTGGAGAAGGTCGCGGCCGGGACCGCCATCGGCGCGGTCGCCGGCAGGGTCATCGGCGGGAATACCAAGGGAGCCATCATCGGCGGAGCCGTCGGCGCCGCGGGAGGCACCGTGGTCGCGATTCAGACCGCCAGTCGAGACGTGGTGGTGAGCGCGGGGACGCCGGTTCTCATCACGCTGACCAGCCCGCTCGAGGTTGCGTCGAGATGACGCGCCTCCTCCTGGGGACTGCATGATGCCCGACCGGACTCTGGTGTCGGAGCAGGAGCGAGCCGTGGCCTCGGTGACCCAGCGTGAGCTGGAGCTCCGCCAGGCGCAGGAAGGTGTTCGAACCGCCGGCGAGATGCTGCGCCGGGCGATCCGTGCCTCGAAGGCGGCCGAGGGAGATCTCTCCGATGCCGAGCGACGGCTGGATCGTCTGGCAGTGTCGCTGAACAGGGTGGGCTGAGCGATGGGACCGTCCGTGATCCGGTACAAGGGATTCCACATCGAGGCGCGGCCCTATCAGCTGCACGAGTCCCGCCGCTGGACGGTGGACCTCGAGATTCGCCGCAAGGGTCGGAGGCAGTACTTCAGCGGGGAAGAGCGGTATCCGACCGGGCGGGAGGCCGATCTGCGATGCTCCGGTCTGGGGCGGCAGATCATAGATGGCGGCGTGCCGGGGTGGTCGGTCGACCATCTGCGTTAGGGCACCAGTCGGCGCAGTTGGCATTAACGCTTTCAAGGGAGCTTCACATGCGTCCGTATCTCATCGGTGGAATCCTGGTCTTCGGCCTCGGCATCTTCCTGCTGCTGCGGGGCGGGACCTTCACTACCCGCCGCGACGTACTCAAGGTCGGCGACGTCAAGGTCACGGCCGACGAACAACAGTCGATTCCCCCCTGGGTCGGTGGCGCCGCTCTGGCAGTCGGCCTGGCGCTCATCGTGGCCGGGGCGAAGCAGAAGTCGTGACCTCCGCGGGATGCGGGGGGCTGCAATTCAACGGAAAGGCACACAGATGACGGACCACGATCTGTACAGCTCTCTCGCCGACCAGGCGAGGAGCGCGGCCGAGAAGTTCCCCGACACGGCGAAAGACGCGGCGAAGACCGCCGCGGCCGCCGAAGAGCAGCGCCTCGCGAGGGAAGCGGCCGACATGCTGAAGCGCGACGCCGAAACGGCCGCGATCAGCCGGAAGCCGGCCAACTGATGGACCTCCTCACCTGGCTCATCGTCGGCCTGGTCGCCGGCCTGCTGGCGAGCTTCGCCATCGGCGGCGTGGGCTACGGCCTCCTCGGTGACATCGTCGTCGGCATCGTCGGCGCGGTGCTCGGCGGATGGCTGTTCGCACGGCTGAATATCGCGACCCCCTTTGGCGGGCTCGCCGGGGTCATCTTCGTGGCCTTCATCGGCGCGGTGGTGCTGCTGCTCATACTCCGGGCGGTGCGCTCGGGAACCGCGAGGTAGCGATGTGGACCTGGACGGTAGGCGCGCTGCTGCTGATGGTCTTCGTGACCGCGGCGCTCAACAGGCTCTCCCGGAGGTAGTGGTCGGGGCCAGGGCGGTCCATCCGTGGGAAGCGCAGGTGAGACCGTGCGGCCCCGACGATGGATTCTTCGGACCCAGCGATGCTGACGGGCCGGTCAAGGTCGGTTCCGACGATCACGCGAAGGCAGCCGCGACGGTCCCGGTTCGGACGCCGGTGACCGGCAGTTATTTCGTCGTCGTGCACGCCTCGACGGCGAATCCCGAGACGATCGTCGGGTGCGGCAATCTCGCCCCACTGACGGAGGAACGTCTGCTTTCCTAACGCAGCACAGGAGTCATCATGCGCAGCACCGCATTTCTGATCAGCATCGCCAGTATCGCCCTGACCGGCGCCTGCCACAGCAGCCCCCCGGCACCGACGCCTCCGCCGCAGCCGACCGCGGCCGAAATCGCCATGCACAAGCATGTGCAGGATTCGCTCGATGCCGTGACCCAGGCGACCGCCGACTCCCTCGCCCAGGCCCGCCAGGCGGAACTCGCCATGCGCGCCCATGCCGACTCGGTCGAGCAGGCCCGGGTGGCGGCCGAGACGGCGGCCCGCGACGCGGCCGCTCTCATCGCCGAGCAGAACACCGCGCTCCGGACGGAGCTGGGAGTCATGGTGCACTTCGCGGTCGCCCAGTCGAAGATCACCGATGACGATCGCGCCGCGCTCGACCGCAAGGTGGCCATCCTCACCGCGAACCCCACGGTGCGGCTCCAGATCACCGGCGCCACCGATGAGCGCGGGTCGGATCAGTACAACCAGGCGCTCGGTAAGCGCCGGGCCGCGGCGGTAAGAAAGTACCTCATCGAGAAGGGCATCGACGTCGCCCGCCTCGACGAGGTGTCGGGCGGGGAGAAGTCCCCGATCGACTCGGGCAACAACGAGGCGGCCTGGTCGCAGAACCGCCGGGCGGAATTCGCGATCGTCGCTGGCGACGGTCCGCTCGCGATGAACTAGGTAAGGCGGCAATCAGGACCAGAGAGGCGGCCGTGAGGCCGCCTCTCTTTCCTGCCGGCCCTCTCCGGTCCCGCCCGTGGCATGCGCGTACTCCCTCCGAGCGAGTCCCGAATCCACCCCATCGAGCGATTTCATGTCACCTGCCGTTTCCCTATGATTCACAAGAGGCAGGGATGCTCTCCGGTCAGTCCTGACCGGTGCAGTACATAGATGCACTACCGGCGGTCCCGGGGCCGCCCCGAACTGGCGAGAAGATCTCATGAGCAGTCCGCGGGTGCAGCTGTTCCGAATGAAGCCGAACTGCGTAGTAGGTGGGATATCCTGGTGGACGGAGGGCGGCATCTACAGCGGCCGCCACGGAACGGGCGACGTGAGCACGGTTGAGCTCTTCGCCCCGAACGGAGTCGAAACGCTCGAGGTGCTGCGCGGCTCCGTGTTCGAGATCGAGGGGGGCGCGACTGCGGCAGGCTCCTTCCTCTCTCCCCAGGCTGCGGAGTAGCGGCGCGGACGCATTGGGCAAACCGGATCCTTCCACTGGATCCAGTTTCATCCGTTCGATGGATTGTCCTTGCGTGGCCACATTCCGACATTAATGAAGTCCGCCCTGGTTTCGTGCTCTATCCATTGCGGACAGGACTCCAGGCCGGCTGCTGTCCCGCCTGTCGGCGGGCCGGCGTCCGCCAGACTTTCGGAGGAGGATTGTAGCACGGGCCGAGCCGCGGAACGCGGAACGGCGGCCGAAGCGAAGCGAAGGGGCTCGAGGGATCGACTCGGGAGTATCGTGTGGCCGCCGGGGAGGCTGGCCATCACGACTGCCGGGTAGGTCCCTCGTGGCACTCCTGCCACTCCCCCGGCGCGCGGCCTCACGACGCCGGTCGATAGAACTCCGGGAAGAGGCGGCGCAACGCGGCCAGCTTCGGGGCATCGTTCACCACCACGTACGGCTCGTTCGGGTGCCGAGCCACGTAGTTCTGGTGGTACTCCTCCGCTTCACGGAAGGAGCCGAGCGGCAGGACCTCCGTCACGATCGGCCGGGCAAAGGCGCCGGCAGTCTGCAGCGAATCCACGAAGCCCGTCGCCAGGGCGAGCTGGACGGAATCCGCCACGAAGATGGCCGACCGGTACTCGGGGCCGACGTCAGGACCCTGTCGGTTGAGTTGCGTGGGATCATGGGCGACCGAGAAGAAGATCCGGAGGAGGTCGGCGTAGCTCACCTGCGCCGGATCGTACTCGATCCGGACGGCCTCGACGTGACCCGAAGGGGCCGGCTTCATCCGCGGCCCATCGCTCGACGTCCCTGTGGCGAACCCCGACTTCACCGACTTCACGCCCTTCACATGCCGGTACACGGCTTCGACCCCCCAGAAACAGCCTCCGGCCAGGATCGCCACTGCTTTGGCTCCTTGCGCGGTCGGCACTCCTGCTCGGTCGTCGCGAATGGCTGTCGCGGTGCGCCCCGCGGAGGCGGCGCCGAGGGCGACGATCGCGAGCCCTCTCCAGGAGGATATGAACCAGGACATGATGGATGACCCGAGAGTAGGTTGAAGGTGAACATCGACGCTCGCACTGCTTGGTGATTGCACCCTTCTACCATCACCTCGACGAACGAGAACGGAGAAAAGAGACACCGTCCCCGAATCGCGGACCGGTGTGCCAGTGCGATCACTCAGCCGTTCCGGGTCCAGGCCGCGGTCGCCCGGCACCAGGATCGCACGGTGGCGTCAGTTCATCGCGCTCCGGCAGCAGTTCGTCGCAAGGCACTTGAAGCGGCGGATGTCAAACGCGGGTTATTGGGTGCATCTTCCGCATCACGGCACGGCATCACACGGGGGTATGACCCGCACCGGGTTGCGCGAGTCTCTTCTGCAGCCGCCGGGGTTTCCGGTAATCGTCTCACGTCCTCCGCTCGCGAGTTTCGATCATGCGCGCTCTGGCTCTTGCCCTCTCCCTGCTCGTCGCCTGTTCCGGCGATCCGGCCGACGTCTCCCTGCTGCGCAGCGGCACGCTCCACTACACGGCGCGGAGCGCTGGCGGAGCCCCGCTCCTGGCCGGCCAGATCGAATTCACCTTCTCCGGTGATTCCACGCTGAGCGGCACCTGGAGCATCGGCTGGCTCCCCGGAACCGACACTACCGTGACGGTGGGCCCTCAGGTCGGCTCCGGGGAACTGGTCGGCAGGCGGAATGGCGACACGCTGCTGATCCAGCTCAATCCGACCAACGCCGATCACAACGTGCTGCTGTTCGCGGTCGTCGATGGCAACGGCTACTCGGGCCGCTGGGAGTGGTCGACCATCGTCGGCCCGCAATCCGCAGGGACCTTTTCTGCGGCGCGCCAGTAGCGCACCGCCGACTCGCCCTCGACCCCGGCTTCCCCATGCGCCTCCGCCAGCTGGCCCCTGCTCGCGTACCGCGCGGACCCGACATCGTCAGTACCTGCGTGTCCCATCCTCACGTGATCGTCGACAGCATCCGGACCCGATAGCCTCCGCCAGTGCGTCCGCGATTCCCTGCGCACCTCCGTGCGGTCCTGGCCCTTCCCTTCGTAGTCACCGTGGTGGTGCCCGGCTGGCTGGCGTGGCGCCGTGGGTCCGCCGTCGCGGTGGCCGGCAGCTGGCCCCTTCGCCTCATGCAGCTCGCCGGGGTCATCCTGCTCGGCACAGGCCTGGCCTGGTTCGTCGGATCGCTCCGGCGGTTCGCGACGGATGGCCGCGATACCCTGGCTCCCTGGGATCCACCCCGGGAGCTGGTCGTGACGGGACTCTACCGCTACGTGCGCAACCCGATGATCACCGGGGTGGCACTCGTGCTGCTTGGAGAGACCGCCATCCTGCAATCCCCCGCGCATCTCGCCTGGGCGCTCGTCTTCATCTCCCTCAATGCGCTGTTGATCCCGCTGTTCGAAGAGCCACAGCTGGCGCGCCGCTTCGGGGAGCCGTACCGCGAATACTGTCGTAACGTCCCGCGTCTGGTCCCCCGCCGCCGCCCATGGTCACCCGCCCCCCGCACCGACGCGTCGCTGTGAGACGGCTGTAGGCCACCCCCTGCCAGGCGCCGGCGAACGACGCCGAACCACCGGGAACAGCAGTCCATCGTGCCCAGAGGGCCGTTCGTCGCAAATCGCTTGGTCGAGCCGATGCCGGCTCCTATGCTGGCGCAGTACCTCCGCGGGCCCTCCGCCCCTACACCCCCATGCCGACGACCGGCCGCAGCCGAGGCGGTCCTCGAGCGGCCAGCCCGGGAGTCCCGGGGTGGTGGGATCGTGCGAGCAGGAGAGCGCTGGTTGAGACCCGCGTGCGCCGCATCAGTCGGCGCGGTTGCAGCACTGGTGTCGTTGGCAGCTCTGTATCACGCCATCGGAGGACGTCTCCATGAAAGAAAGCGGTGTCGGTGTCTTCGCCCGTCTCACGCGATGCGCCGCGTTCGCGGCCATCGCGCTGCTCGTGGGAGCGGGCACGCTCCACGCGCAGTCGACTGGTAAGCTCGAAGGTCGGGTCAGGGATCAGGCGGGCGCACCGATTCCCGGTGCCCAGGTCCGCATCGAAGGCACGGCCGCCACGGCCGTCGCGGACGGTCGCGGCTACTACTTCTTCAACAACGTCGTGCCGGGCCAGGTGAGTCTCCTGGCCCAGTTCGTCGGGTACAAGCCGGTCCGGGTGATGGCGCTGCGGGTCCTGGCCGGTCAGACGATCACCCAGGACTTTGCGCTGGAGCAGCAGGCGGTGGACATCGGCGAAATCGAGGTGGTCGGCGCGCAGAACGTGCTGGTGCCGCGTGACGAGGTGACCACCAAGCAGCGGCTGAACGGCGACTTCGTGGACAAGCTGCCGGTCGACCGGATCGCCAACGTGCTGGCGCTGCAGCCGGGCGTCGTGGCCGATCCCCGCGGCGGCAACCTGAACATCCGCGGCGGCCGCACCGACGAAGCGGCGACCTACATCGACGGCGTGCCGGTCTCGGGTGGCAACCGCGGCACCGCCTCAATGTCGCGAACCGGCGGGATTGCCGTCGCCCGCAGCAACATCAGCGTCGGCACCAACGCCTTTGAAGAGGCCTCGGTGACCACCGGCGCCTCCTCGGCCGAGTTCGGCAACGCCCAGTCGGGCATCATCAACATCCAGACCCGGTCGGGCGGCTCGAAGTGGGCCGGCTCCGCGTCCTGGGAGACCGACGCGCCCTTCGGCGTCAACCACGGCCCGGGCTTCAACCGGATCGAGGCCAGCATCGGCGGTCCGATCGCCAAGGCGCTGACCTTCGCGTTCTCGGCTGCGCTCGAGGGCCGGCGCGGCTTCGACAACGGCTTCGACGCCCAGAAGACCCCGGAATTCGTGGTGGCGGGCGTGGATACCACCGTGCGGGTGGTGGATGCGAACGGCAACGCGTCGAACGTCGACATCCCGCGCTTCGCCATCGGCAAGGGCGAGTGCAGCGCCTTCAGGAGCGCCGGCGCGGCCGGCCTCAACGGCGCCGGCGCGGCGGCGATCAGGGATATTCGCGGCAATTACGGGCTCGATTGCACTGGGGTGCGCACTCCTTACACGCCACGGGGTACCCTCGAAGGGAGCGCCAAGCTGACCTACAGCTTCGGCACCGGGTCGCGCGTCAGCGTGAGCGGCATCGTGAGCCAGAACCAGAGCCGGCTCTCCCTCAGCGGTGCGGCCGGTGGCGGTGGCAGCAACACCACGAACGCGTTTGTCCTGGCCCCCCAGCTCAACACGGCGCAGCAGCTGCGCAGTCAGGTATACATCCTGAACTGGTCGCAGAACCTCTCCAAGTCGTCGGAGCGGGCGCTGACCCTGGAGACCTACCTCTCCTATCAGGAAGACCGGACCCAGCAGGGCAACCTGACCAGCCAGGGTGAGCTCGATACCCGCGGCGTCTTCGGCGGCTTCCTGGTCAAGCCGCTCGATTTCGCCTGGGACTTCAACAACTTCCCGATCACCCGGAAGATCATCAACGATTTCCGGGACGGTACCGGCCCGGCCTCTCCCGTCGATCCGACCGGAGTCTATTCCGAGAACACGGCCTACTTCCTGAATCCGTACGGGGTCAAGAACTCCAACGGCTTCTACAAGCTGTCGAGCGGTAGCGCGATCGGCGACGTCTCGAATCTCCGGCTGTCGCGCGAGCGGCGTTACATCGGCAAGGCGAACCTCGACTGGCAGATCGACCGCTACAATCGTATGAAGTTCGGCGGCGAGTACACCAGGTACAAGATCGTCCATTACAACCGGACGCCCGCCGACCAGAACCTGACCTGCTTCTGCGACGCGTACATCGAGAGCCCGATCCGCTACGACCTGTTCGCGGAGAACACCCTCGACCTCGGGGACGTGGTGGTGGTGGGCGGCCTGCGCTACGACTACTACGACTCGAAGGCCTCGCACCCGTTCAATCCGGACTCCGGCTACCAGTTCCCCTACACGGGGCGGTCGAACCCGGGCGCCGCGTTCTACAAGCGGGACAAGAGCCACAACTACCTGAGCCCGCACGTGCAGGTGTCGTTCCCGGTGACCGAGAAGACCAACTTCCGGCTCTCCTACGCGCACCAGGTCCAGGCGCCGGACTTCTCGCTGGTCTACGCCGGCATCAATACCGACATCAAGTTCACCAACGGCAACCAGCTCTACGGCACCGACCTCGACTTCGCCAAGACGGTGACCTTCGAGTTCGGCATCCGGCACGCCTTCAGCGAGGACATGGTCCTCGACCTGGCGCTGTACAACAAGAACAAGCTCTCCGACGTCTCCGCCCGGCAGTTCAAGAACCTGGTCGGCTTCGACGGAGTGCCGCAGGAGATCTTCTTCTATACCAACGCGGACTTCGGCACCGTCCGGGGCATCGACGTCCGCGTCGATCGGCGCATCGGGTCGCTGTTCAATGGCACGCTGGCCTATACCTACCAGAATGCCAAGAGCACCGGCACCAACCCGGCCTCGACGGTGTCGTACTTCGCCCAGCTGCCGTCGGCCAGCGGCATCCAGAACACTGCGCCGCAGTCGGTGCTCAACACCACCGACAGCCGGCCGCACAACCTGGCCGGGGCGGCGGCAATCAACTTCCCGAACGACTGGCACAAGGGGAGCACGATCGGCACCATCCTGCAGAACACCGGGTTGACGGCGACCTTCCGCTACTCCAGCGGCACGCCCTACACCGCCTGCCCGGCCGGGGACCAGGCCTCGCTCAACGCCGCGGTGATCTCCGGCGGGGTGTGCGCCAGCCCGGTGACCGGGTCGCAGGACCTGCTCACCACCCGGCTCCCGGCGTACAAGCAGTTCGACCTCAAGGTCACCCGCGGCTTTGCGCTGGGCGGGCTCGACCTGACGGTCTACGGCGACTTCCGGAACCTGTTCAACTTCCGGAACACCCTGAACGTCTTCGCCGCCACCGGCACCACCTCCAACCCGGTCGACTTCGCGAACTTCTTCGGCAACGACAGCTCCAACACCGCCGCGGAAGCCCTCAAGAACGCCGGGGTGTACGGCGCCAACGCCTCGGTCGACCTGTCCGCGGTCAACTGCGACAGCTGGACGTCGGCCACCAGCGGGGCGTCGGGGCCGGTCAACTGTGTCTCGATCCGCCGGGCGGAGCAGCGCTTCGGCAACGGCGACGGAGTCTACACGGTGGCGGAGCAGCGCCGCGCGAGCCGGGCCCGGTATGACACGATTCGCGGCAGCATCGCAAACTTCCTGGACCTGCCGCGCCGGATCCGGGTCGGGATGGAGATCAGCTTCTAGGAGAGCTGACGTACCGCGGGGGGAGCGGGGACCGAACGCGCCCCTCGCGCCGGTATGAAGCGTTGCGTGGCGGACCGGTGCCTCCGATCCGCCACGCCGCCGTTCGCCGCGCCGCGCCTGCACTTGAGCGCGGAGTGCTTGGTCGGGCCGCACCGCCGGCGTAGTGTCTGGCGATCCTCACCACAGGCTGCTCCCCCATGCGCCGAGTCGCCATCGCCCCTACCCGCGGGGTGATCGCACGTGTCACCGTGGCCGCCGCGACGGTCGCCCTGCTGGACTTTCTGTACGTATTCGTGCTGTGGGTCGTCATCCGCCAGCGGATCACGACCCGGCACCTGCTGCAGTCCATCGCTTCGGGCCTGCTCGGCCGAGCGGCCTATGAGGGCGGTCCGGGTATGGCGGTGCTCGGCGCCGTCCTGCATGGCTTCATCGCCCTCATCTGGGTGGTGACCTTCCTGTTCATCGTCAGGGCGCTGACTCCGCTTCAGCGGATGGTCGCCTCCCTGCGTGGCCGGGTGGTATTCGGTCTCGGCTATGGCGTGTTCGTCTGGTGGTGGATGGACCTGGTCGTCCTGCCGCTCAGCCATGCGCGTCCGGCGCCATTCCTCTCATGGGTTTTCGCGATGAATACGGTACAGCATGCGCTCATGGTCGGCCTGCCGATCGCGCTGATCGTCGGCCCGGGGGAATCGCCCGCGGCAGAAACGACCTCCCGATGACGGCCTTTCCGACGCCGCGTCGCAATCCTTCCCGCCCCGCGGCCGAGGCGGCAGATTACCGGGTGATGGAATCGACATCGACTCCGACCCCCGGGATGCGCAAGGTGCCGGGCTGGGCCGTGGTGATGGGCGTGTGGACGGTCTACGGCCTCATCAGCGCGGCGCAGCAGCATGCGAGCTACTCGCTCTCCCGGGGCACGGCGCTCCCCTGGCTCACCTCGCTGATCACCCAGATGCCGCTCGCCTACGCCTGTGCCCTGGCCACCCCGGGCATCCACTGGCTGGGCCGGCGATTCCCCTTCGAGCGCAGAAAGTGGCCGCTCAGCCTCGCAGTGCATCTGGTCGCCAGCCTGGTGTTCGTGCTGGTCCTCAACATCGGCTATGCGTACTACGCGCTGCCGCTCCTCCCTCCGCCCCCCACGCCGCGCCCGATCTGGGATCGCGCCATGGCACTTGTCGTGAGCTGGGCGCTGGCGGACACGATGCTCTACTGCGCCATTCTCAGCGTGAGCGTCGTGGTCGATCACCAGCGCCGGCTGCGGGCGCGGGAACTCAGCGCCTCCCAGCTCGAGACTCAGCTCGCCCGTGCGGAGCTGCAGGCGCTGCAGATGCAGCTCCAGCCGCACTTTCTCTTCAACGCTCTGCACACGGTTGGCGCCCTCGTCCGCACCGGTGACCGGGACACCGCGATCCGGGTGGTCACCGGGCTAGGCGACCTGCTCCGCCGGGTGCTCGATCGCGCGAGCCAGCAGGAGGTCCCGCTCCGTCAGGAGCTGGAGTTCGCCCGCAACTATCTGGAGATCGAGCAGATCCGCTTTCGCGACCGGCTCCAGGTCGAGATCGACGCCGACCCGGAGGTGCTGGAGGCCAGCGTGCCTCATCTGCTGCTGCAGCCGCTCATCGAGAACGCGATCCGCCACGGCATCACGCCGACGCCGGGCGCCTGCCTGGTTCGGGTCGAGGCGGGACGGGCCGGCACCTATCTCTGCCTGGTGGTGCGTGACGACGGTGCGGCCACCATGCCGCCGGCGGGCAACCGCCCGACCGAGGGCATCGGGCTCGCGAATACCCGGGCGCGGCTGACACGGCTGTATGGCGAGGAAGGTCAGCTCGAGTTCCTTCCGGTGCATCCGCGAGGACACGAGGTCCGTATCGCGCTCCCCTATCGGCAGGGCAATGGCCGGGGCCGGCACCCATGACGACAACGATTCCCACCCTGATCGTCGACGATGAACAGGCGGCGCGGGGCGCCCTCCGCCTGTTGCTCGCCGACGACCCGGACATCGAGGTCGTCGGTGAGTGCGGCGACGGCCGGACGACGCTGGACCGGATCCGTCGCGACCGGCCGGAGCTGGTGTTCCTCGATATCCAGATGCCGGGCATGGATGGCCTGACCGTGCTCAGCCAGCTCGACGAGGCCGAGCTGCCGGTCGTGGTGTTCGTGACGGCGTACGACCAGCACGCACTCCGGGCGTTCGACCTCCACGCGGTGGACTACCTCCTCAAGCCATTCGACGATGCCCGGTTTCACAAGGCGCTGGCCCGAGCCAAGACACGGGTGCGCCAGGGACAGCTCGGCGCGCTCGCGGGACCGCTGGTTGATCTGCTCTCGGGAATGCGCCGGCCGTCGCCGGGCCGCTGGCTGGAGCGGCTGGTGATCCGCTCCGACGGCCGGGCGCTGATCGTCCCGGTGGCCGACGTGGACTGGATCGAGGCGCGAGGCGACTACCTGCGGGTGCACGCGGGAACAACCTGGCACCTGCTGCGCGGCACCATGAAGGAGCTGGAGGGCCAGCTCGACCCCGGGGAGTTCGTGCGGATTCATCGATCCACCATCGTGCGGCTCACGCGCATCAAGGAACTGCAGCCGCATTTCCGTGGAGACTACGTGGTCGTCCTGAGGGACGGCACTCACCTGAAGCTCGCGCGAGGCTGCCGTGAGCAGCTCGAGGCGGCGCTGGGCCGGATGCCGTGAGCGCCATCGAGCCCCTGGCGCCCACCAGTATCCGCGGGGAGCGTACCGCCCGGTTGGAGTCGATCGACGTGCTGCGCGGCATCGTGATGATCCTGATGGCGCTGGATCACGTGCGTGACTTCTTCGGACAGATCGCGCTCAATCCCACCGACCCCGCCACCACCACGGCGCCCCTCTTCTTCACCCGGTGGATCACCCATCTCTGCGCGCCCACCTTCTTCCTCCTCACTGGACTGGGCGCCGGGCTTTCACGCCGCCATCGCACGACCGCCCAACTGTCGAAGCACCTGGTCACCCGCGGGTTGTGGCTGATGCTCCTCGAGGTGGTGGTGGTGCGATGCCTCGGCTTCCAGTTCAACTTCGATTACCGGGTGACGTTTCTCACGGTGCTCTGGGCCCTTGGCTGGGCGATGATCGCGCTGGGGACGGTGGTGCGATTCACCCCGAAAACCGTTGCCGTCGTCGGCGCCCTGATGATCCTGGGCCATGACCTGCTGGATTCGATTCCCGCGACGCTGTTCGGCCCCTTCGCCCCGGTATGGACCTGGCTCCATACACCGGGCGTGGTGTTCGCCGGAACGAGGTTCATGGTCGTGATCGCCTATCCGATCATCCCCTGGATCGGCGTGACGATGGTGGGGTACGGGCTCGCCACGGTGTACGAGTGGGCTCCCGGGCGGCGCCGGCGGCTGCTCGCAGGGCTGGGCACGGCACTGGCGGCGGCCTTTCTCGTCCTCCGGACGATCAATATCTACGGCGATCCCTCGCGCTGGACTGCGCAGCCGGCACCCGGGCACACGATCCTTTCCTTCCTCAACACCACCAAGTACCCGCCCTCCCTGCTCTTCCTGCTGATGACGCTGGGACCGGCGCTGCTGCTCCTCGCCCTCCTCGACGACAAGCGCCCGCGACTCACCAGGCCGGCGTGGCTGTTCGGCCAGGTGCCGCTGTTCTACTTCCTGGTTCATCTTCCGCTGATCCACCTGCTCGCCGTGGCCGTCTGCTTCGTGCGGCTGGGCAAGGCGCACTGGCTGTTCGAATCGCCGAGCCTGGATCGGTTCCCCTTCACCCAGCCCCCGGGATGGGGCTTCGGACTGCCGGCGGTCTACGTTGCCTGGCTCGTGGTCGTGGTGGCGATGTATCCGCTCTGCCGCTGGTACGCCGGCATCAAGCGCGACCATCGCGGGTGGTGGGTGAGCTTTCTCTGACCTGCCGGGCAGCCGGCCCGCGCGTGCCGCAGCCCTGAACCTGCCACGCCCCACCATCGAATAAGGATCCTGCCGCGTCAGATGCGCCCCTGATTCGCCCGCGCATCCGCGCCTTCGTTCGCAGCTCTCCCGCGTCCGCTTCCGGGACGCCCAATCCCACCACGGGACAGTGCACAGGTTGGAACACGGCCCAATCCTCTGCGAGGCAAGGATTTGTCGAAGGCGGCGGCTGGCACGACACTTTCCTTTGTGAGGGTGCGGCCGACCCCCTGCCCCGACCTCATCACCCTGGCACCGCGCATCCGCCGCCGTAACCCCTCGTCCCTCGCCGGAGACCAGTCCCATGGATGCGTTCCTCACCGATCTCGTGCATGCACTCAGGAGTCTCCGCCAAAGCCCGGGGTTCGCGGTGGTGGCCATCCTCACCCTGGGCCTGGGCATCGGCGCCAACGTCGCGATCTTCAGTGTCGTCAACGCGGCGCTGATCCGCCCGCTCCCCTATCCCGATGCGGACCGGCTGGTCCAGGTCTCTCCTGAAACCCGGAAGATGAGCGGATCGGCCTCACCGCCGGACTTCGCCGACTGGCGGCGCGACGCCCACTCGTTCACCGAGATGGCTGCGGTGGACCAGAACTCCTGGGCGCTCAGCGCCGACGGCCCCGCCGAACAGGTCCCGGGGGCCAGAGTGACACCGGGGTTCTTCCGGGTGATGGGAGTTTCACCGGCTGCCGGCCGTGGCTTCACCGAGGACGAGGCGGTGCCCGGCCAGACCGATGCGGTCGTGATCAGCGAACGGCTCTGGCGTACCCGGTTCGGCGCCAATCCCGCCACCGTCGGCAGCCGCATCCGCCTCGACGGGACGAGCCGGCTGGTGACCGGGATCATGCCTGCCGGTTTCGATTTCCCCGGTGGATCCGACCTCTGGCTCCCGCTCGGCTTCAGCGCCGACGAGCTCGCCACCCAGCGCGGGGCGCACTATCTCGACGTCTATGCGCGGCTCGCACCGGGCGCCGGCCTGACCGATGCCGGACGCGAGATGGCGGCGATCGCCGAGCGGATCGGGAAGGAGTATCCGCAGAGCAATCCGGGCCAGACGGTGCGATTGACCACCCTGCACGATTCCCTGGTGGGCCCCGCACGGGGCGCGCTGCTTCTACTGCTCGCCGCCGTGGGGGTCGTGCTGCTCATCGCCTCGGTCAACGTGGCCAACCTGCTGCTCGCCCGCGGCACGGGCCGCGCCCGGGAGGTAGCCGTCCGGGCGGCGCTCGGCGCCTCCGCCGGGCGACTCGCCTCGCTGGTGCTGGCGGAGAGCATCTGCCTCGGATTGGCCGGTACGCTGCTCGGGCTGGCCATCGCAACCCTGGGCACCGACGTCATCGTGGCAATGGCACCGCCCATCGCCGGCCTCAAGGACGTGCCGGTCGACCGCACCGTCTTCGGGTTCGCCCTGGCGGAAGGGCTGTTCACCGGCCTCCTCTTCGGACTGCTGCCGGCGCTCCGCAGCGGGCGTCGCCTCGACCTGCAGCAGGGGCTGCGGGATGGCGGTGCCGCCGTCGGCAGCCGTGGCGGACGTCGCTCGCGTTCCATCCTGGTCGCGGCGGAGGTCGCGCTCGCCGTCGTCCTGGTGATCGGAGCAGGACTGCTGCTCAAGAGCTTCGCCCGGCTTCGTAACGTGGAGACCGGCTTCGATCCACGCGGAGTGCTCACCTTTCAGGTTTCGCTTCCCGACCAGTACACCCCGGAGCGCAGCGCCCAGTTCTACGCGGGGCTGATCGATCGCATCCGCGCGCTGCCCGGAGTACAGTCGGCCGGGGCGGTCTTCGGCTTGCCGCTCTCGAACTTCGGATTCCAGATCTCGGTGAACGAACTCGACGGGCGAAAGCTCGCGTCGGAGGAGCAGGATCGTACCGTCAGCCCGCAGGTCCGGGTGATTACCCCCGAATACCTCAAGACCATGGGGATCTCACTCGACCGGGGGCGTGGCTTCACCGCCGCCGATCGCGAAGGCACCGCGCCGGTGATCCTGGTCAATGAGACCGCAGCGCGCCGGTTGTGGAACGACGCCGACCCGCTGGGACGCCGCCTCACCCTCAGCACCACCATGGGATTCGGGAGGGGGCGCATCGGCGGCGAGGTCGTCGGGGTCGTGGCCGATACCCGCGACCTGTCGCTCAGGGCGCCTCCGCGACCCCAGGTGTACCTGGTGCACGACCAGGTCCCCACCGGCTACATGTCCGTGGTGATCAAGTCCAGCGTGGCGCCGGAAGCGCTCGCGAAGCAGGTACGAACCGAGGTGGCCGCCCTCGATGCGGAAGTGCCGATTTTCAGTGTTCGCACCATGGAGGAGTGGCTGGGCCGGGCGGTAGGGGCGCCGCGGTTCTACGCACTGTTGCTCGGGCTCTTCGCCGGGCTCGCGCTGCTGCTCTCGCTCATCGGGGTGTACGGCGTCCTCACTCAGGCGGTCGGCGAGCGAACCCGGGAGATCGGGCTCCGGATCGCGTTAGGCGCCGAACCGGCTCGAGTCCAGACCCTCGTGATGCGGCAGGGCCTGCGGCCCGCCGCGTTCGGGCTGGGGGTGGGTCTGCTGCTGGCGTTCGCGGTGACGCCGGTCCTCCGCAGCCTGCTGTACGACGTCTCGCCCTTGGATGCGCCGACCTATCTGCTGGTCGTCGGCCTGCTGCTCCTCACCGCACTCGCCGCCTCCTGGATCCCCGCCCGGCGGGCCGCGCGGGTGGACCCGCTGGTGGCACTCAAGGCGGAGTAACAAGACGCTGCCCCGCCCCGCCCTTCGGCGGGTCGGGCGGTGCCGCGACCAGCTCAGTGATGACTCGGATCGACCCGCTGCCAGGTCCCGCTCGCAGAGACGTTGGGATTGAAGTTCGGGTCGTTCGCCAGGATGTACTCTCCGCCGCGTGACATCCAGACGTCAGTGTAGCCGGTGGGAAGCTGCACATCCTGGTTGCCGAAGGGGTCGTGATAGGTCTCGACCCCGCGGATGTACTGGGTGA
The DNA here is from genome assembly GCA_963825065.1 of uncultured Gemmatimonadales bacterium. GTDB lineage: Bacteria > Gemmatimonadota > Gemmatimonadetes > Gemmatimonadales > GWC2-71-9 > JADJOM01. The sequence goes on from CAWGRU010000017.1 coordinate 31,162, forward strand.
ACGCCTCCGCGCTCCGGTCCTCCGACGCGCGCCGGTTCTCCCACACCTGCTGCTGCATGTCGCTCATCTCGTCGGTGGTCCGCGCGATGTAGCGGCTGAGTTCTCCCGCGTTGCGGATGGCCTGCATCTGGTTCTGGATCCAGGCCTCCCGCACCTGCAGCACCCGGCCGAACCAGCCCCGGTTCACCCGCGTCGAGGCGAAGATCGTCTCCAGGATCGGCGCCTGCCGGTCGAGCTGGCCCTTCTCGGCCCGGAAACCGAAGAGCCGCTCGGGTCCCCAGAAGATCACGCCCGGCACCATCGGCACCTGCGCGTAGACGATCACGCTGTAGATGTCCTCTTCGTAGCTCCTCGTCCCCTCCCGGTACTCGATGCGGGTCCGCGCCGCGGACACCTGCTTGAGTGCGCCCGCCTCCTGCACCGTCGGGGCGACCGCCGCCGCCAGCTCCGGCAGCGGATCGGTGCGGATCACGGTGGGCGAGACCCGGCCACGGACCGCGGGCAGCAGTACCTGGCGCACGAAGTTGTCGGGATCCATCGGCTGCACCACGTAGCTGCCGAGGTACAGGCTGCCCGGCGGGAAACCGAAGAAGCCCCGCTCGTTCCAGGTGTAGGGTAGCGTGGGGAAGAATTCGAGGGCCCGGGTTCCGCTGGGGTCGCTCAAGCGCAGCTGCAGGTAGGCGAGGGTGGAGATTTCGGGCCGCCACACGATTCCGCCTTCCGTCCGCCAGTCCTGCGGCACCAGCATCCTGAAGGCCTCTTCGTTGTTCATCATCGGGTCGAGGACCTGCTGCATCCGGAGCCGCAGCGCCGGGTTCTGCCCGGCGAGTGCCCCGCCGAAAGTCATGAGAGCAGTGAACAATCCCGCGGATCCGAGGCGACGCATGATCCCTCCCAGTGCTGCTTTGAGGCAGCATAGCACTGGGCGAGTGAAGCACTGCTGAATGACCGAATAAGTTTCTCACGGCCCGGCCGGCCGGTCATGAGGCGATCCTCATGACGCTGTTCCGACCAGCATCGAACACGCCAGCGACTCGCCCGACACTCGTCGGCGGGAATCTCCGCTGCCGGCGACTCAGAGGTGGTGCGGCCTCGCGAGAGCGCCGCGCTCACTCCGGCAAACCGGTACGCCGACGTTCCGCTCACTGCAGATCCGGCGGCAGTCGCGGCGACGCGAGCAGCGCCGCGAACGCCCGCCAGCGGGCCGCGGTCGAGTCCCCCGCCTCGCGCTGGACCCAGTCGGCGACCAGGTCGCGGCCGAGATTGTAGTTGATCACGTAGCTCCGGTAGGTGTTGATGAAGCGGAGCGTCTTTGCGGCGGCTTCCGGCGTGACCAGCCAGTAGCGCTGCATCGCCGCCTGCGCGCCGGCGGAGTCGAGTTCGCCACCGAGGTAGCGGCGCGCCACCTCATTCCGCGCATAGTTGAGCCGCTCCACCACTTCCCGCACCGCCGAATTGCGCTCCGCCAGCGCGGGGTCGAGGCCCGCGAGCGGAAAGAGCGAGTCGCGCTCGAAGGCGGTGCGCTCGGCCGATGGAAATGCCATGTCGATCCCGAAGTTCGCGCTCCCCTCGGCGATCAGCGACTGCGGACTGAACAGCGGATACACCGAGAATTCGACCCAGCCCCGGTCCCGCACCAGCGCCTGCTCCAGACTCGCGTTGTAGACGTGGTGTCCCGGGTATCCCTCGTGGCAGGCGAGGTCGATCGCCCGGTCCACCGGGATCGGGAAGTCGAGGTTCACCTGGATGAGGCTGTGGGCATCCCCCTTATACCAGTTGTAGGCGCTCCATGGGGTACCGGTCACGTACTCCAGATCGAAGCGCTCACCCGCGGGCAGGCTCATGTGCGCCAGGGTGCGGGCCCGGCAGGCCGCGATGGCCACCTTGAAGACGGTGTCCACCCGCGCCTTGGGAATCAGCACCAGGTTGTGGAATCGCTGCGAGCGCTCGGCCAGCGGCCCCGGCCCGGGAAGCAGGGAGTCCAGTCGCGCGAGGAGCGAGTCGAAGTGTGCGTCGCTGAAATGCGGTGGGTCGGCGTCGTACAGAGCGCGGGCCTCCTCGTCGAAGCTGAGCCGCTCCCCACTCAGCATCCGGGCCCGCGCGGCCACCGAGGCGAGCTGTCGCTGGAGGTACCGGTGCCGGAAGCGAACCATCGTGTCGGCGTAGACCGGCACCGAGTCGCCCAGCACCGCCAGCAGCGATTCCGCCGCGCTCCGGATCTGGTCCACGCTGAGCGCCGCGCGCTCGGCAGCGGCTTTCAGGGAGTCGGGTCCGTAGAAGGCATCCACGTAGTTGGCATCGTGCTTTCCCATGCCCAGGGCGAGCTCGACGTAGCGCAGGGCCACGGGATTGAGCCGCGCGGGATCCGCGGGCCGATCGGCCCGCTCGCATCCCCCCAACATGGCGACGACCAGCAGGAGTGCCGCAGACGATCGCACCAGTACCTCCTCTTCGGGTGAGCCAGAGTGACGCCGCCAGGGATCAGCCGTCCGTACGCACCCGGAGCAGCACCTTCCCCATGGTCTGCCTTCCTTCGAGCGCGCGATGCGCCGCCCGCGTCTCCGCCAGCGCAAACTCGGCACCCACCCGTACGGTGAGTTGGCCCGCCGAGATCCAGGCGAAGAGATCGCCGGTGCGCGCCAGCAGCTCCTCGCGCGTCGCGGTGTAGTGGCCGATCGTGGGGCGGGTGAAGTAGAGCGAGCCCTTCTGGCTGAAGAGCTGCGGCTCGACCGGCGGCACCGCCCCGCTCGACTGGCCGTAGAGAACCATCGTTCCCCGCGGCGCCAGCACCTCGAGCCCCGGCAGGAAGGTGGTCTTCCCCACCGAGTCGTAGACGACCTGCACTCCCCGTCCACCGGTGATCCGCTTGACCGCGGCGGCGAAATCCTCCCGAGTGTAGACGATCACCTCGTCCGCACCGGCTGAGCGGGCGAGTGCCGCCTTCTCCTCCGAACCCACCGTGGCGATGACGACGGCCCCGCGCCGCTTCGCGATCTGGGTGAGCAGCAGGCCGGTGCCACCGGCGGCGGCGTGCACCAGCGCCCGATCCCCCGGCTTGAGCGGGAAGGTGGAGGTTGCGAGGTAATGGGCGGTGATCCCCTGCAGCATCACCGCGGCCCCCAGTGAGGCGCTCACCCCTGCTGGCAGCGGGACCAGCTTCGCGGCCGGCACCACAGCGTACTCGGCGTAGGCACCCAGAGAGCTGGCCCACGCCACGCGATCCCCGGGACGGAACTGGGTAACCCCGCCGCCGACGGTGGCCACCGTCCCGGCCCCTTCTTCACCCAGAGTGGCGGGGAGCTGCACCGCGTAGCGGCCCTCCCGCTTGTAGATGTCGACATAGTTCAGGCCGGCCGCGTCGATCCGCACCAGCGCCTCGCTGGCGCCGGGCGCCGGGACCGGCACCTGCTCCACCTGAAGCGCATCGGCTCCACCGTGCTGATGCAGGCGCACGGCCTGCATGGTCTCCGGGATGCTGTGCATACAGGTACCCCTCACGATTCGAATGATAGGCCGGCGGGACCGGCGGTCTGGTCAGTCGCGCTTCTCTGCACAGCGGCGGCGGAACTCGGCGGCCTTGGCCTTGTTGCCGCAGGCGGACATCGAGCACCAGCGGCGATCGCCCTTGCGAGAGGCGTCGAGGAAGAGGATAGCGCACTGTTCGCCGGCGCATTGCCGGATGCGGGCGGCGGGCTCGCCGCCGAGCAACTCCACACCGAGCCGGGCGATCAGGGCGAGCAGCGGACCGGCCTCGCCTTCCACCCGGACCGTGCGGTCGGGCAGGAGCTGCGGCGCTGCGGCCACGGTGGCGGCGATGCGGTTGAGCTCCATTCGGTCGGAAGCGGGTAGCGGCCCGCGGCGACCGCTGGCCATCGCAAGGCGATAGAGCGATTCACGCAGGGTGCGGGCCCGCTGCAGCTCCGCCCGCGAGACGTCGGGGCGACGGGAGGCCAGCCCTGCGGCCACCAGCCAGCGGCCGAGATCGGCGGGCTCCGCGAGCAGCTCGGTCTGGCTGTCCCGGAGCCGGCCTGCCAGGGTCGCCGTCAGGTCGAGGGCCAGGTGCCCGGAGCGGAACTTGAAGCCGTCCCGGACTTCGTCTACGGGCGCATCTCCGGGCATGCCGACCTCCTCGCGGAACGCGTAACCCGATTGACAGGTTATCCCATGGGACCTAGGTTGGAGGATAACCAGTTCAGCAGGTTACCACAACAGACCTCGAGGCCGCCCGCCATGTCCCTCGCTGCATCCCGCCGTTCCCATGCCGTCCTGTTCCTCCTCGCCGTTGCGGCGGGGCCGGGGTCGCTGGTCGCGCAGGCACCGGCCGCCGTGCCTGCTCTGCCGCACCCGCTGACCGGCACCTGGACCCTCGAGGCGGCGGACGACATTCGCCCCGACGGGGTCCGGGTCCCGGCGTACGGCCGCGCACCGCGCGGCCTGCTCATCGTGGATGCGGAGGGGCGCTACTCGCTGCAGATCTTCCGCAGCGACCGCCCACGGTTCGCGTCCGGGGACAAGCGTCGCGGCACCGTCGAGGAGTACCAGGCGGCGGTGCTGGGGATGAGCTCGCATGTCGGTGAGATCGCGGTGGATTCCTCGGCCGGCGTCCTCACCTTTCGCATCGCGCTCGCCTCCTACCCCAACTGGGAGGGCACCGAGCAGCGGCGGAGCTATGAGCTGGTGGGCGACCTGCTCACTTACCGGCTGCCCGTGCAGGCGGGGAGCAGCGGCAACATCCCGCTCTCGTCGTGGCGGCGGGTGGCCGCCGGCTATCGGTCGCTCTGACCGTGGGTCCCCCCGTCGCAGGATGCATGGGACCCAGCCGATTCCGGTGCGGGCATGCCGGAGTCGAGGGGGGCGCCGGGGAACCCCCGGCGAATCGGTCCCCAGCTCCATCACGTTGTCCCAAGCCGACTTATGCCGCCGATCCGGGGTCCTTCGGGGCCCCGGCTGGTCGATTCGGTCCATCCCTTCCCTGCCGCATCGCTGTGGCATGGGTCTTCCCCCTCGGGACCACTACTTGAAAGGCCTCCCGCCCGGGGACGATCATCCCTCGCTGCCGGGAGGATCTCCGACCGGGCAGGGGGGTCGCGCGTGAGTTCCTGGGAGCGCATCGCGTCGAGAAGTCTGCAGCGGCTCCGGCTCGATCGAGTCCGGAGCAAGATCGTGGCGTTCTCAGTCCTCGCCACGCTCATCCCCTCGGTCACCACGGTCTGGCTCGCCTATTCCCAGGGCAAGCGCGCCCTCACCCAGACGATCGCCACCGAGCTCGTCGGCGTGAGTTCCGCGGCCGCGAACGAGGTGGACCTCTGGCTCAAGGAACGGCTGTACGACCTGCGCATCTTCTCCAACTCCTATGAAGTCACCAACAATCTTCAGCGGCTGGCGGCCACAGGCGGATCGACGGCGCGCGCGGGGACCGGCCGGCTGGCCGATTATCTCAACTCGGTGCGGGAGCTGACCACGGACTATCAGGAGCTGGCGGTCTTCGACGCCGGCGGGCGCCCGGTGGCCAGCAGTCCCGCTCAGTCGAAGATCCGGGCACTGCCCGAAGGCTGGGACGCCAGGCTCAAGGCGGGCGAACCGATCCTCGGCAAGCCGTCCTGGGACGCAACCCGCCACACGATGACCGTCGTGATCGCGGTACCGATTCAGCCGGCCGGCAGCCGGCCCGTCGGCGTCTTTGCCGGCCGGCTCGATCTCCGGACGGCGGGGGTGGCACTGCAGCGGCTGCTCCGCGGACATCCGGGTACGGCCTACCTCATCAGCTTCACCGGCGAGCGGATCCTCAGCTCGAAATCGGGAGACATGACGCCGCCGAGCGGCCGGCTGGACGGAAGCGCCGTCCGGTGGCTCAACACCGAATCGCACGACGTGGTCGAGTACAAGAACCCGGAAGGGCTGGCGGTGGTCGGGACCCTGCGCACTGTCGGGGGAACCAGCTGGGGCGTGCTCACCGAACTGACTCAGACGGAGGGATTCGGACTCGTCAACCGCTTCCGCAACATCACGGTGCTGGTCCTGACGGGGCTCTTCGCGGTCGTCGGCCTGCTGGCCTACCTGCTCGGCCTGATGCTGGTGCGGCCCCTCGACCGGCTGACCCAGGGCGCCGAACGAGTCGCGGCGGGCGACTTCGACGTCGCCCTCCCGGTGGTGACTGGCGGCGAACTCGGCTATCTCACCACGGTCTTCAACGACATGGTCGCAAAGCTCCGGAAGAGCATGCTCGAGGTGGACGCCTTCAACGAGCGGCTGCGCGAGAAGAACGTCCAGCTCGAGCGACTCTCCCTGACCGACCCGCTGACCGGGCTGTTCAACCGCCGCCAGCTCATGACGGTTCTCGAGGGCGAGCTGAAGCGGGCCGCCAGGAGCGGCCACACCTTCGCCATCCTGATGATGGACGTGGATCACTTCAAGACCTACAACGACGCCTTCGGCCACCAGGCGGGCGATGAGGCCCTGATCCGGGTCGCGCGGATCCTCCAGAGCACGCTGCGGGAGGTCGACTGCGCCGCACGGTACGGCGGCGAGGAGTTCGTGGTCCTGCTGCCCGAGACCGAAACGGAGCGCGCAGTGGAGGTGGCGGAGCGGATCTGCACAGCGGTGCGAAGCGAGGCGTTCCAGGGCGAGCCGGTGACCCTGAGCATCGGGGTGGCGAGCTACCCCGCCCAGGGGATGAGCCTCGAATCGCTGATCTCGAGCGCCGATGGCGCGCTGTACCACGCCAAGCGCGAGGGGCGCGATCGCGTGGTCCGCGCCGACTGGTCCCGGAGCAGCCCGCCCGCCGCCGCAATCCGTTGAGGATCGCCGGTCGGCCCCGGCCCTACGGCCGGGAGAGCAGCTCCTTCGAGATCCAGCCGACGCGCCCCGTCTCTTCCGCCACCCTGACCCACTGATCGGCGTAGGAGTAGCCGGTCAGCGCGGTCCCCGCTTTCACCGTGAACAGCACCTTGAAATTCGTACCAGGCCCCTCGCGCACGCTGGCGCGGCGCGCCGCCTTGAACGGCACCGGCGAGGCGAAGGTCTTCTCGCCGGAACGGGGCGGCAGATCGCTGACGGCGGCGCGTCGATCCGGCGCGACCAGCGCCTTGGCCTGATCGGTGATGTAGATGGCGCCGGCGTAGTTGCCTTCGTTGAACGCCGCGGTGCCTTGCTGCAGCAGCTTCCTGGCCTGGGCGAGGTCGGCACTCGAGGCCCCGCGCGGAGACTGGATGGCGAGTTCCGCCTCCGCGATCCCCGACGCCGCCGCCGCGCGGGAGGCGGTGCCTTTGGAGCGGCCGAGTGTCCGCACGACTTCCAGACGGGCAGCGTCCAGCCGCGACTCGAGCTCCTCGATCCGGGCATCCGCCTCGGCCAGCCGAAGCTCCATCTGACTCAGCTTCCGCTGCGTCTCCGGGTCCTTCACCATCACCGTATCGACAACGGTCCGGATGATCGGTGCGGGGGGCGACGCGACCTCGGCGACGGGTTCAGGGGCGGGCGCGGGGGCGGGAGCGGGCTTGGGATGGCCGCACCCCAGGGCGAGCAGCAGTATCGGAATTGGGGAGCAGGAACGTGGCACCGATGGCCCTCCCGGGGCTGGGGTTCGATCGTCCCCTCCGGAGGGCGGGCACCGAACCGGGGACTCAACGAAGAAGCTGGCAGCGCCGCCCGGGAGAAGCAACCACGCGCTGCGGCGCGCTGATGCTCAGCCGGGAGGCGCCCCGGAATCGCGGGCAGGCGAAGCGCGGTAGACCATCGCCAGATATTCGTCCAGCATTCTCGCGGAACAGAAGCGCGGCCCGATGGTCCGAAGCGAGTGCTTGATCCGATGCACCCAGCCGCGGGGAACGCCGAGGTCGTCCCGGTCGTAGAACAGCGGCACGACCTCCTGCTCCAGCAGGTCATAGAGCGTTTCGGCGTCGCGCGCATCCTGCGCCGCGGGATCGTCGCTCACCTCACCGCCGATCCCCCAGCCGTTGCTCCCGTCGTAGGCCTCCTCCCACCAGCCGTCGCGCACACTCAGGTTCAGACCGCCATTCAGCGCTGACTTCATCCCGCTGGTGCCGCTCGCCTCCAGCGGGGGCCGGGGCAGATTCACCCACACATCGCAGCCGCGCACCAGCTCCAGCGCCATCGCGAGGTCGTGATCCTCGAGAAAGCAGACCCGCCGGCCTACGACCGGCGCGCTGCGCATCGGGAAGAGCTGCTGCTGCACGACCCGTTTGGCCTCCTCGTCCTGAGGGTGCGCCTTCCCCGCGATCAGCATCTGGATGGGCCGTTCCCCCTGCAGCAGCCGGAGCGCGCGTCCCCGGTCGAAGGTGAGCAGGTAGAGCCGTTTGTAGGTCGCCAGGCGGCGCGCGAATCCCACCGTGAGCACGGCCGGGTCAAAGGTCTCCGCCGCGGCCTCCGCATACTCGATCGAGTCGCCGCGGGAGAGCCGGTCGGCGGTGCTGCGCTCGCGGGAGTACTGCACCAGCTCCCGCCGCAGCCCCTCCCGCACCGCCCAGAGTTCCGCATCAGGGATCTCCTCCACCCGGTCCCAGGACGAGGGCTCGGCAGCGCGCGCTTCCCAGCCGGCGCCGAGGTGACGCTCGAGCAGGGTCCGCATGGCGGGAGCCATCCAGCTCGGCAGATGGACACCGTTGGTCACATGACCGATCGGCACCGCGTCGACCCCCCGGTCGGGGTAGAGTGCGTGCCACGTCTCGCGCGCGACCTTCCCGTGCCGGCGGCTCACTCCGTTGGCCGACCGGCTCAGCCGGAGCGCCATCGGGGTCACCCCGAATTCGCCGCTGTCGACCGGCCGGGGTCTCCCGAGGGCGAGGACCGCGGCCGGATCGACGCCCAGAGTGGGAAGGAATCCCTCGAGGGCCCGGTTTACCTCGGCGAGGGTGTAGACGTCGTTGCCGGACGCGACGGGAGTGTGCGTCGTGAACACACACTGGTCGCGCGCCCGCGCCAGCGCCACGTCCCACGAGGCGCCCCCCACTCTCGCCTCCCGCGCCAGCTCGAGCGCGGCGATGATGGAGTGCCCCTCGTTCAGGTGCAGCACCCCTGGACTCACACCCATCGCACGGAGGGCGCGGAGTCCGCCGATACCCAGCACGAGATACTGGGCGAGGCGAAGTCGCCGGTCGCCCACGTAGAGCCGGGCCGTGATCCAGCGGTCGATCCGTCCGTTGTCGGGGTGATCGGTGTCGAGGAGATAGAGCGGGACCCGTCCCACATTCACGCGCCAGAGGACGGCCAGGACCCGCCGATTCTCGATCGGCACTTCGACCGTGAGCGCACTGCCATCGGGTCCGGTGACCCGGACGCAGGGAAGGGTCTCGCCGTTGACTTCAATCCAGTATTCGTGCTGCCAGCCCGAGGGGTCGAGTCGCTGGTGGAAGTAGCCCTGACGATACAGCAGCCCCAGTGCGACGAGGGGTGTCGCGCTGTCGGAGGCCTGCTTGAGGTAGTCGCCTGCGAGCGCGCCGAGTCCGCCGGAGTAGATCGGGAGGGAGCGATGCACCGCATACTCGGCGGAGAAGTAGGCGATCGGCCGGTCGGGGGGCGGTCCCCGATCGGACCAGGGCCGCCCCAGGTCGGCCTCGATCTCGCGGGCCACCTGCCCGGCCAGCCGGATGAGTTCGGGATCCCCGGCCGCGCGCTCGATGGTGGCCACCGCCTCCCGCAACAGGAGCACCGGGTTCTGGCCCGAGCGTTCCCATGCGCCACTCCCGAGCCGGCGAAACAGGTCGGCGCCCGCGAGGGACCAGCTCCAGCGATAGTTGTAGGCGACCTCAGCCAGCGGCGCGAGGGCGGTCGGCAGCCGCGCCCGCAGGGCGCCCACGGCGCGGGCGATGTCCTTGCTGCCATCCATGTCGGCTCCCCGCTGCGAGTGGAAAGGAGATTGGGGCCGGGATGCTGAAGAAAGGTGGAAGGCGGCCTGAACCTCACCGGTCCTGAATCGGCAACTCGCTGGCCTCTCTTGGGGAGGGGGTTCCCTCAATGCGCCAGCGAGTCGAGCAGTGCCTGGGCCTCCCTGGTGCGTTCGTTGCCGGGGCCGAAACCGCTGGCGAGCGCCCGGAGCGCTCGCCCGGCCGCCTCACGAGCCTGGCGGGAATCAGATTCGGCGTGGAGTGCGCGCGCCCGGAGCAGCTCGGCCCGCCCGACCAGACCGCTCCGTGAACGCGCGAGCGAATCCACCGCGGCCGCCGCAATCGCGAGTTGGGCCAGCGAATCCGCCTTGCGGCTGTTTCCTGATGCCAGGCGCCACTCGCCGGCGGTGATGAGCGGCAGCGCCAAGTCCGGCGGGAGCCTCGGCCCCGGTCCGGACAGCTTCCGGATGTTCTCCTCCAATGCGGCGCTGGCGCCAGCCGAATCGTGCAATTCCCATCGCACCCGAGCCTGGTACATCGCGGTGAGCGCATCGAGCCCGTGACTGCCATGCGGCATGGTCTGGAGGGCACGGCGAGCCTCGGGCAGTCGGTGCTGGTCCAGCCGGAGCTGGGTCTGGGCGATCGAAAGCCAGGTGGAAAGTCCACCGGCTCCCTCAGTCGTGTCGCGCATGCTGCGGGTGATCCAGAGATCGGCGGAGTCGAGTTCCCCGCTGCGGAGATACTCGTTGCCGAGCATGAAGGCCAGGATGGTCGCGGGGTGACCGGCGCCGTGAATCGCCTCCTGTTGCCGGACAATCCCGGCCACGGTCGACTCCGCGACCGCGAACTCGCCCAATTCGTTGAGCGTTGAAACCAGGAACGAGAGCGCATTGGGGAGGATGTCGGTCTCGACATAGCCCGCCGAGTCGAGAGCCACCACCTGTTGCCGCTGAAGGCGGCTTGCCTCCCGGGTCCGGCCGCCGGCCCGGAGGGCCTGGGCGAGGTCGTTGGTGAGCTGGAGCCGATCGGTGCTGAGCGGGGCGCCGGACCCGGCGGCGGCCTCGGCTCGCGCAACGGCCTGGGTGAGCAGCGGAATCGCGGAATCGGGGTGCCCTTCCTCCACCAGCAGCTGACCTTCGGCATCCCGACAGCGAATCTCGACCTCTTCGGAGCGGGGATTGGATTCGGCCATCGCGGCCTTGGCCTCGGCGAGATCGGTCCGGGCCGAGTCGAACATGTCATCGTAGGCGAAGCTGTAGACTCGGAGACACGAAGCCAACGCCAGTTGCCGGGGAACCCCGGCTTCGCGCGCCAGGCGCTGCGCCTGGGCCAGGATGCTGCGCTGCGTTTCCCGGTCGCCAGACTCATAGAAACTTCCGGACAAGTCGACCATGACCTCCACGACGAGCCACGGCTCGTCGCGGAATTGCCGCTGCAATACCCGCAGCGCGAGCGCGATCCGTTCCGACGCCGAGAGCTGCCGCCCATCGGCGCCGCGTGAGTCGCTCGCGAGCACACTCTGCACCGCATTCAAGGCGTGCTGGCGCTCCACCTCCTGGATGGCCACATCCCGCTGGCGTCGCGCCTCCCGGGCCTGCAACGCCGTGGTCACCGCCGCCCCGATGAGGGCCAGCGCGACCATGACGGCGGTCGCCACCGATCCGCGGTGGCGGCGGACGAACTTCCCCGCCCGATAGCTCCAGGCATCGGGTCGAGCCGACACCGGCTCGTGGGCGAGGTAGTGGGCCAGATCATCGTCCAGATCCCGGACCGTCAGGTACCGCTGGGCCGGATCCTTCCTGAGCGCCTTGGCGAGGATATTGTCGAGGTCGCCGGTGAGGATCCGCTGCAGCCGTTCGGGCGACGCAGCGCGAGCCGCGGCCATGGCGAGTGCAGCCTCCCGGGAGAGCGCCGCGCTGGGTGTCACCGCCCTCGAGAGCTGGCCGGGATCGGTGTCCAGGATGGCCACGACATGCTCCGCGGGAGTGTGGCAGCCTCCGCTGGTCGGGTGCCGTCCGGCCAGGAGCTGGTAGAGCACCACCCCGAGGCTGTAGACGTCGGTCGCAGTGGTGATGGGATCGCCGCGGATCTGCTCCGGCGCGGCGTACTCGAAGGTGAGCATGGTCTCACGCGAACCGGTGAGCGCGCTCCGCGCCGGGCCGCCCTCCTCCAGCAGCTTGGCGATGCCGAAATCGAGCAGTTTGACCGTGCCGTCCGCGGTCACCAGGATGTTGGACGGCTTGAGATCGCGATGCACGATGAAATTGGCGTGGGCGTGCGCCACCGCAGCCAGCACCTGCTGGAACAGCCGGAGCCGCCCCTCCACCGGGAGCCGGCGCTCGTCGCACCAGACATCGAGCGGCTTGCCATCAACGTGCTCCAGCACCAGGTAGGGCTGGCCAGCCGCGGTCACGCCCGCGTCGAGGAGCCGCGCGATGTTGGGATGTGCCAGGCGCGCGAGGACGCTGCCTTCGCGGCGGAAGCGGGCCTCTCCCGCAGACCCCGCGACCGCCAGGCTCAGGAACTTGATCGCGGCGACACCTTCGAAGCGGCGATCGTCGCGGCGGGCGAGCCAGACCGAACCCATCCCGCCCTGGCCCAACGGCCGCTCCAGCACATAGGCGCCGAGCCGCTGCCCGGCCAGCGACGAGACGGTCGGCAGCTCGGGGGCCTGCGCCTCACTCAGGAATCCATCCTGATCGAGCCTGGGTTCGAGATCCAGCAGCGCCTCGAGCTCGGACGCGAGGGTGGGATGACTGACCCGCTGCTCGGCGAGCCAGGCGGAACGCCGATCGGCCGGGAGCTCGAGGGCCTCATCGAGCAGCGGGCTCAGCTCCGCCCAGTGCTCCTGGCTGAACCGCTTCATGGAGACCGCCTCACCAGCAACGGGAAGAGGGAAAGAGGAACGGCGATGCTCAAGCCGCTGGCCCGGCGTCCCCGGGAGCGCGAGCGAGCTCCCGATGCAGTATGAGCCGCGCCTTGCGCCAGTCGCGTTGCACCGTGCGATCGCTCACCCCGCGGAGCCCGGCGATCTCGACGAACGACAGGCCGCAGAAGAAGTGCAGGTCGACCAACTCCGTCAGCGCCGGATCCACGGCCGAGAGCCGGTCCAGCGCCTCACTGACTCCCTCCAGATCCAGGCCGCCCGCCTCGATGTCAGGCACCTGCTCGTGGGCGAGCGGGAGTAGCAGGAACTCGCCGCCGCGTTTGGAGGCGGAACGCCGGCGGGCGTAGTCGACGATGAGCCCGCGCATCGCGCGCGACGCATAGCCGAGGAAGCGGGACCGGTCGGGAAACTGCAGCCCAGACCGGTCGGCGATATCGAGGTAGAGCTCGTGCAGGAGCGTCGTGGTGCCGAGGGTGAAGCCGGCGTCCTGGTGATTGAGCAGCCGCCCGGCCAGCCCGTGCAGCTCCCGGTAGAGGAGCGCGAAGAGCGCGTCGGTCGAGTCCGGGGGCGTACCTGGCGTTTCGGCTGGCGGCATGGGAGCCACGGAAGGTAGTCCCCCAATATGCAGGCCGGTCGGACGGACGGCGAGGCAGGGTGTTCGGGGACATGCGGGCTCCTGCGCCAGGGGGCGAACCGGCTCACTGCCCCCTTGTATCGCGGTGGCGGGGGAAAACCCGACATGGGGAACGACGGGAGGGGAGGACGGGAACGGCAGCAGCAGATACCCCGAAGAGCGACGCGGGGTGGTGGGGTGGGGTGGGGCGGAGCCCGACTCCGCCCCCACCGGAGCTATTCGATCACCAGGACCTCGAACTGGGTGTCGCGGAAGTTGCCGGTGATGTCGCGGCATTCGACGTTGGCCTTCAGGGCGGACGCGAGACTGGTCCACGACAGCACCGCGCAGTTGGTGTAGACCGACGCGAAGGGAGTCACCTGCACCGTCTCGGTTTGGCCTGCGGGACGCTGCAAGCCGGTGAAGGTCACCGCGTAGCGGCCCACCGCCGACCGGGTGGCACGGATCCCCTTCCCGGAGGAGTTGTGCGAGAAGGAGGTGTTCGGGACATACGAGGCAACGGTGCTCCGGTTGGCAAAGGCGTACCCGATCCGCTGCCCCGGGCGGCCCGCGCCGACCTGCAGCACCTGGTAGTCCGCGTCCTCAGCGAAGCCACCGAAGGAATCGAAGCAGCGGACCCGTGCGGTGGCGGGGAGCCAGGCCCCGATCTGGCACTGACTGGGGGTCAGCCGCGAGTTGACGAAGTAGCTCGAGCCGGCGGGATTGCCGGTGCCGAAGTTCACCCGGTAGTTCCCTGGCAGCGAGTCGTGGAAGATCGTGATCGCGCTCCCGGCGCTGCTGTAGCTGAAGTTGGGATCGGGGGTGTAACTCGGCGCGAATGGATTGTTGGCGTAGGTAAAGCCGGAGCGAGCCGGCAGCGAGTTGCTCCCCACCGCCAGAATGGTGAAGCGGCTGTCGATCCCGGTGCCCTGGACCGGGTCGATGCAGAAGACGTTCACTGTGATCGACGTACCCGAAATCGTATAGAACCCGGCGACGCAGTGAGCCCGGGTCGGGCCGTAGGGCGTCACGATGAACGTCTCGGTCTCCCCGGCCGCGCGGCCGAACCCGCCGAAGGTGACGGCGTATCCTGCGCCCGGGCCGGAGTGGGTGATCCGGATGCCACCGCCGGAGGCGTTGGAGCTGAGCGTCGGCGCGTAGCCGGCCGAGGTGGGATTGTCAGCGAGCGCGTAGGCGAATCGATTGCTGAGCGACGTGGCGTTCGCGGTGACGGACCCGATCTGCGCAGCGTCGGCCTCGATGGCGGCCGGTTCGACCGCCTGGTCGGGATGGCAGCCGAGGACGAGTGTGGTGGAGAGCGCGCCGAACAGCCACCGGGTGGCGGTGCCGTAGCGGGTGGTGTACGTGGTCATCCCTGCCTCACGAACGATGGAAGTGTGGCCGGGGCCGGCTGGTGGCGGCCCGATGCCTGAGTGACGCGAGGGACGGGGTGGCATTCTCATTTCGCTGAGCGGGCTGGCGAGGGGCTGCCCTCCGCCACACATTGACCCGCTCGCTGCCGCCACCGCCCTTTCCGACACCGAGGGCCCAATGCCAGACCCGCGCGCCTTGCTCCGGCTGTTGCCGCTGCTATCCCTCCTGGCTGCGCCGCTCGCGGCGCAGCAGCCCTTCACCCTGGAGCAGCTGCGCCGCATCGTCGGCGTGGGCGGGGTCGAACTCGCGCCGGATGGGCGCACCGCCGTGGTGACCGTGACCCGGCCCAACTACGAACGCGACCGCAACGAGTCGGAGCTGTATGCGGTGGAGGTCGCGTCGGGAGCCATCCGGCCCCTCACCACCAACCGGCGGACCGTCACTCAGGCGCAGTTCGCGCCCGACGGCAGGACCCTGGCCTTTCTCTCCCCCGACAGCGCCGGCCGGATGCAGATCTGGTCGCTCCCCATGAACGGCGGCGAGGCGCGCCGCCTGACTTCCCATCCGACCGGGGTCGAGCAGTACAGCTGGCGGCCCGACGGCCACGCCATCGGCTACGCCGCGGCCGATGAGGCGCCCAAGCGCGAGGGCGAGGCCCGCCACCTCACCACCTTCACCGTCGGCGCCCAGGACCTGTTCCTGCGGGAGAACATCCAGCCCCAGCACATCTGGCTGCTCGACACCGACAGCCTGGTGACGCGGCGCCTGACAAGCGGCGCCTGGTCGCTCGAATTCGTGCTTCCCCCCGGCAGCCCGCCTTCGCGGCTCTGCTGGTCGCCCGACGGCAGGGAGATCGCCTTTGTGGCGGTGGTCGCCCCCGAATCGGGGAAGCTCGACTCGGTGCATGTCGAGCTGCTCAACGTCGCCACCGGCGCCATCCGCTCCCTCACGTCGGCTCGCCGGTTCGAGAACAATCCGGTCATCTCCCCCGACGGCAGGTCGGTGGCCTACTGGTATCCGCGGGAGGGACGGGGCGATCTCGCCTGGGAGAACGAGGTGTGGATCGCGCCCATCGGCGGCGGGGACGGCCGCAGCATCACCCGCGGCCTCGACCGTAATCTCTTCGGGGCGCAGTGGATGCCTGACGGCAGGTCGCTGCTGGTGGTCGGGAACGACCGGACCAGCGTCGGGGCGTGGATCCAGCCGGTGGACGGCCCCGCCCGCCGGCTCGACACCGGCGACCTGGTCATCAACGGCGCCTTTGGCTACGACATCGCCGTCGCGGCGCACAGTCCGGTCATCGCCTTCACGGCAACCACTCCGAACCGCCCCTCCGAGCTGTACGTGATGGATTCACCGGCGGCGAAGCCCCGCCGGCTCACCGACTTCAACGGCTGGGCGAAGGAGATCAGCTGGGGGAAGCTGGAGCGCCTGACGTGGACCTCCGATCAGTTCGAGGCCGATGGCGTCATCGTCCTGCCGCCAGGCTTCTCGGAGAGCCAGCGCTATCCGCTGGTGCTGCTGATCCACGGCGGGCCGACCTCGGCGTCAAAGCTCTCGTTCGGCGCGCTGGCGCAACTGATGGCGGCCGAGGGGTGGATCGTCTTCCAGCCGAACTACCGGGGAAGCGACAACCTCGGGAATGGCTTCATGACCGCGATCGTCAACGATGCCGGCGCGGGGCCGGGCCGTGACGTGATGGCGGGGGTCGCGGCGCTCCGGAGCAGGAGCTACGTCGACCCGACCAGCACCGCCGTCACCGGCTGGTCGTACGGCGGCTTCATGACCAGCTGGCTGATCGGCAACTATCCCGACGAGTGGCAGGCGGCGATGGCGGGCGCGCCGGTCACCGATTGGGAGGACCAGTACAACTTCGGGGACGGCAGTATCGCCCTGCGCTACATCTTCGGCGGTTCGCCGTGGACCGATGGCCGGCAGCAGGCGTACCGGGAGCAGTCACCAATCACCTACGCCACCCACATAAGGACCCCCACGCTGGTGATGTCGAATATGGAGGACTTCCGGGTGCCGCCGACCCAGGCCTTCCGGCTCTACCGGGCGATGAAAGACAACGGGGTGGAGACCGAATTCATCGGCTTCACCGGGCGGACCCACGCCTCGGCCGATCCGGTCAATGCGCGGGAGCGGGCACGGCTCTGGGTGGACTGGGTGAGGCGGCACCTGCGGAAAGGGCAGCCGGTGCCGTAGGGGTGGAAACAACAAGGGGCCTCCAGTTCGGAGGCCCCTTGCTGTGGTCTGCGGCGTTCAGGAACAGTGCGCCGGGCCGAGGAGGCCGTTGTTGAAGTTGTCGAGGGTGCTCATCCAGCCCAGGACCTGCGACTTCTCGGCCTTGGTGAGGCCGCTCCAGTCGCCCGAGTCGTGGGTGGTGAGGAAGAGGTTCGCCGCCGCGATTTCGCTGGCGACGGCCGAGCCGGAAACGCCATTGGCGATGCTGAGCTGGGCGCCCAGCAGCTGGGCATACAGCTTGTTGATGCCGTTCGACGCGGCGAACACATTGTTCGACCCGCTGAAGCTCAGCAGCTGCACGGCCAGGGCCGCGGAGGTGACGTTGATGCTCTTGCCGCCGCCGTTGCCCAGCAGGATCGGCAGCAGGGGCGTCACCACATCCGCCTGCGGTCCGAACCCGGCGTGGGTCTTCCAGTAGCCGATCGTGAAGGTGCAGCCGCCGGTCGGAATCGGCAGGTTGTAATAGGTCCAGGTGATGCCGGCGGTCAGGCTCACGCTGCCGCTCACCGTGCTGGTGCCGGTCAGGGTGGTCGTGACCGGAGTGGCCGTGGCGTTCGCGATCGTGGTGACGTCGATGTGATCCAGGAAGAAGCCGGGGTCGGCGGCAATCTCCGTGGCCGATGCGGTGACCGTGCCGTTGGCCGGCTTGAACCCGACCACGACGCAGTCGCCGTCATTCAGGTGCGGCGTGGTGGTGCCGGCAACCGGCCAGGACGAGGTGACGCTGAAATCCGCGCCGGAGCCGACCTTGCAGAGGGTGATCGCCTCAGCAGTCGGCTGCGACGGCGAGCCCGGCGGCGGACCGACGACCGTAGCCTGGGGGATGGAACCGGTCGGCATGCTGCTGTCGGCGCAGCCCGACAGTACCACGAGACCGAGCACCGTGAGCGAAGCTACGAGCAGCTTGGCAAACTTCATGGCTTGGGGGACCAACCGCTGGGCAACGTGCGGAGATACCGGTGACGAGCTGGCACGGGTCCGGATGCTCGCGCGGGCGGGGTTCCGCTCCATCGGCAGCCGCCGATTTCGCGCCACTTCGCTGTGCCCGCGCCGGCACTTTCCAACCGGCTCTTCGGGCAACGGCTGTGCCGGATGGGGAGCGGGCCTAGGTGCCTCTGCGCATGGCGGATAGCTTCTTTGCCGCCCTGGCGCAGGACTCCATCGTGGCGGCAGATCAACAGCAGCAGAACCGGAAGCTTCACTCCCTTCTCAGCCCGGCCTCATGTCTCCCGTGACCTGATGCCACCTTGCCCGAAGGTCCGTCGAGGCGCCATGCGCGTCCGTCGGTCGCTGCGGGATGGGAGACGCGAAGCACCCCTCTCGGTTCCCGCGAAGCACACCCACCCGCATCCGATGGAGGTCTGCCGGAGCGTAGCCTGCGTGGCGCGGTAGACGGCGGCAGCAGCCCCGCCGGAGGACCGTGGCGAGAGGGCGTGGGTGCGCGACGCGGATCCGTCCTCCTTCGCCCCGCCGCTGCTCGCTGGCGCACCGCCCCGGCCAGCCACAGATTGAGCACTTGGCCTTCACGTCCAGGACCCCATTGGCCACCGTTCCACCCGACTTGGCCACCGCCCTGCAGGACCGCTACCGCCTCGACCGGGAACTCGGCCAGGGCGGTATGGCCACGGTGTATCTGGCGCACGATCTCAGGCACGATCGCGACGTCGCCCTCAAGGTGCTGCGGCCGGAGCTGGCCGCGGTGCTGGGCCGGGAGCGGTTCCTCACCGAGATTCGGCTCACCGCCAAGCTCGATCACCCGCACATCCTCACCCTGATCGACTCGGGCGAAAGCGCCGGCTTCCTCTGGTACGTGGCGCCGTTCATCCGGGGCGAGTCGCTCCGCCAGAAGCTCGACCGGCAGAAGCAGCTCGGCGTCGCCGAAGCGGTCGAGGTCGCCCGCGACATCGCCGGCGCACTCGACTATGCCCACGCCCAGGGCGTGATCCACCGGGATGTGAAACCGGACAACATCCTGCTGCATGAGGGCGAGGCGATGCTGGCGGACTTCGGCATCGCGCTGGCGGTGCGCGAGGCCGCTGGTGAGCGACTGACCGAGACGGGCCTGAGTGTGGGCACGCCGAAGTACATGAGTCCCGAGCAGGCCACGGCCGAACGGCAGCTCGATGCTCGCAGCGATGTCTACAGTCTCGGCGCCGTGCTGTACGAGATGCTGGCGGGGGAGCCGCCCTTCACCGGCGCAACCGGGCAGGCGGTGATCGCGAAGCTCATGACCGAGCGGCCGACGGCGCTCCGGGTGGTACGGGAGACGGTGCCGCAAGCGGTAGACGACGCGGTGACCCGGGCGCTGGCGAAAGTACCCGCAGACCGGTTTCCGACCGCCGCGGCGTTCGCCGCGGCGCTTTCCGGTGACCCGGCGGCAGAGACTCCCCGCGCGCTCCCGCATCGCCCATCACGCCGGTTCGCGCTGCTGGCGCCGGCACTTGCCCTCCTCGTCCTGTTCGGCGTCGTCGCCTGGCGGCTGCTCGCCGGCAGCCGCGACCGCCCCGGCCGGAACCCCGAGCTGGTTGCCATCTACAAGCGCGCGTTCCACAGCTACAGCAAGCGCACACCGGCGGGTGTGACCGAGGCAATCAACGATTACAGCGAAGTGGTCCGGCGTGACTCGACCTACAGCGCTGCCTGGGCCGGGCTGGCCGAGGCCTACGTCCGCGCCTACAACCGGTACTTCCCGCTACCCGGAGTGACCCGGGACAGTGTGCTGCGGCTGGCGGTCGCGGCGGCGGACCGCGCGCTCACCGCCGACCGCGGCAACTCGAGCGCCTGGCTTGCCCAGGCGATGGCCAGTCGTCTGGTGGACCCCACCGAAATCGGCCCGGCGCTGCGGTCGATTCATCAATCGCTGGCGCTCGATTCCACCGTCGCCGAAACCTGGCATTCGCTCGCCATCGAGCTGGCCGACTCAGGTGACCTCGGCGGTGCAATCGAAGTATGGCGTCGGGCGGTCCGGGTCGACCCATCCTACACCGAGGGGGTGGCTTTCCTCGCACTCGGCCACTACTGGCACCACCAGTACGATAGCGCCGCGGTCTGGGCGGACAGCGCCGTGGCCACGGATCCGAACTACCTCCTGGCTCGCCAGGTCGCCGGGAATGTGGCCGTCCAACGCGGCGACTTCGTGCGCGGGGTTGCGGCGTTCGACGCCGCACGGCGGCTCGGCGGAGGCGTGGAGGCGGCAAACTCCGTGGCGGGGGCTGCGCTGGCGGAGGCAGCTGCGGGGCGGCCGCGGGAGGCCGGAGCCCTGTTGCAGCAGGCCGAGTCTCTGGCCACGGCCTACACGCCGGCCCCGCTCCACACCGCGGTCTATATCGCCCAGGCGCACGCGGCACTCGGCCAGGCCGATCGCGCCCTCGCGTGGCTCACCCGGTTCGTGCCCCGACGCGACCTGCACTTCCAGCTTCACCTCCGCTGCGACCCGCCATTTGCCCCCCTCTGGGCCGACCCGCGCTTCCGCGCGCTGCTCATCCGGCCGCTCCCGCCGCGCGGCGAAGGCTGCTGACCCGCCCGGCTCCAAGCCTCCAGCCCCCCGGCTCCCTGCAGCAGGCGCGATCCGCCCCCCAACCGGCTCATGAGCCGCATCGGGCCGGTTCCACGCCTTCCAATAGCGGCCGATGGAACGGCCAGCGGGAACCACCACTCGGGGGGACAGATGAAGCGCGCACTCATTCTGATGTATGGAACCGTGGCCTACTTCGCCTTCTTCGGCAGCTTCGTGTATTTCATCGGCTTCGTCGGCAACCTCACGCCGGTGGCCATCGATTCGCCGCGCGCAGGCCCGCTCGGCGCGGGCGTGCTGGTCAACCTCCTGCTGGTGGGGCTGTTTGGGGTCCAGCACACGATCATGGCGCGGAAGCCGTTCAAGCGCTGGATCACCCGCTACATCCCCGAGGCTACGGAGCGTCCGACCTTCGTCCTGGCCGCCTCTGTGCTGCTGGCGCTCATGATGTGGCAGTGGCAGCCGCTGGGCGGCGTGGTGTGGACGGTCGAGATGCCGGCGATCCGCGCCCTGCTCTATGGGATCTACGGACTCGGCTGGGTGCTGGTGTTCGCCTCGAGCTTCTCGATCAATCACTTCGACCTGTTCGGGCTCAGGCAGGCGTGGCTCGGGTTCCGCGGGAAGCCCTACACCCCGATCCAGTTCCGGGACCCCTGGCTCTACCAGCAGGTCCGGCATCCGCTCTATCTCGGCTTACTCCTGGGCCTGTGGGCGACGCCGATGATGACCGTGACCCACCTGGTGCTGGCCGCGGGTCTCTCGGCGTACATCCGGTTCGGCGTCCGGCTGGAAGAGCGAGACCTGATCGCCGATCACCCCGAATACGACAGCTACCGCCAGCGGGTCCCGATGTTCATCCCCGGCCTGCCGGGCGCCGCGCCGGCCGATGCGGAAGCGCTGTCGGACGCCTAGGCATCCGTCATGCGCATCCTGGCCCAACCGAGAGAGCTCGCGGACCTGTCCGAGATCGATCCCGTCGTCCCCCCCGGGGACGGCGACCGATTCAGCGGCTACAGCGTGATGGGACTGCCGTTCGAATCGGGGCAGGTCCTCGCACTCCGGCGGTTTCCCGCTTCGTCGCTCGGCGGCGGCTACTCTTCCGTCTGGCATCGCGACGCGGACGGGCGCTGGACCTTCTGGTCCGACATCGCACCGGAGGCGTCCTGCGCCCGCTTCTTCGGCCGCTCGGTGGCGCGGGTAGCGGTCGCGCCGATCCGGATCCTGTGGACCGGGGCACGCAAGTTCAGGGTCGTGGTCGGTGACGGTGTCATCGACTGGTCGGTCGAACTGGTGACGACACCGGCGACCCTCCTGCTGGTCGCGGTGGGGGTCTGTCTCCCCGAGCATGCCTGGCGGCAACCCGCGGTCCTCGGCGCAATGGGCCGGATCGCGGGTCCGCTGCTCGGTGTTGGGCTGGTTCGCCTGAAAGGCCGCACCTCCAACGGGCAGCGCTTCATGGTCTACCCGGAGCGGGCCTGGATGGTGGATCGGTCGGCGGCGAGGGTGGAAGGGGCGGCCCTCGGTGTGCCGGGTCCGCTCGCGCGCCAGGCGTTTCTCGGGGACTTCGCGATTCCGCAGCGGGGGATCTTCGTGATCGGTGGGGCGCACTTCGAGTCGTTCAATCCCGCGCTCCACTCGAGTGTCATCTCGTCCGGCGATGCCGCCCTCGCCGAGGGGTGAGGCGCGGCCGGGCGCCGCGCGCCGGGAGCGCTAGGTCGAATCGGCCGACGCATATCGCGCCGCATCCGCGGGACGGCCGAGCGCGCGATAGGTGATCGCAAGGTTGCGGCGGACGGCCGCGATCTCCGCCGGCGTCGAACTCCCTATCGACTTGAAGACGGCAAGGGCCGCGACCAGTTGGCGCTCGGCCTCGGGGTACTGCCGGCGCCGGACGGCAATCTCGCCCAGCAGCGCCTCACACCGGCCCACTTGCAGGTGCGAGGGCCCGTGCGCCCGGCGCCCGATCTCCTCACTCCGGACCAGCAGGGACTCGGCAATCGCGAGGTCCCCCTTCCGCATTTCGAGCATGGCCAGGGCATACAGGCTGCCGGCCATGGTCGGGTGATCCGGGCCCTTGGTTCGCTCGACCATGGCGACCACCTCACGCCGCACGGCAATCGCCGTGTCCAGCCGCCCCTCGTCCGCCCAGAGATCGGCCAGAGCGCCGCGGTCGCCCGCGACGATGTAGTGGTCCGGGCCCAGCCCGGCCTCGCGCAGCGCCAGCACCCTCTGCAGGAGCGATTCAGCCTCGGCGTAGCGGCGTTCCTGCTGGAGCAGCTGTGCCAGGTTCCCCAGTCCGTACGCCAGCCCCAGGTACTGATCCCCCATCGCGCGGCGTTGCAGCATGATGCCGCGGCGATAGAGCGCCTCGGCCTCGGCCCAGCGGGTGGAATCCCGCGTGAGCATGTCGGCGAGGTTGTACGACGTCGGTGCGACCCTGGGATCGAGCGGCCCCATCGTCTGCTGGCGCAGGGAAAGCGCTTCCCGCGCCGCCGCTTCGGCGGGCGCGAATTTCCCCTGGGCATAGAGAGCGTAGGAGAGCCGGACCATGGCGTCGGTGATCAGAGGATCCTCGGGCCGCAGCACCCGGCGGCGGATCGCGATCACCTCGCGGTACGCCGATTCGGCCTCGGGGGTGCGGGTGAGGTACGGATACAGGAAGGCGAGGTCGCTCAGGGCGTCGGCATAGACCGCGTTCTCCGTCCCCGTGGTGCGGCGGAGAATGGCCAGGGCCTGCAGATAGAGCCGCTCCGCCTCCTGATATCGCCCGTTGACGCGCTCGACCGTCCCGAGATGCTGCAGGCTGACGGCGACCTCCGGACGATCCTCACCGAGTTCCCGGCGCCTGATCGTCAGGCCCCGGGTAATGGCCGTCTGAGCCTCCTCGGTACGTCCCATGTTGAGGAAGAGCTGACCCAGGGCGTCGAGCAGGCGCGCCTGCACCGCCGGCTGGTCGCGCAGCTCGTCGACCCGCGCCCTGCCCCGCTCGAGCAGTTGTGCACCAAAGGCGGCGTCGACCGGGGCGACGTTCGGATCGCTCTCCCGGAACAACCCGATCAGGAAGTCGGCCACCTCCTGCGACTGCGTCAGGGCGGTCTCGGCCCGGAGTCGCGCCCTCGCCGCCACCCGGGCCTGCCAGCTGGTGGTGATGAGCCCTGCGGTGAGGGCGACGAGCACCAGCACGGCGCCGGTGACCGAGGCCCGATGGCGCCGGACAAAGGTCCGCATCCGGTAGCCCAGGGTGTCGGGGCGGGCCATGACCGGCTCATGCTCGAGATGCCGACGCAGATCCTCGGCCAGATCCTGGGCCGAGCGATACCGCCGTTCCGGCTCCTTGGCGAGCGCCTTGAGCACGATGGTGTCGAGGTCGCCGCGGAGACGCCGGGCGCGTTGGGGCGTGCCGACCCTGGTGCTGGGCCGCTCGGGGATGCGGCCGCAGACGATCTCCTCGACCGCCCGGGGGCTGTAGTCCACAATGTCGTACGGCCGCTTCCCGGTCAGCAGTTCGTACAGCAGGACGCCGAGCGAGTAGATGTCCGTGAGAGTCGTCACCCGCTCGCCGCGCACCTGTTCGGGACTGGCGTAGCTGGGGGTGAGCCAGAAACCGGTGCGGGTGCCGATGGTCTCGCCCTGCCGGTCGCGACCCTCGCTCTCCACCAGCGTGGCGACGCCGAAGTCGAGCAGCTTGGGATCGCCCGACGCCGGGATAAGGATGTTGCCGGGTTTGAGGTCGCAGTGGATGACCAGCCGCTGGTGGGCGTAGTGCACCGCCTCCGCCACCCCGATGAAGAGCTGCACGCGGGCCTCGATGTCTAGATCCCGCTTGCGGACGAACTCGGTCAGCGAGTCGCCCTCCACATACTCCATGGCGAGGTACGGCTGGCCGCCGGGCCCGTAGCCGCCATCGATGAGGCGCGCGATGCCGGGGTGCTCGAGCCGGGCGAGAATCTGCCGCTCACGGGCGAACCGCTCGTCCAGCCCCGAGGTGTCGCCGAGGGCATGAAACAGGTCCCGACGGAGCAGCTTGAGCGCAACCAGCTGGGTAAAGCCGGCCCCGATCCGCTCGGCGAGGAAGACGGTGCCCATCCCGCCCTCTCCGAGCGACCTGACGATCCGGTACTCGCCGAAGGTGGTCCCGGCGGGGTCGGCCTCCGACGGGCTCTCGGCGAGTTCTCCCAGCAGGCCGTCCGTCGCGTGCGCCAGCAGCGATTCGACTTCCGAGCGGAGTGCGGCCTCGCCGGTGCACACCACGTCGAGATACCGGCCCCTGTCGTCGCCTTGTCGTTCCAGCGCGCCGAGGAAGACCTCTTTGATGCGGTCCCAGTCCAGGGTTTCGCCGGACTCGCCGCTCACTCGCTCAGCTCCCGGTTGAGCCAGGCCCGGGCCAGGGACCAGTCGCGCTTGACGGTGGCCGGGGAGATGTCGAGCGCCGCGGCGGTCTCCTCGACGCTCATGCCCGCGAAGAACCGGCACTCGACGATGCGTTCCTGCCGTGCGTCGATCGTACGCAATCGCTCCAGCGCCTCATCGAGCGCTACCAGCTCGCCCGGCCGGGTCTGGGCCGCGTTCAGCGCATTGTCCAACGGCAAGTGCGCCGCCCCGCCGCCCCGCTTGCCGGCCCGCCGCTGACGCGCATGGCTCACCAGGATACGACGCATTTCATTGGCGCACGCGCCGAAGAAATGAGCCCGGTCCTGCCAGACCACCCGCTCCAGCCGGACCAGCTTGAGATAGGCCTCGTGCACCAGCGCGGTCGCAGAGAGGGTGTGGTCGGGTCGCTCGTGTCGCAGGGCGCGGTTGGCCTGTTCGCGGAGCTGTCCGTAGATGACCGGCAGCAGCCCGTCCAGCGCCGCACGGTCGCCGGCGGAGAGCGCAAGCAGCGCCTGGGTTACATCGGTCTCGGATGCCATCAGCGGACTTCCTCGCCGGCCGGCGGACATTTCTAATTAGCTGCCGGCGTCGGACCTCCGCCAGCCTCCACCCTGTACGCTTCGCTGGCGTCGTGGCGTAGGCGGGGGCAGATTGCCCCATTCCTCAGGGGACCGCCAGCGCCTGGCCAGCGAGCCGGGCAACGCCGGCATGGCCACACTGATTGACGGGAGACGAACGCATGGCCCGACGTCGAGCACTTTCCCGAGCGAGCTGGATGTCTGCTCTGCTGTTCTCGCTTGGCGCCACTCCCGCTCTCGGTCAGATCCCCACGGCGGAGTTCGCCGCCCGCCGCGACTCCCTCGCGTCACTCATCGGCACCGGCGTCGTCGTGGCCTTCGGGGCCCGCACGCCGGTGACCGACTTCGGCCCGCCGACGCAGCTCCCGACCTTTCACTACCTCACGAACTACGACGAGCCCGACGCCGCCTTCGTGCTGGTGGTGCGGAACGGGGCCGGCGTGGCGTCGCTCTTCACCACGCCGGTCGAGCCCCGGCGGTCCCTGTACTACGGCCAGCGCCCCGACAGCGCGCAGCTCGAGGCCGCGACCGGTATGCGAGCCCGCTCGTCCGCGGCGCTG
Organism: uncultured Gemmatimonadales bacterium; assembly: GCA_963825065.1. GTDB lineage: Bacteria > Gemmatimonadota > Gemmatimonadetes > Gemmatimonadales > GWC2-71-9 > JADJOM01. The sequence continues at coordinate 57,148 of CAWGRU010000017.1, forward strand.
GGCACGGTGCTCGACTCGCTCGCAGCCGCAGGCCTGCCCTTCTACACGCTCGCCGACTTCGAGGACGCGGACTTCGCGCGCCAGGACTCGCTCACTCGCGGAGTCCGGTTCATGCGCGCCTTTGCGGAGCAGCACCCGGGGCTTACCCTGGCCGACGCGCACCCTCTGGTCGATCAGCTTCGGGCGCGGAAGAGCCCAGCCGAACAGGCGCTGCTCCGCCGCGCCGCCGAGATCAGCGTGGACGGCCACCTCGCGGCGATGCGACTGGCCGCGCCGGGCCTCCACGAATACGACCTCCAGGCCGCGCTCGAGTACGCCTTTCGCCGCGGCGGCGCGGCCCGGCCCGCCTACGGGAGCATCGTCGGCTCCGGCATGCGCGGGACGCAACTCCACTATATGAAGGATAGGGGGCCGCTGCAGCCCGGCGACCTGGTCGTCATGGACGCCGGTGCCGAGTACGAGGGCTACGCCGCCGATGTGACGCGTACCATCCCGGTCGGGGGAAGATTCAGCGCCGAGCAGCGCGCCCTGTATCAGCTGGTCCGCGATGCGCAGGCGGCGGCGGAGCGGGCCTCGGGGCCCGGGCTGTCAGCCCGGGCGGCGGAAGACTCGTCCTTCGAAGTCCGGGCGCGGGGCCTCGCCGCGCTCGGCTACATCGAGAGCGCCGATGCGCTCATGGATCCGCCCTGGACCGCGGACTGCAAGGCGCAGCCCCGCGCGTGCCGACAGGCGACCCTCTTCACCATCCACGGCATCAGCCATGGTCTGGGTCTGGCGGTCCACGACCCGGCGCAGTTCTACACCATGGACCATACCTTCCGCCCCGGAGACGCCTTCACCATCGAGCCCGGGATCTATATCAACGCCGCGGCGCTCGACCTGCTGCCGGATACACCGCGGAATCGCGCCTTTCGTGCCCGCGCCGAGCCCGCGGTCCGCCGCACCAACAACACCGGCATCCGGATCGAGGACGACTACCTCGTCACCGAGCACGGGCTGGAGTGGATCAGCCGCGCCCCGCGCGAGATTCCCGAGATCGAGGCGGCCATGCGGCAGCGGTCGTTCCAGCCGTGAATGCGGTGCTACCTGGCCCTGAGCCACACCAGGGCCGGTAGCGCGACGTAGAGCAGGAGGTCACGCACCAGATAGAACGCCGCTACCGCGGCGATCAACTGCCACCGCCGCCGCCGCGGCAGCCCGCCCTCTGCGATCGCCGCCCGCCACTCCCTGATCCGTCGCACCGCCCGCCCCCGCGCTGTTGGTCCCGGAATCTGCGCCTCCCAGGCTACCGGGAGAAGGCGCGACTCTTCCGCCCGCCGGCTCATCAGCCGGATTTTGAACATCCCTTCACCTCCCCCGCCGCCAGCTCTCCCCTCCTGCCGGGGCGCGTCTTGACAATACATGTTATAACATGTATAATCGTCCCATGACAAGCGCACTCCAGGCCGAACTCAAGCAGACCAGGCCCTTTCCCAACCGGGCCAGCGAGGCCTTCGTGAGCATCCTCAGGACCGCCGCGGTACTCGACCACCAGTTGGGTGAGGCACTGCGGCCGTTCGGGCTCACGCCGACGCAGCACAACGTGCTTCGGATCCTCCGCGGCGCCGGCCCCGAGGGACTGTGCGGACGGGAGATCGCGGAGCGGATGGTCGCCAGGGTTCCCGACGTGCCCCGCATGCTGGACCGGCTGGAAGCGATGCGGCTCACCGCCCGGGAGCGAGATCCGGCGGACCGACGCCATGTGACCGCGACGATCACTCCGAAGGGGCTCGCGCTCCTGGACCAGGTGGTTCCCGCCGTCGAAGCCGTCGAGAAGGCCCGGCTCGGCCGGCTCAGCGATCGAACGCTCGTGACACTGATTGAAGCATTGGCCGCAGTACGCGGCAGCTGATTGTCCGGCAATATAGATGTTATAACAGTTACTGCTTGCTTCCTTGAATGGAGTTCCCCATGTCTACCTTGGCACTTACCACAGACGCCGTGACCGTGAGCGCCGGCATCCTCATCGCCCGGCTGGTCCTCGGCCTCCTCATGGCCGCCCACGGCAGTCAGAAGCTCCTCGGCTGGTTCGGCGGTTACGGCCTGACCGGCACCGGCGGCTTCTTCGAGTCGCTTGGCTTCCGCCCCGGCCGGCTCTTCGCGGCCGTCGCCGCACTCACCGAGATGGGCAGCGGCCTGCTGATCGCGCTCGGTTTCCTGGGGCCGGTGGGTCCCGCGCTCATGCTCTCGGTCATGATCGTCGCTGCCGTCACGGTCCACCTGCAGCACGGTGTGTTCGCGGCCTCGAACGGGATTGAAGTGCCTCTCCTCTATGGAGTCGGTGCGTTCGCGCTGGCGCTGACGGGCCCCGGTCTCTTCTCGCTTGACGCCGTTGTCGGCCTCGACGCGCTGTGGACCCCGGCATTCGCCCTGGTGGCGCTGGCAGCGGGCATCGTCGGCAGCATCGGCAACCTGGCCCTCCGTCGGCCGGCGCCCGTCGCGCCCGCCGTCTGAGGATAGCTACCAAGGAGTCGGAGGATTCCATGGGTGCAACTACGCAAGAGATCTTCGGCAGCGTCGCGGGGGCCCAGCCTGCCACCGCAGGCAGCTACGGGGAGGCACCAAGCGGTTACCGCCTTCCCGCGGCAACCCGCCTCGGTGCGGTGCGCCTCCAGATCGGCGACCTCGGGCGCTCGCTCTCGTTCTACGAAGGCACGCTGGGATTCAGGGTGCTCAGTCGGAGCGGGTCGCGGGCAGTGCTGGGAGCACAGGGCAGCGATACTCCGCTGGTGGAACTCAACGAGAAGCCCGGCGCCCTTCCGGCGCCGCGGCGCGGGTTGCTCGGGCTGTATCACTTCGCCATCCTGCTTCCCGACCGTGCCTCACTGGGGCGGTTCGTGCAGCACCTGGCGGACATCGGGGCGCCCGCCGGCGCAGGCGACCACCTGGTCAGCGAAGCGTTCTACCTCCAGGACCCGGACAATCTGGGCATCGAGGTCTACGCCGACCGGCCGCAGAGTACCTGGCGCCGAGTGGGCCGGGAACTGATGATGGCCACCGACCCCGTGGACGCGCAGGCCATCGTCCGCGCCGCCGGGGACGCGCCCTGGACGGGAATGCCGTCCGGGACGGTCATCGGCCACGTGCACCTGCACGTGGGGGATCTGGCCCTGGCCGCGGCATTCTACTCCGAGGCACTCGGCTTCGATCGGATGGTATGGGAGTACCCGGGGGCGCTCTTCCTCGGCGCCGGTGGCTATCACCACCATCTGGGCACCAACACCTGGGCGGGTGCCGGCGCCAAATCGCCGACTGCGCGGGATGCCCAACTGCTCGAGTGGACCATCGAACTCCCCGGCTCGGCTGACATCGCCGAGGTGAACCGGAGCCTGGAGCGGGCGGGCTACGCCGTGAGTCGAGAGGAGCTTCCCGGGGCCGGTTCGGCGATCGTCACTCGCGATCCCTGGGGCACCCAGCTCCTGCTGCGGACGCGTTAGCATGTGATCGTGCAGTAGGCGAGGCTGGCGGGCTTCGACGATACGGAGGGAGCAGCCATGACGGAAGCTTCCCAGGGCACCTGCCTGCGTTGCGAGGCGCCGCTGGCCGGTGGCGCGCTCTACTGCCACCTCTGCGGCGTGTCGGTAAGCGAGGCCGCCACAGGGGAGTACACCCGCTACGACCTGTCCCGATTCTTCAACTATGCCCTGGACATGCTGTGCATCGCGGGGATCGACGGTCACTTCAAGCTGGTCAATCCCGCCTTCGAGCGGGTCCTGGGCTACACCGCGGCCGAACTACTGAAGATTCCATTCGTCGAGCTGATCCACCCCGAGGACCGGAATGACACGGTCGCCGAGGTGAGCAAGCTTGCCAACGGTCTCGAGACCCTCTGCTTCCGGAATCACTTCCGCTGCAAGGACGGCAGCTACCGGCAACTGGAATGGACCTCGTACCCGGAGCCGGCTACCGGGCTGCTCTACGCCGTGGCCCGCGACGTCACCGAGCGGGACCCGGGGATCCGTCAGACCCCACGGACGTGACGGCGGGTATTCGCCCGTTACCCGTTCACTCCATTCTCAATTTCGGGTCCGCTGCGGCGCCTGAGTCTCGCGCGCGGCACCCGGCGACTCCTGCGGACCGGCCCCCGGGCTCGGTGATGCATCGGCCGGTCGGAGTTCCGGTTCCCCCCCGACTCTCTTCCTCCGCCACCCGAGACTCCCGGTTTCCCGCCCGCGATCGAGTGTCCTCGATAGGAGAATCTGTGCGCCGCCCCCAACATTCGACTCGAACAGGATGTGCCTGACATCGGAGGATTGCAGCGCTGCGGGCTGACGCCGCGCTTCGGTGTGCGGTAGGCTACGGCCGAACGGGCCGGGGAGACTCCCCGGCCCGTTCGCGTCCAGTCACGGAATGGCGTCGCCATTCAGCGCGGTGAGCCTGTCGGCTTCATGCGGTGGTCAGCCAGTCCTGCGCGCGCTCGCCGGCGTGCACGGGGTGGCGATCCAGGTGACGGGTGCGCAGTCCAAGCCAGTTTCCGTGGCGGGGGTCGCCGCCGCGGAATTCAAAGTGCGCGGGATCGAGAATGCGCTCGGCGAACTGGACATCCACCCCTTCGGCGAGAATACGAGTCCCCTTGACCAGACCGGCGACGGCGGCGGCGGTGTACCAGCGCCCGGGCGAGAGCGTGGGATATTGACCTGCAAACTCGGGCTTCAGCAGAACCTCGCGGTACATGGTGCCTCCGTAGGGGGTCGCGTGAAGCATAGCCCTGGTGGCAACAATGCACCGTGAGGGTTCCATGAAGCTGCCGACTGGTCACCCGGGAGAACTCGGCCGAGTCCCGGCACCTACTGCATCTGGACCGCGAAATTGATGGTTCCGGTGTAGTTCGTCAGGGTTACCCGAATCTTCCAGGCGCCTCCCGATCCGGTCGGCGGAGTGATGTCCCCCGAAGCTGGAACGGATCCGTTGTAGATGACGGTCCCGACGGCGTCCTTGATGTTGAGGGTGATGGTTCCCGACGTCGTGTTCGTGGCAGGGTGGATGATGACGCTGCCGGAGGATGCATTCCAGGTATAGCTCACGACGTCGCTGACGTTCTGAAGCCCGGTCGCCTGGAAGCTGAAGGCGACGTTGGGCGTGTTCACGACCTGAGGCTGGTACTGCGGGGCGAGCGCGTTGCTGCTGCCGCAGGCCGCTGTCAACAGGGCGAGCGCCAGGCCGGCAAGGGGGAAGCGGTAGCTGATACGCATGAAGCGATTCTCCGTCTGTGAGTGCGATCCGCCGAGCCGCGTGTTGCGCCTTGCTGGCGGTAGTGCCTCTAGGCTTTGCAATCGGCAGACCAGAGCTCAGGACCAGGCCAAGGGCCGAGTATGTATTTCTCCTGCAATACCTTATGAGGCCGGGATTCTCAGGGCGAAAACCCGATTGGCAGGCACGTGTATCGAAGCAATGCAGGCCGGATGGCTCACTGCATGCCAGCCAACGCGACCGATCAAGCGGATGTGACACTCGAGGGGAGTCGTTCGCGCGAAGCGGCACCGGTGCGCCGATACGCCATGACGAACAGAACTGCGAGAATCAGGTCGATGGTCGCCGGCACGAGGACGGCCGGCGCGACCCGGCCCTGCAGAAACAGAATCCAGGCTGGCGGCCCAAATGAAAGCTTTTCGAGAATGGCCGGCAGCATCATGAGCCGGTAACGCGCCGGGTCTCGTGCAATCAGGAGAAACAGGACCTGCCACGCGATCGCGACCCCCACGAAGCCGTAGAAGTATTCGGGGTGAGTGATCGTCGGCGGGTAGTCCCGGCCGATCTTCGCTTCCAGAAAGTACTGCGGGGCCAGGACCAGCAGGCCGTAGACGCCCGCGATGAAGAAGACGCGTTTGGCGAAGGTCATGGATGTGGTGGGCAAGGGTCATCCCGGGAATTGTCTTGTGAAGCAGGACGACCCTCCTGTCTCCCATCCCTCCGCTGACTTCACGGGACAGGAGACAGGAAGAGTCCGCTCCTCTGTACTCCGCTCTCTACTGCACCACCACCCGGCCGGTCATCGCCGCGCCATGGACGGCGCAATCGTACTGATAGGTGCCGGCGGTATTGAAGGTCAGGACGTACAGATTCCCGACGGTGTTGGAGACGGCGCTGCTGGTGAAGGTCGGGTTGCCGGTCGACTCCACCGAGTGCGTGCCACCCGCCCAGCGCCAGAGCACGCCCTGGCCGGCGGCGATCGTGTCCACGGCCGGATTGGTCGTGTTGTTGCGATTGCTCTTGAACAGGATCCCCGCGCCGATCGTCACTTCCCGCACCGCATTGGCGGTGGTGAGGGTGAAGGTCGCCGGAGTGGCGATGCCGGTGACGGTGGCGATCACGCTGCCCGCACCTGCCGCCGCCGCGCCGGTCACCGTGGTCGCCGCCTGGCCGTTGGCGGCGGTCAGCACCGTGGCATTCACCGGCGTGATGCCGCCCGTGCCGGCGAAGTGCACCTGAGCGCCGGTGATCGGATTCCCGAGCTGGTCGGTGACCGACACCTTGACCTGGGTCGGGAACGAGCCGCCGATGATCCCGGTCTGTCCGTCGCCGGCGATCTTGGTGAGGTTGGCTGCGGCAGCCGGAATCGCCGTCGCGTGGAAGTCGACCTGCGTAGCCGTGCCCGCCGCCAGCCCAGCCGTCGCGGTCTGGGGTCCGGCCTGCTGTCCCAGGGTCCACTGGGTGGCCGCGAGCCCTGCGCCGTCGGTCTGACTGGTCGCCGGCGACACCGCCGCGCCGGTCCCGACCGCGGTCCAGAAGACCGTCACGCCGGCGGCGGGCACGCCGTCCTGCTTCACGATGACCCGGAGCGAATCGGCGGTCTTGGTCCCCACGGCCGCCGTCTGCCCCTCGCCGCTGTTGGCCGGGGCCTTCGCAATGCTCTGACCAACATTATCGTTGCTGCTGGTGGTGCTGTCGCTGCCGCACGCGGCGATCGCCGTCACGATGACCAGCGCCGCACCCGTCCACTGCATGAACCTGCGCATACCTGCCTCCTGAGGGAACCGTCGCCGCGCCCGGCGGCTCATCCGCCGGGGTGTCTTGCTGACGGGGGCAATCCTAGCGGGCAGCGCTCGACAGATGGATCAGACGATGCGGCGACGACGGCGGGAAATTTCGGGAAGGGGGATGTCAGGCTGAGGCCTACAGGAGGTATGGGATCATGGCGGGCCAACGGTCCGCACTATCCCACTCGGGGCATCGCTCCGGGGAAACACCAAGCCCGCCCGATCGCTCAGTCCCACACATGGCGCTCATCGTATTCGATCCCGTGCCGGGAGAGCACGGCACGGTACTCCTTCTCATACGTCCGCCTCCGGTGATGTGCCTCCTGGTTGTCGATGTATCGCCGCAAAGGCTCCAGGCCAGACCGTCCGACGGAGAACGCCCCATACTCCCGTTGCCATGTGAACTCCGCCAGGGCGGGCGATCGGGTCCTCAGCCATTTCGAGGATGAGGTCTTGAGGGTCTCCACCAGTTTCGCGACGGTGACGGTACGCGCGAGGCGAACGGCGAGGTGCACATGATCCGCGACACCCCCGACGCGATAGCACTCGCAACCCGCGTTGCGGGTGACGGTGGCGAGGTAGGCGTGGAGTGCGGGTCGAATAGCGGCGTCGAGCACCCGGGCGCGGTACTTGGTCGAGAAGACGATGTGCACGAGCAGGAAGGAGAGGGATTGGGGCATCCTCTCGACGCCGAAGTTGCTGACGTTCACCCGCCCGGTGGCCACGCCAGCTCGAGCCTGAGGAGCGAGTGATCCGACGCGCCCGACTCACGCGCCCCATGCTCGTAGACTGCGCCGCGCAGCGCCGGCAGGCAGCTCGGCGAGACGAAGCCGTGATCGATCCGATAGCCGTTGCCGTGCTGGCTCACCCAGGTGTACTCCCGTCGATCGGCGTGGACATGGCGCCAGGCGTCGGTCCACCCCTGCGCCATCAGCGCCCGCATCCCCGGCTCCCCGCTGAAGCGACCCTTCTCGGTGTCACACGCGTTGAGCCCGCTGTTCAAGTCGCCGAGCAGCAGCGCCGGCCTCGGCACCCAGCTCGCCGCGTGAGGCAGCAGGGTGTCGTAGAAGCGCATGATGTGGGGTGGCGCGGCCGGGAAGTACGCCGCCACGATGTCGAGGCCGGCACAGCTGCAGCGCAGCAGTCGATGCGCCAGCGCGGGCGGCAGCCCGCGGGTCGGGCGCACGCTGAGTGGCCGGCGCGACGCGATCAGAATCGAGTTCTGGGCCGGGCCCTGGGCCGGCGCGCGCTGGTGGCGGTAGCCCGCGGCCCCGAGTGAGGCGCGGAGCGCTGCGGTCGGCGCGGTGAGCCGGGTCTCGTTGAGCACGATGAGATCGGCGTCGTGGCGCGCCAGCTCGGCCTCGATCGCGCCGAGCCGCGCCCCACCGCCCTGCTGGATGTTCCACACCACGATGCGCATCGTCGCTCGATCCGGCCCGGCTTCCGCTGCACCCTACGAGTCCGCTACCGGAGCGGTGTCGGTCAGGGCCCGGACGATGGGCACCCGAGAGCCGAGATACCGGGGGCGAAACACAATAGCACAATCAGAACTCCCAGCAACACCGCCCTCTGTCGCAGCCTGAAACTGGCGACACCTTTGTGCGCGATGCTCGTCGGGATGCCGGTCGCAGCGCCTTACCGCCCGCACCTCGAGTCAAGGACACCGATGACCCACCACGCACGACGCCTCAGCGCCACCATGGCCGGCATCCTGCTCCTCGGCCTCATTCCCGCCGCAGCCGCCGCGCAGACCGGCAACGTCGCGCTCTCACCCGACGCCTGGATCGCCACCGACAGCATGCGGTTCGTGTCCTACCTGGGCCGACCGTCGGTCTATATCAACCGCGGTGTCGCACTGGTGCGCGGTGCATCCATGGAGAACGGCACGCTGGACATGGACGTGGCCGCCAGCGACACCACCAACTTCCTGGGGGTGGTGTTCCGGGCCGCGACGCCGCGGTTCAGCAACGTCCTCTTCCTGCGGCCGGGAGCCAGCGGTACGGAAGAGGCGGTGCAGTACGGACCGGCGTTCAACAGCCTGGGAGTCGCGTGGCAGGTCTACCATGGCGACGGCGCGAATGCAGTCGCGGAGATCCCGCGCAATCGCTGGGTGCATCTCCGCGTCGAGCTGGCTGGTCCGGTGGCGAAGGTGTACGTCGATACCGCGACGGCGCCGACGCTGGTGGTTCCGCGGGTGGTAGCCTCGGGCGGCTCGGGGCTCGGCCTGTGGACCGGCGCCTTTGGGCGCGGCGCCTACTTCTCCAACATCCACTACATCGCCGCGCCGGGATCCGCGGCCGAGTCGCCCGCACCGGCCCCGCCCTCCGGGACGATTCTGGACTGGGAGATTTCCGGAACAATCGAGGTCGCCGACTTCCACCCGACGGCCCTTCCCGACCTCGCCAGGCTCACCTGGCAGAAGGTCAGGACGGAACCGGAGGGCTTCGTGCTGATCAACCGCTACCGGGAGGCGCCGGTGGGCGGGGTGCCGAGGGACAGCACCGGCGCCGTGCTGGCCGACAGCGTCATGACGGGCAGGATCGCGGGCTCGCGCATCGTGTACGCGCGGACCACCATCACCGCCACACACGACGAGATCCGGCGACTGCAGTATGCCTACGGCAACGGCGTCGTCATCTACCTGAACGGGCGGCCCCTCGCCTTTGCGATGAATCCGGGCGGGCTGCGCGGCATCGGCGCGATGGCCAGAGTCGGCGACGCCGTCTACCTGCCGCTCAGGAAGGGGCGGAACCAGCTGGTCTTCGCCGTCATCCAGTGCACGGGGGGATGGGCGTACTCGGCTCGGCTCGATGCCGGAGGTGTCCGGTGACCGCGCGTATGATCACGGCGGCCGCGCTGATCGTGGCGACGGGCATCGCCTCCGAAGCGCAGAGCCAGGCAGCGATCCGCGCGCCATCGGCTGGTCATCCCACCCTGCCCGCCGTCGCCGAAGTCCTGAACGGACACACCGAGCTGGTCACCTATCGTGGCGTCCGGGCGGTGAAGCTCGTCCCTGCGCCGGAGACGGAGGGCAAGGACGAGGACATGATGGCGCTGCTGGAGGGCGCCGACTTCAGGGACGGCACCATTCAGCTCGAGGTCGCGGGAGCACCGCGGCCCGGCACGCCCCCCGACTCACGGGGCTTCATCGGCGTCAGCTTTCGCACCGGGGCGCACGGTGAGTGGTCCGAAGTCTTCTATCTGCGGCCGACCAACGGACGCTCCGACGATCAGCTCCGCCGGAATCATGCGGTGCAATACGTGTCCGAGCCGGAATTCCCCTGGTACCGGCTGCGGGAGGAGAGCCCGGGGGTGTACGAGTCGTATGCCGACCTGGAGGCGGGGGCGTGGACCTCGATGCGGATCGAGGTGACCGGGACGACCGCGCGCCTCTACGTGAACGGCGCGACGCAACCCTGCCTCATCGTCAACGACCTGAAGCACGGCGACCGCCCCGGACGGATTGCGCTGTGGGCGCATGTGCAGACCGACGCCTATTTCGGGCCGATGAGCGTCACCGCCCGATAGCCGCGCGACTACAGGATGCGCCTTGGGCACGACGCGACGGGTCCAGGCCTTGAATCGCTTGACGCAGCCCGGCCTGGGCATCCGGGTTGCTCTGCAGGGTGGTCTCCCAGGCGTTCTCCGGGCGGAACTCCACCTCCATCCCCGCCAGCACCCCCGCCGCGATCCGGTCCGAACGGATCACCGTGACGCACTCGGTGTTCAGGTTGGCGCTGCGCGGGTCCAGGTTGAAGGTGCCGACGACGGTGATGTGCCCGTCGATCACCATGGACTTGGCATGCAGTCCGAAGATGGGCGGCTGGTCCAGCGCCTCGGCCAATGCGCCCGTCATGATCGTGGTGCGCTCGACGGCGTCCGGGCGGAATTCGAAGAGCCGGACTCCGGTCTGCAGCAGCTCCTCCCGATCCCGCTGATAGCCGCTGAAGGCCTCCAGGTTGTCGGTCGAGGCCAGGCTGTTGGTCAGGATCCGCACCTCGACCCCGCGCCTGACGGCATCGCGAAAGACCGACCGACCCAGCTCCGTGGTGACCAGGTAGGGTGACTGGATGGCGATCGAGCTGCGGGCGTGCCGCACCAGATCCAGCAGGGTGTCGAGCGTTGCGCCGCCGCCGCCCAGTCCCTGGCTGCCATCGTTCTTACCGGGCACATCGGAGACGTAGCTCACGCTGTCGAGCCACTGCAGCCTGCCCGAGGCCTGGATGGCGTCGAAGGCCACGGGGATGCTGGCCACCTGCTCCCGGACCTGGGGCCAGTAGTTGGCCGGATTGCAGGCGTACTGATGCAGCCATGCGAGGCGGGCGGCGGTGTCGCTGTCCGCCGGGGTGGCGCGCGCCAGCTCTCCGACCGGACGGCTCCGCGGGTCATTCCAGAACTGTTCGAAGACGCTCTCGACCCGGCTGGCCACCCCGCCGAGCAGCAGCACATCCCGGTCGCGGAAGTTGTAGTCGTGGTCGTAGTCGAAATACTCGTCGGCGATGTTCCGGCCGCCGGTGATCACGATGCGGCCGTCGACGGTGAAGGTCTTGTTGTGCATCCGCTGGTTGATGCCGCGGAAGTCGGTGACCGTGTTGAAGAGCTTGCGTGGCAGCCGCTTGCCGAGGTTGATGTTGGGGTTGTAGATGCGGATCTCGAGATTGGGGTGCGCATCGAGGGCCAGCAGCTCCGCCGCGTCGGCCTCCAGCAGCAGGTCGTCCACCAGCACCCGGACCCGGACGCCCCGATCGGCCGCACGCACCAGGTAGTCCACCGCAATGAGCCCCACGTTGTCGGCGGAGAAGATGAAGTACTGGACATCGATGGTGTGCTCGGCGTATTCGCTCAGCCAGGCGCGGGCGATCATGGCGCCGCCACCATCCTCCAGGACGTACACGCCGGTCTTGCCCGCCATCAGCGACTCGACGGGCTGCAGTTGCTGGGCCAGATGGATGGTGGTGTCGCGATGGATCGTGGCGCAGAAGTCCGGGTCCGCGGCCACCGGCGGTTTGGCCTCCGGCGCGCAGGCCGCCAGGAGGACTACGACGAGTGCGAGCAGCCGCCGCATCAGGGATCCACTTTCTCCAGGAGGAGCCCGGCACCTCACCCCGGGATCTGGTCATGCCCTTTGTCGGGGGCAGCTCTGCCGGGCACATGGCCCGCCATCAATAGCACTACCATGACCGCGCGTCCAGCCTCGCCCCTGTCGCCCCACGGGGCTTCGGTGGCATGCGCCGGTCAGGCGGCGCTGTGCGCCCCCGGGCTAAATGGAATCCGTCGAGAGCGGACCGGAGTAGTTGTGGAGTAGTGCTCGTGGCGCCCGATCGATCTCTCCGAGGGCGGGACTGAGGCTCCGGTCACACCCGGGACGGCCCAGTCGGAGCGCCATCTTAAGGAAGGAAGAAAGACTCGAAGAGGGTCCACTCGGGCGGCTCCGCCGATTGTGGCGCCCTGAGGAGTGGCGGAGGTAGCGGAGGCGGCGGCGGGGCGGCGAGCGGCTGCTCGTCAGCCGGCATGGTGAGCAGTTCCCGGCGGATGCTGTACGCGATGCGCAGCACCCGGGTCGGGTAGCGCACGCAGGTGCGGGTGACCAGGGCGCCGACACAGCCGTTGTAGCGCCGCAGGGCCGCCTGCACCGTCCGGTTGCGGCGCAGGTACATGCGGAGCAGGCGGGTGCCGTGGCAGATGTTCGACTCGACCTCGAGCAGCTCCGCCGTCGGACACCCCAATCCGCCCTCGTGCACCGGCATCACCTGCATCAGCCCGATGGCGCCCGCCACGCTCACGGCGGTGGTGTCCATCGGGGTGTTCTCTACCATTAATACCGCGGCCACGAAGCTGGGACTCAGCCGTGCCCGCCGCGCCTCGAGGAGCACCGCGGCGGCGGCGCGGTCGGCGATCAGCTCGTTGCCGCTCCGACGGGAGAGCACATGCGCCAGCGGGGTGTGGGACCGTTCCCGGAGCAGGGCGGACTCGAGCCGCAGGCTGTCCGCCCGGGTGGGACGCGGCGCCGGCCTGGCCGGCCGCGACGGCGGCGGCCTCACCGCCCTGGCTGGAGGCTTGACTGCTACCGGTGATGGCTTGACCGCTCTCGGAGCCGGGGCCTTGGCCCTGGCCGGAGGCGGAGTGAGCCGAGCCGCGGGCGGCGCGGGCGCCGGGGGCGTGCCCCTGGCGACGGGCGCAGGAAGCTCCACCCGGGGTGGGCCGCACCCCGAGGCATACCACAGTATTCCCGTCGCCAGGGCGACGCCGCGCAATCGCATTCGGACACTCTTTCTCCAGGCATGCACCAACACTCGGCATCGGTGGGTGCGCAAACAAGTGTTCGAAAGCTCGGGTGTCGCGAAGCATGACGGCGGGGGCGCTATCCTCGTACGGGGCACGAGGTTGCAGATGTGATCCAGACTGCACTCAGGTTCGTTAGGCGACCGAAATGCAGTCCTCGGTGTGGCCGGCAGCAGACAGCGCCGGCGGTGCGCGTTCGACCTCACGCCGGAGGCATCCCCCGGCGGGCATGGGGGTCGGCTAGTGCAATGGCGGCAGCGAGTCCTTGAGTCCGGTGACGGCCAGCCGGACCGCCCGTTCCAGCAGGGCCGGATCGATGAGCAGGGAGTCGACCGGCAGCGCCGTCAGCTTGTCGTTCACCGAGTGATCGATGAGCTGCACCCCGCCGCGCGCGACGAATCCCATGCTGTCCGCCACGGTCAGCCGCCTGACACCAAGCACAAAGGAGAGAGCCCTGAGCCGGCCCTGAAAGCTGCCGAGAAATGCGGCGCCCAGTCCGCCGCGAGCGCCGGTCTTCTCCTCGATGCCATCCCACTTCGCCTTGCCCCCTCGGAAAGGCACCACCACGATCCGAACCCGGGGGAAGACCAGCGCATCGGGCGCGTAGCGCGCCGTCACCGTATCGCGCAGGAACTGATTGGCCTGGTCGACCCTCGCCTCCGACCGTTCGCCGGTCACCGGGTCGAAGAGGCCTCCCACGGAGGCCTCCGCCCGGGTCCAGATCGGGTCGACGGAATCGGGCGGCACCAGGACATAGCCATGCTGGGCGAGCAGGCCGGTGAGCAGCGAGTCGAGGAGATGCCGCGCCGTGCCGGTGCTGTCGAGGCCCGAGGGCACGCCGACCGGCATCAGTGCCAGCCGGGCGGGGACGCTCTGCGCCCCGAGGCGAGGTCCGCCCAGCAGGGCGAGCGCGAGCAGGCAGCCGCGAATGGTCATGGGGTCACCCGGCACGAGGGCCGATGGGCGATGAGGTCCGCCAGGGCCAGCGCCACGGCGGTCGAGTCTCTGGCCAGGTCGGTCAGGACCTTGCGATCCTCTACTCGGCGGGGCGCATGCCAGAAGTTGCCTTTCTCGAGCAACTGGATCCCGCCCCGGCCGCAGTGGATCCGCTCCCCGGCCGAGTCGGTGACGATGACCACCAGCGAGAGCGCGGACACCTCGCCCTGGATCTTTCCGGCGGACCCGATCTTGTCGCGCACCCCATCCCACTCGACCCGGTCACCGTCGTGCCGGAGCAGGACCACGACCACCCGCGAGTAGAGCAGAAGCGTCGCGCCGGAGCGATCGTGGAGCGCGGCCAGGGTGGTGGCCCGGACCGCGCGGAGCCGTTCGGGAATGATGCCACCGGAGTGGGGGTCGAAGTAGCCGCCGACGGCCGCGATCGTTCCCCGCCAGGCGCTGTCGGTCTGCGCCGGCTCCAGCGGCGTGAATCCGGCGCCGGTCAGCGCCGCCGCGAGCAGACTGTCGAAGCGCGCGGACATGGCGGCGCTGTCCGGTGCGCCGCCGGGGAGCTGGGTGGAGAGGGGGGCGACGACCTGGGCGCCGAGGGGCGGCACGGCGAGGAGGCCGAGGAGGCCGAGGAACAGCGCGGCGATGCGGCGGGGAGATCCGCGATGGCGAACCATCGCCCGATGGTACGGTCCGGTACCGGCGCCGGCAAGATCGCCGCACACGAGGAACCTGACTCGGCCCTAACGCAACTACATGTGATCCGGTCCCGGCGCTCCCGAATCGCTGGCACGCCCTCGCTGTAACATCCCGGGCCTGCTGCCGTAGTCTCACCGGTCCGCACGAACAGCCCTGCCGGCCCTGCGCTTCGCCCCGCTCGTGGCGCAGCCTGGCAATCGGCTTCGCTGAACCCGTGGAGAATACCGTGAACCTGTCGAAGCGTGCCGCGCTCCACCTCTCCCTCGCCCTGATCTGTCTCTACTGGATCTACCAGCTCCTCAGCCAGGGCTCGGCGCCGGTGCTTCCCGCACACTTCTCCGAGTTGGTGCTCCGCGTCGTGGTGAACAAGCTCATCATGTTTGCCGCGATCGCTCTCCTGCTGCGGCTGGAGGGAGTGGGGTTCGCGGACCTGGGCGTCAGCCACCTCCGGTGGCCGATGCATCTCGGCGTCGGGCTGGCGATCGGCCTGGTCATGTTCATCGGATTCAACGTCGCGCTCGACTCGGCGCTCAACTCCCTGATTCCGCGGCCGCCGAGCAGTGGGCGGTCGGTCATGGCATTCTTTGCCCAGCCGATCAATCTGGTGGCCTGGCTGCCGATCGGGATCTTCGGGGGAGGAGTGGTGGAGGAGCTGCAGCGGATCTTCGTCATGACGCGGTTCGAGCAGCGGTTCGGGCGGGCCGGCCTGATCCTCGGGGTGGTGCTCAGCTCGGCGATGTTCGGCTTCGGACATCTCTACCAGGGCGTCGGGACGGCGCTGTCGACCGCCGTCTCAGGGCTTGTCCTGGCGCTGGTGTATCTCAGGCGGAGGTCGGCGCTCGAGGCCATGACGGCGCATGCCTTCAGCGATGTGCTCGCCATGCTGGCGGCCACGATGCTGGCGCACTAGGCGGACGTGACCCCCGCGCCACCTGGTTGCGGGGCGGTGCCTAACCAGCGTCGGGCGGCGCACTGAGGCGGCTTGCCCGATCCGTCATCGCGCTGCAGCTTGGAGGGCAGGCCGGCGTGACCTCATGCTTCCGTGCTGTGGTCAGTGGGCCGGCGGCGCAGCGGGATGCTTGTGGCATGCGGGAGGCTGCTCGATCGTGTAGATGAGTCCGCCACCCGCCAGCGTCCTTCACTCTTCATGAGGGTAAAGGCGTCCACGCCGAAGTGCGACCACCTGTCGCCGACGTAGAGGTCGTACGGCACCCAGATCTGGGCCACCCGGTCCTGCACCCGGCCCGTGACGTCGCAGCCTCGCTCGGTGAAGCTCGCATGTCTGCTTCTCACCCTCCTCGAGCCCAACCGTGACGACCTCTCCCCGCCCTCTTCCTGTCCAGCGTCTCGCCCTGGGGTTGCGCCTGGGAGTCCTGCTGCTCGGCGTGCCCGGCCGCGCGCTCCCTGCCCAGGCCGAGGCGGACAGCACTCCTCCGGTGGCGCTGGTGGGGGTGACGGTGATCGATGGGACCGGTCATCGGCCGCGCCCGAATCAGACGGTGCTGATCCAGGGTGAGCGGATCGCCGCGATCTTCCCGGTCGGCTCCCAGTCCGCTCCCGCCGCGTACCACCACGCTCAAGCTGACCGGCCAATTCCTGATCCCCGGCCTGATCGATACCCACGTTCATATCGCGACCGACCCTTCGGGTGAAGACACTCGGCTGCGAACCGAACGACGGCTGCGGAACGCGCTGATGGGAGGCGTCACCGCGGTCCGCGACATGGCCGGGGATGTCCGGGCCCTCGGGTCGCTGCAACGCGACGCCCTGCTGGCCGAGATTCCCAGCCCGGACATCTACTACGCCGCGCTCTTCGCCGGCCCGGCGTTCTTTGCCGATCCGCGGACCCACGATGCCAGTCGCGGGCTGGTCGCGGGACAGGTTCCGTGGATGCGGGCGATCACCGACAGCACCGATCTGCATCAGGCGGTGGCCGAGGCCCGGGGAACCGGCGCGACGGCGATCAAGCTCTACGCCGCACTCAGTGGCGACCTGGCGCAGAGGATTACCACCGAGGCCCATGCGCAGGGACTGGCCGTCTGGGCGCACGCCGCGCTCCGGCCGGCCACCCCGATCGAGGTCGTGAGGGCAGGGGTCGATGCCACCTCGCACGCGTCGCTGGTGGCGCTGGCCATGGACTCGTCGCGGCGGGCCGCCGACCTGCGCGCGCTGCCCAGCCAGCCACTCGACCTGGACGACGCCGGGCTCGACACGCTGTTCCGCACCATGGTCACCATGCATACGGTCTTCGAGCCGACCCTGCTGGTCTTCGCGGATGACCCGGCCCGACTCCGCCTTGCCGGTGAGATCACCAGAAGGGCACATCGCGCCGGGGTGACCATGGTCGCCGGGACCGATACGCTGGCGGTAGCAGACTCGGACACGCTGGCGTTGCCCAATCTGCATGGCGAGCTGGAACTGCTGGTACGGCTGGGAGGGCTGAGCCCCGAGGAGGCGCTGGAGAGCGCCACTCGGAATGCGGCCGGCGTGCTACGGGCGCAGGAGACCCGCGGCACCATCGCAGTCGGCAAACTGGCCGATCTCGTGGTGCTCTCGTCGAACCCGCTCGCCGACATCCGGAATACCCGTACGGTTCGAGCTGGTCATCAAGCGTGGTCGGGTGTATCCGCGACGATAGAGACTCCGAATGTCGAAGCGCAGGAGAGGACGGGCCACGGCACCGGTCGAGGCAACACCCCCGCGGGCCGAAGCCCCTACGCAGCCGCGCCGGATCGACGAAGCCGGAGGGGCTGGCGATCTCCGCCGTCGCGCTCTGTGCGCTGCATGCGTGGCTGTCCCGCACCGCCCTCAATCCCGACGGAGTGTCCTACCTCGACCTGACCCGACGCGCGGCGGCCGGCGACTGGTCATCGTTCGTGCAGGGCTACTGGTCTCCGCTCTATCCGGCGCTGATCGCGATGGTCTCCGCCGTCACCGGACGCGATGCCGTGTCGCTGGTCGCCACGGCCCATGCGATCAACGGCGTCGTCACCATCGGGGCGGTGATTCTGCTCTGGTGGTGGGGCCGTCAGGTGCCAGGACAGTTCTACACCCGGGCGCTGATCGCCACCCTTCTGCTGGTGAGTACCGGGCTGCCGCGCATCGAGGCGGTGACCCCGGACGTGCTCCTGCTCGCACTGATGGCCTGCACCGGGTACGAGCTGCTGCTGCGCCAGGGAAAGCGTTCCGTGCTCCTCGGCCTGCTGCTCGGTGCCGCGTTCCTGGCCAAGACCAGCACCTGGCCCTGGCTCGCCGTCGCAATTCCCCTCCGCCTCTGGGGTGCGCGCGACGCCGCGGAGCGCCGCGGCGTGCTGGTGTCGTCGGGAGTGTGCGTGCTGGTGATGCTGTTCTGGATCATTCCACTCAGCCTCAAGACCGGGCACCCCACGCTCGGGTCGGCGGGGCGGCTCAACTATGAGTGGTACATCCTGGCGAGCGATGGGCGGACTCCGGACACCCACGCCGGCGGGCACACCGCCTATTCGTCGATCGCGGTCGACTCCACTCACCGGGTCGGCTGGGCGGAATTCCCCGCTGCCGATCGGTGGACCTACGCCCCCTGGTCCGACCCGACGGCGTGGCAGTCGGGGGTGCTCACCCAGAACTCCAGCGCACCGACGACGTGGGAACTGGTCAGCTACTGGGGGCGCCAGACGGCACGTTCGTTCGGCCTCTGGCTGCTGCCGGTGATACTCGCGGTCCTGCTTCCCTTCTACCTGCTCAACCGGCCCGCACAGTTCACCCGCTACCTGCTCGGCGAGGGCCGCCCTGTCCTGGCCGTTGCCCTGCTCGGCCTGGCCGGCGTGGGACAGTTCATCCTCGTGCACGCCGAGCCGAGACTGCTCGCCCCGTTCGGATTGCTGCTGGCGCTCGCGCTGCTGCATGGGCTGTCGGCAAAGGGGTCGGAGCCACCGCGGTTCCCGATGGCGGTGCGCCAGGGCGCCTCCCTGCTCGGGCTGCTGTGCACGGCGGGGTTCGCGGTTCCCCGGCTCCGGGAGGGGTTCGCGGCCAACGCCCGCATCGGCGGGGTGCTCTCCTCGATGGCCGCGACCAAGGCTTCCCTGGCGGGAGCGGGCCTTTCACAGGACCGGATCGTGATCCTCGGTTCGGCGATGGCCGTGACACCCGGCGCGTTTCTCTCCGGGGCGCATGTCGTGGCGCAGATCCCGCCCCGTTCCCTCGAGGTCGCCGGGAGTCTGCCACCTCCGCAGCAGGTCGCGCTGCTGACGAGGCTGTTCGGCGGGAAGGCCCAGATCGCCTGGCTCACCTCCGCGGACGGGGGAGTCAGGATCGTGCGCGATACCGGCGAAGTAGCGTTAGGCGAGTGGGGGCCGGATCGATGAGCAAGGAGTCGACCGGCAGCGTCGTCGGTTTGTCGTTCACCGAGTGATCGATGAGCTGCATCCTCGCCGCGACTTGTGATACGTTGAGCGGCCATCGTATCACAAGTCGTCACCTGGGAGCGCGAGCCCTGGGCCTCGTCTCATCCCCCGCCTTGCTGAACGGCGCCCACTCCGCGCGTTTTCCGCGACCGGGACCAGTCGCCCTGGGGCAGTACCATCCCCCATGCCTTGCCTCTCCGCCGCCGAGCGAGACAGCTTATGGGTATGGCCGCGCCGATCTACTACACCGCCGACATGGTCCGGGCGCTCCCCGACGACGGCAACCGCTACGAGGTGGTGCACGGGGAGCTGCTGGTGACCCCGGCACCGCGCCTGTGGCACGAGGAGGTCGGCATCCGGCTGCTGAGTCGACGTGCGATCGTATCTCCGAGTCGCACCCGGTCGGGCACGCCTACGGCTCCCGTTCCGACCTCTCCTGGGGCCTCAAGGACGTGCTGGTCTCCCCCGACCTCTTCGTGGTGCCGCTCGAGGAGGCCCGTCGGCTCGACTGGCTGACCCTCCGCACCGTCCTGCTCGCCGCCGAGGTGCTCTCCCCGGCGTCCCTCCGACGCCGACCGCTTCACCAAGCGGCGGCTGTATCAGGAGCGCGGCGTGCCGCTCTACTGGGTCGTCGACCCCGACGCGCGATCGGTGGAGGTCTGGCACCCCGAAGACGACTTCCCGGTCGTCGCCCGCGATCGGCTGGAGTGGCACCCGGCCGGCGCCGCGGAGCCCTTCACGCTGGAGCTTGCGGAGCTGTTCCGGGAGATCTGAGGGCCGCCAGAACCGCCTCGCTCCCCTTCAGCTCCGCGGTGAGCGGCGGCGCCTTGGCGCCCGCGGCGAGCAGCAGCTCCAGCACGCCCAGCGTAGTCGCCGCGATCGGCATACCAGCCATTGAGCGAACCGTAGATCGTCCAGCTGCAGCGGGGTCTATCCCGAAGTCCTTGTCGCGCGCCTCCAGCGGCGGCTGGTGCGCCAGGATCACCCGCGCCATCGCGGGGTTGCCGTGGAAGCCCGCCCAGTGGAGCGCGGTGGCGCCGTGCTGCCCCACCGTGCCGACCGGCCAGCCCGCCGCCAGCATCAGCCGCACCGCCTCGACGTTGTTGTTCTGGGCCGCGAAGGGGAGCTTCCGCCGCTCGTCCTCATTCAGCGTCCCGGCCAGGTCGGGCCGGGCCTCGAGCAGCGCCGCGAACGCCGGCTCGTCGCCCAGCTCGCAGGCCAGCGCCAGCTTGAGCGAATCGGGGCTGCGCTCCATCAGCAGCCGGAACACCGCCTCGTGGCCGAACTCGCGGGCCACCAGGTGCGCGGTCTTCCCCTGCCCCAGCGTCCAGGTGTAGATGTGTCCCCCCGCGTGCAAGTTGCGCTTGGGGAAGTACTGCTCGGAGACCGTGGTACGCACCGACTCGGGATCGGCGTCGAGGAAGCCGCGCACCCGCTCGAGGTCACCCAGGGCGGCCGCCAGCAGGATATCGCTGTGCGCCCCGCGCTCCACCAGGAATCGGGCGACCTCGGGGTGAGAGCGCACCAGGTACTGGGCCGGGGTGGACTCATGATCCACGTCGCGGGCGTCGATCTCCGCGCCGTGGCGGAGCAGCAGCTCGGCGATCGCCACGGTGGGTGCCACGTGCAGCGGGGTCTGGCCATCGCCGCCCCGCATCTTCACCGACTCAGGATCGGCGGCCAGCAGCGCCGCCAGGTCGTCGATCCGCCCCAGCCCCGCCGCCGACTTGGCGTCGAGGGTGGCCCCGCGCGCAATCAGGAAATCGGCCAGGCCGTGATCGTCCTCCAGCACATGGAAGCCGCCGGCCCACCAGTGGCTGCGCTGGTTGATGCTGGCGCCGCTGGCGAGCAGCAGGCCCACCAATTCGCGATTGGCCTGCTGCACCGCGACGATCAGCGGCGTGGCCCCGAAGGCACCACCGAGCACCGGCTCGTCCAGCCGGGCCTTCAACGACGGAAAGCGGCCCAGCACCTCGGCCACCGGCGCGGCCTGGCGGCTCTTCAGCGCCGCCGCGAGCGCTTCCAGCGGATCGGCGGCGCCGAGTGCCTCGACGTGGGCCCGCAGCTTGGGCCAGCTGGCGAAGCCGTACTCCCGGGCCAGCGCGTGCTGGCAATCGGCGAGCCTCGGCTTGTCCGATGCGCCGGCCCGCCCCCACGCGCGCAGCCGCTCGCGGGCGATGGCGTCGCCCGCCTTCAGGTCGTGGAGGAAATCCTTCGCCTGCTTGGTGAGAAACTCGAGGTTGGCCCGTTCGGGCAGGGTGCGGGACATCATGCCTCCTTCGTGTCGCCCGGGGTCCGCCGTCGGTGGGCTGGAAGTGAGGTGATGTCGGTTGTGCAGCGGTACGGCCCAGGTGGGATAGTCCCTGCCCGCGGACGGGGGGCGCCCTGTGCGCCTGCGGGACTCTATCGAAGCGGGGCGGGATCGTCAAGCGGACGCCCCGCTTTCTTGACCCGATGAGCGATGGAGCCCTCAGGGAGCGTCCGCTCAATCTCTGACCGACCCCCGCCCGAGAGGCGGGCTCCGCCATCGATCACCCTGTCGCCGATTGATTCACGTCCCTGGCTCGAGCGCGTTTCGCTGGCGCCGTGCGCTGGTCACGCCCACATTCAGGTACTTCCTCCGGATGTCTGGTCACATGGGAGCCGTTCCGCCTGGCCTGGCCACCGCCCTTCAGGACCGCTACCGCCTCGACCACGAACTCGGTCAGGGCGGGATGGCCACGGTCTACCTCGTCCACGATCTCAAGCACGACCGGCCGGTGGCCCTCAAGGTGCTGCTGCCGCAGGTCGCTGCCCTGCTCGGGCCCGAGCGCTTCAAGCGGGAGATCAAGCTCGCCGCCCGGCTCCAGCATCCTCACCTCCTCACCGTGCACGACTCGGGCGAGAGCGCCGGCCAGCTCTGGTTCACCATGCCGTATGTCGAGGGCGAGTCGCTCCGGGACCGGCTGGTTCGTGAGCGCCAGCTCCCGCTGGAGGACGCCGTCCGGATCACCCGGGAGGCGGCCCAGGCCCTCCAGTACGCACACGAGCACGGGGTGATCCACCGCGACATCAAGCCGGAGAATCTCCTGCTCACGACGGACGGCAACACCCTCGTGGCCGACTTCGGGATCGCGCGGGCCCTGGCGGGCGACGAGCGCCTGACCCAGACGGGGATCAGCGTGGGCACCCCGGCCTACATGAGCCCGGAGCAGGCCAGCGGCGACAAGGCGATTGACGCCCGCAGCGATGTCTATGCGCTCGGGGGCGTGCTGTACGAGATGCTGGCCGGCGAGCCGCCCTTCACCGGTCCCACGGCGCAGGCGGTGATCGGCAAGCGCTTCACCGAGCCGGTCCCCAGCGTGCGACGGGGCCGGCCCAGCGTGCCGGAGGAGTTGGACCAGGCGATCCGGCGGGCGCTGGCCCCGGTACCGGCGGATCGATTCGGCAGCGCGGCCGAGTTTGCCCGGGCAATCCAGCCCTGGGTGACGGCTGGCCCGACCCTCCCGTCCATGGCCAGCACGGCTCCGGCCAGCCCCCGTCCGGGGCAGTGCCGGCCGAAACCGCGCCGGCCGCGGGCGGCAAGCGGCCCGTGCCGACGGCGGCCTTCATGCTGCTGCTGGGTTTCCTCATCGGGCTCGGCGTCCTGTTCGCCTGGCGCGGCCGCCACGCGGGCCCCGGGGAGAGCAGCGGCCCGAAGCGGGTGGCCGTCCTGCCGTTCGAGAACCTGGGTGATTCGGCCGATGCCTATTTCGCCGACGGCATCACCAATGAGGTGCGGGGGAAGCTGTCGCAGCTCACCGGCCTCGCCGTCATCGCACGGGCCAGCTCGAACGATTACCGCAGGACGACCAAGGCTCCCCAGCAAATCGCCCGGGAGCTGGGGGCCGACTACCTGCTCACGGCGACGGTGCAGTGGGAGAAGACGCCGGGCAGCCCGAGCCGGGTCCGGGTGAGCCCCGAACTGGTGCAGGTGGAGGCGGGCGCGGCGCCGACCACGAAGTGGCAGCAGGGATTCGATGCCTCGCTGACCGATGTGTTCCAGGTCCAGACCGAGATCGCGGGCAAGGTCGCGAACGCGCTCGACGTGGCGCTGGGCGAGAGCGCCCGCCACGACCTGGCGGCCAGGCCGACTGCGAACCTGGCGGCCTATGACGCCTTTCTCAAAGGCGAGGCGGCCTCGCAGGGGATGAGCGCAAGTGATCCGGCGACCCTGCGCCGTGCGGTTGGTCTCTACGAGCAGGCGGTGGCGCTCGACTCCGCGTTCGTCCCCGCCTGGGCCCAGCTGTCCCGCGCCCGCGCGCTCCTCTACGGCAACTGGATCCCGACGCCGGAGCTGCAGACTCAGGCCCGCCTCGCGGCGGAGCGGGCCCGGGCGCTCGCCCCCGATCGGCCCGAGAGCTACCTGGCGCTCAGCGAGTTCTACAGAAACGTGATGAGAGACAACCCCCGCTCGCTGGCGGCCGCCGAAGCGGGGCTCGAGCTGGCGCCCAACAACGCCGACCTGCTCACCTCGGCGGCAGTGAGCGAGCAGCGAATGGGGCGCGCGGATGCCGCGCTCCAGCATCTCTTGAAGGCCAGGGAGATCGATCCCCGCTCCGCCGCAACGGCCCGGCGCCTGGGGATTACGCTGCTCTATTTGCGGCGCTATCCCGAGGCGGAGGCGGCGTTCGACCGAGGCCTCGCGCTCGCCCCCGGAAACCTCTCCATAATCCTGAACCGGGTCGCGGTGGCGCTCGCGCAGGGTGACCTTGCCGGCGCCCACGCAGTGGTGCAGACCGCACTGAAATCGGTCGAGCCGGCGGCGCTGGTCATCTTCTTTGGAAACTTCGGCGAACTCTACTGGGTGCTCGACGATGCCCAGCAGCGGCTGCTCGTCAGCCTCCCGCCGAGTGCCTGGGACTACGACCGGGCGAGCCGGGCCATCGTCATCGCCGAGACGTATGACCTGCGCGGCAATCGCGCGCTGACCCGGCTCTACGCCGACTCGGCCCGGATCGCCATCGAGGAGCAGCTCCGGGCGGCGCCGGACGATCCTCAACGCACGGTTTTCCATGGCCTGGCCCTGGCTTACCTGGGCCGGAAGGCCGAGGCAATCGCCGACGGAAGGCGCGCGGTGGCGCTCTGGCCCATCAGTGAGGATGCCTACTTCGGCGCCTACATCCAGCATCAGCTGGTCCGCATCTACTTGCTGGTGGGAGAGCCGGAGCAGGCGCTCGACCAGCTCGAGCCGCTGCTCAGGATGCCGTACTTTCTCTCGCCAGCGTGGCTCCGGATCGACCCCAACTTCGCGCCGCTCAGGGGCAACCCGCGCTTCGAGCGGCTGGTGGCGGGGAAATAGGGGGTTCGGAGCGGGCAGGTCTCGCTATCCGCCCTTTCTTGCTCCACGGGCATATGCCTTGAATGTCATGATCAGGGCACAAACCAGCAGCACACCCTCCAGGAGCACGACTACCGCAGGGCTGGTGTTGGCGGTCCCTCGATGGTAGCGCTCCGCACCGAACATCCGAACGAGACCCAGAAGCAGGAAGAACCAGCCGGACAGCGTCACGAGGACGGTCCAGTCACGGGCCCAGTGATTGTGCGCCCGGAGGACGGCGAGCCCGCCAACGAACATCAGCGCACCAGAGAGATAGACGACTGGGGGAATCTGGGCATCGTAGAGGCGTGGCTGCACAATGGGAGACTCTGAGATGAGCATCACGACAAGAGTGGGACCGCGAATGGCGGCAATGCGCTTTGAGGGTGGCATGCAGACCTCCCTGCAAGTAGGCAGCCTAACGACCGCGGATCACCTGCAAAGCCAAGGGAAGCGCTGCGTGGTCTCTAGAAATCGATCTCCACCCCGACCCGGATCCGGCGCGGCAGATCCAGGAAGTTGGCGAGGCTCCCCCGAATCGCGTCATAGCGGCTCCGGCTGGCCCGGCGCTGTTCGGCCACGGTGTAGATCCCGTCCCCATCGCCGAAGCGCTGCTCCGCCCGGCGGATCATGACGCAGTTCACCGGACCGGAGGCGGTGGAGTTCGACGACCGCCAGCTGTCGCAGTTCGCGCCGGTGAGGTCGAGCGTCCCCGTGGCGTTGTCGTACACCGCGGAGCCGTTCGTCAAACCCTCCAGCGCGGTGCGGCTGCTGTCGCCAGCGAAGAACTGGGCAAAGTCCAGCGGGTTCGAGGTGTTGCCGTTGACGGCGAAGACCCGCAGCGCGTTCCGGAAGTTGAACAGGTTGCGGAAGTCACCGTACAGCGTCAGGTCCAGACCACCCAGCGAGAAGCCGCGGGTCACCCTGAGGTCGAACTGCTTGAAGACCGGCAACCGGGTGCTCAGGAGGTCCTGCGACCCGGTCACCCTGCTGCCGCAGACGTCGCCCGAGAGGATGCCGGCGTTGAGGGGCGCCTGATCCCCAGCCGGGCAGCTGGTGTACGGTGTGCCGCTGGCGAGCCGGAAGGTGGCGAAGAAGCCGGTGCTCTGCAGGATGGTTCCGATCGTGCTTCCCCGGTGCCAGTCGTTCGGAAAGGTAAGCGCCGCCGATCCGGCCAGGTTGTGCGGCCGGCTGTCGGTCGTGTTCAGTACGGCCTGCGGCGCACCGCCCTGGACCCCGTTGCTCGTGGGCAGGGCGGCAAAGTAGCTCACCGTCGATGACGGGTCGGTCCCGGTGCTCAGGGCGTTCTGGTAGGTGTACGCCAGCGTGCCATTGAACAGCGACCCGATGCGGCGGTCGAGGCGGATGTCGATGCCCCGGACGATGCCGAAGTCGGAGTTGGTATAGAACTGGACTTCCTGCGGTTTGTCGTCGGCCCCTGCGAGATTCTTGAACTGCCGGGCTGAGACATCGGACAGCTTGTTCTTGCTGTAGAGCGCGAGGTCCAGCACCATGTCTTCACTGAAGGCGTGGCGGATCCCGAATTCGAACGTCACCGTCTTGCCGAAGCCGAGGTCGGTTCCGAAAGCCTGATTGCCATTGGTGAAATTGATGTCGGTATTGATCCCGGCGTAGATCAGGCTGAAGTCCGGCACCTGCACCTGGTGGGCGTAGGAGAGGCGGAAGTTGGTCCGCTCCGTCACCGGGAACGACACCTGCACGTGCGGGCTCAGGTAATTGTGGCTCCGGTCGCGCCGGTAGGCCGCTCTGTTCCCGATGCTGCGGGCTGTGTAGGGGAACTGGTACCCGGAATCGGGATTGAACGGATGGAAGGCTCGGGAATCGTAGTAGTCATAGCGCACACCGCCCACCACGACCAGGTCTCCGAGATCGAGCGTGTTCTCGGCGAAGAGGTCGTAGCGGATCGGGTTCTCGATGTAGGCGTCGCAGAAACAGTTCGCCTCCTGGTCCGCGGGCACGCGTAAATAGTGCGCCAGCCTGTACGCCGTATACTCGCCGCCGAATCTGACGCGATTGTAGCGGTCGACCTGCCAGTCGAGGTTGGCCTTGCCGACATAGCGGCGCTCGCGGGAGAGCCGCAGGTACGCCAGATTGCCGATGTCGCTGCCGACCGAAACCCGGTAGAAGTTGAAGTTGTCCGAGGCGACGCCGTACGGGTTGAGGAAATACGGCGTGACTTCGAACAGGTTGCTATGCGGGTCAAGGGGCGACGCGGGGCCCGTACCGTCGCGAAAATCGTTGATCAACTGCCGGGTGATCGGGAAGTTCTTGAAGTTCCACTGGAAGTCGAGCGGCTTCACCAGAAACCCGCCGAACGCAGAGCGGGAATCCAGCTCGCCCTGCGGGGTGAGGTTGCCCTGCTGGGTCCGGTCCTCCTGATAGGAGAGATAGGTCTCCAGGTTGAGCGCCCGCTCGGAAGACTTGGACAGGTTCTGCGACCAGTTCAGGATGTAGACCTGGCTGCGCAGCTGCTGCGCGGTCTGCAGTCTGGGCGCCAGGATGTAGTTGCTGTTGTTATCGACCCGGGTCTGGGTCTGGCTTACGTTGCCGCTGAGGCTGAGCCGCGATCCGGTGCCGAAGCTGTAGGTCAGCTTGCCGCTGGCGGTGAGGGTACTCCGCGGGGTGTAGGCCGACCGCACGCCCAGGCAGCCGAGGCTGTAGTTGCTGCGGATCTCCTTGATGGCGGTCGCCCCGGCGCCCTGAAGCCCCGCCGAGCCGGCATGCGCGAAGAGGCGGCAATCGCCGCGGGCGATCGCGAACCGCGGGATGTCGAAGTTCCTCACGTTGCCCAGGCTGTCGGTGATGACCACGGTCGTGTCCACACCTGCCACGACAAACTCCGGGGTCTTCTGGGCGTCGAAACCGTTGTCGAGACCCTGCTGGCCTTCGAGCGCGGTGGAAACGGCGAAGCTGAGCGACTTGGCGACCGGGCCGCTGATGCTGGCCTCGATGCGGTTGAATCCGGGGCCGTGATTCACGCCGAAGGGCTGGTCGGTCTCGAAGGAAGCAGAGCCGGCCAGTTTCGAGCCGCCTGAGCGGGTCTGGATATTGATGATGCCCGACTGGGCGTTACCGAACTCGGCGGAATAGGCGCCGGTGGTGATCGAGGCCTCTTCGAAGGCTTTGGTGCCGACGATGAGGTTGCTGCGCGCCACCGTCACCAGCGGGTAGCCGGTCCCGCGCGTGCCGGCCGAGACCGGCACGCCATCGATGAAGGTCGCCGCTTCGTCGGTCCGGCCGCCGCGGATGTTCAGGGCGCCGCCACGGGGATCGGCCACGACGCCCGGCTGCAGGGCCAGCACGTTGGCGATGCGATCGATCGGCAGCTTGCTCACGAAGTCACCGTTCAGCCGCTGCTTGCTGGTGACCTCGTCCCGGGGGACCAGCACGTTAAAGGCGCTGACGACCTCGATTTCGCCGATGTCGACCGCCTGCTGCTCCAGCGCGAAATCCTGGGTGATGGTCTGGCCCGCCAGGATCCGCAGCGCCGTCAGCCGGACCGGCGCATATCCGATAAACCGGACCAGCAGGTCGACCGGCCCGGGCTGGACGTTGTTGATGAAGTAGTAGCCGCGAAGATCGGCCACGGCGATCGCGGTGGTGCCCTCGACATGGACCTGCGCCCCGGGAATCGGAGCACCGGACTGATCGCGGATCCGGCCGTCCAGCTTTCCGGTGGCCTGGGCGTGGAGCGGGGTCGCACTCATCAGGAGCGCGATCGCGCCGAGCCCGACCACCGGCAGGTGCGGGAGTGCGCCAGTCATTGCGGCCCGGGAGGGTCGTTCTGCCCGGTCAGGTGCCGGAGCGCGACCTTCGCCTCGTCGACCAGGTGCCGATGGGCCGGGGTCGGCATGTCGTAGCGCCGCAGGAACTGCTGGTAGTGCTCGATGGCCAGATCGGCGCGGCCCTGCGCCTGCTCGATGCGCGCCAGCTCGAAATACGCGAGCGGCGCGAAGCGTGCGTACGTCGCAGCATCATCTCCGGGGTTGGCCTCGTGCCAGGCCAGCAACCGGACGGCCCTGGTGGTGTCGCCGAGCTCGAGCAGCCATCGCGACGCCGCCAGATGATCAATGGACCTCAAGGACGGGTCCCGGGGCTGGAACAACTCGGACTCCGTGGCGGCCAGGTCCAGCGCTGCCAGCGAGTCGGCGGCGAGACGCACCTCCCCCTTGAGCGCATGCTCAAAGGCGGCGAGCGAGCGATCCAGGAACACTGCTCCCTCGGCCCCGCTCTGCCGCGCGGCCACCCGTGCCGCCTCGAGCGCTCGAGCGTCGCGCCGGATCACGGCGACCATCCCGTCGGCCCAGGCCAGAGTGCCCCGTGCCTCCCTGGCCCTGAGGGAATCCTCCGGCGAGAGTCGGGATAGATAGCGCACGGCGGCCGCTCTTCGCTCGGTCGCCCGGGCCGTGTCGAGCCCTCCCAGCCAGCCCCCGACCACCGCGAGGGCATAGATGTCGACGCCCGACGCCTGATCGGGGCTCGCCGAAGCATAGCGGTCCCACGCCACGAGGACAGAATCCCAGGCGCCGCGTGCCACCCACGCGTAGGCGATCCCCCTCCACGCCCGCCCGACAGGAGTGCCCGCCGGTACGGCACGCATCCAGCGCCGATTGAACTCGATCTGCGCGGCAGGAAACCCGTTCGAGGCAAGAAATCCCGGAGGGCCCGGCCACTTCCTGCCGATGATGGCCGAAATGAGGCTGTCGAGCAGCGGGAGGGAGACCTGGCCATTGGCCGATTGGAGCACCCGCCAGAACAGGCCGGCATCGAAGCCGACATTCCTGCTATCCTCTGATTCGCTGGACCAGGCAGCGAGTCCCATCAGGGCCTGCAGGGCGCGTCCACTCTGCGCGGAGTCGTGACCGACGCTTGCCTGGAATAAATGCTTCCACATGGAGACCAGCCGCGGGTTCAGGTCCACCGTCCGCTGCAGCGCCGCCCGTGTCTCGGCATTGGTGTGCCCAATCATCCCCCCCTGGTGGAACAGATGGTCGGCGTAGTGGAACCACGCGGGCCAGTCGGACGGGAACCGCTCGGTGATGGCCCGGAAGCGGGCCAGATGTGCGGAGTCGGGCAGCGAGTCGGAGGTCATCTCCGCTTCAATGAGCAGCCGGTCTCTCTCTCCGAAGGCGGACCGGTGGGATTCATAGCCCCGTTCCAGTACGGTGTCCGCTTCGCCATCGCTTACCCACCCCTGGGCCTCATTGAATTGCCAGCCGGCGAGCCAGAAGGTCGAGTCGGCCTTGATGGCGGCGGCGTAGGCGTCGGCGGCCTCGGCATACCGGTTGGCCACGCTCAGGCGCTCACCATCGAGAAAGGCGCGGAGGGCGAGGACCGAGTGGGTGGTGATGCTCCCGAGTCTGGGCGACGGCGGTTCGCCTCGACGCCAGACCTGGCGGAGGACTGCCCAGGTGATCGAATCAGTCAGTGCCCCGATCGAATCGGGAGAATTCAGTACGGAGACTCGCGCCAGCGGCTCGGAATCGCCGCTGGTTGACATCAGCTTCAGGTCGAGGCGCACATCGGAACCCACCTTGACGATCCCCCCGACGATCACGCTTCCCGCGCCAAGCCGCTTGCCCTCCGCGATCGCGTTGGGAAGCCACTGGCCACTCCGGGACTCGTCCGCCGTGGACAGCACCCCGTGAGGATCGGCCGTCCGGATCCCGCCGACACCATCGAGACTCGCACTGATGGTGAGCACCAGGTCGCGCCCGAGTCGTGCCAGGGCCGTGTCCACCCCGTTGGATCCGAGCGGCAGCACCGCGATCACCGAAGCGGAGGGCGGGACCGGCGGCCGGCGGGAGTGCGCGGCGAGCAACCCCGCGACGGCGGTGAGTGCCAGGACCATTGCCACCGGCAGGATCCACTGGCGCCTGCGGGCGTTGGGCCCCGGCACCCTGGCCGGAACCGGGAACCGCGCCGGGTCGGTCAGCGCGCCGGCAAAGGCGCCCACCGTGGCAAAGCGATCGGCCGGCGACTTGGCCAGGGCCGAGAGGAGCGCGCGATCCACCGATTCGGGGACCGTCTCCCGCAGCGTCCGCACCGAGGGCACCGGCTGGGTCATCCGCTTGGCAATGATCGCCTGCGCGGTGGGCCCGGTGTACGGTGGCTCCCCCGCCAGCATCTCATACAGCACGCACGCCAGTGCGTACTGGTCGGTGCGGCCGTCGAGGGTCCGCTCGGCCATCGACTGCTCGGGACTCATGTAGAGCTGAGTCCCGATCGCCATGCCGGTCTCGGTGAGTCGCGTGCCGCCCGCCTCCTGGATGGCCAGGGCGATGCCGAAGTCGGTCAGCAGCGCCTCGCCATCCTGCAGCAGGATGTTGTCAGGCTTGATATCGCGGTGGATGACACCCTGGCGGTGGGCGTGGTCGAGCGCGCCGGCGATCTGCTTCGTGATCGTGAGCGCTTCATCGAGGGCCAGCTGCTTCTCGCGATGGAGCTTGTCCCCGAGCGACTCGCCGCGCACCAGCGGCAGGACGTAGTAGAGGAAGCCGGCCGCCGAGCCGGAGTCGATCAGGGTCAGAATGTGGGGATGATCGAGTGCCGCGGTGATCTTGATCTCGGCCAGGAAGCGCTCGGTCCCGAGCACGGCGGCCAGCTCGGGGCGCAGCACCTTGATGGCGACCTGGCGATCGTGCTTCAGCTCCGAGGCCAGGTAGACCGTCGCCATTCCCCCGCGTCCCAGTTCCCGCACGATCCGGTATCGATCGTGGAGGGCCTCGGCCAGCGTCGGGGGCATGACGGTCATGGAGAATCCGGAGTGGGAGAACCCCGTACCGTTTCTAGGTTACCGCTTCGTGCAGCGGCTGCATAGCCCTTCCATCATATCTGCGCGAACGGAAGCTCCTGCCAGCATCGTCAGGCCGCGACTGCGGATCAGGGCACCCTCGCAGTTCACACCTCGCCCTTTACCGAATACCGACCGAAGTTCGCAGATTGGGGCGTCGCGGTGCTCCAACGCCGCGGACTCGTCGAGCAGGGATCACCGCCACAGTCTCCCCCGATCCAATCAGGGGTTGCTGGCGTCGTGCGCCGCTCGGGAACAGATTCACTTACTTCCTCCGGGTGTCTGGTCGCATGGCAGCGGTTCCGCCTGGCCTCGCTACCGCACTTCAAGACCGCTACCGCCTCGACCGCGAGTTAGGTCGGGGTGGCATGGCGACCGTCTACCTCGCCCAGGACCTCAGGCACGACCGCAAGGTCGCGATCAAGGTGCTCCGGCCCGAGCTCGCCGCGGCGATCGGCGCCGAGCGGTTCCTGGCGGAGATCAGGATCACCGCGGCGCTGCAGCACCCTCATATCCTGGCGCTGTTCGATTCGGGCTCGGCGGATTCCTTGCTGTTCTACGTCATGCCGTTTGTCGAGGGCGAGTCGCTGCGTGATCGGCTCTCCCGCGAACGGCAACTGCCCATCAGCGACGCGCTGCGGATCACCACGGATGTCTGTGGCGCCCTCGACTACGCGCACCGCCAGGGCGTGATCCACCGCGACATCAAGCCCGAGAACATCCTGCTGCACGACGGCCACGCGCTGGTGGCCGACTTCGGGATCGCCCTGGCGCTTGAGGCCGCCGGCGGGGAGCGCCTCACGGAGACCGGACTCGCCCCCGGGACCCCGCATTACATGAGTCCCGAGCAGTCGCTGGGCGAGCGGTCGCTCGATGGCCGCAGCGACATCTACGCCCTGGGCTCAGTGCTCTACGAGATGCTGGCGGGCGAGCCACCCTTCCCCGGCCAGACGGCCCAGGCCGTGATCGCCAGGCGGATGACTCAGCCGGTGCCGTCGGTTCGCGTCCTGCGTGAGACGGTGCCGGAGGGCATCGATCGCGCGCTGGCGAAGGCGCTGGCGAAGGCGCCCGCCGATCGCTTCGCCACCGCGCGGGAATTCGCCGAGGCGGTTCAGGGCACCGGCCAGCGCACCCCGATCCCGGCCCCGGGAATTCCTCAATCACGCCGTCGCGTTCGGCTCTGGCCGGTGGTTGTGGTGGTGCTCCTGGCGCTCGCCGCGCTGGGGATCGTCAGATGGCGCCGCGGCGCAGCACCCGCGCTCGATCCCAACCTGCTCGCCGTGGTCCCGTTCGATGTCACCGACCCGGCGCTCGCGGTGTGGGGCGAAGGGGTGGTTGACCTCCTCTCCCGCACCCTCGACGGGGCGGGATCGCTCCGGACGGTGTCTCCTTCGGTGGTGCTGTCTCACTGGCAGGGTCGGTCCGACCGCGCCTCGGCCACGGCGGTTGCACGTCGCGCAGGTGCCGGCCTCGCTGCCACCGGAAGCCTGACCCCGCGAGGCGCGGACTCGGTGGAGGTGCGCGCGGCGCTCCTGGATATCGAGCGTGCCAAGGTCATCGGGGAGGTCGAAGTGGTCGGGGTAACAGCCCGGGTCGGCGAACTGGTGGATTCGCTGGGGCTCGAGATCCTGAACGCACTCTCGCGGGACCGCCCTGTCGCCGCGGTCCGTCAGGCCGTCATCGGTTCCGCGCCGCTGCCGGCGCTCAAGGCCTTTCTGAGGGGCGAGCAGTTCTATCGCCGGGGGGAATGGGACTCCGCGCTGGTGGCGTACAACGAGGCCATCACCAGCGACAGCAGTCTCGCCATGGCCTGGTACCGGATGGGGCAGGTGCTGGCATGGCGACCGCCATCAAGACTGAAGTACGGGGCTTACGAGGGGGCTTACGAGCGCTATTTGGACGAGGCTCACACCCGAAACCACGGGCTGAGCGACCGGGACAGCCTGCTCATCGCAGCGGACTCGGCCGGCGCGGCCGCGGGGCCGTGGCTTCCCGAGATGTACCGGCTGGCCTGGGCTCGCCTCGACACGCTCGCGCGGCGCTTTCCCGGCGACCCGGATGCCTGGTACTTGCTTGGGGAAGTGCTATACCACACCGACTATGGCTTCGGGCAGGACGATGCCAAGTCCCTCGATGCGTTCGATCGCGTCATCGCATTGGATCAGGGATTCAGCCCGGCGTACGAGCACGTCCTCGAACTCGCGCTCAAGACCGGCCAGCCGGATCGGGCTCTGAAATACGCCAGGGTTGGGGCGAACCTTGGGGCGATGGACGAGAACACATCCAGTGTGCGAGTCTTGAGCCGAATCCTCCTCGCTGCCGGGGGTGGGCGGGAAACGGGCAGGTCTCCACAACTGGATTCCGCAGGACCACTGTCACTGTGGCTTGCAGGTCTCTCCCTCATCTGGTGGCCCGACTCGAACGAGACCGCCGTTCAGGTGTTCCGCCGGCTGGCCAGCCAGCCGCTCGAGAAGAGCCAGACGGTTCCCTGGGTGGTCGACTCCCTCGTGAGGGCCCAGTATCTGGCCTCGTCGCTCACGTTCCGCGGCCACCTGCGCGAGGCTTACCAGACCGACCGCCGGCTGATCGAGGAACCCACCGCGTCGCGTTTCCCCGACGTTGCCGATCCCTTCCTCGATCTGGCCCTGCTCGGCGTCCTGCCGGAGCAGATGGCCGGCCAGGCGTTCCGGCCGTCGCTCGAGCAAGGCGTCACAGTGAGCTGGTACTTCGACTTCCAGTCGCGTTCCCTGAGCGGCCTGCCATGGTGGGCCATGAAACGGGACACCGCGGCGCTGGCGCTGTTCGGCCGCCGCATGGGTCAAGCCGCCACGCGCGCCGAGGACCCGGAGAATCGCCTGCGAGCGGAGTATCTCCAGACGGCGTCGGCTGCATACCTCGCGCTGGTGCGGGGCGATACTGTCACTGCACTCAGCCGCTTTGCGGCACTCCCGGAGTTCGCCTGTCGAAGCGTGCAGTGCTTTCATGAGAAGCGCACCGAGGCGGCCCTCCTGGCCGCACGGGGGGAGAACCTCCGCGCCGGCGCCATCCTCGATCTCTGGTTCACAAGGAGCACCAGCGCGATCGCCGTGCTCGCGCGGCTCGAGCGCGGCCGGATCGCCGAGCGACTCAACGATCGCGAGACGGCCATCCGGTCCTACCAGTATCTTGGGGATGCCTGGCGGCACGCCGATCCGGAGCTTCAGCCCTATGTGGCGGAGGCCAGGAACGGCCTCGCGCGCCTTACCGGAGAGTCTCGATGAAGGATCGTCCGGGCCGCCGGCGCCCGCCCGGTATTCCCACCTCTGGACGGCTCCCGACTCGTCCGGTACGTTAGGCGCTGCCACCCGTGCGCGAGCCCGGTCGTCCCGGGTCAGGACCCACCCATGCGCGGTCGCTCGCTCTTCCTCCTCCCGCTCCTGCTCGCCGCCGGCCGGCAGCCCGTCGCCGCGCAGGATCCCACGCCGCTCCCAACCCTGACTGCCGGGGCGTGGCACAGCTGCCTGCTCACCGCCGACAGCGTACCCCAGTGCTGGGGCCTAGACGTGTCCGGCCAGCTCGGCCGCGAGCCGGATGGGTCCTGCGTGGTAGGCAAGGTCACCTGGCCCTGTGGCCGAGCCCCGCGGCGATTCGACACCGGCCTGAGGCTGGCCAGTCTCACCGCCGGTGAGCAGCACACCTGCGGGCTCACCGCCCAGGGGCAGGCCTACTGCTGGGGGCAGAACGCCTCCAGCCAGGTCGGCACCGGCGACTCCCCCCTGGCACCCCGGAGTGTCCCAATTCTTCACAACAGGGGGTGACACTGTCCTCTGCAGAGGACAGTTGAGGGCACCATTCGGCATGGTGGCACACTTCGCCCACCGTTCCGCACCCCCGATGAAATCGTTTTCAATCCGTGGTCGACATGCAGATCTCGATGCGCACATGCCATCGCCCGAGCTTCGAGTGCGAGCGCTCGAGATCCGCTGTCATTCATTTTTTCGACGATGCAAGCCCCTGGACCCGGCTTGTTCTTCCGCGCACCGTCGACTGCGAACGCTTTGGAATCGAGTGCGACCACTTGCGATGCCGATTCGAGTCCTGGTTGTCGCCGTGCCATCAGTTTCCAAGTGATTGCGGGCATTTGAGTTCGGCCGTCCGACACGTCCAGGCGCGGGGCGCCCGCTTCCGGGCGCGGGGTCAGGCCTGATTCTCCGATTGCGGTCGTTTGCGGGGCGGGCGCGGACCTTGGCGGATCGCGGGTATGCACTTTCGCATCCGTGTTATGCATTTCTGCGATCGGTGCAGCGCCTCACACAGCGGCCCGTAGTCATTGCTTTCGCGGGGACATTTCCTGTGGCACATGGTCTGCTATTGCGCACCCCCGACCGTATCGGTGTCGTGGGAAGGTGCGGTGCAGTATCACTCAGGTTCCGGGGTCGTCCGTCGCGACCGGCGATCTCAACGCGGAGGTGTAGTTGTATGAATGGCCAGTTGATGTCGAAGGTGCACACGATGGTGAAGGTCCGCGATCTCCTGATGGCGAATCCGTTCGGCACCAGTCCGGCCGACCAGTTCGTCGCCAAGTTCGCGGAGAAGGTGGACCGGGCCCAGCTCCTGTTCACGCAGCAGGAGGCGGGTGAGGCGGCGGCCGCCAGCAGTACCGACTACCGCAAGGGGCTCAGGCGGCAGATCGTCGCGCTCCCTGCGCGGCATGTCGCCAAGATCTCGAAGGCGGTGGCCGCCGCGCACCCGGAGATTTCGGCGGGTCATCGGGTCTCGGCGCTGGGTCGCAGACAGTCGGAGTTCGTGGCCAGGGTGCAGGTGATGTTGCAGGAGGCCCAGGCCAACCTGGCGCTGTATGTCGAGCATGGACTGTCCGAGGAGAGCCTGAAGGAGCTCGAGACGTTGCTGCAGGCCTATCAGGATTCGATCGGTCAGTCGAACGCCGCGCGTCGGGCGCACACCGGTGCCCAGAAGGAGCTCGGGACGCTGGGCCGCGAGCTGATGCGGATGCTGACCCAGCTCGACGGGATGATGCTGTACCGGCTGCGCGACCAGCCGGAGCTGCAGGGCGCATGGGCGAGCGCCCGCAACGTCGCCTGGCCGGCACCGCGCGCCAAGGCGGAGGCGCCTGCCGAGGGGGGTGAATCCGCAGCGTGAGGTCTGATGGGCGCGACAGGCCGATCGCGCGTAGCACGGCAGTAAGGAGGGTGCAGGACCAGACGGCAGCCGATCCGGGGGAATGGGGAGGCTGCCGTTTGTCCCCATGACCACGACCCACTTGTCCGCGACCCTTGTTGACGGGACACGGCCCGGCAATCCTCTCCGGCTCGCTCCCATTGTAGAGCAGCGCTGTCGGCGTGATTCAGGCCGTATCCTCGTCCAGCACTCGCTGAATGTCCTGAGCCAGGAAGATCCTATAGCGTTGCCGCTCATATGGCTCGGTCACAATCCCCATCGCCTTGAGTCGGAGCAGCGCCTGCATCGCGGAGCGGTGGGTCACCTCCAGCCGCCGCATCACGGTATTGGTCATGACCGCGGGCTTCTCGAACAGCAGATCCACCAGCGCCGAGAGAGACGCTGCCCGCTTTGCCTTGAGTCGGGCACGGTATTCCTCCCGGAGGGCATACAGCCGGTCAGCCCGTCGAATCACATCCTGTGCTTCGGTGGCCACTCCCTCCAGTACATATCCGATCCAGGACTCGAACTCGCCCCGCTGGCTCACCGCGAGCAGCCGGTCGTAGTACTCCGCGCGTCGCCGCTCGAAGAAGGCGCTGAGATACAGGAGCGGCTGGTCCAGCAGCTTCTCTTCGCACAGCATCAGCGTGATCAGTAGCCGCCCCACTCTGCCGTTGCCGTCGAGAAATGGGTGGATCGCCTCAAACTGGTAGTGGACCAGTGCCAGGCGGATCAGCGGTGGCAGCTCGGAGGGCGTGTGCAGGTATTTTTCGAACGCATCAAGCGCGGCCTGCATCTCCGGCACCGGTGGAGGCACCATGGTAGCCCCGGCCTCGTCGGCCGTCACCGGTCCAATGAAGTTCTGGATCGCCCGGAACTCCCCGGGGGTCATCGAGCCACCGCGGACATCGGCCATCAGGAGCCGGTGCAGCTCACGGATGAGCCTGAGGCTGAGCGGCAATTTGCGCCCGGGATCGAGCGCATAGTCGAGCGCCTTGAGATAGTTCACCACCTCGCGCATTTCCGGGTCGGGGGCGGAGACTTCCGGCTCCGCTTCGAAGAGCAGGAGTTCGGACAGCGAGGTCAGGGTCCCTTCGATCCGGCTCGACAGGACGGCCTCACGCCGGAGAAATGGCGCCATCAGTAGCTGCGGCTTCGGCAGTCCTCGGCTCAACCCGGCCAATCTGCCCAGGGCGTGGTCAGCCTCCGAGAGCCGACGCAGCAACGGGGTCAGATTGAGGGTTGGCGGCAGGGGCCGAGGCACGAAGGCCGGGTTGCCCTTGGCAGTTCGGGTCAGCGTTCCCGCTCTATCTGATTTGAAATCAGTGACTTGCACGTTGTGATACCTGGGTAGCACTGATTCGTTGTTGCGATACTTTTCGCACCTAGAGTATCACTAGCCAGGAGCTGTGTAAAGGCGATTGAAGCTCGATCCGCGTTCTTGACGGGAGAAGAGACAGGGGCCCCGAGGGAGGTCACTCGAACGCCACGACCGGATGATTGCCGTAAGAATCCACGCAGGCCCCATCGGCTGTTGCTCGCTGCCTCGCCGAGCGGCTCCCTCCCCTGATGTCGAGCACAGGTTGCTGGCGTCGCGCCCCGCTCGGGAGCAGATTCACTTACTTCCTCCGGGTGTCTGGTCGCATGGCAGCTGTTCCGCCTGGCCTGGCTACCGCACTTCAAGACCGCTACCGCCTCGACCGCGAGCTCGGTCAGGGCGGGATGGCCACGGTCTATCTCGCCGTGGACCTGAAGCACCATCGGAAGGTGGCGGTGAAGGTGCTGCGCCCCGAGCTCGCCGCCACCATAGGCCCAGAGCGCTTCGCACGCGAAATCGAGGTCGCCGCCCGGCTCCAGCACCCCCACATCCTCGGCCTGCTCGATTCTGGCGACGCCGACGGCTTCTTCTACTATGTGATGCCCTTCGTGGAGGGCGAGACCCTCCGCGACCGGTTGGCCCGGGCCGGTGAGCTGCCGGTGCATAAGGCGGTACGGCTGCTGGGCGAGATCGCCGAGGCGCTGGCGCTGGCCCACCGGGCCGGCGTGGTGCATCGCGATATCAAGCCGGAGAACGTGCTCCTCTCGGGCCGGCACGCGCTGGTGATGGACTTCGGCGTCGCAAAGGCGGTGACCGAGGCCTCGGGCCGGCAGCAGCTCACGACCGCCGGGGTGGCGTTAGGCACGCCGGCCTACATGGCGCCGGAACAGGCCACCGCCGACCCGCAGCTCGATGGTCGGGTGGACATCTATGCCCTAGGTGTGGTGGGCTACGAGATGCTCACCGGGCATCCGCCATTCCATGGACTCAACCCACAACAGACTCTTGCGGCGCACGTGACCCAAGCCCCTGCGCCAGTGGGCGAGCGACGGCCGGGGCTCTCCCCGGCCGTCGAGAGCGTCATCATGAAGTGCCTGGCCAAGCGGCCGGCGGACCGGTATCAGACCGCGGATGAGCTGGTCGCCGTGTTGGAGCCCTTGGGGACGCCGAGCAGTGGGATGACGCCGACCCAGACGCGCCCGGTGGTGGCCGTGAGGGTACCGCCGAGTGCGATGGGGCGGTGGGCGGTCTCGGTGATCGCAGCCCTGGCGGTGCTCGCGGGGAGCCTCTCGCTGCTGAGGCAACGCGGCAAGCACACGCCAGTCACCCTGCGTGACCGGACCCAGCTCACCTCGAGTGGCCGCGTGACCTATCCGGCCATCTCGGCGGACGGAAAGCAGCTGGCCTATGTGGTCACCGACTGCGACGGTGGGCGGTGCACCTATGGTGTTGAATTGCGAGATGTGGGTGGCTCCGCCACTCGAAGGCTGCTTGATGGAGCGACCGCCATCTATGGTATGGAGTGGAGCCCCGACCGGCGGAACCTTCTCTTCGGTGGTACAGTGGCAGGCCGATATGGGGTCTACCTGATTTCGGCCCTCGGTGGCAAGCCGCAATACATCACCCCGCAGGGAGCCACGTTCTTCGCTGGTGGCGACTCGCTGCTCGTGATGCCAATCCTGAGGCCGGACAGCGTCTTCTGGCTCGGAGTTGCCGGGCTGGATGGAACCATACGCGACAGCATTCGGATCTCTGGACGAGCACAGGGTCTCTGGCTGGGTGAAGCCGTCCCGGGGTCGCCCTGGGTGACCGTTGCGCTGCTGCATTCTCCGGAGAACGAATGGCGCACCATCAACCGACAGGGGGAGGAAGGCGGGCGGATCCGCATAGTGACAACGGGTGGCATGAACCGGAACTCGAGCGATGCCGCTTGGATTTCTTCCAATCTCACCCCGGACGGGTCGAGTATCGGCATCATCCGGATCCTCGTTGACCCACGTACTGGCCACTTCGCCTCACAATGGGACACAGTATACACCGGTTTGGGTATCTCCTTCGATGTGACCGATGACGGGCATGCACTCATGGTCGCGGAGGGCAACGCTGAGTATTCGGCGTGGGAGTTGGATCTGACGGACGCCTTTCGGGGTCATTTCTCCGAGGCGGACCGACTCCTGCAGTCCACGACACCACTGAGGGTCGCCGTCAATCCCACCGGCAACCGAGTCCTGATCCTGCGGAGCGGTGCGACGGGCAAGCCGGATCAACTCTCGGTGGCGCCCTACGGCGGGAGCACCGAGACGCCGATTCGACTCGAGGGCGGTCTCAGGGGCTGGAGCTGGGGACCTGATTCGGTCACGGTCGGCCTCGCAGAGCGGATTCCCACAGGAGGGCGACGGCTCGTTCGCGTCGACGTCCGCAGCGGAGCCAGAGATTCCATTCTCGCGACTCCCGATTCGCTGCTCGCGGACTGGGCACCGCTGCCAGACGGTGGATGGGCATGGATGCCATCCTTCGCCTCCATCCTCAGGCTCCAGCATGGCGGGGAGTCGGCGCCACGCGACTTCCACTTGGCACCGTGGTACGCGGGCGCAGCCTTGGGCATGGCTCCGGATGGCAAGCGTTTCGTGGCCACCGGCTGGACCAGTTCGAGGCAAGACAGCGTCGAGATAGGCATCCTCTCCACCTCGGATGGCAATTTCAATCGTTGGGCGACCGTCGCCGGGGAGGTCGGGAGCGCCAGGTTTCTGCCGGATGGCTCAATTCTCTTCCAGGTATTTGAAACACAGCAGACAGTGACGCTGTACCGCCTGCGCGGCCCGGGACGGATGGCGCGGCTCGGGACTATTCCGCGGGCGGTCACGAATCTGGACGTCGCCGACGACCTCCATCGCGCCACGGTGGTCACCCGAGAGGACCACGGGGACGCCTGGATGTACACCGTCGTGAAGCCCTGAGCCATGGCGGATACCTCACGCCTCGCTGCCGCCCTCGCCGACCGCTACCGCCTCGACCGAGAACTCGGCCAGGGCGGGATGGCGACGGTCTATCTCGCCGAGGACCTGAAGCACAAGCGGCAGGTGGCGCTCAAGGTGCTCAGACCCGAGCTGGCCGCGGTACTTGGTCGAGAGCGCTTCCTCGCCGAGATCCACCTCACCGCGAAGCTCGACCATCCGCACATCCTGACCCTGATCGATTCGGGCGAGAGCGAAGGCGTCCTCTGGTACGTGGTGCCCTTTGTTCGAGGGGAGTCGCTCCGGCAGAAGCTCACCAGGGAGACGCAGCTGAGTGTGGACGAGGCCCTGGCGATCACGAAGCAGGTCGCCGGCGCCCTCGACTTCGCCCACCGCCACGGCGTAATCCACCGAGACATCAAGCCGGAGAACATCCTGCTGCAGGAGGGGGAGGCGATCCTCGCAGACTTCGGGATCGCGCTGGCCGTGAAGGAAGCCGGGCGGAAACCGCCTCACCGAGACCGGGCTCTCGCTGGGCACGCCACAGTACATGAGCCCGGAGCAGGCCACCGGCGACCGGCAGCTCGACGCGCGGAGCGACGTCTACTCGCTGGGCGCGGTGCTGTACGAGATGCTCGCGGGCGAGCCGCCGGTCACCGGCCCGACGGTGCAGGCGATCATCGCCAAGCTGATGACCGAACGCCCGACTCGGCTCCGGGTCATCCGGGACACAGTGCCGGAAGGCGTCGACAACGCCGTTGCGAGGGCGCTCGCGAAGGTGCCGCCGGATCGGTTCCAGGACGTTGGGGCCTTTGTGCGGGCGCTCGAGGCAGGCCCACTTGCCGCAGAAGCTTTCCAACCACGGCCACGTCGCTGGGGCAGACTCGCCGGCGGCATCTCGATTCTGGCCGCCCTCGGTCTCGGCGCGCTCCTGCTCCGGCATACGGCGAAGCCGACCAGCCCGAAACGGTACGATCGGGTCCAGTTGACCGCCACCGGCAAGGGGATGTCACCGGTCCTTTCGCCGGACGGCTCTCAGATCGCGTATCTGACCGGGGAGTGCACCGAGGCCGGTGACTGCAAGTACCGGATCGTCACTCGCGACATCGCGACGGGAGCCGAGCGCACCCTGGTCGAGAATCTCGGCTGGTCTGTGTTGGAGCAATGGAGCCCGGATGGTGTACGGCTGCTCTACTACACCTGGGGCCTGGGCAATCCCGGCGGCACTTACGGAATCTCCCGGCTCGGCGGTGCCCCGACTTATCTCGGCCTTGGGGCTGGAGGTTTCCTGAACGGCGGCGACACCGTTGTGGTGGCGGCGCAGTTGGGGGCCACCTCAGCGGTCTTCCTCCGACGATTTATCCTGCCTTCGAGCAAGCCCTTCGACAGTATCGCCGTGGTGAAGCCGGGGAATGTCACCACCTTGAGGGGCCTGAGCATCTCGCCGAACGGCCACTGGATCGCCCTGGGATGGTCTGGTGGGGGCCAAGGACTCCTCAGCCTCCATTCCCGATCCGGGGCCCTGATTAGCAGCGTCTGGTCGTCCGAAGACTTTGCCTCGCTGGTCTGGAGCCCGGATTCGAGGGCTCTGATCACACCAGCTAACGTAGCGGGCCGTGAGGGAACCGTCCTCAGGTTTTGGGTGGATCCGGAGACCGGCCAGGTCGCTGGCGCCATCGATACGATCGGCCTCGGCTCGGGCTCTGGGGCTGTTGTCCGCGTCGGCCTGTCGGGAGACGGACATCTGCTGGCCTACCAAGCCGACCGGGAAGGGGAGACCGCATTGTGGTCGCTGCTCCGAACCGTGTCGGGATCCACCATCCGGCCCATCAGGAAGATGCACATCGCCTCGAGCCGGTTCGAAGGATTCGTCTCGCGCGATGGACGGATGGTGTTCTACTCCGAGAAGACACTGGCCTCAGGAAAGCTACTGACCCAATGGTTCGTAGCCCCCTTCGACAGTGGCGTGGCCCACCCTGTTACGCCGCCGCTCGCCGACGTGGTCGACTTTACGGCGACTCAGGACGCTGGAGTCTTCTACATCGCGACCCGATCTCCAGGGGGCGGTTCGGACATTACGGCCTATGATGTCGCAAGCGGTAGCTCGCGCCCCTTCAACCACCAGCAGAGCGACGGCATCTACATCTGGGAGTCCTCGGCGGGAGGGGTGGTTCTCATCAGCGGCGGGGGTGACTCGCTCACCATACTCGACGCGGGTGGCCATGAGGTACGTCATATCATCATTCCGGACTCCATACCCAAGTTGGTCTCGCTGTTTTGGTCCCCCGACGGCAGAGAATTCGTGATCTATCCGCAGGCACCAGTGAAAGTCGGATCGGATGGCAACTTCGAGGTAAAGCTCTATCGGATCTCGGTCGCGGATGCCGTTTTCCACCTGATCGGCACTGTGAAGGTTGTGTACTTGGAAGGTCAGCCATGGACGAACGATGGCTACCTTCACTTTGAGGCGACGACCGCCACCGAACCCCGTTTCCACCGGTATCGTCTCCGTCCTGAAGGAGGGCGCCCCGAGGTGGAGGGCCTGTCCCCATTCCCTTTCGTTGCTGCGAGCTGCCGTTCGGCGAACGACGGCCGCCGCTGGACGTGCGTTGTCCCCCAGACACTGAGCGATCTCTACCTCATCCGTAACTTCGACCCCAGTGGGCTTTGAATACCCAAGCCTCCCGCTAGC
Organism: uncultured Gemmatimonadales bacterium; assembly: GCA_963825065.1. GTDB lineage: Bacteria > Gemmatimonadota > Gemmatimonadetes > Gemmatimonadales > GWC2-71-9 > JADJOM01. The sequence continues at coordinate 100,748 of CAWGRU010000017.1, forward strand.
CTGACGGAGGCTCTCGCGCCCACCCCCGCCTCGACCGGGATGGGCCCCTCGCCCCGGGGCTCTTCGGCGTCGGCGTGGGATGCCTCCTCGGATGACTCAGCCGAGTCCGCGAAGCCGCTTGATCTCCTCGAGTACCTGGATATCGGCGGCGTCCTGCAGCCGGCCGGTGCGCTTCGATTGGATCAGATGCTCGATCGACGCCGTCGGGATCGTCACCCCCTCCACCTCGAACACGGTGGCGGCGGGCGCGGCATCACGATAGTGGACCGACCAGGCGACGGTGAGGATATCCACGGGCGGCATGTCGCCGATGATCGTGACGGGCCGCCGGACGATCTCCGTTGCCAGCCACTCGTCGGCGATCGCATGGGGCAGATGCGAGAGCGCCTCCAGCACCTGGCGTGCGTTCTCCTCGGTGGGCTCGATCAGGATGTCCACGTCCCGCGTGGCCCGGGTGGTCCCCCATAGCTGCATCGCGCTGGCACCTACCAGAACGTACCTGGCGCCGTGGGCATTGAGCAGGGCGCAGACCCGGCCGACCCGCGTCTCCGGCCCGCCGCCGGTCAGGCGAGCCTCCCGAAGTCCTTCCACCGCAGGTACTCCTCGAATCGATCGAAAAAGATCACCCGCCGGAGTGGCGCTTGCGGATGGGCCAGGTTCCCGAGCCGCACGGCGTCATCCGAGGCCCGGAGCCGCGCCTCCGGAGTAAGCGCCAGGTCCCGGCGCAGCTGGTGCACCCGCTGCGGATCGAGCCGCGGCGAAGGCTCGCGGTAGGGCGCCACCGCGGCTTCGCGTACGGGGCCGCTCTCTGCCGGGCCCTCCCCGCCCAGCGGGAGTCCCCGCCGAAGTGCCTCGGCGATGACCCAGCTCCGCGACCGCCCCAGGCGCCGGACCTCCTGGTCGGTCTGGCGCAGGAGATCGGCGGGCAGAGTCATGGAGATCCGGGCGATCCTGGGGGGCTTCATGGCGAGTAATATCGAGTAATACCGGCACCATCGCAAGCGGCTCCGGCGGTGGCTCTGAAGCGCGCCACCCGGAGTGGACGCCCGAACAGATTGGGGAGGCGGTGCGCGCGATCTTTCGTGGACACCCGGCATGACCGATGCCAATCTCATCGCGCCCTTCGTAGCGCCACTGGGTGACAATCGCTGGCTCAGTGAACAGGAGCCAAGCCCCTGTCTCTTATCCCACTCCTTTCTTGACCCCCTCGATTTTCGGTGTATCTTCGGTTTCACCACCGAAGCCACCGGAACCGAGGCCCTCATGACCACCCCCACCAGACCCCAGCTCCTCCCCACCCGGTACCAGCCGTCCAACCCGTTGACTGCGGCCAACATCCGGGTCTGCCCGGAGTGCGCCGGCCCGGTGGTCCGCAACTCCGGCTGCATCACCTGCCGGCAGTGCGGGTGGGGACGGTGTGGGTGACAGGGGGAACTGCCCGTCATTCCGAGGGACCCCGAGTGCAGCGAGAGGGACCGAGGACGCCGCCCCGAGCGAAGCGAGGGGATCTCGTGAAGTCCGAGCCGAACCTTGAGGGATCCCTCGCCGCTGCGCGGCTCGGGATGACAACGACAGGCAACGGAGAGTGACCATGCACGCCACCCAGGCCGAAAAAGCCGAACGCTTCCAGGCCCTGCACGCCGAGCCCGGCGCGTTCGTGATTCCCAATCCGTGGGACGCCGGCACCACCCGGCTCCTGGCCGGCCTCGGCTTCCGCGCGCTCACCACCACCAGCGCCGGCCTCGCCTACAGCCTCGGCCGCCCCGATGGCGCCGGGCTGGTGAGCCGCGATGAGGCGCTCGCCAACGCCCGCGCCATCGTCGACGCCACCGATCTCCCCGTCGCCGCCGACCTCGAGAACGGCTACGGCGACGCACCCGAGGCGGCGGCCGAGACGATCCGCCTCGCCGGAACAGTGGGGCTGGTCGGCGGCTCCATCGAGGACGCCACCGGCGATCCCCGGCGGCCGCTCTACGACTTCCAGCACGCGGTCGAACGGATCGCAGCCGCCGCCGCAAGCGGCCCGCGCCCTCCCCTTCCCGTTCATCCTCGTCGGCCGGGCCGAGAACTTCCTGCACGGCCGCCCCGACCTGGACGACACCATCCGCCGGCTGCAGGCGTTCGAGGCCGCCGGCGCCGACGCGCTGTTCGCGCCGGGTCTCACCACCGCGGAGCAGATCCGCACGGTGTGTCAGGCGGTCGGCAAGCCGGTCAATGTGGTGATGGGCCTCAAGAATGCCGTCTTCACCGTGGCCGAACTCGCCAGCCTCGGCGTGCGCCGGATCAGCCTCGGGTCGTCGCTGAGCCGCGCCGCCCTCGGCGCCTTGCTCCGCGCCGCCAGGGAGATCCAGGAACAGGGCAGCTTCGGCTTCGCGGCGGAGGCGGTGAGCTATCCCGAGATCAATCGGCTGATGGGGGGGTGACAAATGCAGACCTACGTGGCCTCCATGCTGAACACCCTGGGCACCCGCGACCCCTTCGAGGTGCTGCGCGCGACGCCCGCCGCGCTCCGGCTCCGGATCGCGGGGGCATCGCCCCGGCAGCTCGCCACGCCGGAGGCGCCGGGCAAATGGTCGATGCTGCAGGTGCTGCAGCACCTGGCCGACGCGGAGCTGGCGTACGGCTCCCGCTACCGCATGGTGCTGGCCCACGACCGGCCGCCACTCCTCGCCATCGACCAGGAGCGCTGGGTGGACCGGCTGCACGCCCACGACAGCGACAGCGAGACGGTGCTCCGCGACTTCACCGCGCTCCGCGAGATGAACCTCCGGCTGCTGACCCGCACCACCGCCCAGGACCAGGCCCGCGCCGGCCTCCACAGCGAACGCGGCGAAGAGAGTCTCGGCCTCATGATCCGGCTCTCCGCCGGCCACGACCTGGTGCACCTGCGCCAGCTGGCGCGGATCCGCTCGGCGATCGATCCGTTCGGCGGGGCGACGGGGTGAGGGGGGAAGGGGGGAAGGGCGCGCACGTCATTCCGAGCCTGAGCGAAGCGAAGGCGAGGAATCCCTCGAGGGTCCGAGCGGAGTTTGAGGGATCCCTCGTCGCTACGCTCCTCGGGATGACAAGTGTGGCCCGCGACCTCGGGATGACAGTGCAGGAAAGGGATGTACCATGATGACCAACGACAACCAGATCGCGCTGCTCGAGCCGCCGCCGGCGGCGGCCCCGCTCCCCGTCCTCGACGAGCGGGCCAGCCGCGGCGCGACGTTCCATGAGGTGCCGGTCCGGGCGATCCTCAACCCGCCCTCCAGCACCGGCATGGGGTTCTGGTCGCTCAATCCTTATATCGGGTGCGAATTCGGCTGCACCTACTGCTACGCGCGGGAGACCCACAAGTGGCGGGTGGAGCGCGCCGGAGGGCTGCCCACTCGTCATTCCGAGGGCGCGCAGCGCCCGAGGAATCCCTCGAATTCCGCTCGGGCCTCGAGGGATCCTTCGGGCCCTGCGGGCCCTCAGGATGACAACGAGGAGCCCTGGAAATCGTTCGAGCGCCACATCCTGGTGAAGACCAGCGCCGCGGCGGTGCTCAAGCGCACCCTCTTCCCCGCCCGGCTGGCCGGCGCGACGCTGGTGATCGGCACCGCCACCGACCCGTATCAGCCGGCCGAGCGGCGCTTCCGGCTCACCCGGGAGATCCTGGAGGCGCTGCTCGGCTGGCGCGGGCTCACGTTAGGCATCATCACCAAGTCGCCGCTGATCCTGCGGGACCTGGCGCTGCTCCAGCAGCTCGCGGCGCGACACGACCTCTCGGTCAACATCTCCCTCGCCTCGGTGGACGGCGCGCTGCTCCGCCGCATCGAGGCCCGCTCCCCCGCGCCGCACACCCGGCTCCGCGCGCTCAAGGGGCTGACCGACGGCGGAATTCACGCGGGGCTGCTGATCGCGCCGATCATCCCCGGCATCACCGACAGTAAAGAGGCCCTGGCCGCCATCATGGCGGCGGGGAAGGCAGCGGGTGCCCGCTACGTGGCCGGGTCGGCGCTCCGGCTCGGTCCCGCGGCGCGGCTCCGCTTCCTTCCTCACCTCGCCCAGGAGTTCCCCGAACTGGTGGAGCGCTACACCCGCCGCTTCGGACACAGCCAGTCCCCGGGCAAGGACTACACCGATGCGCTCGGCCGCCGACTCCGCACCCTGCAGCAGGCCTACGGCTTTCCGGTCTCCGAAGGGATGCGCCGGAAACAGCAGCTCGCAGCTCGGCGGGCAAAACCGGGGGCGGTGCCCGACGCCGCCGCGCAGTGGACGTTGTTGTGAGCTGTCATCCCGAGGAGCGGAGCGACGAGGGATCCCTCAAACTCCGCTCGGACCCGTAAGAGATTCCTCGCCGCTTCGCGGCTCGGAATGACATGGTGTTTTTCCCCTTTCCCCTTTCCCCTTTCCCCTGGTCTCCCATGTCGATCGCCCAGTCGCTGCTCCCCGAGTACGACCACGAGATGGCCACCACCCGCAAGCACCTCGAGCGCACCCCGCTCGCCCACAAGGACTGGAAGCCGCATCCCAAGTCGATGACCCTGGGCGCGGTCGCGGTGCACCTGGCGGAGATCCCCTCGTGGACCAAGGTGACGCTGCAGGAGACGGAGCTCGACATGGCTCCTCCCGGCGGCTCGGGGTACTCCCCGCCGGAGTTCGCGTCGGTGGACGCGATGCTGGCGCACTTCGACCAGCACGTCGCGGAGGGACGCCGGATCCTCGCCGCCACCAGGGACGCCGACTTCATGGTGCCGTGGTCGCTCAAGGCCACGGGGCAGACCCTCTTCACCCTGCCCCGCCTCGCGGTGATCCGCACCTGGGTGCTCAACCACATCATCCACCACCGCGGCCAGTTCTCGGTCTACCTCCGGCTCCGGGACGTGCCGGTGCCGCAGAGCTACGGGCCGTCGGCGGATGAGCAGTAACGAAGTTCCGGGTTCCGAGTACCGAGTTCAAAGTGCGAGAACTCGGAACTCGGAACTTGGAACTCGGAACTTATGCTCCGCACCATCCTGTTCGTCGACCCTCCCGCCTTCTGCACCACGGTCGAAGGGCTGGTGGCGCCCGCGCTCCGGGAGCGGCCGGTGGCGGTCGCGGCGCCGGGCGCCGATCGCGCCACGGTGCTCGCCCTCTCGGCCGAGGCCAGGCGCGCGGGGGTGACCCGGGGGATGGCGGTGCGTCAGGCGCGGAAGCTCTGCCCCGACCTGATCCTCCGGCCGCCGAATCCGCAGCTCTACGCCCGCGCCTCACACGCGCTGGATGAGATCCTCCGCCGCTTCGCGCCGGTGATCGAGCCGAAGGGCTACGGCCACGCCTTTCTCGATCTCACCGGCACCGGCCGGCTGTTCGGCCCCGCGGTGGACGTGGCCAGCCGCATCCAGCGCGAGGCGCGCACCCGGCTCGGCCTGCCGCTGGCGGCCGGCCTGGCGCAGAACAAGCTGGTGAGTGAGGCGGCGGCGGAGGTGGTCAAAGAGGGCGACACGAGCGATGGGCTGCTGGATGTGGCGGTGGGGAGTGAAGAGGGGTTCCTGGCGCCGCACGAAGTCACCCTGCTCCCCGAGCTGGATCCGAAGCTGCGCGCCCGGCTGGATGACTATCAGCTCGAGTGGATCCACGAGGTGCAGGCGATCAGCGACCACGCCCTCGCCACCGTCTTCGGGCCGCCGGGCCGGCTGCTCGGCCAGCACGCGCGCGGCATCGATCCCCGCCCGGTGCTGCCCCCCGCAGTGAAGGCGGAGTTCCGCGCGGTGCACACCCTGGCAAGCGACACCAACGATCTCGGCGAGCTGCACCGGATCCTGCGGCACCTCACCGAACGGCTGGGCACCCGGCTCCGCGGCCGGCGGCTCGCCGCCCGGCGGCTCACCGTGCACATCGCCTACACCGACTACACGACGGCGAAGCGCAGCGTGACCGGCATCCCCGCCGCGCTCGACGCGGCGCTGTGGGAGACCGCGCGCCGCGCCTTCGGCCTGGCCAATCAGCGGACGGTGGCGGTACGGGCGGTGGGGGTGACGGTCGACCGGTTTCTCGAGGCGGATTGTCAGCTGGAGTTGTGGCACGGGGTGGAGGAGTGGCTGGCGGGTGGAGAACGCGGAAATACACAGGCCCTCGTGCTGTCATCCCGAGGAACCCCGAGCGAAGCGAGGGGGACCGAGGGATCTCTCCAGGTTCACGCCGTACCCGAAGGGATCCCTCGGGCCTTCGGCCCTCGGGATGACAGGAATGCCGCGCTGCAGACGGCGATGGACCGGATCCGCACCCGGTGGGGCGCGCGGGCCGTGCGGGCAGGGCGTGTGTAGAGGTGGCCAGGGGTCCCCTTTCCCTTTTCCCCTTTCCCGCGCTTCAATCCCAGCGCAGGACGATCTTCCCGAAGTTCTCGTCCCGCTCCATCGCCGCGTGGGCGGCGGCGATGTCGGCCATCGGGAAGACCGCGCCGACGACCGGCCGCACCGGCGGCCCTCCGGGAGCGGTGAACCAGGGGAGCACCCGCTCCGAGAAGTCGCGCACCAGCGGGATCCGCTCCTCGAGCAGCCGGGTCCGCATGACGCTGCCGATGACCTCGAGCCGCTTGCGCAGCATCGGTTCGAGCGACACATCGACCTTCGGGCCCTGCAGGAAGCCCAGCAGCACCAGCCGCCCGCGGGGAGCGAGGGCCTCGAGATTGGCGGCGAAGGCGGGGCCGCCGAGGACGTCGAGGATGACGTCGGCGGTCGGATACGGGTGGGTACCGGCGTCCCCGCCGGTAGCGACGGCTTCGTCGAGGCCGAGGGAGCGGGCCCGGGTGAGTTTGTCGGGGCTGCGCGAGGTGCCGATGGTGATGGCGCCGAGTCGCTTGGCGAGCTGGATGGCGGCGGTGCCGACGCCGCTGCCGACGGCGTGGATCAGCACCCGCTCCGCCGGCTGCAGCTTGCCGCGGGCGACCAGCGCGTCCCACGCGGTGAGAAAGGCCTCGGGGATCGCGGCGGCGTCGGTGAACGCCATCCCGTCAGGCACGGCGATCGCCTCGCCCTGGTGCACCACGACGAACTCGGAGTGGGCGCCGCCGCCGACGAGACCCATCACCCGATCGCCGATCTTCCAGCGGGTGACGCCGGGCCCCGCCGACTCGACCTCGCCGGCGTACTCGAGCCCGGGGATGTCGGCGGACCAGCCGGGCGGCGCGGGATAGCGGCCCTTGCGCTGCAGGATGTCGGCGCGGTTGAGCCCCGCGGCGCGCACCCGGACCCGGACCTGATTCGCTCCGGCCACCGGCGCCGGAACCTCGCGGAGCTGGAGGACGTCGGTATCGCCGGCGGCAGAGTGGACGACGGCTTTCATGGTCGGAAAGATAGCCGGGTATCAAGTGCCGAGTACCGAGTTCCGAGTACCGAGTTCGCGTACTTGGCACTCGGTACTCGGAACTCGGAACTCAGTACTGACAACCTTACTCGAACGACATCATGTCCAGTTACTGCGACGTCGCGCCCGGCCACGAGTGGCACGGGCCCTATCACGACACCGAATACGGCTTCCCGCTCACCGGGGACGCCGAGCTGTTCGAGCGGCTGGTGCTGGAGATCAACCAGGCCGGCCTGTCGTGGCTCACGATCCTCAGGAAGCGGGCGGCGTTCCGCACGGCGTACGATGGCTTCGATCCGGAGGTCGTGGCCCGGTACCGGGCCCGGGAGGTGAACCGGCTGCTCAAGGATGCGGGAATCATCCGCAACCGGCTCAAGGTGGAGGCGGCCGTCGCCAACGCGAAGACCATCCTCGCGCTGCGGGAGACGCACGGCTCCTTTCACGGCTGGATCGCGGCCCACCACCCGCTCCCGAAGCCGGAATGGGTGACGCTGTTCAAGCGGACCTTCCGCTTCACCGGCGGCGAGATCGTGGGCGAGTTCCTGATGAGCACCGGCGTGCTGCCCGGCGCGCACCGGGAGAGCTGTCCGGTGTACGCGCACGTGCTCAAGGCGAAGCCCCTATGGAGAAAGAGCTAGCGGCGCACTGTCATCCCGAGCGGTGGAGCCGCGAGGGATCCCTCAAGGTGCGCACCCGGAGGGATCCCTCGCTGCGCTCGGGATGACAGCGTGATTCCGGACAGCGCTCGAGCCGTCTACATGTTCACCCACCTCCACCTCCACACCCACTTCTCCCTCGGCCAGGGAGTCTCGAGCCCCGAGGTGCTGCTCGAGGCCGCGGCGGCGCGCGGCGCGACCGCGCTCGCCTGCACCGACACCAACGGCGTCTACGGCGCGGTGGAGTTCCAGCAGGGAGCCCTCGCGCGCGGGATCCAGCCGATCCTCGGTGCGCATCTCGTCGCGGGGGGACAGGAGGCGGTGGCGCTCGCGACCGATGAGCGGGGGTGGGCGGCGCTGTGCCGGGCGATTACGGAGATACACTGGGACACCTGTCATCCCGAGCGGAGCGAGGAGCCCGTCCCGAGCAAAGCGAGGGAATCCCTCAAGGTTCGGCTCGGAGCTCGAAGGGATTCCTCGGTTGCTCCGCAACCTCGGAATGACGAGACGCCTTCGATTTCGTCACGACTCGCCGAGGACCACGAGGGGCTGCTCATCCTGTCGCAGGACGTCACTCTGCTCGAGGACCTCGTCCGCCGCAGTGGCCCGCGGGATGTCTACGCCGAGCTGCGCCCGGGCAAGGAGCGCCACCTGGTGGGCGCCGCGGCCCGTCGGCTCGGCATCCCCGCGGTCGTCACCGGCGGGGTGATGTTCGCCAATCCGGAGGACTGGCAGCGCCATCGGCTCCGGGTGGCGATCCATCACAACACCACCCTCGCCGCGCTCGACCACGTGGCTGGAGGCGTCGCGCCCCGCGACGCGTGGCTCCGCACCGGCAGCGATCTCTCCCGGCACTTCCCCGACTGCCCCGACGCGCTCGCCCGCACCGCGGAGACTCGCGGAGCGCTGCGGCTACCGGATCCCGATCGGCCGCATCGTGGCCCCGCGCTTCGCGGAGATCGACGACGCCTATCTGCGGCTCCGGCAGCTCGCCTACGAGGGAGCGGAGCGGCGCTACGGGATGATCGCACCGGTGACCCGCGACCGGCTGGAGCACGAGCTGGCGATCATCGGGCAGAAGCGCTTCGCCGACTACTTCCTCGTGGTCCACGACATCGTGCATCACGGGCCGACCCACTGCGGCCGCGGCTCGGTCGCCAACTCGATCGTGAGCTACGCCCTCGGCATCACCCACGTCGATCCGCTGGGCGCCGGGCTGCTCTTCGAGCGGTTCCTCAATCCCGAGCGGAAGGACCCGCCCGACATCGACCTCGATTTCCCCTGGGACGAGCGCGACGGGGTGCTGGCGTGGGTGTTCCGGAAGTATCCCCATCCCCGCGCCGCGATGGTGGCGAATCACAACTGCTTCCGGCTGCGCGGCGCGCTGCGCGAGGTGGCCAAGGTGCACGGCCGCCCCGCGGGGGAGATCCGGGAGATCACCCGGCGCTTTCCCTGGTTCATGCAGGACGAGACGCTGGAAGATGTGCTCGGCACCCATCCCAACTTCCAGGGCCTCAACCTCCCCGACATCTGGCAGAGCCTCGCCCGCGAGGCGCAGCCGCTGGTCGGCGTGCCGAGGCATCTCTCGCTGCATCCCGGCGGCGTGGTGATCGTGCCGACGACGCTCACCGACTACGTGCCGGTGGAGCCGGCCGCCAAGGTGCTGGAGGGCCATCCCGATCTCACCGTGCCGGTGATCCAGTTCGAGAAGGACGGCGCGGAGGATGCGGGGCTGGTGAAGATCGACCTGCTCGGCAACCGCTCGCTCGCCGTCATCCGCGACGCGATCGCCGAGGTGCGGACGCACACCGGCAGGCAGATCGACTACACCTCCAACGACCCCGACGACGACCCGGCCACCCGGGCGCTGTTCCGCACCGGGCAGACGATGGGCGTCTTCTACACCGAGAGCCCCGCCTCCCGGCTGCTCTGCGCCAAGTCGCAGGCCGAGACCTTCGAGCTGCTGGTGCTCAACACCAGCATCATCCGCCCGGCGTCCAACCGCTACATCCAGGTCTACCTGCAGCGGCTGCACGGCGCGCCCTACCAGCCGCTCGATCCCTCGCTCCGCGACACCCTCGCCGAGACCTTCGGAGTGATGGTCTTCCAGGAGGACGTGGTGAACGTCTGCGCCACCTTCGCGGGGATGCCGCTCTCGACCGGCGACGGGCTGCGCAAGGCGCTCTCCAAGAAGCGGCCGGTCAAGGCGCTCGCGGCGTACGCCCAGGAGTTCTTCGCCGGCGCGGCCCGGCTGGGGCGCGACCCGGCGATCGCGCAGCAGGTGTGGGCGATGGTGATGTCGTTCGCGGGCTACAGCTTCTGCAAGGGGCACTCCTGTTCCTATATCCGGGTCGCCCAGCACTCCTGCTACCTGCGCGCCCATCACCCGGCGGAGTTCATGGCGGCGGTGCTCGCCAACGGCGGCGGGTTCTATCATCCCTTCGCCTACGTGGCGGAGGCGATGCGGATGGGGCTCACCGTGCGTCCGCCCGACGTCAATGCGAGCCGGTTCCGCACCACGGGACAGGACCGCGAGGTGCGGATCGGGTTCCAGTTCGTGAAGGGACTCTCGGCGGATGCGGTTGCGCGGATTCTGGAAGCCAGGGTTCGTCATCCCGAGCGCAGCGAGGGATCCCTCCGGGTGCACACCGAAAGAGATCCCTCGGTCGCTCCGCTCCCTCGGGATGACAAGACTGAGGGACCCTTCACTTCTTTCGCTGATTTCCGGAGACGCACCGGCCTCAAGCCCGACGATCTCCGGCTGCTGCTGAAGGTCGGCGCGCTCGATTCCATCGCGGGCGGGATGACCCGGCCCATGCTGCTCTGGGCCATCGACGCGGAAGCTGGTGCTGCACCTGTCATCCCGAGGGAGCGAAGCGACCGAGGGATCTCTTCAGGTGTGCACCCGGAGGGATCCCTCGCTGCGCTCGGGATGACACCGGTCGCCGAACCGCCCAGCCTGCGCGAATACTCCACCGACCGCCGCCGCCGGGTCGAGTACGAGCTGCTCGGCTTCACCACCGACTGCCACCCGATGGCGCTCTACCGGGACGAGCTCGCCCGCTTCCGGGTGGTGTCGACCACGGAGCTGCACCGGCATGTGGGCCGCTCGGTGCTCGCCGCCGGGATGCTCACCACCGCGAAGCCGGTCCACACCATCAAGGATGAGCCGATGGAGTTCGCCACCTTCGACGACGGCCACGGACTCATCGAGGCGGTGCTCTTCCCCCGGGTCTATCACGAGCGCGGGCACGTGCTCTTCGATCAGGGCCCCTTCATCTTCCGCGGCAAGGTGGAGGAGGAGTTCGGCGCCATCACCATGACGATCACCCACCTCGACCGGCTGGAACGGATGTTAGAAAAGGTGAGGTGACAAGTTCCGAGTACCGAGTTCCGAGAGGGAAACCGTGGCGACCCGGACCTTCCACGGGTAGGATTCAGCAACAACTCCAAGAGCCAGACATGCGCCCAGCCCCGTCGCCCGTCGTCTTCCCGCTTACCGTCATACCGCCCTCCTGCCTTACCGCCATCCTCATCCTGCTTACCGCCCTTCCGCCTTTCCGCCTTTCCGCCCAGGCCGCTCCGAAGGTCATCGACACCACCATCACCCGGATCGTGCAGCAGTTCGGGCAGCCTGGCGCCGCCATCGCCGTGGTGCGCGACGGCAAGGTGGTCTTCCAGCAGGGCTGGGGGCTGCGGAAGCTCGGCGAGGCGACCAGGGTCGACGCGCATACCCGCTTCCAGGTCGCCTCCAACTCCAAGGCGATCACCTCCGCGGCGCTCGCAATCCTGGTCGAGGAGGGCAAGCTCAAGTGGGATGACCGGCTCATCGACCACCTGCCCTGGTTCCGGCTCGGCGGCGATCCCTACATCACCCGCGAGTTTCGGGTGCGCGACCTCCTCTCCCACCGGAGCGGCCTCTCGCTGGGCCAGGGCGACCTGCTGATCTTCGGCAGCACCTACAGCAGCAGCGAGATCGCCCACCGGCTCAGGTTCCTCTCGCCGCCCAACGGCTTCCGCAGCGGCTACGCCTACGACAACGTCCTCTACATCGTCGCCGGCGAGCTGGTCGAGGCGGTGAGCGGGATGTCGTGGAGTGACTTCGTCACCCAGCGGATCTTCGCGCCGCTGGGCATGCGGGAGACCGCGCCGGCCATCGCCCGGATCGACGTCGGCGACGATGTCGCGAGCCCGCACGACCGCCAGCACGGCCAGCATGTGGTCGTCCCCTACGACTCGGTGACCAACGCGCTCTCCGCCGGCGGCGTGGTCACCAGCGTCGCCGACTGGACCCGGTGGATGCGGGTGCAGCTCGACTCGGGCCGAGTCGATGAGCGGAACCGGCTCTGGTCGCCGGCGCAGACTGCCGCGATGTGGGCGCCGGAGATCGCGCTGCCCATCGGCAACGCGCCGCCGCCCTTCACCCTGCTCCGCCCCAACTTCGCCGCCTACGGACTCGGCTGGTTCCTGCGCGATTACCGCGGCCTCAAGCTGGTGTGGCACGACGGCGGGCTCGAGGGGATGCTCTCCCGCACCATCCTGGTCCCCGAGAAGCGGCTAGGCATCGTCATCCTCACCAACGGGATGACCCTCTCCTATCAGGCGCTCGGCTGGACCGTGCTCGACTGGGCGCTCGGCGCACCGAAGACCGACTGGGGCACCGCGATCCTCGCCCGCGACCAGGGGGGCCAGGACCAGGACAAGGCGTTCGAGGACTCCGCCGCCGCGGCGCGGCAGAAGGACGTGGGCCCCTCGCTCCCGCTCGCGAAATACGCCGGTCGCTATACCGACGAGTGGTACGGTGAGGTGACGCTCTCGGTCGAGGATGGCCACCTGGTCCTCCGCTGGAGCCGCACCCCCAACGCCACCGCCGATCTCGAGCACTGGCAGTACGACACCTTCCGCGCCCGGATGCGGGTCTCGACCGTCGCCGATGCCTTCGTCAGCTTCGCGCTCGCGCCCAACGGCACGATCGACCGGATGACCATGGCGCCGGTGCTTCCTTCGACCGACTTCAGCTTCGACTACCAGGACCTGCTCTTCCATCCCGCGCCATGAACGGACTGCTCCTCGTGCTGGCGGTCCTCGCGACCGCGGTGGTGCTGCTCTGGCTGATCGGGGCGGTGCTGCCGCGGAGTCACCGGGCCACCAGCCGGATCCGGCTCGCCCATCCGCCGGAGATGGTCTTCGCGGTGGTGCGGAACCAGGCCGAGGTACCTGCGTGGTGGCAGGAGGTGAAGAAGGTGGAGCGGCTCCCCGCTCAGGTCGGCCGGGAGCGCTGGCGGCAGACACTCGGCAACGGATTCCAGATGACGCTCATCGTGGCGGAAGCGGAGCCGCCGGCGCGCCTCAGGACGGTGATCGATTCGGAGCCGGGCGCCGCCTTCGGCGGTGCGTGGATCTACGAGCTGACTCCCTCGGGTGAGGGCACCGATGTCGAGGTCACGGAGGAGGGGTGGGTCGCCAACGCCTATTTCCGGGTCTTCGCGCTGCTGATGGGGCACCACAAGACTCTGGACAGCTACCTCACCGCGCTGGCCCGGCGCTTCGGGGAGACGGCGGTACCGGTGCATCGTCCGTGACAGAGGTCGGGTGACCCGAGTCACGTCGCAGTCCGGCCCGCGCCCGGTATCGTTCAGTTGATCCCAACATCACTCCCCCGACCGGCATCTCATGGCTGATCTGACCACGGACCTCCGCGGACCCATGACCACGTGCCTGACGCTGCTCGTCGCCGCGCTCGCGTGCAAAGGGACCGCCGCGCCGCTGGGCCCGCCGCCGGGGAATCAGCCGCCGGTGGTGACGATTGCGAGCCCCGCCGCGAATCTCGTGGTCGTCGCGGGCGCGGCGGTCACGCTCGCCGGCAGCGCGACCGACGTCGAGGACGGCGATCTCGCCGGCGGTGCGCTCACCTGGTCGAGTTCCCGGGATGGCGCGCTCGGCAGCGGCGATACCGTCGTGACCGCCGCGCTCACGATCGGCGTGCACGTCGTCACCCTCCGCGCGACCGACCACCAGGGCGCCTTCGGTGAGGCGACCCGGACTCTCACCGTGACCGACACCGGCGCGACGCTCGGCCTCCAGCCGGTGATCAGCGGCCTGAGCAGCCCGGTCTATCTGACCGCGCCGCCGGGGGACAGCACCCGGCTCTTCATCGTGGAGAAGACGGGGAAGATTCGCATCGTCAGGAACGGCGTACTGCTGCCGGCGGCATTCCTCGATCTCACCGACTCGGTCACCACCGGCACCGAACAGGGACTGCTCGGCCTCGCCTTCTATCCCGACTACGCCACCAGCGGCCGGCTCATCGTCAGCTACACCAATCCTCACGGCGCCGAGGCGGGGGGCACCTCAGTGATCGCCCGCTATCAGGTCTCGGCCAGCGCCGACCTCGCCGATGCCGCCTCCGGCACCACGCTGCTCAGCGTCAGCCAGCCGTACACCAATCACAACGGCGGTATGATCGCCTTCGGTCCCGATGGTTATTTGTACGTGGGACTCGGGGACGGCGGCGGCGGCGGCGATCCGCTGCCCACCGGCCAGGACCGGGGCGACCTGCTGGGCTCGATCCTGCGCCTCGACGTGAGCGGGGCTGGTGGCTACACGATTCCCCCGGGAAACCCGTACGCCACGAGTACCGTCTTCAGGAAGGAGCTGTGGAGCTACGGCCTGAGGAATCCGTGGCGCTTCAGCTTCGACCGCCAGAGCGGCGACTTCTACATCGCCGATGTGGGGCAGAACGCGCACGAAGAGGTGGACGTCACCCCCGCGACGAGCACCGGCGGCGAGAACTACGGCTGGAACATCACCGAAGGCTTCTCCTGCTACAACGCGCCGACCTGCGACCAGACCGGCATCACGCCGCCGGTGCTCGACTACGATCATGGCCAGGGATGCTCGGTCACCGGCGGCTATGTCTACCGCGGCGCCGCGATCCCCGCGCTGCAGGGCCACTATCTCTACGCCGACTACTGCGGCGGCTGGGTGCGCAGCTTCCGCTGGCAGAACGGACAGGCCATCGATCAGCAGGACCGGCCCGCCCTCGCGCCGGGGAGCCTCATCACCAGCTTCGGGCAGGACGCCGCGGGCGAACTCTACATCCTCCAGCAGTCCGGCGAGGTCTTCCGGATCGTGCTGCGCTGAGCCGAGACCGACTCCCATGCGAATCCCCTCCCTGCTCGGATTGTGCGCGAGCCTCGTGGCCGCCTGCGCTCCCGCCTGCGCCAGCGATCACGCCGACGGTCCGGTGCTCGCCGACTCGGTGCTGGCGCTGGTGCCGGTGGCGTCCGGCTTCTCCTTTCCCGTCTTCCTGACGGCGCCGCCAGGCGACACCACCCGGCTCTTCGTGGTGGAGAAGAACGGCGTCATCCGCATCATCAAGAACGGCAACACGCTGCCGACTCCGTTCCTCGACATCACGGCGCTCACGACCCGGGGGAGTGAACAGGGACTGCTCGGTCTCGCCTTCACCCCGGACTACGCCAGCAGCGGGCGATTCCTGGTGTCCTACACGGCGCCGGGAGGCGGGGCGGCCGGACACTCGGTCATCGCGTTCTACCAGGTGAGCAGCGATCCGGACGTGGCGCTCACCGTCGGGGCGCCGGTGCTGACGCTGGACCAGCCGTTCGACAATCACAACGGCGGCATGATCGCCTTCGGGCCCGACTCGATGCTGTACCTCGGATTCGGAGACGGCGGGAGCGGCGGCGATCCCAACGGCACCGGACAGGACCGCACCGACCTGCTCGGCTCGATGCTCCGTGTCCGGGAGCTGGACACCGGGTACGCCATACCCAGCAGCAATCCATGGGCGACCCACCTTACCTTCCGCCCTGAGCTGTGGAACTACGGCCTGCGCAATCCATGGCGCTGGAGCTTCGATCGGCAGACGGGCGACCTCTACATCGGCGACGTCGGCCAGGGCGCACTGGAAGAGGTGGACGTACAGCCGGCCGGCTCGACCGGCGGAGAGAACTACGGCTGGAACACGATGGAAGGAAAGAGCTGCTACGGAGCTTCCACCTGCAGCAAGACGGGGCTCACGCTCCCGGTCCTCGAGTACGATCATTCGCAGGGCTGCGCCATCACCGGGGGTTACGTCTACCGTGGCGCCGCCGTCCCCGCGATCCAGGGACTCTACTTCTACTCCGACTACTGCACCGGCTTCCTGCGAAGCTTCCGGTGGACCGGGGCGGGCATCACGGAAGAGAAGACCTGGTCCGCGCTCTCGCTGAGCGGCAACGTGACCAGCTTCGGCGAGGACGGGCGCGGGGAGCTGTATCTGATGACCGCGGGTGGTCAGATCTACCGCTTCGCCGCTCCGTAGCAGAACTTAGGTCGCATGACCGGCCTGCCCCCACTCGACCAGCTTCAGGACCTCGCGGCGCGGCTGCCCGAGGTCCTTCGCTTCGGTACCTCCTCCTGGAACTATCCGGGATGGAAGGGTCTCGTGTACCAGAAGGACTACCCCAAGTCCGGCGCCTCCACCGCGATGCTCGCCGAGTACGCGCGCTTCCCGCTGTTCCGGACGGTGGGCATCGATTCTACCTTCTACGCGCCCCCCTCGGCCGCCGTGCTCCAGGGCTACGCCCGGGCGCTGCCGGCGGAGTTCCGCTGCGTGAGCAAGGTGTGGGACCGGATCACCGTCCATACCCTGCCGAAGGCGAGGTACAAGACCGGTGGCGGCGAGCTCAATCCCGACTTTCTGAATGCGGAGCTGTTCAGGACGGAGGTATTGGAGCCGTTCCAGACTCACTTCGCCGAGCACCTGGGGCCGTTCGTCTTCGAGTTCCAGACCATCGCCCGCGGCGCAAAGCTCACCGGGCAGGCGTTCGCCGATCTGCTGGACCGGTTCTTCTCCCGGCTTCCGCGGGAGGTCCCCTACGCCGTCGAGCTGCGCAACCAGGAGTACCTGGTCCCGCCCTACTTCGCGGTGCTCAGGGAACACAACGTTTCCCATGTCTTCAACTCGTGGACCCGGATGCCTCCCGTGGGCGAACAGCTCGACATCCCTGGCTCGCTCAGCGCACCGTTTACCGTCGCCCGCATCCTGCTCCGGCCCGGCCGCACCTACAACGAGGCGGTCGATGCCTTCGCCCCCTACGACCGCATCCAGGAC
This sequence comes from uncultured Gemmatimonadales bacterium, assembly GCA_963825065.1. GTDB lineage: Bacteria > Gemmatimonadota > Gemmatimonadetes > Gemmatimonadales > GWC2-71-9 > JADJOM01. The sequence continues at coordinate 117,833 of CAWGRU010000017.1, forward strand.
AAGAATCCCGAGCTGCGGCAGGACGTGGCCCGGCTCATTCGTCAGGCGGCCGCGCTCAGGATCCCCGCGTATATCCTGGTGAACAACCGGGCCGAGGGGAGCGCTCCCCACACCATCGCGGCGATCGCCGCGCTGCTGGCGGATCGACCCGAGCCCCAGCCGTAGCGCCGCCACGCTTCCCCGAGCCGGCCTCCACCGATAACGAAATCCCCCGCTCCACGATGTGGAGCGGGGGACGAAGGTCCAGCGAGCGACTCGCGGAGGCGGCGGTTACGCCGTCCGGCGCGCCACGCCGCGGCGCTTGGTCGGCGGGCGACGCTTGCGCGGGCCGTCGTGCTGCGGGCTCTGGGCGAGCGCGTGAGCGGCCGCGGCCAGGCGGATCGCGCGTGAGGCGGCCTCACTTCCGTGAATCGACGCCTCCACCCAGCGGCCGAAGGGCGCCCGTTCGCCGGTGAGGAAGGGGCGCGCGGCGCGGGTGTCGAGCACGTCCTGGCGCTCCGATTCGGGCAGCTTGAGGACGATCGCTTCGTCAAAGAGGAAGGCGAACATCCGCGCGTGGGTGAAGAACGCCTGCGCGCCGAACATCCGCTTGGTCGTCACCTCGGGCATGGCCTGGATGGCCGCCTGTACGACCTCGTAAGCATCACTCTTCATGCGCGCCACGGACGACACTCCCGCCTCGAGGAACCCCGAAAAAGGGTCGCTAACGTATCACTCGCGGATGCGGTGCGCTAGAAGTTGCCCTCCCGAAGAGCGACCGTAAGGCGCCACGCCCGCTCCTCCTGAGGGGGCAGGATCGGGGCCAGCAGACCGCTTTCGGCGGGAGCATCGAGCCGGTCGGACGCTGTGATGCAGGGCTCAATGGCGAGATTCAGGTAGGGCGTACCCGCGGGTCCCCATCCTCCCAGATTGAGCCACAGGCCGACGCAGGGGAGCGAGGCCGCATCCCACTGGAGTTCAAGCGTTTCCCCGCGGATGGGGTCGATCAAGCGGGCCAGCCCTTCCGGAGCGGAGTCCATGAACAGCTTCGCCGCCCAGCCTCCCGACTCCGGCACCACGAATCCGGTCCCACCCTCCGGAGGCCAGACCAGCTCGTCCCCAGCCGCGAAGTCGTGGCGTCCGTGCACCGCGCCGACTCGGGCATGCGACACACCGGGCAATTCGAGCGAGGTTCCCGGCTGAATGATGAACAGCGGATGCGCCGACCAGAGCCAGGGAAACGGCTCCGCGCCGAGCGAGCGCAGGCGGTAGTCGAAGCGCAGCGTTTCGCCGTCGAGGGTGATCTCCCGCTGGAACTCCGCGGGCACCGTCCGGCAGCGGGCCACGCTGCGCCAGGTGGTGGCCTGCCCGTTGTCGAGGAGATCGTGCTGCCACTCGGCGAACCACAGCTCGCCGTGATCCGGCAGGAGCGCGGCGGTGGACGGCGCGCCCGGCAGCGGACAGGGTGCCACCGTGGGGAAGCACTCGTCCCAGCCGCCGCTGTCGTAGCGGTCGACGTACGCCGTGGGAGAGCTCGGCGGCTCGATCGGCGGGACCGCGAACGGCAGCACCGGATTCCGCCACAGCCATTCGCGCCCGCGCCGGCGGCGCAGATGGCTGATGCGCGCCCCCACACCGGGCAGGGCGAACAGCTCGATGAATTCGTTATGCAGGGAGAGCGCCGGCAATCCGGCGACGGTGGTCTGACGATAGGGCATGGGATGGCGCCGGATGGCGGTGCCCGGCGGGGGAATCAGCCGGGCAGGTCGGGCTCCACGCCGGCGACGGCGCAGATCCGCAGGACCGTCTCGCCGATCTTGTTGTTGGGCGTCGACGCACCGGCGGTGATGCCGATCCGGGTCGCGCCGCCCAGCCAGTCGGCCGAGAGCTGCTCGGGAAGCTTGAGCCCCGGCTGGTGGCGGAGCTGGCCGGTGGAGACATCGATGGCGGCCGCATCCTCGATGTGATAGGTGCGCACGCCATGCTCCCGACAGAGGGTCGCGAGATGGGTGGTGTTGCTGGAGTTGTAGCCGCCCACCACGATCATCAGGTCGAGCGGCTGCTCCAGGAGCCGGACCACCGCGTCCTGACGTTCCTGGGTCGCCGAGCAGATCGTGTCGAAGGTACGGAAGTGGTCGGCGAGGTGCTCCTCGCCGTAGCGGCGAACCATGCTTCGGCGAACCTCACCCGCGATGGCCAGCGACTCGCCGGAGAGCATCGTGGTCTGGTTGGCGATCCCCACCTTGAGCAGATCCCGCTCGAAGGCGAATCCGTCCGACATCGCGTGCGCAAAGCGCTGCTGCAGCGCGGTCGCGTCGCCCCGGCCCTCGATGAAGTCGCAGACCAGCCGGGTCTCGTCCATGTCGAACACCACCAGGTACCGCCCGCCAGGGTACTTGGTCACCTGGCTCGCGGTGGCCCGGGTCTCCTCGTGGAAGTACTTCCCGTGGATCAGCGCGGTGTAGCCGTCGTGGGCGTAGCTCTCCACCCGCTTCCACACGTTGAGCACCGAGCCGCAGGTGGTATCCACCAGCACCGCGCCGATGGCGCGCAGCCGCTGGAAGTCGGCGACGGTCACGCCGAAGGCGGGCATGATGACCACGTCATCCGGGGTCACGGTCGAGAAGTCGAAGCTGCCGTCCGCCGCCCGCTCGAGGATGGTGATTCCCATGCTGGTCAGCTTGGCGTTCACGTGCGGGTTGTGGATGATCTCGCCCACCAGGAAGAGCCGCTTGCCGGGGAACTTGGAGCGGGTCTCGTAGGCGTACTCCACCGCGCGATCCACCCCGTAGCAGAAGCCGAATTCCCGCGCGAGGCGGAAGACCAGCGAACCGGCGGTGAGCCGGAACTCGCCGGCGCGGAAGGCATCGACCACGGCGCTCGAATAGTCCGAGGTCAGCTGTCCCTCGATCGCGGCCTTGAGCCCGAAGCCCTTGCGGTAGTAGGTCGACGTCATGGCTGGAAGTTACTGCCGCGGGGCGGTGCCCGTCACCGAGTCGGCCGGGCACGGTCCGGGGGTGAGCCCGGTGGCCCGCCCCCGCATCCGGATGGTGTCGCTGCCGTCGAGCGACCGCAGCCGGACGGCGAAGCTGAGATCGACGCCGGCGCCACGGGGCGTCACCTCGACCGTGCCGGAGTCGCTCTGCATTCCGCTGATGGTCTGTTCGTCGAACCAGCGCACCGCCGCCGCCGCGCCCGGCCGGGTGCTGGAGTCGAGTCCCGGATCGAAAGCCGGATACGACCCTGCCACCAGCGAATCGACCGGATAGATCACCAGCCCGATGCCGAGATCCTCCCGCAACCCGGTCACTTCGAGCCGGATCGAGCGCGGGCACCAGACGGCACCGGCCGGCGCCGCGAAGCTGCGCGGGGGAGTCCTCCGGGCCGAATCGGCGACGAGGAAGGTCCCCTGGATCCGGCCCCCGCCGGCCTCCCGCGAGCACCCTGGCGCCAGCGCAGCCAGAGCAGCAACTGCGGACAGCAGCAGCGGTGTCCGTGACCGGAGGTTGTGCGATCGCATGGGCCGGGAACCTAGGGACGGTCTCCGGTGGATGGTAGGTCCCGCCTGACGCCATCTGGTGCTCCCGCTCTCCAGGTCGGTGGCGGAGCGGGCGTACTTCGCGTCCAGGTTGAGGAGGCTGGAGCCGATCGGCACGTCGATCAAGGAGAGCCCAGGGTTCACCGACAATCGCCGTCTGGTGAGCGGAGATTGTTAGCCGCCCTGCGCTAACCGCTACGGGCCTTCGGGACTCTCCGGAATGCCGGGCTCGCCTGCGGACATTGCGGACCCGCCTAGAAGAAGCCCCGCACCGAGAGGTCGAAGCGGAGCCCGCTGCCGCCGCTGCTGATCGGGTGGCTCAGGTCCATGCGGAAGATCCCACCCAGCACGGCGAGGCCAACTCCGCCTCCGGCGAGCACCCGCGACCCGAAGAGATCGGCGCTCCGCGCCGCCTGCCCCGCGTCCGCGAACACCACCGGCTGCAGCACGCCACGGGTGAGCGGCCAGTCGAATTGCGCCCCCCAGAAGGCCGCACCGCGACGGTTGCCGTAGTCGAACCCGCGCACCGTGCCCAGGCCGCCAATCCGGAAGGCCTGCTGCGGCAGCGGATTGCCGGTGGTCACCCCCGCGCGGAGCGCGAGCGTCGCCGTACCGCCCCGCCGCCAGAGCGCCGGCCGGAACGACCCGAACACCCGCGCCGTCGCCCGTCCGGTAGTGCCGAGCAGATCGGCGGCGAGACTCCAGCGGGAGCGGAGCAGGCCGCCGTCGAGCCGCAGTTCGGCGCCGCCGTACGTATCGTCGGCGACCGGCGGATTGACGGGGAAGCGGCCGGTGCCGCCCAACGCATCGTTGAGCCACGACTTCGCCTCGCGCCGCACGCTGGTTTCCCGCTCGACCAGCAGTGTGGTCGTGAGCTCGAGGCCCGTGGCCAGCGAACCTTCGCGGGTCAGCCGCACGCCGTGGGCGAGGTGATAATCCGCATCGTCGTGCCCGACGAACATGGCGTCGAGGCTGTTGCCGAATCCATTGCCGCGACCGAAGGGATCGTTGGAGCGGAGATCGCGGTAGGCATGCAGCGTCCACCGCGCCCCGGGCGCCTCGCGGCGCAGGGTCAGCCCGCCAACCAGCCGGGAGTCGCTGAACCCGAAGCGCGCGTCGCCCCTCAGCGTGGTGAAGCCGTCGCCCGGCAGCGTGATCTCGTAACCGGAGCCGATCGTCGCGCCCTGTACCCGGTTGTAGCGGATCGCGTCCGCCAGCCGGTCCCAGGTGAAGCCGCGCCGCGGACGGCCGGTGAGGTCGGACGGCAGGGTGACCGCGAGCCGCTCCAGATCGGCCTGCACCTCGCGCACCTGGCGGTCGGCCGCGGGATCGTCGCTCAATTCGAGGGAGTCCCCCCACCCGGTGTAGGCGCGCAACGAATCCCCCGGGGCACGATGAATCTCGAATCGCCCGTCGGACCAGCGCCCCGCATCGTCGCGCGGCAGCGCATCCTCGGGCAGCGTCCCGCCGGCGCCGCGGCGACGACGACGATCCTCGCGTAATGAGTCGCGCCGCGCCCGGGCGAGCGCACGCAGGCTGTCCGGGTCGGTGACGTCCGCCGGCAGGGGCACCGTGAACGCCACCGCTCGGCCGGTGTTGATCTGGTACTCCTCGAAAGTTGTGCGGGCCTCGAAGGGGATCACCAGCTCGCCGAACCAGGGCAGTTCCACCCGCCCGGCGACTACCTGCCGGTAGGGCATCCAGTGCTGCTCGTCCTGCAGGGCGTATTCGAGGTCGGCGTTCAGCGTGAGGATCCGGCTCACCAGCCGGTTCAACCGGCGATCCGGCTTGTCTCCATCCTTCCCGGTGCTGTCCGGATCGAGCCAGAGTTCGGTGCCCACGAAGCGGAAGCTGAAGCGCACCAGGTCGGCACTCTCGGCATCGAGCCACAGCTTGCCGGCAACCAGCGATGGTCCGTTGCGGCGCGGCACCACCTCCACGCCGAGCAGCTTCACCACCCGGCCCTCGCTGGAGTACTGCAGGCTGTCGCTGAGCCGGTAGCGATACCACTCCGGGCCGGTGGCGGCGAGCGGATGCACTGCCGCCCGGGGCGGAATCTCGTTGCCGAACACCCGTACCGAATCGGTCAGCGCCCGCGGGATGAACCAGGGGCGGTCGAAGCTGCTGTTCAGCTTGAGATCGCTCGACCGGGCCGAGGCACGCCGGCCGATGATGTCCACGCGCAGGTCGTTCGGGGCGGACCATTGCACCGTCCCTTCCTGCTCTTCGACGGAGGCGTTGGGGACCCGGGCCCAGCGCCGCCGCCCCAGCCCGAACGAGAGCCGGTAGCGGAACTTCGCGAGGTAGTCGCGCACGTCCTGATCCGAGGCGCCATGACGAATCATGGCGCGCTGGATCAGGGCTTCGGTCTGGGGGTTGGCGAACGCGGTGGTATCTGATTGAGCGGCGGGCGCCGCAAGTACGCAGAGCAGCGCGAGGAGCAACGGCTACGCCGAATGCTCGATGTCCGTGCCGTTGCGGGCCCAGCGGCTGCGACCATCACGATGAAGGCCGTAGGCCTTGAGCCGCCGCCACAGCGTGGTCCGGCTGATCCCGAGATGCTTGGCCGTCTCGGCCAGCTTCCAGCCGTTCTGGTCGAGGGTGCGGACAATCGCATCCCGCTCGCGGTCGGCGAGGGTGCTGGGCCCATCGATGCCGGGGATGAACATCGCCTCGCCCAGTTCGAGGGCCCCCACCCGCAGCGGCCGGAGCCGGCCACCCATCGCCGCGAGCCGGGGCATCAGGTTCTGGGCGTCCTCGCCAGGAGCCAGCAGCTCCGCCAGCGCCTCCCGGGCCTGGGAATTGGCGTACGACACCCTGCCCTGGGGGTCGAAGACGATGACGCCCTCGCTGAACCCATCGAGCAGGGCCTTGGCGAGCGGCGAAAAGACTGACGGGGGTGTGGTCGGAGTGTGAGTGTCCGGCATGAGGTGGTCTACGGTTTAGGTTCCGCGGGGGTTTCAGCCTGCGCCTTCCGCAGGGGGGGACGACTGGCCGGCCCATCGAACACACCTCCCCCGCGCCTACTCCCCCACGCCGGGTCCGAGGACCAGGGTGCGCCGCTGCTGCTGTTCCGCCCGGATCACAAGCGCGAGCCCCGCAAAGATCCCCGCCCCGGCCACGATCGTGCGCCGGGCGAGTCCCTCGCCGGTCAGCACCAGCGGAGCCACCGCGGCGGTGAGGAGCGGCTGGAGGTACATGAACGTCGCCACCGTGTTGGACGACGCCCGCCGCAGCGCCCACATGTTGAGGAAGTAGGCGCCAATCGTCGGCCCAGCCACGAGATAGGCCACCAGCCACCACATCGTGCCGCTCACCCGGTGCAAGTCGGCGGTGAGCAGCGCCGGCAGTCCGAGCGGCAGTACGCCCAGCGCCGCGAAGAGCATCACGTAGGTGCTGGCGGTTACGGCATCGTAACGCGCGACCAGCGGTTTCGACACCAGGAAATAGGAGGCGTAGCAGATCATCCCGAGCAGGATGAGCAGATTCCCGAGCGCGACGCCGGGCGCGAACGAGAGCCGGCCCGGGTCGACCAGGTAGATCGCCCCGGCGGCCGCGAGTCCGATGCCGGCGAGCTTCGGCGCCGAGGGCCGTTCCAGACCGAGCAGCAGCGACCCGAGCACGGTGAATACCGGCGCGGTGGTCACCAGGATGGTGGCGTTGACCGCAGTGGAATGATTGAGCCCGAAGAGATACAGCGACTGATTTGCGGTGACTCCGAGCCAGCCGGAAATCGCCGCCCGGGCCAGCGACCGGCGATCGGTGATCCACGGGCCGCCCCGACTCACGTTCAAGGCCAGCAGCGCCAGCGCCGCGCCGAAGATCCGGAAGGTGACCAGGACCGCCGGCGGCACCACCGGCAGGACGTATCGCCCGATGATCGCCAGGCTCGCGAAGAGCACCTGCACCAGCACCAGCGCGAGCTGGACCATCAGTGCCGGCGCCGGTGCCGAGGCGGTTTGAACCGGCTCCGCCGCTCCCGCTCCGCGGAATCCCGCAGGGCCGCCCGCAGCGCTTCCAGCGTCTCGGCCTCGAGCGCGGGGTGATTGCCGCGCAGCACCGCGAACCGGAGTGGCCGGTCGAGCGCGGGCAGGTCCTCCTCGCGCAGGCGGCGCACCTGCCCCTCCCGGAGATGCAGCCGGGCGACGCCGCCGTCACTGCCAACCTCATAGTGAATCGGCGCCGTGTCGCCCAGCAGCCGCACCCCGTTGGGCAGCGACATCAGCCGGTCGCGCACCGGCCCCTGAACCATGTTGCCGGGGTCCAGCTCGATCCGGGTCTGCAGGAATGCATCCCAGCTGGTGACCTCCGACAATTGGGCTGCCACCGTGGCGCGCACCGCCTCCGGGGCGGCCCCAGCCAGCGTCCCGCCCGAACGGCGCCACAGCTCGCCCAGCTCACCGGCCGCACGCCGCACCCGGCCCTGGCTGGGATGCACCGTCTCACCGGCGAGGAGCGCCTGGGCCAGCGAGTCGGTCAGGATGCCGCGCAGCTCCGGCGGCACTGCGCCGTCGATCGGCTCCTCCGCGGCCTCGAGCTCGAATCCGAAGTAGCTCAACCGCCGCCGCGCCACGAGCCCCTGATGCTTGCGCGGGCCGGATACCTCGATCTCCGGCGCGCTGCGGCGCGCGTAGCGGCGCACCAGGTCGTAGGGAATCGTGGTACCCTCGATGGCGGCGCGCGGAACCCCGAAGCGGTCCGCGAAGAATCGCAGATTGCCCGCGACCGCGCCCCAGCTTCCCGCCAACGAGTTGCGCGATACACGCGCCTCCTGGCGGTCAGCGGTGTGTTCGTCGATGACCAGGTCGAACGGCATGATGCGCGCGATCAGGTCGATCCATTCCTTCTGCAGCTCCCGCCCCGCGTAGGGGAGCTTCGCCGGCAGGGGCAGCTCGAGCGCTCGGAATACCGACGCCGCGCCGAGGGCGATGTCCTCGATCGCCTTCACCAGGACGCCGCGCCCTTCGGCCCACTCGGCCAGCCCCTCATCGTCGAACAGGTGCCGCGGCAAGCCGTAGACCTCGCCCAGGTAGCCGTGCTTGTTCACCGCCTCGGCGAAGAGATTGTAGGCGGTCAGGTGATCGCTCCCGTTGACGCGCACCCCCTCGATGTCGCGCTCCTCCCGGGTCATCCGGTGCAGTGAATCGATGTTGGAACAGACCGCGACGATGGGCGCCAGCTCGGCGCCTGCGTGCACCAGCAGCTCACCCCACGAACGGTCCACCGGCATCGCCTCCACCTCGCGCCCGTACCGGGTGAGCCGCCCCTCCTCGATGAGTCCGCGGTCGGTGAGCAGCGTCAGCGCCTTGCGATAGCCGGTGCGGTCCAGCGGAATGGGGAGATCCAGGTCGCTGGCGTCCACACCCAGGGCGGCGCAGGTGATCGCGACCCGCTCGGAATCGCCCGCAAGCTGGAACTCCGGCGGCGTGGGCTTCAGATGCTCGAAGACCAGTTCACGGTCGGTCAGGATGAAGACCTGGCCATCCTGCACCCGGCCATGAACCCGACCCGCCATCTGCAGGATCTCGTTCGCGCCGAGGTACTTCCGGTGCAGGACGTTGCGGCCGCGGTCGACCACGTTGGCGTAGCGGGCGTCGTAGATCACCACGGTGTCGAGTCCGCGGATGTTGAGCGCCGACTGTCCCGCCGCCGTCATGGCGAGCAGGAAGGGATGACGTGCCTCCCCCTCGAGGAACGGGCGAATCACCCGGATCGGCTCGCCACCGTGATAGAAGGCAGCGTTGAGCTTGGGCCAGCGTTCACCCAGCCCACGGGCGAGCTGCTCCACTTCCGCGCGGGTCGGCACGAAGACGGCAACGCCGCGCTTCTCCTTGATCAGGTGCCGGATGAATTTGTCGTCGAGGAACTCTTCGGCCCGGAGGGACAGCACCTTCACCCGCGCCTTGAGCCGGGGATCGAAGGCGCTCGTCTGCAGCACCTCCGCCGCCTCGAGGTAATGGGCGTAGAAGGAGGGATCGACCGTGGCGCTCAGCCAGATGAAGCGGCAGCGGGCCCGCTTGCCCAATGCCAGGCAGAGCTCCAGCTCGGCCGAGGTCTGGTGGATTTCATCGACGATCAGGGTATCGCGCGAGGTGATGAGCGCATCTTCGAACCACCGGCGCGCGATGCCGGTGGTCACGATCACCACATTCCAGCTGGGCGTCTCCGGCGTCGCCTCCCGTTCCCGGTTGACGACTCCGACCTTGAGCGTCTCCTGCAGGATCGACTCGGCGATTGGACGGATCGCAAGCGTCTTGCCGGTGCCGGTACCCGCGACGATGCCGAAGCCCCTGCCGGAAGCGGCCAGCGTCCGCACCTCGGCGCCGTGGTCCCGCTCCAGCACCGTCTCGACTCCGCTCAGACCCAGTGCCAACTCGATGGTTTCGCAGGCCGCGCGGGTGGGAGCGATCACGATGATCCGCCCGCGCGGATGCTCGGCACGGCGATAGGCCTCGAGATCGGGCGGGAGGAGATGGTCGCGGGCGGGGTGCACGCCCAAATGTAAGGGCGGCCCTGGTGGGCCGCCCTAGTTGCGCAGGAACTCGATCGTGACGATGGCTCTCGGGCGGCGCGCCGATCGCTCGGCAGCCGCCTCGGGTTGGCGCAGCTCCCGGGTGATTCGCACCAGGACGGGGTCCGGCCCGTGGGCTGAGTAGTTCAGGGCTGCCGCGAGTGCGGCTTGGCTGGGTCCGGAGGGAAGGATCCGGGCGCCGACTTGCAGATCGCCCCGGCTTTGAGCCTGGGTTCTCCCGCTGAAACCGAGACCCAGAGTCGCCGCGAGGACGGCGATCCGAGCCAGGTGGGCGCACCCGGAAGCAGGGCAAAGTCCAAGGTGAGCGGCGTCACCTGCTCCCCCCCACCCCAGCCGCCCAATGCATTGCTGGAACGTCACTTGGCCCTCCAGACATCCCGGCGACCGGTGCCAAGAAGTTGCCTCATGATGTACAAGACATATACAGCTTGAAGTTCCCTATTTGTAACTACTTACCACGCCGCGGCACCGAGATTTGGACACGCGGCACATTGGTTGCCCTCCCCACCCACCAGGGAACTGACATTCCCTGGATTCTGAGCAGTCCGACGAGACCATGTCTCCAACAACCGTGAGGGAAGGGCAATGCGCACTACTACCCGAGTATCGGCCGTACTGGCCGCGATCTTGAGTCTGGGGGCTTCGGCCGCCGTCCAGGCCCAGAGCGCCAACATCACCGCGACGGCCGTGGTCTACCAGGCCATGACCGTCACCGGCGCTCGCACCCTGGACTTCGGCAACGTCTTCCCCGGCGTCGCAAAGTCTATCGGCGTGGCCGCGGCATCGTCCGGCCGGTTCGACCTGACCGGTCAGGCCAGCGCGAACGTCAACGTGTCGTTCACCCTGCCGACCAATCTGACCAGCGGTGCGAACAACCTGCCGATCGGCACCTGGACCGGCTGCACCAACGCCACCAACACCACGGTGGGCTGCACCTCGTTCACGCCGTCGGCGGCCAACACCCCGACCGCGTTCAGCGGCGCCGGTGCGCTGTTCGTCTGGGTCGGCGGTACGGTGACCCCGGGTGCGGCGCAGGCCGCCGGCACCTACAACGGCACGGTCACGTTGACCGCCGCCTACTTCTGAGTCTCGAATCCAGGGCTTTCCGGGCGACTCACGGGCCGGGTGGACGCCGCTATCTTGCGAGCGTCCCTCACCCGTGAGGCCTCCCCGGGGATCCCCTCATGCGCTCATGGCCGCTTTTCCTCTCGCTCGTGCTGCTCACGGCCTCGTCGCTCGTGGGACAGTCGTCGGTTACCGGAATCCGCAACCTGGATTTCGGGATCGTGATTCGCGGGGTGCAGACCACTGTCTCGCCCAACGATGCGATCCGGAGCGGGCGCTTCTACGTCAAGCACATCATCAATCGTCAGGTCCAGGTCCGTTTCACCCTGCCGACGCGGCTCGCGCGGGTCGGGGGCGGCGCCAACCTGCCGATCAGCTTCAGCAACACGGACGCCGTCGCTCGCGGGACTGCGGGCAGCAGCGTGCCGGTCACCTTCAATCCGAACGTCGCTCAGACCTTCACGCTGACGACCAGCGCCGACTTCAACGTGAATCTCGGCGGACGGGTCTCGCCGGCCGCCAATCAGGCCACGGGGACGTACAATGGTACCGTCACGTTGACCTGCACCTTCTTCTAGTCATGCGCCGCCTCGTCACTACCCTGCTTCTCGCGCTGGGCCTGGCCCGCGCCGCGGCGGCCCAGGGCGTGGTGGTCGCACCGCATGCCGTCTTCCTCGACCACCGGACCCGGAGCGCGTCGATCACGCTCTACAATCCCGGCTCCGACCCGGCCGAGGTGACGATCTCCTCGATGTTTGGCTACCCGGTGACCGACTCGCTCGGTCACTTCACGCTTCGGCTCCCCGATTCAGTCGATGCCTCGATGCCGTCGGCCACCGCCTGGATCGAGGCCTTCCCGCGCCGGATGACCATTCCGCCGCTGCAGCGCCAGACGGTGCGCCTGCTTGCCCGGCCTCCGCAGGGCCTGGCCGACGGCGAGTACTGGTCGCGGGTGATGATCTCGGCCAAGGGCGGCGCGCTCCCGGTCTCCGGCGACGACAGCGCCGGCATCTCGATCGGCCTCTCCCTCGAAGTCCGCACGATCATCCCGCTCATCTACCGCAAGGGCGCGCTGCACACCGGCGTGACGCTCTCGGAGCTGAAGGCCACGCCCATCGGCGACTCCCTCGCGGTCCGGGTGCGCCTCGAGCGGCAAGGAACGAGCGCCTACCTCGGTACCGTCAACGCAACGCTCCTGACCGCATCGGGGGCGCCGGTCGCCACCATGAGGCAGCCGGTCGCGATCTATTACGACGCCGAGCCGGTCTTCACGATGCCGCTGAGCGGCCAGGCCGCGGGCAGCTACCGGCTGCGGATGGAGCTGTCCACTGAACGGACCGACATCGCCCCGGAGCTGTTACTGCAGGCTGCTGCCGTCCGCGACTCGGTGATGGTCCAGTTGCCATGACGGGCACCGGGAAGCGCGGCGCGGTGATCCTGCTCCTGCTCACCCAGGCGCTTCAGGGATCTGGGATGTCGACCAGAGCCGCTGTCCCCGACGACCTGCGCCCGGCCCCGGCGGCCCACGTGCGCCCGGCCAGCTACGCTCAGCGCATCCCCTCGACATCCCACAAGCTCACGGCGGAACCCCGGCGACACGCCCCGGAAATTGCCGCAGCCGCAGCCGCCCGCACGGATCCGCCGCCCAGTACCGCCCCAGCCCGCAGCATCGGAGCACCGGCGGCGCGGCCGACGTTCACGCTCGGCGGCCTGGTGCGTGCGATCGACCAGCGGGTGACCCGGACGCTCACCGCGATCGGGGTGATGAGCGCCCCCCCGTCGGCAGATCCGACCAGCCCGGTCGTCACGGCAACGGATCACCGGTCCCGTCAGACCGAGCCGCCCCGGCGCGCCGCTTCGGCCGCCCAACCCGCCACGGCGAAGAGCGCCGCCGCCGAACCGGTACTGATCGAATTGCAGCTCGGTCGGATCGCCAGTCGGACGGTGGAAGCCTACCGGGCCGGCGACGAGGCGCTCATCCCGCTCAGCGTCTTCTTCGAACTGGCCGAGATGCGCTCCGCCCGGCGGGCGGACGGGGCGCTCGAGGCGATGGTCCAGCCGGGTAATGTGCCGCTGGTTCTCGAACCCGCAAGCCGTACTCTGAGGCTCGGCAAGGAGAGAATCGTCCTCGGCCCCGACCAGCTGGTTGCCACGGACCACGACGTCTACGTCAGCACCAGGGTGCTGAGCAAGGCCTTGAACCTGGAGTGGGACGTCAGCTGGCCCGATCTCCAGGTCGCGGTGCTCGAGCCCGGGAACCTCCCCGTCGCACGGCGCATCCGGCGCGAATCACTGCTGCGCGCCCAGCTGATGAGCTCCAGCTCCCCGGAATACGCCGGACTGCGGCTCGGTGTGGATCGATCGCGGCTCAACGGACTGGTCTTCGACTACTCAGTGCTCACGCCCACCACCGGTCTCGACGCCGGCGCCTACTCCACCGCGCTCGGGTTCGACCTGTTTGGCGGCGCACTCTCGCTCGGGCTGGAAAGCCAGAACGGTACCGGCCGCGGCCCGCGCACGGAGGTCACCTGGACCGGCATCTGGAGAGAAAGCCCCTGGTTGTCGCAGGCCCAGCTCGGCGACGGGATCAGTACCGGCCCTCGCTCCCGCTCCCTGCGCGGCGCCTCGATCTCCAACAGCCCGTACGTCCGCCCATCAATCCTCGGCAATGTCCCGTTCACCGGTCAGCTCGGTGCGGGATGGACGGTCGAGGCCTACCGGGGCGGCCGACTCATCGGCTTCGACTCCGTCAATGCGCTGGGTCAGTATTCGTTCGATGTCCCGATCCAGTACGGCGAGAACCCGTTGGACTTCGTCGCCTACGGTCCGTTCGGAGAGGTGCGCGAGTTCAATCAGACGTACCGGCTCCGCGCCGAGGGGCTTCCGGCACACCACTTCGAGTATGGACTGTCCGCCGGCGAGTGCCGCACCAGGCTCTGCAATGCTACCGGTAACCTGGACCTCCGGTACGGGATCAGCACCCGCTGGACCGCGCGCGTCGGACTTGACCAGTTCTGGCGCGACAGCGTCAGCAACCTCACGCATCCCTACGTGGGCATCCTGGGAAGCGTGACCAATTCAATCACCGTCGAGGCGGAGGCGGTCGGCAACGCGGTCCTGCGCGGCGCACTCCGCTACGAGCCGTCCGTCAACCTGCAGCTCCAGGCCGAAGCCCACCGCTTCGCCCGCGGAACGAAGGACCCGATCCTCACCCCCGAGGGGCGGCTGAACCAGGTCACCCTCTCCGCGTTCCTCCGCCCCGTGAGCCGGCTCGGCGGCACCTATCTGGAGGCGAGCCTCGATCAGGTGCATGCCATCGGCGGCGACATCACCAGCGGCCGGCTGGGCGCCTCCTTCCAGGTGGCGGACGTCCGGGTGATTCCCGCCATCCGCGAGCAGCACCAGACGATTACGGGCGGGGCTGCATTCGACCAGACGTTCTTCGGAGTGAACACCTTCGTCCTTCCGCATCCCGCGCTTGGCAAGGTGCTGGGCAGCATGACCGCGCGCACGACGCTCGAGATCGAGCGCGGTGTCGGTGCGTCGAGCGCCTCCGTCTTCCTCGGCATCCCGCTGATGCGCAGCCTCCGGGCCGAGCTGGGATCGACCTGGTTCCGCGGCAATCGGGGGCCCGGCTTCTCGCTGCTGGTTGCGGCGGAGCTGCCGACCGTCCGTTCCTACACCACGGTGACCGCCGGCGGGGGCAGTGAGGCGATGGGCACCCAGTACGTGACCGGGTCGGCGATCTACAACCCCTCCCGCGGCAGCGTGGATTTCTCGGGCACGCCGGCGCTGTCCCGCGGCGGCCTGACCGGCCGCGTGTTCCTGGACGTGAACGGCAACGGCAAGTTCGACCCCGGCGAGCAGTCGCTGCCTGGGGTGAGGGTTGTCGTGGGTTCGACCTTCGCCTTTTCCGACGCCGAGGGCGCCTACCACGTCTGGGACGTTCTCCCGTATGAGCCCACCCCGGTTAGCGTAGACTCCGCCACCCTTGCCTCACCGCTCTGGGTCCCGGCCTTCGCCGCCATGATGGTGGAACCGTCGCCGAATCGGTACCGCCGGCTGGACATCCCCGTGCTGCCGGGTGGAGTCATCGAGGGACGGGTCCACCGCGCCTCGGGCGGTACGGCCGGTGGCATCGTCCTGGTGCTGACCCACAAGCAGAGCGGGGAGCGACGGCTGTTGACGACCTTCGGGGATGGCAGCTTCTACGCGATCGGCATCCGCCCCGGCAGCTGGGAGCTGGTGGTGGATCCGAAGTGCCTCAGCCTCCTGCACGCCTCCGCCGGAACGATGCATTTCACGGTGGCGCCCGATGTCGAAGGTGCCGCCGTCGACAACCTCGAGGTGGAGCTGCAGTAGCAGAGGCGTCCAGGCCGGAGAAGAACAAACAACCCCGCTCATCGCGGGGTTGCTTGTTCTCGGCCAGGGCGGGGAGCCCTGACCTGCTGGGCAGACCGTTGGTGTTACTGAGAGGCCGTAAGGAAGGATCGGCCTGCCCCATTCTTTGAGACCCTGGATTCAGTCCCGGTCCTGATTGCGGTATCGATTGTCCCGGCCGCGATCGCGCTCGTGAGCATCGCGGTCGTAGTACCGGTCGCGATCATCGCGGTCGCCGCGGACATGACGATCGAGCTCGTCGCCGTAGTACCGCCCGTCGCGCTCGTAGATGACCACCTCACGCAGGCCATCGCGGTACTGACTGTCTCGGTCGTAGTACCGGTCGTAGTCGCTGTCATACCAGACCCGGACTGCCCGGTAGCTCCGGTTCCGCCACCAGCCATGACCACGATGCACCGGGTACACGATGACCTCGCGATACACCGGCCGAGCGTGATATCGCGGATAGTGATCGTAGGGATCTCCCACGATGATGTGCCCGGCGACGGGGCCTGAGCCGATCCGGACATCTGCAACGACGCGCTGGGCTGCGGCGGCCTGCGGAAGGATCGAGGCGACCATCGCCGCAATGACGAGCTTGGGATATCGCATATGGTGTCTCATGGGCTGAGGGACGGGCCGACCATAGGCTAATGGCGTGCCACTCTGTGAAGCTGCGTTGCCACAGCGAGTTAGCTCATCCGGTACCAACGGGAGTGTTCCCGATTCGAGACAGGGGTGCCCGGAATTGTCCTCGGCGTGACAGGGGAGAAGTGCAAGTAGTCGAGTCGCATAGAAATGCAGGCGGGCGCTGCGTGCCACCTTGACAGCCCTCGGGGCGGCCGACATGTTGAGGCCTCCCGACGTGCCCGGTTCGGCGCGCTGGGGGTCTAAGCCGGGCGGCTTACGCCGTAGGGCTCTCTTTCGGGCCGTCCGCGCCGAATCGCGGGATCCCTCTGGTTCGAGGAAACCCCTATGTCGATGTGGCGCGAGATCCTTTCCTTCTTTACATCATCCCCGCAGATGGAGGCAAGCATGGCAGCGGATTTCTTCCTAGGCGAGTCGCTGGTTGGTGAGGGCAATGAGATCGCCCACATCGACCTCATCATCGGCAGCAAGAGCGGCCATGCCGGCGCGGCCTTCTGCAACGCTCTGACGAACAACAAGGACGGCTTCACGACTCTGCTCGCCGTCGTCACGCCGAACCTTCCCGCCAAGCCCGACACCATCATGTTCAACAAGGTGACGATCAAGGGCGCGAAGCAGGCGGTGCAGATGTTTGGCCCGGCTCAGGCTGCCGTGGCCCGCGCGGTCGTCGACAGCGTGGCCTCGGGCGTCATCCCCAAGGACAAGGCGAACGACTGGTGCGTGATGGTCGGGGTCTTCATCCATTGGCAGGCCGCCGATGACAAGAAGATCTTCCAGTTCAACTATCAGGCAACCAAGGAGTCCATCGAGCGGGCGCTGAAGGGCCTGCCGACTGTGGATTCCGTGCTCAGCGGCTCGAAGACCGCGAAGCATCCGTTCTCCGGCATCGACAACGCCTGAGCCCGAGCCGTAACGAAGTCTTGGGAGGGGCGGGGAGTCCCCCCGCCCCTCTTTCTTTACACGACCCGCCGACCCCGATAACCACAGATGCTAAATCTCCTGGTTCAGCTCGATTCCTCCCGCCTTCCCAGCGTCTTCGACCAGGTCGTGGCCTATGATGGCGGCGCCGACCGCATCATGAGCTACGGCGGTGTCACGCCGGAAGATGTTCGGGATCTCATTCACGGATGCATTTTCACGCGAGGCGTGAAGTTCCTGCGACATACGGCCGTGTGGATCGGCGGGAACAACATGTCGCAGGGGGAACAACTACTCGCCATGGCGGTAGATGCCATGGTCCCGCCGCTGGCGGTATCGGTCATGCTCGATTCCAACGGATCGAACACCACCGCGGTGGCCGCCGTGGTGAAGATCGAGCAGGCAGTGGGAAGTCTGAAGGGGCGAAAGGTCGTGATCCTTGCCGGCACGGGCCCGGTGGGCCAGCGTGCAGCAGGGCTCCTGGCCCGGGACGGCGCCAACGTCACGATCACCTCGCGCAAGCCCGAGCAGGGAGAGAAGGCGCGCCAGTTCATCAGCGCCCGATTCAACGTGCAGGTCGAAGCAACCACGATGGCCGACCCAGCCAAGGCGGCGGAGGTGCTCGAAGGCGTGGAAGTCCTGCTCAACTCCGGGGCCGCCGGCGTGCAGATGGTCTCCCAGGCGGCGTGGATGGCGCAGAAGTCCCTGAAGGTCGCCGTAGACCTCAATGCTGTCCCCCCGCTCGGCCTCGAAGGGATCGACGTCAACGACTCTGGCGCGGAGCGCCACGGCGTGGTCTGCTACGGGGCGTTCGGCGTCGGCAACTTCAAGACCAAGCTCCACAAGCGCTGTATCGCGCGGCTCTTCGAGACCAACGACATCGTGCTCGACGCGGAGGCGATTGCGGACATCGCGCGGGGGATGGCCAAGAAGTAGCGACGATGCCCCGCGTCGTCGGCATCGATCCCGGGACCGTTTCCATCGATATCTGCGGCCTCGACAACGGGAGGGTCTGGCTGGACCGGACCCTCTCCACCATCACCGCCCTGCAGGACCCCGTCATCCTTTCCGGCCTGCTGACTGAAGGTGGGCCGCTCGACCTCATCGCCGGCCCCTCCGGCTACGGCCTTCCGCTCATCCGCGCTGACCAGGCCACGGAGACCGACCTGCGACTCGCCCTCCTCGCCGGGGAGAACACGCGGGGTGGCATCGGCGGGCTGGGCGCCCTGATGCGCTGGTTCGCGAAGTCAGGCCTGCCGGTTGTCTTCACCCCGGGTGCGATCCACCTCGCCACCATCCCGACCCATCGCAAGTTCAACCGCGTCGACCTCGGCACCGCGGACAAGGTGGCGGCGGCGGCGCTCGGCGTCTGGGATCAGACCCGCCGCCTTGGCTGCGCCGCGGAGGAAACGTCGTTCCTGCTGCTCGAGCTTGGCGGGGCCTTCACCGCCGCGCTCGCCGTGCAGCGCGGTGCAATTGTCGATGGTGTCGGGGGAACCAGCGGGCCGATGGGATGGCAGTCGGCCGGAGGATGGGACGGCGAAGTCGCGTTCCTCGCGGGCCGGGTCTCCAAGGCGATGCTGTTCCGTGGCGGCCGGCTCGGCGACCCGTCCGAACCCGCCGCGATCGGGCTTGCCGGCTACGTGGAGGGTGTGCACAAGGCGGCCCTTGGGCTGCTTGCGTCCTGTCCCGCGCCCAGGGAGATCCTCCTCTCTGGCCGGCATGCCCGCGACGCGGACGTTCGCGCGGAGCTGGATCCGCGGCTGAAGTCGATCGCACCGGTGCGGGAGCTGGAGGGCTACGCGGCGGTGGCGAAAGAGGGAGCGCAGGGCGCGGCACTGATCGCGGACGGGCTGGCGGGGGGTAGCAACCGCGCGCTGGTGGAGGTGATGCGGCTGCGGGAATCGGCCGGCACCGTGCTCGACCACCTGCGAGTGATCACCGCCGCCGATGCGCGACACCAGCTCGGGATGGACTGAATCGCTCAGCTCCGCTGCTGGGCCAGCCATGCGACGGCGACGGCGGGAGCGCAGTCCGAGACCCGACCCTCCGCACCCGGCACGCTCGGGATCAGGCTCCCGAATTCCACCCGTCGGTGTGCCTGTCCGATCGTCAGATCGGCCGCGAGGAAACGCCCCACCCCCGCGAAGATCAGGGGTGCGTCGTCTGGCAGCAATTCCCGCGACAGGAGCCGGGCACAGGCGTCTTCGAGTCGACCCACCTGCGCCCCCGCCAGCCAGGCGGCGAGGCCGCGCCAGGCCGAAGGGGGAGCCGATTCGAGATCGCGGCCGATCATCCGAGCCAGTCGGCGCGCACTCGCTTCGGCCGTCTTCGCGCCGCCATCCGCCGCCGGGTGCTGGTCCGCGCCGCCCGGCAGCCGGCCGAGGAGCCGATAGACGTCAGCAGTAGTCGCGAAGTATTCGGCCACGAGCGGCGTCCACTCACCGGCGAATGGCGCGCGACCCACCAGCGCCATCAACGGCGTCCGGACCACCCCCGTATAGACGAGCTCCCCTGCCACGAGCCGAGTCGCGTCGTCGCAGCCCCGCGCCTGCACCCGGCCGGCGACGATGGGAATGAGGTCGGTCGTGGTGCTGCCGATGTCGATGAACAGGGCCGAGTCGTGCCGGGCCGCGGCCAGGGCGGCACTCGCCATCCAGTTCGCCGACGCGACCGATTCCGGGGATGCGACCGTCTGATCGGCGTCGAGAAATCCCCGGGCTCCAGCGTAGAACGTGACGGCCCCGTCGGCGAGCCGCTCGGCAATGGCTGCGACCAGCCTGGAGACGCCCTCGGCCCGGCTGGAGAAGAGATCGACCATTTCTCCGGTCATCGTCACGGCGTGTGTCGGCACGGTGCCGAGCGCGCTGCCGACCTGAACCATCCCCTCGTGCAGGTGGTGCATCCCCTGCCATAGCGGACACGGCACCTGCACCACGTCCACGACCCGACCGGACGCGTCGAGGCGCGCGGCCTTGAGATGCGCGCCGCCGATGTCCCAGCCGATGACCGAATCATCCGTCACGGCACGCCCCCAGATGCAGTTCGACGACCGACCCTACCCCTGCTCCGCGTCCCCGGATCGCGACCCCGGGTTCGAGCAGATCGAGCACCATCGCGGCGACGCTGACGTCGAGCGCCCGGCGGATGCCACAGTATGACGTGGTCAGGCGCGGATTGACCTCCAGCACCACCGGTCCTTCGGGGGCGAGCACGAGATCGACGCCGACGTACCCCCACAGCCCGGGCAGCGCGGTAGCGATACTCTCGCCCAGCGCGGCCAGTTCGCCGGAGGGATCGGATACGGCGTTGACTGCAATTCCCGCGAGCGCGATCGCTCCCTCGACCATCTGCAGCCGCTGACGGTTGCAGCAGATCAGGAGGCTCTCGCCGCCGTGACAGAGGAGCGAGAGGCTGATCGGCGTTCCTTCAAGCCATGGCTGCGCGACGAGCCGACCGGGATCGGCCTGGAGTTGCCGCATGGCCGACTGCCAGGTGTCTACCAGCCGCGTGTTCTCCGCTCCGGCACCATCATCCGGCTTGGTGACCCATCGCCCGGGCCGACGCGGCAGAGGCTCGGAAGCGACGAAGGTCGGGACCGCCGAAATTCCGGCTGCGGCGAGCGTCCGGACGGTCTGGCGCTTGCTGGCCGAGACGCTCACCGCATCGGGCCGGCTCCCGAGAAGGATTCGTCCCCGACGCAGGACCTCCCGTGACAGCTCCTCGAGCGCGTGGCCGGTTTCGGGGGCGATCGGCCAGACGGCATCGGAAGCGAGAATCCCCTGGGCAAAGATGGCGTGCGGGTCGTCGTTCGCTCCGACCCGCAGGGTCTCGGCACCCGGGACCGGCGCCAGCCGCGCATCGCGGCTGGTCAGCAGCTCGACATCCGCACGAGCCCCGAGATCCTCGATGAGGGTCCGCACCATCAGGTCCGCCTCGTGAAGCATGCCAGGCGGAGGGGGAACCGCCGACATTCCGCCACCCGTCACGTGCTCGTAGACGAAGATCTTCATGTGCGGACGGTGCGGGCCCCCTCATCGAGGAGCAGCCGCTCGACGGCCTGCCGCCGCTCGCGGACCAGCGCGGCCGCGCCTGGAGCGTCGGTGCCTTCGGCGAACACGGTACAGACCGGGTCGCCCGGCCCGAACCGGGTTCCGGCCCGGGGCAGGTCTCGACACCAGTCCGGAAACTCGAACCCGTCGGGCGGCTGCCATTCCCGGACGGCGTGGACGATCAGGCTGGCCCGGGTGGCACGGGCGGGCGCCGCGGCGGCCGGCAGGGTGCCCTGGCAGGCTTCGAGATGTGCGTCGAAGAGACCGCGATCGTAATCGGCGTCGTGGAGTTCCATCGTCGCCGTGGGACGCGGGTTCACCTCGAGGACCGACCAGCGCTCCCCATCCAGCAGAAAGTCGATGCCGTTGAGGCCCACCAGTCCGATGGCCGACACCAGCGCGTCGAGTCGGCGGCGGAGTTCCGCTTCGATCCGGGATGGGATGGGGGCCCGCCCGACGGCGCCAGCATAGAGAAAAGGAAGCTCGGGACGTGCCGGCATATTCCATTGTTCGTTGAAGCCAACGACGCACGCACGATGCCCGTCCGCGAGGAAGAGCGCGGAACAGGGGATCCCCGGCGTCTGCCGCTGGTAGTACCCGCCGTCCCGCCGTGATCGCAGGCTGGCGGGATGGACGTGGACGCCGCCGGAACCGCCGGCCTGCTTCACCAGCCAGCCGGCCGGGTCAGCGGGCGGCAGGAGCCGCACCTCGGGATGGGGGATGCCGAGCCGGTCGAGGAGAGGAAAGAACCGGAGCGGGTCGCGCACAGCGGTGACTACCTCCGGGAGGTTTCCGAACAGCCGTCGTCCCGCGATGAGCCGGGAGAGCAGTTGGATGCGACCCTCGAATCCGGAACCGTATACGACGCCGCCCGAATTGCCGGCGGGAGCGAGCGCCTGGGCGGCGGACAGCAGCCGGCGCCGATCGAAGCGCAGCCCGTGCGGCGACACGACGGCTCGGCAGCCGGCTGCGACGGCACAGGTATCGCGGTCAGCGAAGTAATCGAGCACCACGACCGGGTGACCGCCGCGTGCCGCCGAGGCCGCGAGGGCGCGGCCCGTCACGGCCGCAACGAGCAGAGGACGCCGCTCAATTTGCATGGGAATGGATATACATTCACACATCTTAGCAGGTATTATGTTCCGTTGACCATGTCCGAATCCCAGATGATTCCAGACCAATTCACCGATGTCGCCTGCCCGTTCTGCGGGCTGGTCTGCGACGACCTCGTCGTCGGTAGGTCGGGTGATCAGCTGGCGATAACGGCGAACGGCTGCACCATCGCCAGCGCCGCCTTCGGACGCGCCGGCGCCGCCGACGACGGCCGGCCCCGCATCGGCGGCCGGCCGACGAGCCTGGCCGCAGCAGCCCGGGAGGCCGCCCGGCTGCTGCGGACCTCCCGGCTCCCGCTGATCGGCGGTCTCGCGACCGACGTCGACGGCGCGCGCGCGGCGGGACGACTCGCCGATCGCCTGGGCGGCGTACTCGATCACATGAATTCGACCACCTTCCTGCGCAACGTCATGGTGCTGCAGGACGGTGGCTGGATCACCACGACGCTTTCCGAGGTCCGCAACCGGGCCGACCTGCTTGTCGTCGCCGGCGGCGACCTGGTGAGCCGGTTCCCGCGGTTCTTCGAACGCTGCGTTGCCAACCAGGAAACGCTGTTCGGGGACGGGCGGCGTTGCGAGGTCATCTTCCTCGGCCCCGGACTGCCCGCGGGCACCACCCTGCCGGGACTCTCGCCCACCGTGATCCCCTGCGACGTCACCCGCCTGGTCGAGGCGGTGGGGCTGCTGCGGGCCCTGCTCCCCGGCCGCCCGGTACAGGCGCTCGGGGCGGCGGGGATTCCGCTGGCGACGTGGACCGCACTCATCGAGCGGATGAAGCGCGCCAAGTACGGCGTGATGGTCTGGGCGGCGGGGGACTTCGAGTTCCCGCATGCGGAGTTGACGATTCAATCACTCTGCGAGCTGGTCAAGGAACTCAACCGCGGCGGCCGCTTCTCTGGGCTGCCCCTCGGCGGCAGCGATGGCGACATGACCGCGGACGCGGTACACCTTTGGCAGACCGGCTTCGGCTCGCGGACCTCCTTCGGTCAGGGGATTCCCGAGAACGACGGATATCATCACTCGACCGCGCGGCTGCTCGCCCGCGGCGAGGCCGATGTCCTGATGTGGATCTCCAGCCTGAACGAGAGCCGGACGCCCCCCGCGACGACCATCCCGACGATCGTGCTGGGCCGTTGCGGAATGTCCCTGGAGCGGGAGCCGGAAGTCTTCATTCCCGTGGGCATCCCGGGGATCGACCATGCCGGTCACCTCTTCCGCTCCGACCGGGTGGTCGCGCTGCCGCTGCTCAAGCTGCGGCCCTCCGCGCTCCCCAGCGTGGCGGATGCGCTCGCCGCCATCGACGCCGCACTCGGGGAGGCATAGCCACATGCTGGTGAAGCTGAAAGGCGGCCGGATCTACGATCCCGCGAATGGGGTCGACGGCGAGGTCCGCGATCTGTACGTGCGCGACGGGCGCATCGTGGCGACTCCCGCCCCGGACGAACGGATCGATCACGCATACGACCTGAGCGGCCGGGTCGTGATGGCCGGCGCGATCGACATGCACACCCATATCGGCGGCGGGAAGATGAATATCGCCCGCGCCATGCTTCCCGAGGATCACCGGGCCGATCCGGTCGCCCGGACCGCCGTCACCCGCGCCTCCTGCGGGCACGCCGCTCCCGGCACCTTCGCGACGGGCTATCGCTACGCCGAGATGGGTTACACTGCCTGCTTCGAGCCCGCGATTCTGCCGGTGAATGCGCGGCAGGCCCACCTCGAGATGGGGGACACCCCGATCGTGGACAAGGGCGGGTACGTAATGCTGGGCAGCGATGACTTCCTGCTCCGCCTCATGGCCGCCGGCGAGGACCAGAAGCTCATCAACGACTACGTGGCCTGGACGCTGCACGCGACCCACTGCATCGGCATCAAGGTGGTGAACCCCGGCGGCATCTCCGCGTTCAAGTTCAACCAGCGGAAGCTGCAGCTCGACGAGAAGCACCGGTTCTACGGGGTGACGCCGCGGGACATTCTGCGGGTGCTGAGCCGCGCGGTCCACGAGCTGGGCGTGCCGCACCCGCTGCATGTGCACAGCAGCAACCTGGGCCTGCCGGGCAATGTCGACACCACCCTCGGTACCATCATGGCCTCCGAGGGCCTGCCGATCCACCTGACCCACATCCAGTTCCACAGCTACGGCACCGAGGGGGACCGCAAGTTCTCCTCGGCGGCGGCGCGGGTGGCCGAAGCGATCAACACCACCCCCAACGCGAGCTGCGATGTGGGGCAGATCATGTTCGGGCAGACGGTCACCGCGTCGGGCGACAGCATGGCCCAGAACCGGAATTCGGGGATCGCCAGTCCCAAGAAGTTCGTGATCATGGATATCGAGTGCGACGCGGGGTGCGGGGTGCTGCCCTTCAAGTACCGCGACAAGAACTTCGTAAACGCGCTGCAGTGGGCGGTGGGGCTGGAGATCTTCCTGCTGGTGAACGATCCGTGGCGGGTATTCCTCACCACCGACCATCCCAACGGGGCGCCGTTCACCACCTACCCGCACCTCATCCGGCTGCTGATGGACCGTACGTTCCGGAACGAGCGGCTGGGACTGATCAATGCCGACGCGCAGGCGCTCACTACCGTGGGCAGCATCGACCGCGAGTACTCGCTGTACGAGATCGCGATCCTCACCCGGGCCGCACCGGCGAAGCTGCTGGGCATCACCGACCTTGGTCACCTCGCGCCGGGCGCCCAGGCCGACATCACGGTCTACCGGGACCACCCCGACCGGGAGCGGATGTTCTCCACGCCCGAGTACGTCATCAAGGATGGCGAGGTCGTGGTGCGCGACGGCAAGGTCGTGAAGGTGACCTGGGGCCGGTACCACAGCGTGCAGCCCGAATACGACCGCGGGATCGAGCGCCGTCTCGCCGACCACTTCGAGCGCTACCAGACCATGCGGGCCGACCACATGTGCATCTCGCCGGAGGAGATGCACGCCTTCGGGCACGGCGCCGACGTCGTCACCCATCCCTGCCGGCGCTGAGTCCATGAATCTCAACGGCGTCACGATCGACGATGCCTTCGCGGAGGCCTTCGGGATGAAGGCGGCCCGCATCCTGATCACCGCCCACAATCTGGAGTGGGCGTATCATGCGGCGAATGCCGCGACCGGGTTTGCCACCTCCGTGATCGCGTGCGGCTGCGAGGCAGGCATCGAACGGGAGCTGGGCCGGGCGGAGACCCCGGACGGGCGCCCGGGGCTCTCGGTGCTGTTCTTTGCCACCTCTACCAAGGAACTCATCAAGCAACTCGAGCGGCGGGTGGGCCAGTGCGTGCTGACCTCGCCGACGAGCGCGGTGTTCGCGGGCGGGGACCAGGGGGAGGCGGTGCCGCTGGGGAAGTTCCTGCGCTATTTCGGCGACGGGTTCCAGACCTCCAAGATGATCGACGGCCACCGCTACTGGCGTATTCCGGTCATGGACGGGGAATTCCTGATCCAGGACACGACCGACATGCTTACCGGCGTCGGGGGTGGCAATTTCCTGGTGCTGGCGGAATCCCAGGAACAGGCGTTGACGGCCTGTGAAGCGGCGGTGGCGGCGATGCGGCAGGTACGAAACGTCATCATGCCCTTTCCCGGCGGCATCGTGCGCTCGGGCTCCAAGGTGGGCTGCAAGTATCCGGCACTGCGGGCCTCGACCAACGACGCATTCTGCCCCACCATTCGCGGGGTCACCCGCACCCAACTCACCCCCGAGATCGGGGCGGTGCTCGAGATCGTCATCGACGGGCTCTCGGCATCCGCGGTCGCCTCGGCGATGCGTGCGGGGATCGACGCCGTGGTCGGCCTCGGCGCGGCCCACGGGATCCGGCGGGTGAGCGCCGGGGACTACGGCGGCAAGCTCGGCAAGTACCACTTCCGGTTGCACCAGATCATGGCCTGATCGAGCCGGCCGGCCTCCGGACCCCGAAGGGGAGCCCCGGCGAATCCCGGCCGCCGGGCTCCCCCCCTTGCTCTGGCGGGCCGTGCACTGTAGTAACAGAGGTCGGGCAGAAGGCCGGGCTACCGGCACGAACCCATGCTGTCTCAGCCAATCCTTCCATCCGTCAGGATCCCATGGCTGAAATCATGACACTGATCGGCGGGCGTTCCAGCCGCCAAGGCACCGCGCTCTGTACCGGCAAGCTCGGGGCGGACTACCTCGACGTGTCCACGACGCTGGAGATGAACGTCGAGGACATGGCGCGCCTTGGGCTCAAGGCGGACAGCCGGGTCCGGCTGCGTACCGCGTCCGGCGAGACCATTCTGCGCTGCAAAGGCCGCGAGACGAAGGACCTTCCACCGGGGCTGCTCTTCATGGCCTACGGCCCCGCCTCCAGCCAGCTGATGGCCGGTGACACGGCGGGTACCGGGATGCCCCTTTCCAAGAATCTGCAGGTTGAAGTCGAGCCAGTGGGGCCGGACTAGCCCCGGGAGGATAGGGCGATGAGCGACGAAGATATTCGGACGGTGGAGAACGCAACCTGTACTTTCTGCGGCTGCGTGTGCGACGACATCACCCTGACCGTGGATGTCGCGAGCCACCGGATCACCAAGTCCCAGAATGCCTGCGTGCTGGGAAAGGCGTGGTTCAAGGAGCATGGCGTCGAGGAGCGCCCGTTCGCGCTCATCGAAGGTCGGGAGGCGAGCACCGACGAGGCCGTCGAGGCCGCGGCGCAGATTCTCGCGGCGGCACGATACCCGGTGATCTACGGCCTGTCCGACACCACCTGCGAGGCGCAGCGCATCGCGGTGTCGATCGCCGACATGATCGGTGGCAACGTCGACACCACGACCTCGGTGTGCCATGGCCCGACGGGCATGGCGTTTCAGAGCATCGGCGAGACCACCGCTTCCCTGGGCGAAATCAAGAACCGGGCGGACCTGATCATCTTCTGGGGCGGCAACCCCGCCGAGGCGCACCCGCGGCTGTTCACCCGCTACGCGGTCACGCCGAAGGGGATGTATACCCCGAATGGCCGCAAGGACCGGACGGTGGTGCTGGTCGACGTGCGTCGCACCGCGAGCGCGCCGGTGGCGGATATCTTCCTGCAGGTGAAGCCGGGGAGCGACTTCGAGGTACTGTGGACCCTCCGGGCGCTGTTGAAGGGGCGGAAGGTCGATGCCTCGATCGAACAGCGGACCGGTATTTCGCTGGCCGTCCTGGAGGACCTCGTGGCCCGGATGAAGCGCTGCAATTTCGGGGCGCTGCTGTTCGGCATGGGGCTCACCATGACCCGGGGCCGGCACTTCAACGCCGGGGCGCTGCTGGCGCTCGCCGCCGATCTCAACGCGTTCACCCACTTCGTGGCGGCCCCGGTCCGCGGACACGGCAACGTGACGGGTGCCGACAACGTGGTCTCCTGGCAGACCGGCTATCCATTCGGCGTCAACTTCAGCCGCGGCTATCCCCGCTTCAATCCCGGCGAGTGGACCACGGCGGACCTGCTGGCCCGGCGTGAGGCGGATGCCGCGATGATCATCGCCAGCGATCCCGCGTCAAACTTCGCCCAGGCGGCGATCGAGCACCTCAAGCGCATCCCGGTCATCACCCTGGATCCCAAGACCAGCGTGACCAGCCAGCTGGCCCGGGTGGCGTTCACCACGGCGACCTACGGGATCAACGTGCCGGGCACGGTCTACCGGATGGATGGGGTACCGATCGCCCTGCGCCCGGCATTCGAGTCGCCCTACCCGAGTGACGAGGTGATCCTGCGCGCGATCCGCGAGCGGGTGAGCACCCTGCTGGGTGGCAACCGGGTCCCGGCCGGCACCCCGCTCGCCGCCACCTTCTCGTAGGCCGCCCCCCTTCCGGAGGCAGACCCGTGGGATCGACGTTGCGCATCATCAACGGCAGGGTGTACGACCCCGCCAATGGCCTGGACGGCGTGGTGCAGGACATCTGCATCCAGGACGGCAGGATCGTCGCGTCGGTCCCCCCGGACACGAAGACCATCGACGCGAGAGGCATGGTGGTGATGCCCGGGGGCATCGACATCCACTGCCACATCGCCGGCTCCAAGGTGAACATGGCGAGGAAGCTGCAGCCGGAAGACCATCGCCACGATGTCCACCTGCGCACCCGGGTCACCCGCTCCGGCACCGGCGGCACCGTGCCCTCCACCTTCACCACCGGCTATCGCTACGCCACCCTCGGCTACACCTCCGCCATGGAAGCGGCGGTGACACCGCTCGGCGCCCGCAGCACCCTGGAGGAACTCCAGGATACACCGATCATCGACAAGGGATTCTTCGTGCTGGTCGGCAACAACGTGCTGCTGTTCCGGCTGCTGCAGGAGGGGCGGGTCGAGGAGTTCCGCAACGCGCTCGCCTGGTGGATCAGCGCCGCCAAGGCGTATGCGCCGAAGCTGGTCAACCCCGGCGTGGACGCACTGTGGAAGGGCGAGCGGAACACCAACATCACGACGCTCGACCAGAAGATCGGCCCGTTCGAGCTCACGCCACGGCAGGTCATCGGCGCGTTCATCACGGCGGGGAATGAGCTGGGGCTGCCCCACCCGGTGCACATCCACTGCAATAACCTGGGTCACTCCGGCAACTACACGACCACGCTCGAGACGATGCGGATTGCCGAGGGCCAGCGCGCGCACATCACCCACGTGCAGTTCCACAGCTACGGCTCGGTGTCCGGGAAGACGACCGACAATCCGACCTCCAAGGCCCGGGAGATCGCGGAGTACGTCAACACCCACCCCAACATCAGTGCGGACGTGGGCGCGGTGATGTTCGGCCGTTCGACCAGCATGACCGCGGACGCCCCGCTGGCCTACATGCTGCGGCGCTTCGGTGGCCACAAGTGGATCAATGCCGACAGCGAGAACGAGAGCGGCTGCGGGATCGTGCCCTTCACCTATCAGGATCAGGTCTACACCAACGCCCTGCAGTGGGCGATCGGGCTCGAGCTGTTCCTGCTCTCGGACGACCCGTGGCGGATGGTCTTCTCGACCGACCATCCCAACGGGGGCTCGTTCATGAGCTATCCCAAGCTCATCCGGCTGCTCATGGACCGCGAGTTCCGGAAGGAAGAGATGGCGAAGGTGAACCAGAAGGCCCTGGACAACAGCGGCCTGCGGGATTGCCAGGAGCGGGAGTACTCGCTGTACGAGATCGCCATCATCACCCGCGCCGGCCCCGCGCGGCTGCTCGGGCTCACCGCCAAGGGACACCTCGGGGTCGGCGCGGACGCCGATATCACGATCTACGAGGAGAACGGAGACAAGGAGAGGATGTTCTCCGCCCCCCGGTACGTGATCAAGGACGGGCAGCTCATCATCGAGGATCACGAGTTCCGTGCGGATTCCGAGGGCCGCGTGCTGCACGTCGCGCCGGACTACGATTCCGGCATCGAGCAGGTCATCCAGCCGTTCTTCGAGGACTTCTACACGGTCCAGTTCTCGAACTACCCGGTGGACATACAGTACCTGCACCATCACCAGGTGATCCCGACGGCGGAGCAGTCGGCGAGCGCCGCACCCGCCACGAGCGCCTAGCGCAGGGGCACGATGCTCATCCACGAGACCGAGGTCGCGGACACCTTCGCGGAAGCATTCGCGATGTGGGCGGCCCGACTGGTGATCACCGCGGAGACCGCCGACTGGGCCAATGCCGCCGCCCAGTCCGTGACCGGCTTCGCGACTTCGATCATCGGCTGCAAGTGCGAGGCGGGGATCGAGGCGCCCATTCCGCCTGGCCAGACCCCCGACGGCCGGCCCGGGGTGAGCGTCCTCCTCTTCGCGATGAACGAGGAGGGGCTCGGCAAGCGGCTGGTCGAGCGGGTTGGGCAATGCGTCATGACCTGCCCGAGCACCGCCTGCTACGACGGTCTGGCGGTGGAACCGAAGGTGCCGGTCGGCAGCCAGCTGAAGTTCTTCGGCGACCGTTACCAGATCTCCAAGCTGCTCGGCGGCCGCCGGCTCTGGCGGATCCCCGTCATGGATGGCGAGTTTCTCGTCGATGATCGATTCGGGATCCAGCCCGCGGTGGGCGGGGGGAACATCCTGATCCTGGGCCGGGACCAGCGGAGCACCCTGCGCGCCGCGGGAGCGGCGGTCACCGCCATGCGTGGCACGCCGGGCGCGATCCTGCCCTTCCCCGGCGGCGTGGTGCGCAGCGGCAGCAAGCCGTCCTCGCGCTACAAGTTCCTGCACGCCTCTACCAACGACACCTACTGTCCCACGCTGCGGGCGGTGTCTCCCGGGACCGAGGTGGGCGCCGGCATGGGGAGCGTGCTGGAAATCGTCATCGACGGACTCGACCTCGCATCGGTGGAAACCGCCATGCGCCGCGGCATGCAGGCCGCCGCCAGCGAAGGCGCCCTGAGGATCTCGGCCGGCAACTACGGCGGCGGACTCGGCCAGTACCAGATCCGCCTGCACGCCCTCCTGGAAGGGGCGCCGGCATGATGACGCCCCCATCGTGGGGAGGATGGGTCCCATGAGTCTCGAGCTCACGCTCCACACGACCCCGGCGGTTCCGCTCGAGGCGGATGTGCTCAGCCCGGCACGGCTCGCGGGCCTCTCCCCTCTGCAGGCGGCCAAGCTCGTGGTGGTGCACGGCAACCAGGATGCGGAACTGGGCGAGTTCTTCCGGATTTCGGGAATGGCCAATGGCGAGATCAGTCTCACCGGCGATCTCTCCCACGTGAAGCTCATCGGCGCGGCCATGACCGCGGGGCGGATCGTGGTGCACGGCTCCGCGGGGATGCATGTCGGCGCGGGAATGACGGGGGGGGAGATCGTCGTCGAGGGCGACGCGGGCGACTGGGTCGGGCCGGAGATGTCGGGCGGCCGGATCACGATCAAGGGGAATGCCGGACACCTGGTCGGCAGCGCCTCCCGGGGCAGCCCGGCCGGCATGCAAGGCGGCGAGATCGTCGTGTTTGGAAATGCCGGGAACGAGGTCGGTGGCGCCATGCGGCGGGGATTGATCGCGATCGGCGGCAACACCGGCGACTTCACGGGCGTGAACATGCTGGCCGGCACAGTGGTCGTGTTCGGGCAGATGGGATCGCGCACCGGTGCCGGAATGATCCGCGGTACGATCGTCGGCATGCACCCGGCGGAGATGCTCCCCACGTTCAGTTACGCCTGCACCTACCGGCCGGTCTTCCTGCGCCTCTATCTTTCCCACCTTCGCAGCCTCGGCCTGCCCGTCAGCGACCTGGAAGGGGAAGGCAGCTACCAGCGCTGGTGCGGGGATGCCGTCGAGCAGAACCGGGGCGAGGTCCTGCTGCTCGAATCGACGCCGCCATGAGGCCCTTCCCGTCAGCCGGCGCACCACCGGCCGGACCCCAGGATTCCGGAATCGCATGAGCACCCTCTGCCTGACCCTCCGCGAGCCCCCCGCCAACCGAGTCGATCTCTCGCCGCTGACCGCGGGCCACCTTACGGGCAAAGGGCTAGAGGATGTGGCCGCGATCGAGCTCGCCACCGGCAACCGCAAGGTCCGGCTCGACAGCCTGTTCACGATCTCCGGCACCTTCGTCTCCGAACTCGAGATTCATGGCTCCTGCGACCGGCTGGACCGCATCGGCGCAGGGATGACCCACGGCCGGATCGTCGTGCGCGGCGACGTCGGCGCCTATCTCGGCGCCGGGATGAGCGGCGGGAGCCTCGTGGTGCGCGGAAACACCGGCGCCTACGCGGCGACGGGGATGAGCGGCGGCCGCATTCACGTCTATGGACATACCGGGGACTTCCTGGCCGCCGCACGGCCCGGCGAGCACCACGGCATGAAAGGCGGCCTCGTGCTGGTCGATGGCGACGCCGGGGACCGGCTCGGTGACCGAATGCGCCGGGGCATGGTGCTGATCGAGGGCAACGCCGGCGACTACTGCGCCTCACGAATGGTGGCAGGGACCATCGCCGTCTGGGGCAGCGTGGGAAAGCTGCCCGGGCTCGCCATGCGGCGGGGCACGCTCCTCCTGCAGCAGGCCTCCAGTGAGCTGCCTCCCACGTTCAACGACTGCGGCGTCTATCCCCTCAACTTCCTCACCCTGCTGGTGCGGTCCTGGCGCAAGCTGCCAGGCAAGTACTCCAAGCTCCCCGATACCAGCCTCCGAGTCCGCCGTTTCATGGGCGATATCGCCAACGGCGGCCGAGGGGAAATCCTGGTTCGGGCATAAGGGGGCACGACGGTCCCCTCTGCGCTGGTCTCCCCGTCGTCCTCCCGCAGCGAGTACCTTCCGCTTATCTTCTCGCGCCCGGGTGGGTCCGGGACGCCGGGAGCCCGGCGACCCCGCCCGACGAGATCCCCCATGGACGCGCCGATGACCAGCCTCATGATGAACGAACGCGCCCGCGACCTTGCGGACGTGATGGCCGAAGATGCGGCAGGCCTGCGCATCGCGATCCAGACGTTGAGCTCGGGGGCCGCGGTCATCGATGCCGGGGTGAACGTGGCGGGCGGCCTGAACGCGGGATTGCTGCTCAGCGAGATCGCCATGGGTGGCCTGGGCGATGTGGAATACACCTCCCTGCAGCTCGGCGGCGAGAACTGGCCCGGAGTGCAGGTGCGCACCGACCATCCCGCCGTGTCCTGCATGGCGTCGCAGTACGCCGGCTGGGCGATCCAGGTCGACAAGTACTTCGCGATGGGCTCCGGCCCGCTGCGGGCCCATGCGCGGGTGGAGAAGGAGCTGTTCGAGAGGCTGCACTACGCCGAGCAGGCGACCTGCGGCGTGCTGGTGCTCGAGACCCGCGACCTGCCGACCGACGCCGTCGCCCAGTACGTGGCCCGGCGGGCCAATCTCTCCCCGGGCCAGCTCACCTTCGTGGTGGCGCCGACGGCCAGCCTGGCCGGCGGGACTCAGATCTCGGCTCGCATCCTCGAGACCGGCCTGCACAAGATGGAGACGCTGGGTTTCGACGTCTCCAGGGTGGTGAGCGGGTTCGGCACCGCGCCCATCCCCACCCTCGCCAGGAACGATGTGCGCGGCATCGGCCGCACCAACGACTGCATCCTCTATGGCGGCCAGGCGCATTACACCATCACGGCCGGCGACACCGAGCTCGCCGACCTCGCGGCCCGGCTCCCGGCCAGCGCCTCCAAGGACTACGGGATGCCGTTTTACGAGATCTTTGATCGGTACGACAGGGACTTCTACAAGATCGACCCGCTCCTCTTCAGTCCCGCGGAGGTCTGGCTCACCAGCACCACCTCCGGCAAGACCTATCATGCGGGGCGGGTGAACCCGGACGTACTCAGGCAGTCGTTGTACCCCGAATGATGCAGCCACCTTCACACTGGACCCCTCGATGCGTCGCCTAGCCCTGCTCCCCGCCCTCGGCCTGCTAGCGCTGGCCGCCTGCTCCAAGCCGGCCGAAAAGCCCGCCGCCGACACCACCGCCGTTGCCCCGACCCCGCCGCCCAAGCCGGCGCCGATGGCGTTCGTCACGGTCATCTACAACACCCCGAAGAGCGCCGCCGCCTTCGAGAAGTACTATTGGGCGACGCACGTGCCGCTGGTCGGGGCCAAGCAGGCCGAGGTCGGATTCGTGGCGGCGGAGCTGACCAAGTTCGATGCGACGCTCGATGGCAAGAAGCCGACCTACTACCGTCAGGCGGTCCTCTGGTTCAAGGACATGGCCGCGCTCGAGGCGGGCATCGCCACGCCGGGCTTCAAGGCGATCGGCGACGACCTGCCCAAGTTCGCCACCGGCGGCCTCACCGCGCTGATCGGCGAGGAGACCAGCGATCACGCGGAGCTGCTGACCGGTGACAGCACCTCGTTCGTGACGGTGATCTACAACCAGCCGACGGATGCGGCCGCATTCGAGGCCTACTACGCCGCGACCCACTTGCCGCTGGTCGGCGCCGGGGCCACCGAGATCGCCTTTACCCGCGCCGAGCTGACCAAGTACGCGAAGAACCTGGATGGCTCGCCGGCGGCGTTCTATCGCCAGGCCAAGCTGTACTTCCCCAACGCCGCCGCGCTGAAGGCCGGCACCAGCACGACCGCCTTCAAGGCCGTCGGCGATGACCTGCCGAAGTTTGCGACCGGCGGACTGACGGCGCTGGTGGGGCATCTGACGTCGAAGCCGTGACGGCACCGGCGACGGGCGCGACCCCACGAGCGTCCGTCGCCTCCGCCATGCACGTCGTCATCCTCGCATCGGAAACCGGCTGGCACACCGACGAGCTCGTGCGCGCAATCGGCGCGCGCGGGCTCGAGCCGCTTCTGCTCCCCTGGGACGCGAACATCGGCCACATGGGCGCCGATCGCGGGGTCAGCAACAGTGGCCACCGGCTCCGCGACGCCCGCGCGGTCATCGCGCGGATCATCCCGGGTGGCTCGCTCGAGCAGATCATCTATCGGGTGGACACGCTGCACCGGCTCGAGGAAGAAGGGGTCCGGGTGATGAACACCGCCCGCGCCATCGAGCGCACCGTGGACAAGGCGTGGACCTCCGCGATCCTCGAGCGGGCCGGACTGGCTACTCCCGAGACGGTGGCCTGCGAACGCGCCGACGACGCCTTTGCCGCCTTTCGCGACATGGGCGACGTGGTGGTGAAACCGATCTTCGGCTCGATGGGACTCGGCATGTCCCGCGTCAGCGACGAGGACATGGCGTGGCGGGTGTTCCGGGTCGTGGAGACGGTGCGCGGCGTCTATTACCTCCAGCGCTTCATCCCGCACGGCGGGCGGGACTTCCGCGCCTTCGTGGTCGGCGGCAGGGTGCTCGGCGCCATCGAGCGGAGTGCCCCCGGCTGGCGCACCAACTTCTCGCGAGGCGGGTCGGTGCGAACCATCGAGCTGCCGCCTGCCCTGGCGGAGCTGGCGGTGCGGGCGGCCGACGCGGTGGGCGCGGAGTACGCGGGCGTCGACCTGCTGCCGGCGGAGGACGGGACGGTCTACGTGCTCGAAGTCAACGGCATTCCCGGCTGGGAGGGGCTGCAGAGCACGACCGGCATCGACGTCGCCGCTGCGATCGTCGAACAGGCCCTCTCCCGGTGAACCCGAGCGACATCGGTACCCTCGCCGCCCTGGCCAGCCTGCTGGAGGCGAGCGCACCCAAGCCGGGCAACGTCGGCCCTGGCCGGCCGTTCCACGACATGCGCTATGAGGACTTCCTGGCCAGCGCCCTCGCCGCGGGCCCGGAGCTGGGCCGGGCCGTCGAACGCCCGCTCGGCGAGACCATCCTGGCGGCGGTCCGCGCAACCCGACGCCTGACCACGGCCAACACCAATCTCGGGATCATCCTCCTGCTGGCACCCCTGGCAAAGGCGGCCGGCGCGCAGCGCGAGCCCGGGCACGCCGGCCCGGTACTCCTGCGCGAGCGGCTCCACGGGGTCCTGGCCTCCACGTCGATTGAGGACGCGCGGCACGCATACCACGCCATCCGTGAAGCGCGCCCGGGCGGGCTCGGCGCGGTGCCGGACCAGGATCTGGGCGACGAGCCCACGGTGAGCCTGCAGGAGACGATGCGGCTCGCCGCGACGCGGGACAGCATCGCGGCCGAGTACGTCACGGACTTCGCAATCACCTTCGAGACCGGGCTGCCCGCCCTCCGGGCGGCGCGCGCCGCCGATCTCGACTGGCCGGACGCCACGGTGGAGACGTACCTCACGCTGCTGGCCGCCCGGCCGGACAGCCTGATCGGGCGGAAGCTCGGTTCCGAGGCGGCCGCGTCGACCAGCCGGCAGGCTGCCGGGGTGCTCCGGGAGGGCGGCGTCCGGAGCGCGGCCGGCCGCGCGGCGATCGCCGCGTTTGACTCCGCCCTGCGGGACGCGCACAATTCACGCAATCCCGGCACCACTGCCGACCTGACCGCCGCCACGCTCTTCGTCCTGCTGCTGGAAGACGGGTGGAGCAACGTTCGTTCGAGGAACCCCAGTGCGCAGTGATTTCAAGGTCACCGTCAGCAAGGACTACCTGGTCTTCAGCTCCGCGCACTTCATCACGTTCCGCGGTCACCAGTGCGAGACCCTCCACGGGCACAACTACCGGGTGGGCGTGACGGTGGAAGGCAGCGTGGACAATGAATGCTCGTTCGTCGTCGACTTCTCGGTGCTGAAGAAGACCGTCCGGAAGCTGGTGGACGAGATCGACCACAAGGTGCTGCTCCCGCTCAAGAATCCGAAGCTGGCCTTCCGCGACACGGGGAAACAGCGGCAGGTCGACTACTTCGGCGAGCACACCTACACCTTCCCCACGGTCGACTGCGCCATGATGCCCATCGAGAACACGACGGCGGAGATGATCGCGCAGTACTTCGCGAAGCGGACCCGGGAGGAGCTGCTGGGGTTGGGGATCGCCAACCTGACGGCGATCGAACTGGAAGTGGAGGAGAGCTTCGGCCAGTCCGCGACCTACCGGATGGCTATGGGGGACTGATCGAGCCGCTGTGAATCGCCGAGCCAACCAGCGCGGCGTCGCAGCCGGCCTCGGAGAGCAGCGAGAGATCTTCCGTGGCGCGCACCCCTCCTCCGGAATAGATCGGGACCCAGAGCAGCCTCTTCAGGCCGCCGATGATGTCCAGGTTCCGCGGCCCCTCCTCGGTACCCACCGCCGCCAGGTCGAGCACCAGCACCGCCGATACGCCCGCCTCCACCGCGCGCGCGCCCAGCTCGAGAGCGACCGCTTCCTGGCTGGCGATCCGTCCGGTGCGCCGGCGGATCGGCTTCCCTTCCATCAGGTCCAGGCTGAAGACCACCCGGTCGCCGCCGACCGCGTCCACGATCGCCTTCAGGTCCTCGAAGCCGCGCAGCGTCTCCAGTCCCACCACCAGCGTGCTCGCGCCCGCGTCCACCAGGGCCTGGGCAGCGCTCGCGGTCGAGATCCCCCCGTCGACCATGAGTCCGGGGCCGAAGCCGCGCTCCGGGTCGGCGAGGGACTCCAGCAGCTTGAGCTGCGGCGCCCAGCCCTGGATCGCATCGAGGTCAGCGATGTAGCAGCGCCTTGCGCCCAGCATGGTGCGATAGGCGCGTGCCAGTGCCGCGGCGTCGCCGGCGCTGCCGGGGAGGAGCGCGGAGGAAACCGGCTGATACTGTTCGCGGACGCCGCGCCGGGCATGCACCGCCTGCCCGCGCAGCAGATCGAGGACGGGGATGAGTTCCATCACGAACAAAGGTATCATGGAACCCGTGAACTCCGAGCCCCTGACGGTGGTGAAGGTGGGCGGCGCACTGGCCGCCGCTCCCGGGGTGCTGGCCGCCGTCGCCCAGATGCTCGGCCGGGCGGGGACGGTCCGCCCGCTGGTGGTAGTGCCCGGCGGCGGGCCGTTCGCCGACGCGGTGCGCGCCTTCGTGGCCAGCCATTCCCTCACGCCCACAGCGGCACACTGGATGGCGATCCTCGGGATGGACCAGTACGCCTTTGCACTCGCCGAGCTGATCCCCGGCGGCCGGATAGTCGAGGATCGGGGCGGGGTGCACCAGGCTCACGCGGCGGGGGCGGTTCCGGTGCTGGCACCCACCCGCTGGCTGCGTGCGGCGGATGAGTTGCCCCATTCGTGGGAGGTGACCAGCGACAGCCTCGCCGCATACCTGGCCACGCTGCTGGGGGCTGAGGAATTAATCCTGATCAAGCCAGTACAGGGCGGGCTGGAACTCGCCGACCGCTACTTGAGCCGGGTGCTGCCAGCGGGGATGCGCTGCAGGATACTTTCGGCCGCGGATGCGGCGGCCGGGGACTGGTACTAGCGCCTCAGGCGCCCCGGACCTCGTGCCGGATCAGCTCGGCGAGTTCGCGCACCCGCTCTTCCACGATCCCGTCGGTGCGGCGGCCGGCAGCGCAGACCGCGCCGCGCACGCCGAAGATGGTGGCGCGGGCCTCGAACGCCTGCCCCACCCGCTCCACCCCGAGACTCCCCGCCAGCGCGAACTCCAGTTCGTCCGCCGCCAGCATGCTGCCGATGCTGGCCAGCGCGGGCACAT
The DNA here is from genome assembly GCA_963825065.1 of uncultured Gemmatimonadales bacterium. Classification (GTDB taxonomy): domain Bacteria; phylum Gemmatimonadota; class Gemmatimonadetes; order Gemmatimonadales; family GWC2-71-9; genus JADJOM01. The sequence goes on from CAWGRU010000017.1 coordinate 155,940, forward strand.
CCATGAAATCGAACAGCGAGCGTCCGTCCTTGACGCAGGTGTCGAGCAGCAGGCCGGCCGCGCCCATCCCCTGGGCGATGGCCCGCACCGACTGCGGTACCAGCGACCCGGCCCGCTCATGGTCGCCGTAGGCTACCGCCACGACCCGGGGGCGACCCTCGTGAGCCTCGGCGCGGCGGAGCGCCTCCTGCAACAGACGCTCGATCTGGCCAGCGTCGGCGACGCCCTTGAAGGCCAGTTTGACGATGCGCACCGGCACCGTCACCGCCGCCAGGGCGCGGGCCACGTCATCCGGGGTCGCCACGTCGCCGAGCGCGGCGCTGAGCCACTTCCGCTCCGGCACCGCCGCCCAGATCTCCTCAAGCACCGCGGCGTCCACCTGACCGAGCGAACCGCGCGCCGGTTCCTTGGCGTCGATGATCGCGGCGCCGCCCGCCTCCGCGATGCGTGCCTCGTGCGCGTTCCGAACACTCACCAGTAGTCGCACCCTCTGCGCTCCCTTGTATGCGAGGCCCGGCCCGATATGTTACGCCGAGCCATGGGCCCCGACAATCCTCACCACGCCGCCGCGAGCCTCGAAGGCAAGCGAGTGCTCGTCACCGGTGCCTCCAGCGGCATCGGCCGGGCGATCGCCCTCGCCGCCGCCCGCGCGGGTGCCGAGGTCGCGCTCACCTATCGCGCCAACGAGACCGGGGCCAACACCGTGGCCGCGGGCATCCGGGAAACCGGCCGACGCGCGGTCCTGCTGCAAGCAGATGCCAGCAACGCCGCCGACCTCATCCGCCTGGTCGCCACGCTGCGCGAGACACTCGGCGGAGTAGATGCCTGGATCAACAACGCGGGCGCCGATGTCCTCACCGGCACCGGGGCCACCCTGTCCCGGCGGGAAAAGCTGGAACTGCTCCTGCGAGTCGACCTGTCGGGTACGATGCACGCCTCCTGGGCGGCCGCCGAACTGATGCAGAGCCAGCCGACCGGTGGCGTGATAATCAATATGTCATGGGACCGGGTGTTGCAGGGGATGGCGGGGGACAACCCCGAGCTCTTCTCCGCCGTGAAGGGCGGAATTCTGAGCTTCAGCCGCTCGCTGGCGCGCTCGCTGGCGCCGTCCATCCGGGTGAATGTGCTCGGCCCCGGCTGGATCGAGACCGCGTTCGGCGACGGCGCCCCCCGTGGCTTCAAGGAGGAGATCGCGCGGCAGATTCCGCTGGCCCGATGGGGCACGCCGGACGATGTCGCCGCCGCGGCCGTCTTCCTCGCCTCGGATGCGGCCCGGTACATCACAGGACAGATGATCATGGTGAACGGCGGGGACGTCATGTAGCGGAACAGGAAAGCGGGAGAGGGGAACCAACCCGGAGGCATGACCATGGCTGCCAAGGAATACACCTACAGCGACACCGAGATCGCCCAGAAGCTGACCGGCTTTCCGGGCTGGTACTACGAGGATGGCTTCATCCGCCGGCAATACAAGACCGATGGCTGGCTCACCACCCTGGCACTGGTCAACACCATCGGCTTTCTGAGCGAGGCGGCCTACCATCACCCCGATCTGACCGTGACCTGGGCCAAGGTCTGGGTGAAGTTGCAGACCCACTCGGCCGGTGGGATCACCGACAAGGACTGGGAGCTCGCCACCAAGATCGAAGAGGCGGTCCTGTGGAAGCCGCAGGGGGGCGCCCTTGAGGGCACACCGAACAAGTGGGTGCGCGGAGGCGACCCGAAATAGTGCCACCGCGCCGCGTCCTCTTCGTCACCGGCAAGCTCGCCGAACCCGCACTCCGGCGCGTGCTGGGCGAGATGCAGGCGCCGTTCATCATCGAGGTCGCGGTGCTCAGGATCACGGTGGCCGCGCTGATGACGACGGAGTGGATTGCGAAGTTCCTGAGCGTGCCGGACGGTACCGACCTCATCCTCCTGCCGGGGCTGGTCGAAGGCGACACGACGATCCTCACCGAGAGGTTCGGCGTGGCGGCCGAGAAGGGTCCCAAGGACCTCCGCGAAATCCCCCAGTACTTCGGCCAGGCGGCGATCGCGCGGGACTACGGCGCCTACGACATCGAGATCCTCGCCGAGATCAACAACGCGCCCAAGCGCAGTCGGGACGAGATCCGGCGCGAGGCCGCGCACTACCGCAGCTCGGGCGCCGAGATCATCGACCTCGGCTGCACCCCTGGGGTCGCTTTCCCCGAGCTGGGTGCGGTAGTCGGCGAGTTCCGCGGCGCGGGGTACCGGGTCAGCATCGACTCCTTCGACCCCGCCGAAATCCGCACCGCCGTCCAGGCCGGCGCGGAACTGGTCCTCAGCGTCAACGGCAGCAACCTCGCCGTGCTCGATGACCTGAAAGGCACCGCGGTGCGGGTGGTCGCCATCCCGGATTTCGGCGCCGACCTCGCCTCACTGGAACCCACGCTCGATGCCCTGGAGCGCGCCGGACTCTCCTATCTCATCGATCCCATCATCGAGCCGATCGGCTTCGGCTTCATGGCATCGCTCGAGCGCTACGCCGAGATGCACCGGCGCTATCCGGACGCGGCGCTGCTGATGGGCGTTGGCAACGTCACCGAGCTGACCAGCGCGGACTCCACCGGCGTGAACGCTCTCCTGCTCGCGATCTGCCAGGAGGTCGGGGTGAAGGCGATCCTCACGACCGAAGTGATCCCCTGGGCTCACGGCGCGGTGCGGGAGATCGACATCGCCCGCCGGCTGATGCACTATGCGGTCACCCAGAAGACGCTGCCCAAGGGGATCGACAACCGGCTGGTCACGGTGAAGGATGCCCGGGTGCTGGCCTACAGCGAGCAGGAGCTTCGCGAGCTGCACGCGGAAGTGAAGGATCCGAACTTCCGGATCTTCGCCGATCACGACACGATCACCGTGTTCAATCACGAGAAATTCGTCCGCGGGACCGAGATCCAGGAGATCTTCGAGCAGCTCGGCGTGGCGGAGGCGTCGCACGCCTTCTACCTGGGGAAGGAGCTGGCCAAGGCTCGGCTGGCGATCGCACTCGGCAAGACTTATCGCCAGGAGGGGCAGCTCGATTGGGGCTACCTCACGCCGCCCGAAGACCCGAGGCGGGAGCATTTCAAGCCGACGATGCGGAAGCACCACGATGGCTGACCTCCCCCTGGTCGAGGAACTCCTCCCCGCCCCCGATCCCGTCGCCACGGCGGAGCGGTTCCTTGGCCAGCCGCACCTGCTGTTCCTCGACAGCGCGGCGGACCCGGAGCGACTGGGTCGCTACTCCTTCCTCTCAGCGTCCCCGATCTCGATCATCCGCACCAAGGGCCCCGGCGGCACCCCGGCCCTCGATCAGGCACGCGCGCTGCTCGCTCCTCACGCCGCCGCGGAGCTCCCCGGCCTTCCCCCGTTTCAGGGCGGGATCGCCGGGTTCCTCGCGTACGATTACGGCGCGGTGCTGGAGCGGCTCCCCGCCCCGCGCCACGACGATCTGAACCTCCCCGACGCGCTGCTCGGCCTGTACGACTGGGTCCTCGCGTGGGATCATGCCGCCCGTCGCGCCTGGCTCATCTCCACCGGCATGCCGTCGACCGGCGCCGCGAAGCTCCGGCGTGCGGCCGAGCGGCTCGAGTGGGTCCGTCGCATCCTCGCCGGCCCGGCGGGTGGCGCGGCGGGACGGCCCCTCCTCCACCACCCGGGGCGGCCGCCCGCCCCGTCGTATCCGGTCACCGGCACGGAGCACGCATCCGGAATCGGACTCCGATCCTCGTTCACCCATCGTGGCTACCTCGATGCGGTGACCCGGGTGCGGGACTACATCGTCGCCGGCGACATCTTCCAGGCCAACCTCTCCCAGCGGCTCGAGGCGCCGCTGGAAGAGGATCCCTGGCATCTCTATCGCCGGCTCCGCGAGGTGAATCCGGCGCCGTTCGCGGCGTACCTGGAGTTCGAGGGCGTCTCGGTGGCGAGCGCCTCTCCCGAGCGGTTTCTCCGGGCCGAGGAGAACGGCCGAGTCGAGACCCGGCCGATCAAGGGCACCGTGCCGCGCGGACTCTCGCCGCAGCACGATGCGGCGCTGTCGCAGTCGCTCAAGGACAGTGAAAAGGACCGCGCCGAAAACCTGATGATCGTGGATCTGCTGCGGAACGACCTCAGCCGGGTCTGCCGCCCGGGGACGGTGAGGGTCCCGGAGCTGTTTGCGCTCGAGGGCTACCGCACGGTGCATCACCTGGTCTCGACCGTCGTGGGCGAACTGGCGCCGGGCCGTGACGCCACGGATCTTCTGGCAGCGGCCTTTCCCGGAGGCTCGATCACCGGGGCCCCCAAGGTGCGTGCCATGGAGATCATCGCGGAACTGGAGCCGTCGCGGCGCGGCATCTACTGCGGGTCCATCGGCTACCTGAGCACCAGCGGCGCGATCGACACCAGCATCGTCATCCGCACCCTGGTGGCGGCGGCCGGGCGAGTGACCTTCTCGGTCGGCGGGGGGATCGTGGCCGACTCCGAGCCCGAGAGCGAATACCAGGAGACCCTGCACAAGGCCCGCGCCCTGATCACGGCGCTCGCGGGGGCGGTGACGACGCCATGATCCTGCTGATCGACAACTACGACAGCTTCGTCTACAACCTCGCCCGCTACGTCGCGGAGCTGGGCGCCACCCCGCTGGTGCGCCGCAACGACGCGGTGACACTCGAGGAGATCGCCGCGCTCGCCCCCAGTCACATCATCGTCTCTCCCGGGCCCTGCTCGCCGGCCGAAGCGGGGGTCTCGGTCGAGGTGATCCGGCACTTCGGCCCCGCGATCCCCATTCTGGGCGTGTGCCTCGGCCACCAGGCGATCGGCGCGGCGTACGGTGCCGAGATCGTCCGCGCCCGGCGGCCGATGCACGGCAAGACCTCCCGGATACATCACGACGGGACCTCGCTCTTCACCGGGCTGCCCAGCCCGCTGGTGGCCACCCGCTATCATTCGCTGGTCATCGCCCCCGAATCGGTGCCCGAGACCCTGCGGGTGACGGCCACCGCGGAGGACGGCGAGATCATGGCGGTGGCGCATGTGGAGCACCCGGTCGTCGGGGTGCAGTTTCACCCCGAGTCGGTCCTGACCGACTACGGCTACCGGATGCTCGACTGGTTCCTCACCGGCGGGCGCGGCGTCAATGTGCCGGACCGCGCCGATGGCGCGTCGGTGCCGGCCACCGGCAGCGAACCCGGACTCTCCGAGCAGCCACCCTCTGCCGATCTGGTGCGCTGATGCGACCGGTTCTCCTCGCCACGCGCACCCCAACCCCGCCCGGAGCTGGCATGATTCGCATCTGCAGGCTGGCACTGTTCGCGCTGCTCGCCACCCCGCTCCGCGCGCAGGTCCCTGCCGATTCGGTGCCGGGTTTCGAGGGCCGCATGGCGATGATCCCCGCCAGGGACGGCACCCGGCTGCATACCCTCATCTACCGCCCGGCGGGGCATGCCGAGCCACTGCCCTTCCTGCTCCTGCGGACCCCGTACGGCGTGGCGGGAAGCCCGCGCCGCTATTTCGCAGGCTATCTGAAGGAGCTGGCCGCCGACGGGTACATCTTCGTCTTCCAGGACATCCGGGGCCGATACGGCTCCGAGGGCCAGTTCGCGATGAACCGCCCGCTGCACGATCCGAAGGACCCCAAGGGCGTCGACGAGAGCACCGACACCTACGATGCGGTCGACTGGCTGCTCGCCAATGTGCCGGGCAATAACGGCCGGGTCGGCGTCCTCGGCGTCAGCTATCCGGGGTGGCTTGCGGCAATGGCCGGGATCAACCCCCACCCCGCGGTGAAGGCGATCTCGCCGCAGGCGCCGATGACGGACACCTGGATGGGCGACGACTTTTTCCACCAGGGTGCCTTCCGGCTCAGCTATGGCTTCGAGTACAGCGCCGACCTCGAGCTCTCGAAGGACGAGTCGGTACCACTGCCCATCAACCGGTACGATGTCTACGACTGGTATCTCTCCCAGGGACCCCTGGGATCGCTCACTCGACTCCTGAACGGGAGAGTGCCTACCTGGACGAACTTCACCAGGCACCCGGCCTACGATGCCTTCTGGCAGCGGCAGGCACTGCCGACCTACCTCACCCGGCTGACCGTGCCGACGTTGACCGTGGGCGGGTGGTGGGACCAGGAGGACTTCTACGGCGCGCTCAAGACGTACGCGACCCTCGAGAAGCTCGACACGCAGGGGATCAACTACCTCGTCGTGGGGCCGTGGAACCACGGCGGCTGGCGCGGAGCGGGGGACTCGCTGGGGCTGATCGACTTCGGAGACTCGACCGGCACCTACTTCCGGGAGCAGGCGCAGGTGCCATGGTTCGCCTACTGGCTCAAGGACCGGGGGCGGTTGCCGCTGCCGGAGGCGCTGCTCTTCGATGGCGGCAGCAATCGCTGGCGGGCCTTTGACGCCTGGCCGCCCCGCAACGCCAGCGTCCGGCAGCTGTACTTCCGAGCCGACGGACGGCTGAGCTTCGACCCGTCGGGCGCCGCCACCGGATTCGATCAGTACCTCTCCGACCCGGCGCATCCCGTGCCCTACCGCCGGCGGCCGATCGAGCAGACCTACGATTCGCGCGGCTCGCACTGGTACACCTGGCTCACCGAGGATCAGCGCGAGGTTCAGAACCGGCCCGACGTCCTGTCGTGGGAGACCGGCCCGCTCGACTCCGACCTGACCATCGCCGGTGACATCAGCGCGAAGCTGTTCGCCAGCACCACCGGCCGTGACGCCGACTGGGTCGTCAAGCTGATCGACGTCTATCCCGACTCCGGCGAGTTCGCGCCCCGCATGGGCGGCTACCAGTTCATGGTGGCCAGCGACATCATGCGCGGGCGCTATCGCAAGAGCTTCAGCCATCCCGAGCCACTGGTGCCGAACCAGGTCACCGCCTTCACCGTGGATCTGCACCAGCAGGCCTACACCTTCCAGCGGGGCCACCGCATCATGGTGCAGGTACAGAGCAGCTGGTTCCCGGCGTACGATCGCAACCCGCAGAGTTGGGTCGCGAACATCTTCGAGGCCAGGCCGGCAGACTTCCAGGCCCAGACCCACCGGATCTACCGCAGCGCGCGCTACCCGTCCCACCTGGACGTGCAGATCGTGGCCCCATGATCATCGAGTCGATTCTCACTACCCTGGACTCGACGGGCGCGGTCAACTGTGCCCCGATGGGGGTCGAGTGGGGCGAGGAGACGATCGTCGTCAAACCCTTCCTCGATACAACCACCTTCCGGAACCTGCGCGCCACCGGCCAGGCCGTGGTGAATCTGGTCGACGACGTCATGCTATTCGCGCAGGGCGCGGTTGGCACGCTGACCGCACCGCGTGGTCCCGCGGCGGTGGTGCGAGGCGTGGTCCTCGAGGCGGCCTGCTCCTGGCGCGAGGTTGAGGTGACCGCCGTGGACGACACACCGCCGCGCTCGCGCATCGTCACCCGGGTGGTCCACCGGGGATTCCGCCGCGAATTCCTGGGCTTCAACCGCGCCCGGCACGCCGTCCTCGAGGCGGCGATTGTCGCCACCCGCACTCATCTGCTCCCGGCCGAGGAGATCCGGGCGGAGTTCGAGCGCTGCCAGGTGATCGTGAACAAGACGGGCGGTCCCCGCGAACAAGAGGCGATGGCGCTTCTGACCGAGCACGTGCGCATGAAGCTCTCGGGGACCCCCGCCGCATGAGCCGGCCCGCGGAATGGCCGGAGCGGGTCCTGGTGGAGGCTCCCGCCCGCCTGCACTTCGGCCTGCTCGACCTGCGGGGCCACCGGGGGCGCAAATTCGGCGGGATCGGCGCCGCTGTCCCGACACCGTCGACCCTGCTGGAGGCGACCCGGGACGAGCAACTCACCGCGGAGGGCCCCGACGCGGGCCGCGCCCAGGAGTACGCCCGCCGCTACCTGGATGGGACGGGGCTGACCGGCGGGGCCCACCTGAAGATTCTCCGGGCCATCCCCTCCCATGCCGGCCTGGGCTCCGGCACCCAGCTCGGGCTGGCCGTGGCGCGGGCGCTGGCGGAACTCTACGGCCAGCCGTCGGAGCCGCAGACCCTGGCACGGCTGGTGGGCCGGGGCCAGCGCTCGGCGATCGGTACCTGGACCTTCGCGATGGGTGGGTTCGTCCTGGAAGGGGGGCGAAAGGTCGGCAGCGACGCCGTCGCGCCGCTCATTTCGCGGCTCCCGATCCCCACTGCCTGGCGGGCGGTGATCGCCATCCCCGACGGACAGCCCGGCCTGAGCGGGCCGGAGGAAGCCACCGCCTTCAGGAATCTGCCGCCGCCGGAGGAGCGCGAGGTGGAGAAGGTCGCCCATCTGGTGCTGATGCAGTTGCTGCCGGCGCTGGCCGATGGCGACCTCACCGCATTCGGCGCGGCGCTGACCGAGGTCCAGCAGATCACCGGCGGCTGGTTCGCCCCCGCCCAGGGGGGCGCCTTTGCCCAGGGGCCGACCCGGGAGCTGGTCGACCAGATGGCTGCGTTCGGAGCGGCTGGCGTCGGGCAGAGTTCCTGGGGCCCGACGGTCTATGGTCTGGTGCCCCATCAGGATGCGGGGCGGGACCTGGCGCAGCGGGTGCGGGCGCATCTGGGTGGTCGGGGGAGAGTATTCGAGACCCCCTTCGCCGAGCGGGGGGCCCTGGTGCACAGCACCTGGGCCCAGATCGGACGAGATTGACAGGGTATTCGCCGGACTGTATACTGGCGCTCCGTCATGATGGGGGTTCCAGGGCTGGAACCTTTCACAAGATGCACGGTACAACCACCTAAATCGGTGGGGCCGCAACAGTCGAGAATCCCCATCTCGACCGATAACAAGCCCGTTTCCACAATCACATTGCGACTCCACCAGGGTCCCGGTCGTTTCCCGGGGCTCGGTTCTGTGCCTCATGCGAGGTTAGCCATGGGAGCTCGCCGTTCAATCGCTGCCGCCACTCCGGTTCGGGTGGCCCGTGCCCGTGTTGCCGGGTGTGGGTGCCACGGCGCGCGCGCGAATACCATGGGAGGCATCATGTATCCGAATCGCATGTGGTGGTGCATCGACATCGCCCCAGCCAGATAGCAGGTCTCGGCCATTCGGCGCAGTCAGCCGGGTGGCCGTCGGTGTTTTGAGGCAGGACGCAGGTGCAGTACCGGTCTCGGGGAGGAGCTGGGATCCACTCGTGCACGCCGGCGCGAGTACCTCGGTGAGACCCCGCGCAGTCAGCAGTCCGGGAGGGCTGCTGGAACCCTTCATCACGAGGTCATCTATGAACCGTATTACCCGCAGGATGTTGTCTGGCGGGCTCGTCGCGGGCCTTTCTGTGCTCGCGGTCTCGGCCCATGCCCAGGCGCGTTCGGGGGCGTGGACGCGTAACGCTCCGGAAGGCGACTGGCAGATGACTGGCCGGGACTTTGGCAACCAGCGCTACAGCCCGCTGGCGCAGATCAACACCGCGAACGTGGCGAACCTCAAGGCTGCGTGGACGTTCTCCACCGGCACGCTGCGTGGCCATGAGGGCAACCCCCTCGTCGTCGGCGGCGTCATGTTCGTGCACACGTCCTTCCCGAACATCGTGTACGCGCTCGACCTGTCCAAGGAAGGCGCGCCGCAGATCTGGAAGTACGTGCCGACCCAGTCCGCCGACGCGATTCCTATCGCCTGCTGCGACCTGGTGAATCGTGGAACCGCGTATCACCAGAGCGGCAAGATCTTCATCGAAGCGCTCCAGGGTGACCTGATCGCGCTCGATGCCAAGACCGGCAAGGAGCTGTGGAAGGCCCGTCATCCGGACAAGTCCGGGAGCCAGGTCGAGGCCGTCACGTACAAGGACGGTGCGACCATGACCAACGCTCCGATCGTGATCAAGGACATCGTCATCGCCGGCATTTCCGGTGGTGAGTTCGGCGTCCGTGGCCGCGTCTCGGCGTTCGATGTGAACACCGGCAAGCATCTCTGGACGGCGTACAGCACCGGTCCGGACAGCGAGACCATGGTGCCCGAGGTTGCCAACGCCAACTATCCGTCCCACAAGGGCAAGGATCTCGGCGTCACCACCTGGCAGGGCGATGAGTGGAAGAAGGGCGGCGGCACCACCTGGGGCTGGTATTCATATGACCCCGAGCTGAACCTCTTCTACTACAACAGCGGCAACCCCGGCTCGTGGAACCCCGACCAGCGCCCCGGCGACAACAAGTGGTCCATGACCATTTTCGCCCGGAACCCGGAGACGGGCATGGCGAAGTGGGCGTACCAGATGACGCCGCACGATGAGTGGGACTACGACGGCATCAACGAGGACCTGCTGTTCGACAAGGGCGGCCAGAAGCTGCTGGCCCACTTCGACCGCAACGGCATCGGCTACACCGTGGACCGCACCAACGGCAAGGTGATCGTCGCCAATGCCTTCGGCCCCATCAACTGGGCCAAGAGCGGCGGCACCAGCACCCCGGTCGAGGGCGTCGTGACCACGGGTGTCCCGGTCAAGGATCCCCGTTTCGGCACCAGCTCCAAGAAGAACGGCGAGGGCATCTGCCCCGCGGCCATCGGGTTCAAGGACCAGCAGCCCGTGGCGTACTCGCCGATCACCGGCCTCATCTACGTCCCCGCGAACCACATCTGCATGGACTACGAGGGCGTCGAAGTGAAGTACACCCGCGGTCAGCCGTACGTCGGCGCGATCGTGCGGATGTTCCCGGGCCCCGGCGGTCATCGTGGCCGCTTCTTCGCCTGGGACCCGATGGCCGGCAAGGTCGTCTGGGAGATCAAGGAGAACCTGGCCGCGTACGGCGGCGCGATGGCCACTCAGGGTGGCGTCGTGTTCTACGGCACGATGGAAGGCTGGCTCAAGGCCGTTGACCAGAAGACCGGCAAGCTGCTGTGGAAGTTCAAGACCCCGTCGGGCATCATCGGCAACCCGATGACCTACAAGGCCCCGGATGGCAAGCAGTACGTCGCCGTCCTTTCGGGCATCGGCGGCTGGGCAGGTATCGGCGTCGCAGCCGGTATCGGTGCCGAGGATCCGACCGCAGGCCTGGGCGCCCTTGGCGCCTTCGGCGATGCGGGCCAGTTCTCGACCCAGGGTGGCGTGATGACCGTGTTCGGGCTGTAATCCGAACGGGTAGGGGTGGAGCGTCGCTCCTCCCCTACCCAGTCGCACGACACAATGGATAGGTTTCTCGACAGGGGCGGGGTCACGCTGACCCGCCCCTGTCCTGTCCGCTGAAGCTCGAATCCCGGGAGCCGTCCACGCCTTCGACTGTTTGGCGGGGGCCCTCCCTCCGCAGCATGGAGTACACTACGGCATGGTATCGCCCCGCCTGGCTCCTCGCTTCACTCTGCTGGCCGCCGCAGTGGTCCTCGGCACCACCACACCCCTGGCCGCGCAGCGCCCGGGGCCGATGGTGCCCGGCGTTCTGCGGGTCTGCTCCGATCCTGACAACCTTCCGAATTCGAATTCGGCCCAGGAGGGGTTCGAGAACAAGCTGGCAGACCTGCTCGCCACGACCTGGAACTCCAAACTCGAATACATCTGGTGGGCGGCACCGCGCGGCATCACCCGGATGCTGAACGGCCGCTACTGCGACGTGTTCATGCAGGTGCCCGCCGGATACGACATGTCCGGCGTCACCAAGCCGTACTATCGCACCGGCTACGTGATCGTCCAGCGGAAGGATGCCGCCCACCGGGTGACCGGACTGGACGACCCCGCCCTCAAGACGATGAAGATCGGGGTGCATCTCTTTGCCGCCGACGGCGAGAATACGCCCCCCGCCATGGCCCTCTCGGCACATGGCGTGGTCGGCAACCTCGAAGGTTTCAGTACGACCTACGTCGGGGGCCAGAATCATCCCTTCGACATCATCAAGGCCGTCCTCAGCGACTCGATCGACGTGGCCTTCGTCTGGGGGCCGATCGCGGGATACTGGGCGAAGCAGCTCGGCGCCGATCTGGCCATGACGCCTGTCCTGGACGACAGCCTGAGCCGGATCCCGTTCACCTTCAGCATGGGCTTCGGAGTCCGGCGCCGCGACAGCGAGTTGAAGGACAGTCTGGAGAAGTTCATCGTGGCCAAGCGTCCCGAAATCCTGGCCCTGCTGCAGCGCTTCGGGATCCCCCTGCTCCCCCTGCCCGGTGATTCGGGTGCCCGGGGTGGGCCCGCCGGGTCGGCGCAATAGCGGCGAACCCGCGCCGCGGGGCAGACACCGGAACCGGCGATCACTTACCTGGAAAGGAACGAGCACAGCGATGAGGATGTCAGGATTGCGCACGATGGGCCGCGCCCTGTTCGTTTCGGGCATGGCACTCACGCTCGCGGTGGCCACCGCCGCCGCCCAGCAGGTCCACGACGAGTGGCACCCGGCCCCGCGGGACACGATCGACAGCGACACCTACCAGGGCTGGAAGCAGTTCGAACTCAACTGCTCGCGGTGCCATGGGGAGTATGCCGTGGGGACATCGTTCGCACCGGCGCTTGTGGTCTCCCTGAAGGTGGGCGGGACGATCCCCGATGAGCCCGCGTTCATCACGACGGTCTGCGCTGGGCGGCCGGACAAGGGGATGCCGGGGTGGTGCGCGCTGGGCCTCGAGATGGACAAGATCCAGCGGATCTACAAGTACGTGAAGGCGCGCGCGGACGGGAAGATTGCTCCCGGGCGGCCGATGCTGAAGGCAGAAGGCTAGACCCGAACCCCCGGGCTGCCTCGACAGGGCCGCGGCGACACCGCGGCCCTGTGTATTTTCAGGAGACGAAAGGGATGTCGCCATGCACTCGACGAGGACACTGACTGGCACCGCGGTCCTGCTGCTGACGCTGGCCTGCGCCGCCGTCGCGCAGGAACCCGGCGGCATGCCGGCGATGGGCGCCCAGACGGCCCCCGCTGCGGCCCGGCCCATCCCCGACTCGCTGCGGACCGCAGCGCAGGTGAAGGCCTACCTGATGTCGGCGAAGGACGGCGTACCCGACCTCTCCGGACTCGACCTGCGCCACCTCGACCTGCGCGGCGTCGATCTCCGGAAGGCGAATCTGACCGGCGCCCAGCTCGACAGCGCCCGCTTCGAAGGCGCCAATCTCTTCTCCTGCGATCTCACCGATGCCCGCGCGCCCGGTGCCAGCTTCGAGGCGGCCAACCTCGACGGGACGACGCTGCGGCGCACCGATCTCCGGCAGGCGAACCTGCATAAGGCCAGCCTCTTCGCGACCATCATCGAAGCCGCCGATCTGCGGGAGGCGGACCTGCGGGAGACCCGGATCATCGGGTATCTTCGCAAGGCGAATCTCGTAGGGGCGACGCTCGCTGGCGCGAATATCGGGGCCGATCCCGGGAACCAGTCGATGGGCGTGATGCGCGCCCAGTTCATCTACGCCGACCTCTCAGGTGCCGACCTGACCGGGGCGAATCTCTACAAGGCCGACTTCTCCTACGCCCTGCTCGTCGGCGCCAGGCTCGTCGGCGCCGACCTCGGCAACGCAGAGCTGGTCCAGGCCGATCTGACCCGCGCGGACGTCACCGACGTGAATCTGAAGTACGCCGACCTGAACGGCGCCATATTCACGGGTGCCATTGGCGTCGCTTCAATCCGGGGGCTTGCCGACGCACGCAACCGGAGCAAGGCAATCTTCGACCAGTGAGGTAGGCGAATGCCCAGGCTCGTACTGGCCAGCGTTGGGCTGGCCCTTCTGACCGGATGCGGCCCCAAGGCCGACCGGGCTGCCACCACCGACAGTCTGCCCTCCGCGACCCCGCACGCGACCATCGACACCGGCGTGCCAACTCCTGTGGTCACGCCAGTCAGGCCCGATTCCACTACGGTCGCTACTGCTCCCCGTCCCACCACGCCATCGCCAGCCGTGCCCACACCCAAGCCGGCGGCACCGGCGCCGAAGCCCGCAACCAAACCCGCTCCCGCACCGGCCGCGACTCCCGAGACCACGGCCGCGGCTCCGGCACCGGATCCCTATCACCCGGCGGCTCGGGACACCCTGGACGCCGACACCTATCAGGGCTGGAAGCAGTACGAGCTCAACTGCTCGCGCTGTCACGGTGAATACGCGGTCGGCACTACCTTCGCACCGGCGCTCGTGGTCTCCCTGAAAGAGGGCGGGACGATTCCGGACGAGGCCGCCTTCATGACCGTGGTCTGCGCGGGACGCCTCGACAAGGGGATGCCGTCATGGTGCGCGCTGGGCCTGGAGATGGAGAAGATCCAGTGGATCTACAAGTATGCGAAAGGGCGGGCCGACGGAAAGTACGCCCCGGGACGGCCCGCCCAGCGGCAATAACCCTTTCGACTCCAAGGCCTGGTTCTTCATGCGAAACACCACAACGGGCTCGCTGCTTCTCCTCGCACTCTCCCTGGCCGGTTGCGGCCGGGCCGACCAGAAGGGCGCCAGCGACGCCGCCCCGGCGATGAGCAGCGGTGGGGGCAGTGGCGAGCTGGTCTATGTGTCCAACGAAGACTCGCGAAACCTCACCGTCATCGATGCCACGACCGACAGCGTGGTCGCGACCATCGAGGTCGGCACCCGGCCGCGCGGCGTGAAGGTGAGCCCCGACGGCAGGACGGTGTACGTCGCCCTGAGCGGCTCGCCGAAGTGCCCCCCGACCATGCCCGACGCCGAGTGCGCAAGGCTCCGGAGCGATCGCAGCAAGGACGGGGTCGCGGTGGTGGATGTCGCGACACGGAAGACCGTGAAGATTCTTCCCGCCGGCCTCGACCCTGAGACCTTCGACGTGAGCCCCGACGGCTCCCGGCTCTTCGTGTCGAACGAGGACGCCGACTCCGCGACCATCGTGGATATTGCGTCAGGCAAGGCGATCGCCAACATCAAGGTGGGCAAGGAGCCGGAGGGCGTGACCCTGGCGCCCGACGGCAAGAGCGCCTGGATCACCGGTGAGACGGACCATAACATCACCGGTATCGACATCGCGAGCGCCAAGGCATTCGCCAACATCGATATCCTGGGCAAGCGTCCCCGCGGAATCGGGTTCCTGCCGGACGGCTCACGCGCGTATGTAACCGCGGAAATCAGCAGCACGGTCTCCGTCGTCGATATCGCGGCGCAGAAGACCATCAAGCAGATCGCCCTGCCGGAGGGTACCCGCCCGATGGGCATCCTGGTCACGCCCGATGGCAAGCGGATCTACGTCAGCAACGGTCGCGGCAAGACGATCTCGGTCATCGACCCCGCCACCGACTCGATCCAGACCAGCGGAGAGATCGGGATGCGGCCCTGGGGCATCGGGCTCACCGCCGACGGAAAGAAGCTCTACACCGCCAACGGCCCCGGCAACGACGTGAGCGTGATCGACGCGGCGACGCTCAAGCTGCTGAAGACCATCCCGGCCGGTTCGGTCCCCTGGGGCATCGCGATCGGGCCAAAGCCGTAGCGGAGGAGTTGGCCGCCGGCCCTATTGGAACGGCCGCCAGGTGAGCAACGACCCCGGCCAGCGCCAGGCGATCCATGCATCCAGCCCCCAGGACCGCCCCGACCGCGCCAGGAAGAGCGTCAGCATCACGATGATCAGGGTGTAGTGGAAGCCCAGGGAGGCCGACGACAGGTGCTGGGAGGCGAGGCCGTAGTTGAGGGCCAGCCACAGCCCGCCGAGCGCCCCGAGGCCGGCGCAACAGCCAAGGGTGAGCGACAGGCCCACCAGGACCTCGCCCCAGGCGGTGAGGTGGGCGAAGAGCGGGGCATTCGGCAGGACGGTCTGCTCGAGGAAGGCCTTGTACCAGAGGATCGGATTCTCCGCCGCCTGCTTGGTCACGACCGCCGGCATGGCCTCGAGCCAGCGCGGTGCGACCCCGAGAAACGGCACGAATCCGCCCAGCAGCACAAACTGCATCTTCGTCCACAGCGCCTTGGCAAACCAGAGACCGATCAGGATCCGGAGTCCCGCCAGCCAGCGGCCGGGATTGGACATTCCGATCGGGGTCGGTGCGGTTGCAGCGGTCATTGCAGCGGGCTCCTTGGTAGCTGTCGGCCCCTGGCCATCGGCCAACCAGAGGGGGCAACCCGGGCAACATACTGCCCGAATCCCGCCCCCGATAGCAGACCGCGGTGCGTCAGCGCCAGGTCACACCCAGCTCCCGGACCACGAAGCTCCAGGTATCCACCAGCTCCTCCAGTACCTTCGACACCGGTTTGCCCG
This sequence comes from uncultured Gemmatimonadales bacterium, assembly GCA_963825065.1. Lineage (GTDB taxonomy): Bacteria > Gemmatimonadota > Gemmatimonadetes > Gemmatimonadales > GWC2-71-9 > JADJOM01. Next base: position 172,037 of record CAWGRU010000017.1, read on the forward strand.
CGCCGTGGCCCGCCCGCCCTTCGAGGCGGAGCAGGATCGGACGGCCGGAGGAGGTGGCCGCCTGCAGCCGCGCGGTCATCTTCCGTGCGTGTAGCGGATCGACCCGGGTGTCACTCTCGGCGGTCGCAAGCAGCACGGCGGGATAGGGCACGCCGTTCCGCACGTGGTGATAGGGCGAGTAGCCGCGCAGCCAGCGGAACTGCTCCGGGTCGTCGGGCGAACCGTACTCGGGGATCCACAGCCGGGCGATCAGGAACCGGTGGTAGCGCAGCATGTCGAGCAGCGGCACCTGGATGACCACGGCGCCGAAGAGGTCCGGACGCTGGGTGAGCACCGCACCCATGAGCAGCCCGCCGTTGGAGCCACCCGCGATCGCCAGCCGCCTCGGCGAAGTGTAGCGTTCCCGGATCAGGTACTCCGCCGCCGCGATGAAATCGTCGAAGCTGTTCTGCTTGGTCCCCAGCATGCCGCCCTGATGCCACGCCTCGCCGTACTCGCCGCCCCCGCGCAGGTTGGGAATCGCCACCAGGCCGCCCTGTTCCAGCCAGGCCAGTACCGAGCGCGAGAACGACGGCGTCATGCTGATGTTGAAGCCGCCGTAGCCGGTCAGGTAGGCCGGATTCTCACCGTTGCGGATCAGGGTCTTCTGGTGGACAAGAAACATCGAGATCGCGGTGCCATCCTTCGACGGGTAGTGCACCTGCCGCACCTCGAAGCGCTCCGGCGCGATGTCGGCCTCGACCCGCTGCCAGAGCCCCTGGGTGCCCGAGCGCAGGTCGATCCGGTAGATGCTGGGTGGCACGGTGTACGAGGAGAATCCGTAGAACAGCTCGTCACCATCCGGCTCGGCGCCCCACCCGAAGACGCTGCCGAGGGTCGGAAGCGCGACCTCCTCCACACTCTGGCCCTCGAGCCCGGCGAGCCGGAGCCGCGAGCAGGCCGCTTCGAGATAGGAGAGCGCCAGCCGGTCGCGGGTCACGAGGAAGCCATCGAGCACCGCGTCGGCGCGGGTCGGCACGATCTCCCGCCAGCGATCCTGGGACGGGAGGGCCGGATCGGCGACGTAGAGCCGGTAGTTGGGGGCGCCCTGGTTGGTGCGCACGTAGAACCGGTCGCCGACGACGTGTCCGTCGAAGCTGTGCGGCAGGTCCTTGACCACCGGCACCAGCGGCCCGCCGGCGATGCGGTCCTGCAGGTAGAGATCGGTCTGGTCGAAAGTCCGCGCCACCGACACCACCAGCCATCGGCCATCGGGTGAGAGATCCACGCCGGGCCAGTGTTCCTTCGCCTCGGGCTTGAAGAGGAGGGTATCGGCGGCAGCATCGTCGCCCAGCCGGTGGAAGTGGATGGCGCGATGATACTGCGCCTCCTCCGCCGGCACCTCCCCGGGCCGCGGATAGCGGGTGTAGTAGAACCCGGTGCCATCGGGCAGCCAGGCGAGATCCGCGGCCCGGCAGGGCGCGATCCGGTCGGGGAGGATCGCACCGGTCGTCACGTCCATCACGTGCAGCACGCTCTCCTCGCTGCCGTTCTCCGACAGTCCGTAGGCCAGCAGCCGCCCGTCTTCGCTGGGGTAGTACCAGTCGAGCGCTGTGGTGCCGGCCGCGTCGAGCAGATTGGGGTCGATCAGGACCCGGTCACTCCCCTCACTCCCCTCCCGCACGTAGAGCACCGGCTGGTTCTGGGTGCCTTCCCTTCGCTGGTAGAAATACCGCCCGCGCGCCGGGATCGGCGCGCCGAGGGAACCGATCTGCAGCAGGGTGGCGAGCCGCGCCTGGATCAGGGGCCTGGCCTGGACCTGCGAGAGATAGTCCTGGGTGCAGCGGTTCTGGGCTTCGGTCCAGGCGCGGGTCTCGTCGCTCGCGCCATCTTCGAGCCAGCGATAGGGATCGGGAATTCGCTCGCCGTGAAGTTCCTCGACGGCGGTATCGATGCGGGTGACTGGGTAGGTCGGATCGGGCATGCAGAATAGTAAGGCGGTCAGGAGTGAGACGTGCGCCAAGGGCAGTCACTTCTCACTGCTTGCTGATCAATCCCCGAGGCTGATCCCCAGCTCCCGCGCGGTGAGGACGGTGTCGGAGTCCAGCGGCACGTGCTTGGAGCGGCCGACGACGTCCTGCAGCGGCACCCGCTCGATGGCGGGCGGATTGTAGCCGACCATCACCCCGTACGCGCGGTCCGCCACGGCCCGTACCGCGGCGGTCCCGAAGCGCAGCGCAAGCAGGCGGTCGAAGGTCGTCGGCGATCCGCCCCGCTGCAGGTGCCCCAGGACCAGGCTCCGGGTCTCCTTGCCGGTACGCTCCCGGATCGCCTTGGCCACCAGCGAGCCGATCCCCCCCAGCCGATCGACGGTGCCCGCCGAACGGCGTTCTACCAGCAGCATGTGCCCGCCGAGTGGCGTGGCCCCTTCGCCGACCACCACCATGCTGAAGTGCCGGCCCGCCTGCTCCCGCGCGACGATCTTGGCACAGACCTTCTCGATGTCGAACGGGATCTCGGGGATCAGGATGACGTCGGCGCTGGCGGAGATGCCGCTGTTCAGCGCGATCCAGCCCGCATCGCGGCCCATCAGTTCGACGACCATCACCCGCTCGTGACTCTCGGTGGTCGAGTGCAGCTTGTCGATGGCCTCGGTCGCGGTGCTCACCGCCGTATCGAAGCCGAACGTCGCGAGCGTGCCCACGACGTCGTTGTCGATCGTCTTCGGCACCCCCACCACCGGCATCCCCTTCCGCCACAGGTCGTAGCCGATCTTGAGGCTGCCATCGCCGCCGATGGTGATCAGGGCATCAAAACCGCTCGCGTTGAACGCGCCGATCAGGTCGTCGGAGCGATCCACCTCGGTATCCTGGCCATCCGCGCCCTTCACCACCCAGCGGAAGGGGTTGCCCCGGTTGGTCGTCCCCAGGATGGTCCCGCCGAGGTGCGTGATACCGCGGACCTTCTCCGGGGTCAGCGTCATGATGCCGTCCTCACCGAGCAGCCCGCCGTACCCGCGGCGGATCCCGTAGGTCTGCCAGCCTCGGGTATGAGCGGAGAGGACAATGGCGCGGATGACCGCGTTCAGGCCCGGGGCGTCACCACCGCCGGTGGAGATGGCGATTCGCATGCGCGTCTATTGTTTCCTCTGCCGGAGTGCCTGCACCACCTCGCCCGGCGCGGCGTGCCGGCTGAGGGACTTCTTGGAAAAGACCAGTGCCCCGTCTGCGGTGACTTCGAAGACGCCACCCGACGACTTCACCAGGCGAACCTCCGCCTCGGGGAACGCCTGCCGGAGCTCGGCTACCAGACCGGTAGCCCGGGGCTCGTAGTTTCAGACGACGCAGTATTCGATCGTGATCTGCATGGACGACTGTCGGTTGGAGGATGCCCGGCGCTCGACCCCGGTGGCCGCAAGCTAACCGCGGTTCCGCTCAGCCTGAAGAGCGAGTCCACTTGCCATCCCCCTCGCTGACGGGCACTATCTATCGCGTCAGTCCCCTGTCCCGAACCGTCCAGGTTGCGATGCGTGCTCGTTTCTGCCTCCCCACCCTCTTCGTCCTCCTGGCGCTGACCTCGCCCCTGGCCGCCCAGCGACTCTACCGCCTCGAGCTGAGCGCCGCCGGCGGGTACTTCATGTACGACAGCAAGCTGACCCTCGGCTCGACGTTCGGCGGCGCGGCCCGCATCGGGTACTGGCTGTTCGGCCCCCTCTCCCTCGAAGCCGAGGGGATGATCGCCAAGCCGACCACCAACACCCCTCTCAAGCAGACCGTCAGCACCACCAGCCTCGCCGGCTGGCTGCTGGGCAACCTCCGCGTCGGCAACTCCACCACGCTGTTTCTCAAGGGTGGCTACGGCCAGTTGAATTTCGGGAGCTGTCCCACCGTCACGCTGCCCGGGTCGGGGCCGTGCGGCTCGGCTGGCGTGGTCCAGGGCGGAGCCGGCGCGCGGATCGCCATCACCCCCACCATCCTGATGCGCTACGAAGGCACCTTCAGCCATGGCACCACCCGCACGTTCACCAACATCACGCTGCAGGGGGGCATCAGCGTAATGCTCGGCAGCAAGCCGCTGGTCGATGGCGACGGCGACGGTGTCTTCGACCTCTACGACAGCTGCCCCGGCACCCGGCTCGGCGCACTGGTGGACAAGCGGGGCTGCCCCACCGACCGGGACGGCGACGGCGTCCCGGACGGCATCGACCGCTGCCCCAACACCCCCGAGGGTGCCACGGTGGATACCGCGGGCTGCACCCTGGACACCGACGGAGACGGCTATCTGGACGGTCTGGACCAGTGCCCCGACACCCCCAGGGGGGCGCTGGTGGACAATCGGGGTTGCCCGAGCGACAGCGACGGCGATGGGGTATTCGAGGGACTCGACCGCTGTCCCCTCACGCCCGCCGGCGCAACGGTCGACGCCCTCGGGTGCCCCGGCGATGCCGACAACGACGGCGTGCTCGACGGTCTGGACAAGTGTCCGGACACCCGGCCTGGTGTGCCGGTGGACGCCATCGGCTGCCCCACCCTTCCCCCGCCCGCCCCGATCGACAGCACTCCCGGCGAACAGGCCTGGATCATTCCCGGCGAGGCGTGGCCGCTGCGCAGCTCGGAGCTCTCGCCCATCGCGCTGCCGGTACTGGATTCCATCGTCGCGGCGATGACCGCCTCACCGGGAGCCAAGGTCGAGATCACCGGCTACGCCCAGGACCGACTCGTTCCGGCGGACAATACCCGGCTCTCCCGGCGGCGCGCCGACGTGGTACGGAACTACCTGGTCTCGAAGGGGATCGACGTGAGCCGGATCACCGCTGTCGGCCGCGGCTCGCAGAGCCTCATCGTCTCGGATACGACGGAAGCCGCGCGGACCACCAATCGGCGTGTCGAGATCCGCGTCACCCACAATCCCTAGACACTCCCGCGCGCACGGCAATTGCCCGATGACAGAGGGGCGGCCCCGGTGGCCGCCCCTCCGTCGTTGTCATCGGTGTCATCAGCCGGGTTTCCGCCATGCGTCGCGCAATGCTTGCCGCGTTCGGCCTGTTCGTATTCTGCCCATCCCTCGGTGCCCAGGTTCCGCGGCGCTGGGGCGATGAACTTGCCACCCCAGAGCCGCTGCTGGCCCTGGGCCCCCGGCTGACCGAAACGCTGTCCTGGCCGGCCCCGCCCCTGCGGCCCTCCCCGGCCGCCGTGCGCGCGGTCTACGTGAACGCCTGGGCGTTCGGCGGCGCCCGGTTCTGGGACCTCGTCCGGCTCGCCGATAGCACCGAGGTCAACAGCTTCGTCATCGACATCAAGGACGACACCGGCTACCTGACCTATCGCTCCGAGGTCCCGACCGCGATCGCCATCGGGGCCAACGGGCAGCTGCGCGCCCGCGACGCCGAAGCGCGGCTCCGGACGCTGCACGCACATGGCATTCATTCGATCGCTCGCATCGTGGTGGCCAAGGACCCGCTGCTCGCCTCACGCAAGGCCGCCTGGTCGGTTCAGGATGCCGGTGGCGGGTTGTGGCGCGACCGGCTCAACTTCGCCTGGGTCGACGCCTTCAACGACTCGGTGTGGGTCTATGCGTCGCAGCTCGCGGCCGAGGCGGTGAAGCTGGGGTTCAGCGAAGTGCAGTTCGACTATGTCCGCTTCCCGGATGAGCCGAAGTCGCGAATGGCGCACGCCATCTTCCCGGCCCGCCGGAAGGGGGAGACGGTGCGCGACGGGGTGACCCGCAACCTGCGTCTGCTGCGCGACCGGGTGAAGCCGCTGGGCGTGCCGTTCACCATCGACGTGTTCGGCATGACGACCAACGTGCGCGTCGACCTCGGCATCGGCCAGGTCTGGGAAGACCTCGTGAGCACCGCCGACGTGGTGCTGCCAATGGTCTATCCGAGTCACTATTACCAGGCGATGTACGGCGTCTCGCATCCCAACAGCGCGCCCTACACGATCGTAAAGCATGCGCTCGCCGACGGCCTCGCCCGCGCGCGGGAGATGGGGACGCCCACCGCCGAGATCCGGCCCTACCTGCAGGCCTTCACCCTGGGCCGGCCCCGATACACCCCGGAACTCGTCCGCGAGCAGATACGCGCCGCGCACGACGTCGGCATCCAGTCCTGGGTGCTGTGGAATCCGCGTTCGGACTACGACCCGCGCATCTTCGAGAAGGGGCAGCCGCAGCCGATCCAGGTCGCCGTCGCCGCGCCCGCGATACCCCCATCCCGCTTCGAACCGCGACACGCGCGCCGCTGACGGTGCGGTGCTGAGGCGGCGGGGGTCGTGACGGAGCTGCAGCTCCGCCACGACCCCCGCTACCATTCGGCATGCGACCCGTCGTTGCCGGCTTCGCGGCCCTCCTGGTCCCCACCCTCCTCGCGGCACAGACGCTGGCCCCTCGCCCGGTGGAGGCCGTGCGGACCGGCGCGATGCAGGACCCAGACCTCACCGAGAGCTCCGGTGTCATCCGCAGCCGGACCATGCCGCGGGTGCTCTACACCATCAACGACTCCGGCAACGACCCCGTCATCTTCGCCATCGACAGCAGCGGCCGCCCCCTCGGCCGCTGGCGGGTACCCGGCGTCCGCAACCGCGACTGGGAGGCGATCAGCATCGGGGCCTGCCCTGCGGGGTCCTGCATCTACATCGGCGACACCGGCGACAACCGGGAGGCCTATCCTGACGTCACCATCTACCGGCTGCGCGAACCGGTCCGGCTGGAGCGCTTCCGCGGCGCCGCGGATCCTGACCCCATCGGCCTCGACTCACTCCGGCTCCGCTATCCCGACGGACCGCACGACGTCGAGGCGATGTGGCTCGACGATGCGGGCACCCTGTTCCTGGTATCGAAGGGCCGCACCGGCGGGGTGAAGCTGTTCCGCGTCCCCGGCACAGCGTTCGGTTCGGGAAAGGTCGAAGTGGCGCAGCTGGTGGAACAGCTCCCGATCGCGGCCGATCAGAAGTTCGGGCGCTGGGTCACCGACGCGGCGCGGTCGCCCGACGGACGCCGCGTGGCGGTGCGGACCTACACCGAGATCTACTTCTTCCCGCTGACCGGGATGGGCCGGCTGGGGATACCAGTGGTGTGCAACGTGGCCGGCCTCGAGCCGCAGGGCGAAGGCATCGATTGGCTCGACAACGAACGCCTGGTGCTGACCAGCGAGAACTCCGAGGGCGGCCGGCCGGGCCCGATCCACGTGGTGCGCTGCGGTGCTTAGAAGGCTTTTCCGGCGGTTCCTCGTGGCCCTCGGCGCCGCGGTCCTGCTGTGGGTCGGCCTCGGGCAGCCGCATCGCGCCCGGCCGATCCACAGCGCCGAGTGGGTCGTGGTCGACAGCCTGCGGCTCCGGGTGCTCGAGGCCGGCCGCGGCGATACCACGCTGCTCATGCTGCATGGCTACGGCGAGTCGCTGCTGGCCTGGCGGCTGCTCTTCGATCGCTTCACCCGGCACTACCGCGTCATCGCGCTCGACCTCCCCGGCTTCGGGTTGAGCGACAAGCCGGATGGGGCTTACGATTATCCGGCCTACGCACGGTGGCTGGGCGACTTCCTGACGCGCCAGACCCGCGGACCCGTCGTCGTCGTGGGGCACTCGATGGGCGGACAGATCGCGGCCGGACTGGCACTCGATCACCCCGACCGGGTGGTGGCGGCGGTGCTGATCGATCCGGCCGGGGCGGGCATCAGCGAGTTCCTCACCGATACCGGCGGGATCGCCTCACCCCGCGCCCAGTGGGTGGTGTCGGCCCTCTCGTACGTCCTGCCGGCGCACGACAGCGCCTGGTTGCGGGAGCCCGCCGGCGGCACCGACAGCACCGCCGCGGCGGATTCGAGTGGTGAGCGGGCCGCGCGCCGGGTGCTGGAGCAGTTCGACTTTGCGGCGCTGCGGGAGCGGTTCGCCGGGCTGCGGCAGCCGGTGCTCCTGCTCTGGGGAGAGCAGGATCCGACGATCCCCTTCGCCATCGGGCAGCGCATCGCCGACGAGCTTCCCTGCCGGCGCTTCGTGCCGCTGCTCGCCCTGCACCGGCCCCATCAGACCGTACCGGATACCGTCGGCACAGAGATCGAGAACTTCCTCCGCAAACCGGCATGCGGCGCCAGGTAAGCCGGAACGACTGACCGTCACCCCTCACGAGAGCCCATCATGCCTCGCCTCCCCTCGCTGCGCCATCCAGCCCTCGGGCTGTGCCTCGCTCTGTCCGCAGTCGGCCCGGCCCCGCGCACGCTCCGCGCCCAGCTCCCCACGCCCGCGACCCGGGTCACCCGCGCGCTGAGCGCCGACGCCTACCGGGCCCACCTCGAGTACCTGTCGGATGATCTGCTCGAGGGACGAGCGCCCGCCACCCGCGGCGGCGAACTGGCCGCGAAGTACATCGCCGCCCAGTTCCGCCGCCTCGGCCTCGCACCGGCCGGCGACAGCGGCTCCTACTTCCACCGGGTGCCGATCATCGCCCTCACCCCGGACCCGACCCTGAAGATCACCGGCCCCAACCCGGCCACGCTGCGCTACCGCGACGATTACGTGCTCTGGTCGATGCGAAACGAGGAGCAGGCGAACGTCGCGGGACCCGCGGTCTTTGTGGGCTACGGCATCGTGGCCCCCGAATGGGGATGGGACGACTACGCCGGCGTGGACGTCAAGGGAAAGATCGTGCTCTGTCTGGTGAACGACCCCGGGCTCCACGACCCTGCCATCTTCCGCGGCCGGATCCTGACCTACTACGGACGCTGGACCTACAAGATCGAGGAAGCGCAGCGCCAGGGGGCGGCCGGGATCGTGATGATCCACACCACCGAGAGCGCGACCTACCCCTGGAGCACCGTCACCGGCTCGTGGACCGGCGAGCAGGTTCGACTGGAACAGCCGGCGGGTTCGCTGGTCGTCGCAGGGTGGATCCGTGACACCGTCGTCGCCCCGCTCTTCAGCCACGCCGGCCTCGATCTCAGCGCCCTCATGGGCCAGGCGGGAAGCCAAGGATTCAAGGCGGTCGAGCTGCCCTTCGGGCTCGAAGCGGGAGTACACAGCGCGATCCGCCGCTCGGCGACCGCCAACGTCGTGGCGCGTCTGCCGGGACGCGGCCGCCACGCCGGGGAAGCGGTCCTGCTCAGCGGGCACTACGACCACCTCGGGGTCCGTGCACCCGTCGACGGCGACTCGATCTACAACGGCGCAGAGGACAACGCCTCCGGCACCGCCGCGGTACTCGCGGCCGCCGAAGCGTTGGTGAAGAGCGGCATCGTACCGCAGCGGTCGATCATGTTCATGGCGGTGGGCGCCGAAGAGAGCGGCCTGCTCGGCTCGCAGGCGTTCGCGGCCAACCCCACGCTGCCGCTCAAGAACCTCGCAGCGGTGCTCAACATGGACGTGATGAACCTGTTCGGTGCCACCCGCGACATCGCCGCTCTGGGCATGGATCAGTCCTCACTCGGCGGCGTCTTCACCACCGCGGCCGCGGCGGAAGGACTTCGGGTCATCGTAGACTCCGGGTCGCTCATTCGCGGTTCCTTCTTCCGGTCCGATCACTTCCCGTTCGCGAGGGCCGGGGTACCGGCCCTCTCGCTGGAGAGCGGCCTCGATTTCATCGGCCACCCCGCCGGCTGGGGACAGGAACAACAGGAGGAGTACGAGGCCAGGCGCTACCATCAGCCGCAGGACGAACTGCTCCCCTGGTTCGTGATGGACGGCGCCATGCAGCAGATCCGGGTGATCATCCGGACCGCGGTCGCGGTGGCGAACGCCCCGGCACAGCCGGTCTGGGCCGCGGGCTCCGAGTTCCGCGGCGCGGGGGAGGCACGCCTCAAGTAGGAGGAAGGAGATGGCGCGCATCGTTCTGACCAGCTGGGGATCGTATGGCGACGTGAACCCCTATATCGGTCTCGCGCTGGCGCTCCGCGCCCGCGGCCACCAGACGGTGCTCGCATGCAACGCCTACTACCGCGCCGCCGTGGAGCGGGAAGGCATCACCTTTCACCCGATTCCCCCGGATATCGGGCCGGAGGACACCCGCGTCGTGGAGCAGATCATGCATCCGCGGCGCGGGCCGGAGGTCCTGCTTCGCAACATCGTCTTCCCGGCCGTACGTGACGTACACGCCGCGCTGACCCGGGCGACGGCCGACGCGGACCTGCTGGTCAGCCATCCCATCAGCTTCACCGCGCCACTCCTCGCCGAGACGACGGGAATCCCCTGGGTGTCGAGCGTCCTCGCACCGATGTCGTTCTTCTCGCGGTACGATCTTCCCGTCTTTCCCGCCGCCCCCGGGCTCAAGCGCGCCGAACGCCTCGGCTCCTGCGTAGGGAAGCTGTTCATCGCGCTGTGACGCCGAGCCACCCGGCGCTGGGCGGAACCGGTCTTCCAGTTGCGCCGTGAGCTCGGTCTGCGTGACACGAAGCTCCACCCGCTCTTCGAGGGGCAGCACTCCCCCGCACAGGTGCTGGCGCTGTTCCCGCGGGTCCTCGCGGCACCACAGGCGGACTGGCCCCGGAACGTGCTCGTGACCGGCCAGGTGAACTACAACCGCGCCCACGGCGAACAGCTCCCGGCAGAACTGGAGCGTTTCCTGGATGCGGGTCCGCCTCCGGTGGTGTTCACGCTGGGCTCATCGGCGGTGCACGTCGCGGGGGATTTCTACGAAGCGAGCATCGACGCGGTGCGTCGCCTGGCTGCACGCGCCGTCCTCCTCGCCGGGGCCGAGGGAGTGAAACGGCTGGCCGGCCGGGTGCCCGCCAGTATCCTGGTCCTCGATGCGGCTCCGCACAGCCTGCTCTTCCCGCGGGCCTCGGCGATCGTGCAGCAGTGCGGTATTGGCACGCTGGCGCAGGCCCTCAGGGCCGGCCGGCCGATTCTCTGTGTGCCCTATTCCCACGACCAGCCAGACAATGCGCTCCGGGTGGAACGATTGGGAGTCGCCCGGACGATCTACCCCAAGCGCTATCGTGCGGACGTCGTCGCCGGGGAGCTGGATGCCCTGCTGAGCGGCCAAGGATACGCACAGGCGGCCTCCCGGGTCGCCCGGGAGGTGCAGGCCGAACCAGGCGCCAGCGCCGCCTGTGATGCCATTGAGGGGCAGTTGCGGCGCAGCGCCTGACCGGGAGGCCTAGACATCTTGTCCACCGACTCAAGACGTTGCGAATTAGGAGTTTACATGGCGGCACAGGGGTTGGCGTAGCGCAACCTGCTCACCGCGGCTATTATTGCGCCCGATTTTACCGTCCCGTCTACTCCCAGCAGCGGGGGCGCGCCTGGATCTCCCGAATACACACCGAATTCCGATCGGCTGGCTGCTCGCCCACGGCGGGGAGGTCATCCGGTACCGGACGTTCGCCGAATTAGCGCCTGCGGGCACGATCGCGCAGGACACCGCGGACCATGCCCGCACGGCCCTCGACGCCTCCAAGACCATCCTGGCCGTGGTGAAGAAGCAGAAGGACAATGGGGTCTGGGGTGGCAACCTCCTCGGCCTCGCCGCCTCGGCTGCACAGGGCATCAAGGATGTCGGCACGATTCCGCAGTACCGACGGCTGCTTCAACTCGGGCTGCCGACCAGCGCCCGGCCCTTCAAGCTGGCCGACCGGTTGCTGTTCCGCCTGCTCTCCCGCGACGAAGACCCGGCACTGCTCTTCGAATACCAGAAGGCGGCCAAGGGCGATGAGGCCTATACCCTCTGGGCGCGCAATCTGACTCGCGAAGGGGCAACTGCCGCGCTGGCCGAGGCGGGGCACATCGAAGATCCCCGGGTGCGCGGGGCCGCGCACAAGATCGCCTCGGAAATCTCGGAATTCCTGCGCAGCCCGCTGGCCGAGAAGCCATTCGTGCGCGCCGGCGCCGGGACGGCGCTGCATCCCGACGCGAATCCGCCGACCTGGTACTCGCTCGCGATGATCGCGGCGATGCCCAACCTCCAGCGGGAACGCGCCGGTTTCAAGGAGCGGTTGACCCACTACCTCTCCGAGCCGCAGCCCAAGAAGGCGTTCGCCCTCGCGGTGGGAAAGAAGAAGCTCAAGCCCTCCCATCTCCTGCTGGGCGATCCGGTCGAGGCGGACAGCAAGGGATTGCCGAAGGACGTGCCGCTCGCCCTGCACTTCCTGGAGCTGCTCGCGCGCATCGGAGGCGTGGCGGCATCACCCACCGCCTCGAAGGTGCTGAGCCGGCTGCTCAAGGATTGTGACGAGAACGGCGTCTGGAACCCCAAGAACCTGCGCTCGCTCCCCAAGGCCGTCAGCAAGGTCACCTACCACATGTTTCCGCTGGACGCGGAGTCGAAGGCCGCAGAGTGGAAACAGGTAGATGTCACTTTCCGCCTGGCACTCATCGCCAAGGCGATGGGGTGGACCCTCGAATACGTGTAGTCGGGCGGCCCCAACCATCGGCAGTGCAGAACGACCCTTCGGTGCCCACGCGCCGGGGGGTCGTTCGACTTTGGGGGGATTGGGGCCGGCACCCGGGTCTACCATTGCCAGTCCGCACTTGGTATCACATACTACTACCATGCCATCCATCGATCTCACCCCATTCGGTTTCACCCCCACGGAAAGCCGAGTGTACGAGGTGTTGCTCTCCGGCGGCCCGGGGACCGGATACGCGGTGGCACGGTCGGCCGGTCTCGCCAGGGCCAATGCCTACAGCGCACTGGAAGGGCTGGTGACCAAGGGGGCGGCCCGGGCGGAGGATGTTCAGCCGCGGGTGTTCCGGGCTGAACCGCCCGCCACGGTCCTCGCCCGCATTGCCAACCACCAGGGAGAGGCGCTGGAATCGCTCACCCAGGCGCTGGACGGCTTCGGAGCACCGGCCACACCGAGCGTGGTCGAGCTCTCCAGTCCGAAGGGTCTGCTGCAGCTGCTCATGCATGAAATCGGTCGCGCCAAAGAGTCGGTTCGCCTGATCGCGCCGGCGGAGGCCTACCCGATTCTGGGCCCGGCGCTCCGGCGAACGGTGAGCGCGGGCCTCGAGGTTGTCCTCTGCGCCCAGGCGCAGATCCAGCTCGCCTTTGCCCAGGTGGACGCGATTCCCGCCGGCCATGCCTGGCCGGGCTTCCCGCTCGTCGCCGTGATCGACCAGCGCAGCGCGGTAATCGCCGCGCGGGACGGCAACGACGTGCAGGGACACTGGAGCAGCGCACCCGCGTTCGTCGCGGCGGCGCGAGTCACCTTCGACCGGCTACGGACCCTGCCATGACGGATGCGCTGAACGACGCTCTCGCCGAGCTCCGCCGCGAGTATCTCTTCGACGCCCCCGGGCGCCTCGCCGAGTTGCGGAAGGACGCGGCCGCCTTTCGCGCGGGGGAGGCGGACGCGGTCCCGTCGCTGGTGCGGCGCTTCCATCGGCTGGCCGGTTCGGGTGGCTCGTACGGCTTCTCGGAGATCAGCGAGATCGCCCGGGGTGCCGAGCGCTGGCTCAAGACCGAGCCGCCGGCGCCCGGGGAAGTGGCCTCGGTGCGGCTGGAAGAGATGGTCGACCGGCTCGCCAGCGCCTTCGACGGCGCGGCGCGGGAGCTGGGTCTGCCAGCGCGCGGGCCGGCAGTCACGGAGTTCGGCTGGCGGGCGCTGGTGATCGGGCTCGACGGGCGGCTGCGGGCCGACGTCGGCACCGCCCTGGTCAACACCGGCTTCCTGGTGCGCACGGAGAGTGGCGCCGGTGAGCCCCGCGAGCTCAAGCTCAGCGAGCGGCCGGACCTCGTCGCGGTGGTGGAGGATCCCGCGGGTCCCGACGCCTTTTCGGCGGCCACGGCGTGGGCGGGGGCGGGACCGGTGCGGCCCCGTTCGATCGTGCTGATCAGTCGCTCCGAGACGGTTGACCGGGTGCGGGCGCTGGCGTCCGGCATCGATACGATCATCCCGGCCGAACGGGTGCAGGTGGATCTGCCCGCCTTCGCCAAGACGCTGGCACGCATCGGGAGCCCCCCACCGCGGGTGCTGCTGGTGGAGAACGATGGGGCGCAGGCGGAGATGCTGACCCAGTGGCTGGAGCAGGCGAACGCGAAGGTCACCCATTGCATCGACGGCGTCACCGCGCGGGAGGCGATGATCCGGGAAGTGCCCGACCTCATCCTGACCGATACCCGGCTTCCCGGCATCGACGGACTCTCGCTGGCGCGCCTGGTACGGCAGGACTCGCGCTTCAGCCTGACTCCGATCGTCTTCCTCACGCATCACGACACCGTCGCCGATCAGATCGAAGCCCTCTCGGCGGGGGCGGATCACTTCCTCACCGAGCCGGTCGACCGGGAGCTGCTCACCCACCTGGTGATCAATCGGGCGGAGCGGGGTCGCCGGCTGCGCGAGATGGTGCACCGCGACGGCCTCACCGGCCTGCTCAATCACGCCACACTGATGGCGGAGCTGGAGCACGCGGTCGAGTATGCCCGGCGCCATGGCGAGACATTCGCGTTCCTGATGATCGACGTGGACCACTTCAAGCGGGTGAACGATCGCTATGGGCATCTCGCCGGCGACCAGGTGCTCCTGCACGTGGCGCGCCTCTTCCAGACGACGGCCCGGGCGAGCGACCTCATCGGCCGCTACGGCGGCGAGGAGTTCGGGATGATCCTCCGGCGTACCGATCGTGCCGGCGCCGCGATCCTGGCCAACAAGCTCCGCGCCGTACTGGTCGACCAGCCGGCGGTGGTGGGCGCCGGTGAGACCATTCCGGTGCGGGTCTGCATCGGTGTCGCGGTCTATCCCGAGGACGCCGTCGCCGCGAGCGAGATCGCCCAGCTGGCCGATGCGGCGCTCTACCGTGCCAAGGCCGGCGGCCGCGACCGGGTGGAGTTCACGCGGGAGATGCCGGCGCGGACTGCCTGACTGCCCCACCCATGACCCACCGCTCGCCTCCGGCGCCGGAGCGACTGCTCGACGCGGCGCTGCAGGAATTCGCCGCCCATGGACAGGGAGGCGCGCGCACGCAGCGGATTGCGGCTAGGGCCTCCGTCAACAAGCAGCTGATTCATTACTACTACAAGACCAAGGCCGGGCTCTACCAGGCGGTGCTCGCCCATGCGGCGGACGCAGTCGCCGGCCAGCTGGCACGGATGCCACTGGTGGGGCTCACTGCGGTCGAGCGACTGCGCCGGCTGGTACGCGGTCAATTCGACTTCCTGTTGCAGCATCCCGAGCATACCGCGGTGCTGGTCTCCGCCACCGAAGGTGGCGACTGGGCGGACCGCGCGATCCGGCCCATCGCCGATCTGCTCCACGACGGGCAGGCGACCGGATTCTTCCGCGACGATCTCGATGCCGAATCGCAGGCGCGGCTGGCGCTGCTGCTCACCCTCGGCTACTTCGCGGCGCGGCCGGTCACCAGCCGCTGGGGCGAACCCGCGCTGTGGCGTGATCGCGCCGCCGAGCTGATCGTCCGCGGCGCGAGCTGGTAGTGTCATCCGGGACGTTTGTACTCATCCGAACCCCAATGAAGGAGGCGTTCGCATGGCAGGCTCGATGACCCGATGGATTCTCCGCGGGCTGGGCGTGCTCTTCGGCATGATCGCGCTGGTGGCCGCGGGGCTGTGGTCGGTGAGCAACCGTGCGATCCAGCGGCGCTACGAAGTGACGCCCGAGCCGGTAACCATTTCCGCCGACTCGGCGACCATCGAGCGAGGCCGGCACCTCGCCACCGCGATCGGCAAGTGCGTCGACTGCCACGGCGAGGATCTCGGCGGGCAGATCATGGATATGGGACCGGTGGGCAGCTTCCGCGCGGCGAACCTGACCCGCGGCAAGGGCGGGCTCGCCCCGGCCTGGACCGATGCCGATTTCGTGCGCGCCATCCGGCACGGGGTGGCGCCGGACGGGCGGGGCCTGGTGTTCATGCCCTCCGGTGCCTACCAGGGGTTCAGCGAGGCGGACCTGGCCGCCGTGATCGCGTATGTGAAATCAGCCGCGCCGGTGGACCGCGAACTCGCCCCGACGAGCGTAGGCCCGATCGGCCGGCTGATCATCGCACGGGAGCCGGCCAAGCTCATCGGAGCGGCGCAGGTGGATCATCACGCGCCCCTGACGCAGGCGGTGCTCCCCGGTCCCACCGCGGAGTACGGCGGCTATCTCACCGTCGCCGGGGGCTGCACCTTCTGCCATGGCCCCAATCTCCGCGGTGGGCTGGAGGAGGGCCCTCCCGGCACACCGCCCTCCGCCGACCTGACCCAGGCAGGCCAGCTCGGGCAATGGAGCCAGGCCGACTTCCAGAAGGCGTTGCGCCAGGGGGTGCGCCCCGACGGAAGCGCCATCAACCCGTTCATGCCGTGGCGGCTGACCCGCCTCATGACCGACGAGGAGATCAGCGCAGTGTGGGTGTACCTGAAGACGCTGCAATAGCCCCGGAGAGGGGACGAAAGGGAAGTGAGAAGTGAGAAGTCAGGAGCGCTGCGCCTCCTGACTTCTCACTTCTCACTTCCTGGTGACTGCTTCTGTCTTCCTAGTGATGATACGCCTGCAGCGGGGCGACATCACCCGGCTTCTGGTCGCCGAAGAGCAGGCGACCCTCGCGGAAGGAGGCGCCGCGGAGCGCCAGCGCGAGCACCTCGCCCAGATTCTCGACTGGATAGACTTCGAGCGTCTGGCGGACCTCTTCAGGCAGGTCCTCGAGATCGGGCTCGTTCTTCTTGGGAAGCACGATCCGGGTGATGCCCGCGCGGACCGCGCCCAGGACCTTCTCCTTCACCCCGCCGATCGGGAGCACGTCGCCCCGCAGGGTGATCTCGCCCGTCATCGCGATGTCGTTGCGCACCGGGCGGCCGGACAGCACCGAGACCAGCGCGGTCGCCATCGTGACCCCCGCAGAGGGACCATCCTTGGGGATGGCGCCCGCCGGCACGTGAATGTGCAGGTCGCGCTCGCTCGAACGATCTCTTCCTTGATGCCGAGACCGGCCGCGTGGGAGCGGGCGTAGGTCAGCGCCGCACGGGCGGACTCCTTCATGACGTCGCCGAGCTGGCCGGTGAGGACCAGCTCTCCCTTGCCGCGCATGATCGACGCCTCGACGAACATGATGTCGCCGCCGATCGGGGTGTAGTACATGCCCGGTCGCACGCCGATGTGGTCTTCGCGCGCGGCGCGCTCGGGATGCACCTTGGGGCGGCCCAGGAGCTCGGCAACCATCGTGCGGGTGATCGTGACGGCGCTCGACTCCTTCGCCGCGATCTTGCGTGCCACCTTGCGGCACAGCTTGCCGATCTCCCGCTCCAGCTGGCGGACACCGGCCTCCCGGGTGTAGCCGGTAATGACTTCGCGCGACCGCCTCGTCCTGGCAGCTCGATCTGCGACAGCTCGAGTCCATTCTCCTTGAGCTGCCGCGGGACAAGGTAGTTCCGGGCGATCATCAGCTTCTCGCGCTCGGTGTAGCCGGTAAACTCGACGACCTCCATCCGGTCGAGCAGCGGTGCCGGGATGTTCTGGAGGAAGTTGGCGGTGCAGATGAACAGCACCTCGCTGAGGTCGAACGGCACGCCGAGGTAGTGATCGACGAAGCTGTCGTTCTGGGCCGGGTCGAGCACCTCGAGCAGCGCGCTCGCGGGATCGCCCTGGAAGGACACGCCCAGCTTGTCCACCTCGTCGAGGAGGAAGACCGGGTTCCGGGTGCCCGCCTGCTTCATGCCCTGCAGTGATGCGGCCGGGCATGGCCCCGACGTAGGTCCGGCGGTGGCCGCGGATGTCCGCTTCGTCGCGGGCGCCGCCCAGCGAGATGCGTACGTACTTGCGTCCCATCGCGCGGGCGATGCTCTTGGCGACCGATGTCTTGCCGACACCGGGCGGGCCGACGAAGAGCAGGATCGGGCCCTTGGCCGCCTTTTCATCGATGTTGCCGACGGGCAATTCGGCGACGGGACGGCTCGCCGACTCGGCGGCCTGGATGCCGCCCTCCGGCGCCGAAGCGCCCTGGCCGTCCTCTACGGTGACCGGCGGCGTTGCCGTGGGCTCGCCGACCCGCCGAGCGGTCTCCTTGAGCTGTCGGACGGCCAGGAACTCGAGCACCCGGTCCTTGACGTCTCCCAGGGCGTAGTGATCCTGGTCCAGGATCGTCTGAGCGGTGCCGAGGTCGAGCGACTCCTCGCTGCGGGTGTTCCACGGCAGTTCGGCCACGGTATCCAGGAAGGTCCGGATCACCTGGGCCTCCATCGATTCCCGCCCGATCCGCTCCAGCCGGCCGAACTCGCGATCGACCTCCTTGCGGGCCTCCGGCGTCAGCTCGAGGGCATCGAGCTTGTCCTGCAGCTCTTCGAGCTCGCCGCCACTCTCGTCCTCGCCCAGTTCACGGCGGATCTGCTTGAGCTGCTCGCGGAGGAACATCTCGCGCTGCCGCTCACCCAGCTCCTCCTGCACCTGGGACTTGATGTCCTCCTGGGCGTCCAGCACGGAGATCTGCCGCTGCACGTGCACCAGCACCCGGCGCAGCCGCTCCTCCACCGACAGGGTCTCCAGCAGCGCCTGACGGTCGGTCGGGCTGATGTCGAGGTACCCCGCGACGAGGTCGGCGAACTGGCCCGGCTCGTGCACGCCGGCCAGGACCTGCTGAACCACCTCTTCCGGCAGCCCGGTCTTCTGGCCCAGTTCGGCGGCGCGGGCCCGCGCCTCCTTGTACAGGCCGACGAAGGCCGCGTCATCCGGATTGAGCGGCGGCAGTTCCTCGGCGTCCAGCACGATGGTCTCGAGATAGCCGTTCTTGTCGCCGACGTGCATCGCGATGCCGCGACGCTCGCCGTGCAGGAGCAGTTGCATCCCCGCGAGACCGCGCTGCATCTGTCCGATGCGGGCGATGGTCCCGATGGTGTACAGCCCTTCGGGGCTGACCTGCTCCACGTTCTGGCGCTGCGAGACCGCGAAGATCAGCCGCTCCGGTGTGGCGAGTGCGGCCTCGATGGCCCGCAGGGTACCCGGGCGGCCGGCGCCGATCGGTGCCGTCGTACCCGGAAAGAGCACCACCTCGCGGAGGGGGAGCACGGGAAGCGTCAAGCGCTCGGTGCGTTCAGACATGTATTTCAGCTCCAGACTCTCTGGCGTATTGGCAGAACCTCGAACGAACCTACCCTCGGGGTGCACCCCGTGTGCCACAGCACCGGCCGGGGCTGCTTGGGTGAATGGGTGAGGCGCCGCCCCATGCATCGAATGCCACTCGCTGGGGACGACGGCAGTTGGCGCTGGACCCACCCGCCAGGAGCCATGGTCTTCATGTCCCCCGGCGAAACGTTTCGAACTGCCACTTCGTACACCGTCTCGCTCGGTTCTGCCAGAGTGTCGGCTCGGACGGTTGACCGCAAGTGTCCACCTTGTCACCCCCGTCCTGTGCTGCTAAATCTATGACGCTTCTCCGGATAACCGATGACGGAACCGAACTCGTCCCTCGCGCCACGCCTCAGCGAAGCCCTTGGAACCGCCTTCACAATCGAGGGCGAGATCGGTCGCGGCGGTATGGGCGTCGTCTACCGGGCGCGGGACGAGAAGCTCAAGCGCCGGGTCGCGATCAAGGTGCTCCCGCCCGAACTCGCCTTTCAGGCGGAGATCCGGGCCCGTTTCACCCGCGAAGCGGAAACGGCCGCCCGACTCTCCCATCCCAACATCGTCCCGATCTTCACCGTCGGCGAGGGCAACGGCCTCGTCTACTTCGTGATGGGGTATGTCGACGGCGAGTCGCTGGGCAGCCGGCTCAAGCGTCGCGGCAAGCTCCCGATCGAAGAGGCGCGCCGCATCATGAAAGAGACGGCGGACGCGCTGAGCGCCGCCCATGCCTTCTCGGTCATCCATCGCGACATCAAGCCCGACAACATCCTGCTCGATGGCACCCGCGGCCGGGTGATGGTCACCGACTTCGGCATCGCCAAGGCGATGGAAGGCGGTTCCGGCGCCACGCTCACCAGCGCCGGGGTCGCGATCGGGACGCCGCAGTACATGAGTCCCGAGCAGGCGGCCGGCGAAAAGGAGATCGACGGCCGGAGCGATCTCTACAGCCTCGGCATCGTTACCTACCAGATGCTCACGGGGGAGCTGCCCTTCACCGCCCCGACGGTGGCCGGCATCCTGATGAAGCAGATCACCGAGATGCCCCCCTCGGTGGAGAGCAAGCGCCCCGATTGTCCCGAGGACCTGGCGCTCGCGGTGACGCGCTGCCTCGAGAAGGACCCGGAGAACCGCTGGCCCTCGGCCGACGCGCTGCGCCGCTCGCTCGAGTCGCGCACCGTGACCGGCTACCGCCCGACAGGGCAGACCAAGCGCGGCACCGCGGGCCGCCCCTCCGGCGATGCACTCCGACGGCTGACCGGTGAGGGGGGAGCCGCGGGGTCGGGCCTCCCGCCACGCTCGCCGCTTCCGCCGCTCGCCCGGCGGCCCAGCGCGGGGGAGGACTGGCGGGACCGGCTCGACCGCCACATGGATCGCGCCAGCAGCCGGATGGACCGGGCGGGGCGGCGGATCGGGGGCAAGGCCGATGACACCCCGCTCCCCGTGCCTGACACGGGCGAGCCACTGATCGTGCAGAAGACCCGGGCGCTCTTCGCCAAGTGGGCGGCGGTGTCCGGCGGTCTGTTCATGATCAACCTGGCGACCGGGATCAGTTCGCCCTGGTTCCTCTTTCCCATGGCCGGCATGGGTTTCGGCCTGGTGAACAGCTACGCCAAGCTCTGGCAGGCCGGATACACCTGGCGCGACGTGCTGAGCCGGCCGCCCGCACCCGATGCCATCGCGGTGCCCGCAGGCAAGGGGGGCAAGGTGGCGCGCCAGCTCCCCGCACCGCGGTTCGACGAATATGGGCAGCAGATGGGGCTCATCACTCAGGCCCACGCGGACCGGCTCGCGATCTTCAAGCTGCTGGACCGGATGTCGGCTGCCGAACGGCAGATGCTCCCGGAAGACGTGCAGGGCACCGTGGACGGCCTGTATCAGCGGGCCACCGAGCTCGCCAAGACGCTGCACTCCATGGACACCAACATGGAACTGCAGGGTGTCGACCGGATCGATCAGCGCATCCAGGCGCTGGCCAGGGAGCCGGACGACGAGGAGCGTTCCCGGCGGATGAGCCTGCTCGAGCGGCAGAAGAAGACGATGAGCGACCTGCGGGGTCGCCGCGACCAGATCGCCAGCCAGCTCGAGAGCTGCATCCTCGCCATGCAGAACGTGCGCTTCGACCTGCTCAGGCTCCGCTCGGCCGACGCCGCGGCGGCGCTCGGCGACCTGACCATGGCGACCCAGCAGGCCCGGGCGCTTTCGCGCGACGTGGACAATGCGATCGTCGCCGCGAACGAAATCCGCGAGGCGCTGGGAAAACCCGAGTAATCCGACAGGCTTGTGCCTCTCAGCAGTGCGCCCGCCCGCTCTTCCATCGGGGGCGGGCGCCCGTATATTGCCCCCTCTCATCAGCATGCAGCGTCGCCGGTCTCCCCGGTTCCGGGACCAGGCGGGCACCGGTACCCGGAACCCTCAGCGTGGAGGATGGACAGCATGGACGGCCACCGTCGGACCCCATCGGCTCATTCCTGGGCGCGTGCCCTCGGAAGCGTGGCGCTCGTCGCCGCGATCGCCGGCTGCGGCGAGAAGAAACCCGCGGCCGAGCCCGCTGCAGCCCACGCGATCCCGGTGGTGGCCATGATCCGCGCGGCCGATTGGATGGGTCATGAGTGGAGCGAGGACGCCATCAAGTTCGGGCTGCAGGAGATGAACATGGAGGAGGGGAAGGACTATGAGCTGCGGATCAGCTCGGCGCAGGGCGACCTGGCCACCCTTCCCAACCTCATCGATCAGGCCCGGGACCAGAAGGTCGCGGTGATCATCGCGCTGCAGGACCCGACCCTCCAGGTCGCGGTTCAGCGGGTGAAGGACATCCCGGTGGTGTTCCACCTCCTGTCCGATCCGTTCGCTGCGGGCGCCGGCACCACCGACTCCAACCACCTCGCCAACTTCACCGGGGTCTACGCCCCCGGCTTCGGCGATCCGGAGCAGGAGCGGCGGGTGGACCTGATCAAGCGCACCCTGCCGAAGGCGAAGACCGTCGGCATCCTCTTCAGCCCGGACGAGGCGTTCTCCGTCGCGCTCAAGGACAAGATGACCGCCTCGGCCAAGAGGGCGGGGTTCAAGGTGGCCGAGCAGGGCGTCAGCAGCGTGACCGATGCGGCGCAGGCGACCCAGGCGCTGCTGGGGCAGAAGGTCGATGCCATCGAGATCTACGGCAACACCGCGCACACGGCGTTCGAGAGCATCCTGAAGGTGGCGAAGGACAAGAAGGTCCCGGTGTTCTCCTCTTCGCCCTTCGAGGTGATGAAGGGGGCCATCGCCGCGATCTATCCGGACTTCCAGGAGGGTGGCGCCGAGGCCGGCAAGATGGTCGGCCGCATCCTGAAGGGTGAGAGCCCCGCGGGGATGCCGTTCTTCCGGGTCCAGAAGACCAAGACCTCGGTCAATCCGAACACCGGCGTGGCGGTGCCGAGTGGCGTCACCTCCGAGGCCAACCAGGTGGTTGGCGACAGCACCAAGCCGTAGATGCGGGTAGAGGCGGGCTACGACGGACTCTTCGCCGTAGTGCGTCTGGCGGGCCGCCTCGATGGCGAGGCGGCCCGCAATCTTTCCGACACCCTCGAAGACGCGCTGCGCGAGGGGGCCCGGTCGATCGAGCTGGACATGGGAGAAATCGACTACCTCAGTTCCGCCGGCGTCCGGGTGCTGACCCGCTTCATCGAAGGCCTTGCCGCGCTCCGTGGCACCCTGCACATCGTGGCTCCGTCACCGAGCGCCCGCGCCGTACTCGAGAGTGCGGGGCTCGGCTCGTCGATCATCGATCAGTCCGGGCTGCCCCGGGCGAGCAACCCCTCGGGGCGCTTCAGTCGCTGGGGCTTACCCTCCATCGACGCGCGATTCGGCAGCTACGAGATCTCCCACTACTGCGAAGACGGCGTCACCTGCCAGTTGATCGGCCCCCCCGTCAGCTTGCTCGGGGTACCGAGCGACCCGCAGGCCAGCCGGGTCGTCACCTTTCCGAAGCAGCGCTTCGGCTTTGGCATCGGCGCGCTGGCCGACCGCTATGAGAACGGCGCGCCCCGGTTCGGCGAATTCATCGCGGCGGAGGGGATCGCCGCATATCGGCCAACCGAGGGGAACGGGGTCCCCGACTTCCTGCTGACCTACGCCAAGAAGCCCCCCCAGGCGGTGCTGCTGCAGGGCCTGGTCTGGCAGGGACTGTTCTCCGATCTGATGCGCTTCTCCACCCAGCCCGACGCCGACGAGATCCCCCTCGCCGAGCTGGCCGAGGTGTCGATCGAGATGCTGGGCGCCGATGCGGTGGCGATGGCGATGGTCGCAGAGGTCAACGGCATCGTCGGCGCGAGCCTCAGACGGTCGCCGGCGACGCTGCCGTGGGAGCATGCGGGGCTTACCGATGCCGCGCACCTTCGCGAAATGATCTCGTTCACTCCCGAGCCGGCACACCAGAGCAGCACCGCGTTGATCCTGGGCGTCGCGGCCCGCCGGCCCGATCCGCTGCTGGCGCCGTACCTGCGGCCGATGGATGCCGCCGGCTCCCTGATGGGCCACTTCCATGCGGCCGTGTTTCCCTACAGCCCCGTCCCGCAGCGCACCGTGATGCTCCCGGCGCTGCTGGAGCGGCTGTTCCAGGAGTCGGCGCTGCGGGACGTGCTCCACGTCGTGCACGACGATCGGGGCGCCGAGGGTGCGGGGCAGACCGGCATTCAGCGCGGGGTCTGCTGGCTGGCGCGCATCGCAGGCACGGAGATGCTCCCGTGAACCTGCTGCTCGGATCGCTGACGGTCGGGCTGATGCTGGCCCTGCTCAGCCTCGGCGTGCTGTTCTCGTTCCGGGTGCTCCGCAGCCTGGATCTCACCACCGATGGCGCGTTCACGACCGGCGGCGCGGTCACCGGCGCGCTGCTCGTCGCCGGGGTGCACCCGCTCGCCGCGACCTTCGCCGGCGGCATCGCCGGGACGCTCGCCGGGACGGTCACCGGCCTGATTCACACCCGCTGGCGGGTGGACGTCATCCTGGCCGGGATCCTGGTCACGACGGCGCTGTACTCCATCGACTTCTGGATCATGGGGAGCGGCAACCTTTCGCTGGCGAGCCATCCCACCGTCTTCGACATGACCGCTGCCCTGCTCCCCGATCGGGAGGACATGGAAGGGGTCACCATCTCGCGCGATCTGGTGGCGCTGGTCGCGCTGGTGGTGATCGTGGGCGGGCACGCCCTGCTGCTTGCACTCTTCGTGGGGACCGACGTCGGCCTCGCCCTCCGGGCCACCGGCAGCAGCCCGCGCATGGCCAAGGCCTCCGCCATCGACACGGGACTCGCCACCACCTTCGGGCTGGCGATCGCGAACGGCTGCACCGGTCTCTCGGGCGCGCTGTTCGTCCAGTACCAGGGCTTCGCGAACATACAGATGGGCATCGGGATGATCGTGACCGGGCTCGCCAGCGTGATCCTCGGCGAGGCGCTCTTCAGCCAGCGGACCATCCGGCGGCGCATCACCGCGGCGCTGCTCGGCGCGATAGTCTTCCGCCTGATGGTGGCGGCCGCGCTGTGGGCCGGTCTTGACCCCAACGCGCTCAAGCTGGTGACGGCCGGCTTCGTGCTGGCCGCGCTGACCGTGCCGCAGGTGGTGCGCCAGTTCCGGACGGCGCGGGCGGCGAGGGGGACCCGTGGCTGAGCCCGCGCTCCTCGTCCGCGGCCTGGCGCACACCTTTCATCGCGGCACGCCGAGCGAGAACGTGGCGCTGGTGGGCGTGGACCTCGAGCTGGAGCCGGGGGCGTTCGTGGTGGTGCTCGGGAGCAATGGATCGGGAAAGTCGACGCTGCTGAACGCGGTCGCAGGCTCGCTGCGACCGGAGGCGGGGACGGTGGAGGTGGAAGGAACCGACATCTCCCGCTGGCCCGAACCGCGCCGGGCGCGGCTGATCGCGCGGGTCTTCCAGGATCCGTTCGCCGGTACGGCCGCGGACATGACCGTCGCCGAGAACCTGGCGATCGCCGCCAAGCGCGGGGAACGACGCTGGCTGCGCCGGGCGCTCAACCGGGCGCGCCGCGACGAGCTCTACGAGCGGGTGCGGACCCTCGGCCTCGGGCTCGAGGACCGGCTGCAGACCCCGATGGGGCTGCTCTCCGGCGGCCAGCGCCAGGCGCTGACGCTGCTGATGGCGATGGTGGTCCGTCCCAGCCTGCTGATGCTCGACGAACACACCGCCGCCCTCGATCCCCGCAGCGGCGAGCAGGTGCTGCGGCTCACCCAGGGCTTCGTGACGGCGGGCCGGCTCACCACGATCATGGTGACCCACTCCCTGCCCCAGGCCGTCCGGCTCGGCGACCGGGTCCTCATCATGCACCGGGGCCGGATCGCCTACGACCTCGGCGGGTCGCAGAAGCGGCGGCTCCGGGTGGAGGACCTGCTCGACCGGTTCGAGGAGCTGCGCCGCAGCGACATGCTGGACGAGGACGCGGCCGCCCTGCTCCGCCGATCGTACATCTGATCCAGCCGCCGGCCGACAGCAAGTCCATCCGGCCCTCAGTTGAGCCGGCGCATCGTCCGGTCGAGCAGGGCACCGAAGGCCGGATCGTCCCGCAACGGAATGAGCTGCGGATCCATTCGCAGGAATGCCATGGAGTGGGAGCGTTCCCGCGCGCTCCGCTCCAGCCAGCTCATTGACTCCCGGGGCCTGCCCAGCGCCAGCATGACCTTGGCGATATCGTAGGACGGCAAGTAACCGGGAAGCGCGAGCTGTCCGGCCAGGAGAGCTTCCGCTTCCTGGCGACGATCGGCCCGCGCCAGCGCGTACGCCAGCGACGATGTGGCGTGGCGCGACTCCTCGCACAGCTCCCTCGCCCGTCGTAACGCGAGCACCGCATCGTCCCACCGGGCGAGCCCTCCGAGCGCCAGCCCGCGCCACAGGTGGGCCGGCGCGAAGTTGGGGTCGAGCTCGAGGGTGTGATCGCAGTGGTCCACCGCCTCCGACAACCGCCCGCCGTGATAGCACGCCCACCCGCGCGCGGCGCACGACACCAGCGAGAGCGGGTCGAGTCCGCTCGCGATCTGCATCTCCCGAATCGCTTCCTCGGCCCTGCCCGCCGCCACGAGCATGTTGCCATACCAGTGGTGCAGCATTCCCATTCGCGGGTCGCGGGTGATTGCCTGCCTGAAGCGGCGCTCCGACCGGTCGAAGTCCCAATCCCCATACAGATTGACGTAGGCGAGGATGGCCCTGGCCGATGTCAGTCGGGGGGAAAGTCTGAGAGCCTGTTCGGCCGCCCGTCGGGCGGATCCGAAGGCTTCGGCAGGAGCGAGATCGTCGTACCAGCCCATTACTGCATACGCCTCGGCCAGGCTCGCGTGTCCAATGGGGTCGGCGGGCGAGGTCTCGACGGCGCGGGTGAAGTAGCGGAGCGCGGTGCGGAGCCCACCCATGGTGCGCCGGCCCAGCGCATAGCGTCCCCGGAGCAGCAGGGCGGTGCCCCCCTGCTCCGCCCCCGGCAGCGGCGGCAGATCGGCCCCGACCCGGGAGATCACCTCGGCGGCGATGCCGCCGGCCACTTCCTCCGCGAGGGTGAAGCTCCCCGCGCCCCGGTGATCGGAGGCGGTGGACCAGAGGTGCAGCCCCTGGCGTACGCTGATGAGATTGGCCGTCACCCGGAGCCGGCCATCGGAGCCGCGGACGGTCCCCTCGAGCACCAGATCGGCGCCGGGGGCCTCGGGGTTGGCCGTCACCCGCAGCCGGCCACTCGCGGTGAGCGCGACGATCACCTCACGCGCGATGTTCTCCCCCAGCCCGACGAACGGCCCTCCCTCACCCGCCACGAAGGGTTTGACCGCGATGATCGGCGGCGCCTGAACGTGAGGTGCTGGATCGCCCCGCAGCGGCGCCGGCGGAGCGGGACCACGGAGCGCTTCGGCCAGGCGCATTACCCCGGCGTCGGGCTCCGCCTCGAGCTCCTTCGCCATGAACCTCGCGTGCGTGCGCGCCGCCAGGATCGCCGACGCCCGGTCGCCCGCGGCGCCCAGCACCTGCATCAGCGCACAGACCGCAGGCCCGTCTCCCGGTTCCTCGGTCACGACCTCGCGCCACCAGGTGATCGCCTGCCACAGGTCGCCGGCCTCCTCCCGCTCCCGCGCGAGATGGCGCAGTGCTTCACTCCGTCTGCGTGCAAGACTCGCCCTGATCCCATCCGCCCAGCGATCGAATTCGGAAGCACGGGGCAGGAAGAACCCCTGCAGAAACGGACCGCTGTAGTGGCGCATTGCCTCGAGGGGCCGATCACCGGCGAGCGCGGACTCGAAGGCGACCAGATCGGTGGGCAGTACGGTGGTGTCGAGCAGGAGTCCATCCCCCACCGACCGGATGGTCGAACGCCCGAGAGCCTGCCGGAGGACGTGGACCGACAGGTTGAGGAGCTGGCGCGCGTTGCGGGTATCGTGTTCCGGCCAGAGCATGCCGAGCAGGCGATCGCGGGTCTGAGCGACCGGGCCCCCCGCGGCAAGCAGCGCCAGGAGCGCGATCCGGTGCCGCTGCCCGGCGGGACCGGTCAGGGGACCATCCGGGCCCTCGAGTACGGCCGTTCCAAGGAGGCGAAGCTGGTGCATCTCTCGGCTAATCCGTAGCTAATCGGAACCGGGAAGGTGGCTAATCGGCGGGGCGTATCCTATCAGACGTTCGCTGACGGACCTGTCAGATTCTGGCCCCGGTCGGGCGGTCCGCCAAACTGTGATGCATCATTTTGCGCCAAGGAGTAACGCCGATGTCGCTTCGATCTACTCACCTGCTGCTCCTCATCCCCGCCCTGCTGGCGGCCTGCGACCAGCCCACTCCCCCGGCCGCCTCGTCGGCGGAGCCCATGGGCCCGATGGACATGGTCACCCTGCCGGCGGCCGACCTGGCCCGGCTGCGCGACACCACCAGCGCCTTCCGTTCGATCCCGGCCGCAGAGGCCGTCGGCTACTCCGCCTTCGGCGGCTGTTTCTCGGACCCGGTGCTGGGCGGCATGGGATTCCACTATGCCAACGCCGCGCTGATGGCCGACTCCTCGGTCGACGCGCTGCGTCCCGAGCTGATGGTGTACGAGCCGCTGGAGAACGGGCAGCTTCGGCTGTCGGCGGTCGAGTACCTCGTCTTCAAGGATGAGTGGCATGCGAAGGGGCACACCGCGAAGCCGCGTCTGTTCGGCCACGACTTCCACGTGAACGAGACCCTGCTCGCCAAGCCGTTCTACCTGCTGCACGTGTGGGTGTGGAAGGACAACCCGGAGGGCAACTTCGTCGACTTCAACCCCCGGGTGCACTGCCGGTAGGAGACGCCGATGCCGAAATACGTCATCGAACGCGACATCGCGGGCGCCGGGCTGCTGACGGACCCGCAGCTCCGGCAGGTTTCCCGGAATTCACGCCAGGCGCTCGAGGAACTCGGTCCGTCGATCCAGTGGGTGGAGAGCCACGTGACCCGCGACCGCGTCTATTGCGTATATGTCGCCACGGATGAGGCACTGGTGCGGGAGCACGCGCTGCGGGGCGGACTTCCCGCCGACCGGATCAGCCGGGTGTCCCGGACGATCGATCCGACGACGGCGGAGTAGGAGCGGGAGCAGGACAGACGGTCACGGGGAACCCGGCTCGGTTCTCCGTGACCGTCTCACATTACCAGGCGGTGATCTCGGTCATCGCCTGCTTCAGGTCGGCAACCTGCGGCAGAATCACATCCTCGAGCTCCGGCGCATAGGCCACGAAGGTGTCGGTGGCGGCGACCCGGCGCACCGGCGCGTCGAGCCACTCGAACGCCTCGTCGGCGATCCGCGCCGCGATCTCCGATCCGTACCCCCACGACAGCGAATCCTCGTAGGCCACGATGACCCGACTGGTCTTCCGCACCGAGCGGTAGATCGTCTCCCAGTCGACCGGCGCCAGCGAGCGGAGGTCGATCACCTCGACCGACAGGCCGCTGGCCTCCTCCACTTCCTTGGCCGCGACCAGGGTGCGCTGCACCACCGCGCCGTAGGTGATCACGGTCAGATCCGTGCCCTCACGAACCACCTTCGCCTTGCCGAAGGGGATCATGAAGTTCGGTCCCGGATTCGGTGCCTTGTTGTAGGTCTGACGGTAGAGGTGCTTGTGCTCGAGAAAGAGCACCGGGTCCTCGCAGCGGATGGCGGTGCGGAGCAGGCCGTTGGCATCGAGCGCGGTGCTCGGGCAGATGACCCGGAGGCCGGGTACGCCGGTGAAGATGGCCGCGCCGGTCTGCGAGTGATAGACCGCGCCGCCCTTCAGGTATCCGCCGTAGGTGACCCGCACCACCACCGGTGAGGCGAAGGCGTTGTTGGACCGCCAGCGCATCAGCGCCAGCTCGTTGCGGAGCTGCATGTACGCCGGCCAGATGTAGTCGAAGAACTGGATCTCGACGACCGGCTTGAGGCCGCGGGTAGCCAGCCCGATCGCACGACCGATGATGTTGGCTTCCGCCAGCGGCGAGTTGTAGACCCGGTCGCCGCCGAAGGCCCGCTGCAGTCCCCAGGTGACCTTGAAGACCCCGCCCTTGCCCTTGACCTTGTCGAGATTCTCTTCGCGGCTCGCGTCGGCGACGTCCTCGCCGAAGACCAGGATGCGCGGGTCACGCGCCATCTCGTCCTTCATGCAGGCGTTGAGCAGGTCCACCATCGTGGTCGGGTCCCCGGTGAAGCGGGGGTCGTCCTCGGTGTCGAACTGCTCCGAGGTCGGGTCCACGTCGGGCGAATAGACGTACCGGTAGATCGTGTCGGTCGCGGGCTGGGGCGCGGCCAGCGCGGTCTCGGTGGCGATCCGCACCTCCTCCTCGACTTCCGCCCGGATCGCCTCGATCTCCGCCTCGGTCGCCATCCCCTGCTCGATGAGCGTCCGGGGAAACCGGATGACGGGATCCCGGGCCGCATCGGCCTGGCGCTCGGTGGCGGGGCGGTAGAGCACCTCGTCGTCGGAGAGCGAGTGGCTGTAGGGCCGGATCACATGCGCGTGTACCAGCGCGGGCCCCTTGCGGGCGCGGCAATGCTCCACGGCCCGCTGCAGCGTGTCGAACGACGCCAGCGGATCGCAGCCGTCCACTTCCTGGATGTACAGATCGGGGAACCCGGTCACCAGCTTCGAGATCGAGCCGCCGGGCGTGTTCACCTCGACCGGGACCGAGATGGCGTAGCCGTTGTCCTCGATCAGGAAGACGACGGGCAGCTTGAGATTGCAGGCGGTGTTCAGCGCCTCCCAGAACTCGCCCTCGCTGGTGGTGCCGTCGCCGGAGGAGACGAACACCACCTCGTCCCCGTGCGGGCCGGCGACGCCGTCGGCCATCCCCTCGACCTTCGAGTAGCGCAGCCACGCCTCCGCACAGCCCACCGCCTGCAGGAACTGGGTGCCCGTCGGGCTGGAGGCGCTGACGATGTTCAGGTCCTTGTGCCCGAAGTGCGACGGCATCTGCCGGCCGCCGGAGTTCGGGTCATCGGCCGCGCCGACGGCGCAGAGCAGCATCTCCGTGGCCGTCATGCCCAGGCCGAGACAGAGTGCGCGGTCGCGATAGTAGGTGTAGAACCAGTCGTAGGTGGGACGGAAGACCTTGGCCGCGGCCGCGAGGACGCCTTCGTGACCGGCGCCGGAGATCTGGAAGAAGATCTTGTTCTGGCGCTTGAGCTGAATCTCCCGGTCGTCGATGCGCCGGGAGAGCAGCATGAGCCGGTAGATGTCGAGAAGGTCAGCCTTGGCGAGCGTTCGGGCGGTCTTCGGTGCGCTGCGGGTTCGGGTGGCCATGTATAGAAAGATCGTCAGCGGGGACCGGCCGGGCCAGTAGGGAGGAGCGATCGGCCCCGCCGGGCTCGTGGTGGCGCTACTTCCCGGCGAGCAGGTTGTCCAGTCTGGGCCAGTAGGCCATGGCGCCGAGCAGATCGGGGTCGTTGCGGACCAGGAATTCGTCGGCGCCCTCCGGTCCCCAGCGGACCTCCGCGACCCGGCGCCCGAGGATGCGCCCGAAGCGCGCGAGCAGCGCCGAATCGGGGGCGGTCGTGATGTGCAGCCGACCGGTCACCCGGCTCATGAACGGCACCACGACTCGCGCGTGCCACTCGGCCGGCGCCCCGGCCCAGGCGGCGCGCGCCCTGGGGTCGGTCGGCAGCTGGTTGGCGACGCTGTCGGCGACCGCCTCGATCCACCCGCTGTCGGCCGCGATGCTGAACCAGCCCGGCAGCTCGGCCGTACGCGGCAGCACGATGTCCGGCACGATCCCGCCGCCGCCGCGCACCTGCCGGTTGTGATCGGTGTGGTAGACCTGCAGCGTGTCCTGCTCGGCGCCGCTTCGCCCGGCGAAGCTGTAGTACTGGCTCGCCTTGAGCCCGTGGTAGGAGCGCTGGATCACCCGGCCGCTCGGTGAGAGGATGCGGGCGATGGTGAGCCAGACGAGATCGCCCTGCGGCGGCACGGGGAGCGCCTGCTGGATGAGCGCCTTGCCGAAGCTCCGGCGGCCCAGGATCAGCGCCCGGTCGTGATCCTGCAGCGAGGAGGCGACTGCCTCGGAGGCGCTGGCGCTCCCGCCGTCGATCAGAATCATCATCGGCAGCTCGCGGAACGGCCCGTCCTTGCCGGTGACCACCGAGTCCCGGGTGTCACGCCGGCGGCCCTCGGTCCGGAAAATCACGGTTTGCTTGGGGAGAAAGAGGCCGGCGATGTCGATCGCCGCGCCCATCATTCCCCCGGGGTTGCCGCGCAGATCGAAGACCAGTTGCCTGGCGCCCTTTCCCTTCAGCTCCTTCACCGCCGATGCGACCTCCTCGCCGCCCTTCGGATAGAAACCCTGCAGCCAGAGATAGCCGGTGCTGGCGTCGATCATCCGGTAGGTCCCGACCGAGTGCGGCACGATGAAGTCGAACTTGAGACCCACCCTGACGGTGTCGGGCTCGAGCCTGGAGCCGCGCTCGAAGAGGAGCCTCACCTTCTGGCCCTTCTCCCCGATCATCTTGTGGGCCGCATCGTAGGGCGACAGGCCGTAGACCGTGGTGTCGTTCAGCAGGCGGAGCCGGTCGCCGGGGGAGATCCCGGCCTTGGAGCCGCTGCTCTTCGGCAGGACGGAGACCACGGTGAGATCGCCATCGACGTCGTCCAGCACGATTCCGGTCCCCGCCAGCGCGCCGTTGTCGTAGGCGAGTTCGCGCTCGGCATCGACCCGCCGGAGGAAGCGGCTGTGGGGGTCGAGTGACTCGAGCACGCCGTCGATGGCCGCATGCACCAGCTCGGCGTAGGTGACCGAGTCGACATAGTTGGTGCGCACCTGGTTGAGGATGCTGGAGAAGGTCTGCAGCTGCTCGTAGGACGCCCCCTGTGCGGCCACCGCCACTGGCGACAGGGCGATCGACAGTGCAGCGGGCAACGACCAGCAGCGGATTCGACGTGCGAGCGACACCGGGCCTCCTACTGGAGCTGGGCGAGTCGGTCCTTCGCGGTCGCGATCTGCCGGTCGTAGCGACTGGGCGCGATGCCGAGGAACCGGGTGAAGGAGGCCTTCGCCTCCGGCTTCTTGCCCTGCTCCATCTGGGCGAGGCCCAGCCAGAACAGCGCGCGCGCATCCCGCGGATTCCCCGTCACGGCCGACTGCAGGTTGGTCTCGGCCTGGGCCATGTCCCCCGACTTGCCGAGGGTGATACCCAGATCGAGCAGCAGGCTCGGATCGTCGGGATTGGCGTTGATGGCGTTGGTGCGCTCCTGCACCGCGTGCGGGTAGTCCTTCCCCGCCTCGTAGATGCGGGCCAGCTGGACGTGCGCCATGTAGTTGCCGACGTCGTTCTGGGCGACGTCCTGGTAGAGCTGGATCGCCTGGTCCGTGCGCCCGGCCTTCTGATGCATCGCCGCCATGAGGTAGCGGAATTCATTGGCGATGAGGGGCACCTCCTCGGTCGAGTCCTTCTTCCCGGCCGCCACCTGCACCCGATGGAGCATGTTCTCCATGTCGTGAATGGCCGCGTCGTACTGGTTGATGCGGGCGGCCGACAGCCCGTGGAGCCAGACCACGATCGCCGGGACGGAGTCCACCCCTCCGCTGCCGCCCCAGTACTTCATCTCCTTGTCGAGCGTCTCATACGCCTTGTCGTACTTCCCCTCCACCAGGTCCTCGAAGGCGTTGAGGAACCGGTTGTGGGCATTGAACCGGTAGGTGCCGCCCAGGATCTTGATGTTCACCAGCGGATCCAGCATGAAGGCCCTGCGGTAGTAGCCGTCCGAGATCCGGGAGGCGTTCTTCACCGCACTGTCGCCCTTCTCCTTGCGCATCTGCTTCCAGTAGTCGTTGTCCCAGTTGCGCACCACCGCAAGCGCCAGGAAGGCGTCGGCGAACTGGGGATCGATCTGGGTCGCGGTCCTGAGCGACGCCTCCGCGTCGGCGTAGCGCTTCTTGCTCCAGTAGCCCATCGCCAGGTTGTAGTGAGCGACCGCGTCGTCGGAATCCCGGACCGCGCGCGCCTGCAGCTCCTCGAGCGACTCGGTCACTTCCACCTTCTGCGCGGCCACCGGCCGGGCCACAGCGAGCAGGAGCAGTCCGAGCGCCATCCGACGGATGATTGTCGCCATGGGTTCCCTTTCTACTTGAGTGCCTGCAGACGACCCTCGACTTCGGTCTTCTGCGTCTCGAACCGGCTGGGCGCCAGTGCCAGGAAGCGTTCGTATGCGCTGCGCGCCTCTTCCTTCTCTCCCACCTGGGCGGCCACGTATCCCAGCACGTAGAGTGCGCGGACGTTGCGTGGATTGGCCTGGATGGCCTGGCGCAGCACGGTGTGCGCCTCTGCCAGCTCGCCGGCACGGGCCAGCGCCTCGCCCAGTTCGTAGGGCAGGCTGGGATCGTCGGGATTGGATTCCATCGCGCGGCGGCGCTCGGTGAGCGCCGACTGGGTGCGGTGGGTGTCGTCGTAGATGGTGGCCAGCCGCAGATGGGCGACGTACAGCCCGGCATCGCTGGTCAGCGCCTCCTGCAGCAGCGGGACCGCCTCCCTGGATCGTCCGGCGTCGTCCAGCAGGCAGGCGAGGGCGTAGCGGTATTGGGTGGCGGTCGTGAAGGCCAGGGCCCCACGGCTGCCTCCTTTGCTGCTCGTGGTGTCGGCCCGCGCCATGAGCAGCCGCAGGTCCGCCTCGGCGCGGGCGAAGTCACTGGTGTGGGCCGCGGCCAGCGCCTCGTACCAGAGGAACCAGCTGCTGAACTTCTGTCGATCGGCTTCGGTTGCCGGCCCGGCAATCTCGCGGAAGAACTGATACGCCCGCCCGTACTGGCCATCCCAGAAGCTGCCGAATCCGTTCATGACGTAGGTGTAGGCGGCCTGCCGGGACCCGGAGAGCCCGAAGACGCCGGGCGGCGGGATCATGAGGGCGAGTGGCTTGAGGTCGACCATGGGATCGATGAGGAAGGCCAGCCGGCCGAACCGGTCCGCCTCCTCCACCGCCGCCTGCCACTCGGCAGGGACCTTTCCATCCTCCTCCTCGTCCCAGAGCTTGAACCGCCGGGCATATGGCAGCAGGGAGAGGGCGAGATAGGCCTGGGCCAGCCGGGGATCGATCGCAATCGCCTGACGCAGGTGTTGCTCGGCCAGGTCGTACTTCCTGCCGAGCCAGTAGCCGAGCGCCACCTCGTAGTGGGCCGGGGCATCGTCGGAGTCGCGCCGGGCGCGCTCGATCAGCGAGTCCATCGGGACCAGCAGCTTGACCCGCTGCGCCGGGAGCGGCACGACAGCCACGAGCAGCAGCGCGGCACTGTACGCCGCGGATCGGAGGCGGGCGACCAGGCGAGCTCCCTTCATGGCAGGGCAGCGAGCCGCTGCCGGGCATCGTCCATCTGGGGCCCGAAGCGACTGGGCGCCATGGCGAGAAAGTGCTGGAAGGCCGACCGGGCCGCGTCTGGTTTCCGGAGTCGCTCGGCCACGAGTCCCTGCAGATAGGGGGCGCGGGGATCCCGCGGATTGAGGCGTGCCGCCTCCGCGAGCGGGGCCTCCGCCTCCGCCGTCTTGCCGGCGTGCAGCAAGGTCCCGGCGAGATCCATCAGCAGGTCGGGATCGTCGGGATTCACGTCGAGGGCCAGCCGCCGCTCCGTGAGTGCCTCGTCGAGCCGGTCCTGGGCCTCGTACATGCGGGCGAGCTGCACATGCGCCGCGTAGAGCCCGAGATCGAACTCCAGCGCCCGGCGGAAGGTCGGGATCGCCTGATCGAACCGGCCGTTCAGATACAGCATCGTCGCCAGGATCAGCCGGTAGTCGTTGGTCTGCAGCGGATCGCCGGGGGTGCGGCGGGTGGAATCGGTCTCGGCGTTCTTCGCCCGTCCGGTCAGGATGGCGAAGTCCTTGACCGCCACCTCGAAGTTCTGCAGGTGAGCCGCGGCCAGCCCGTGGAACCAGAGCACCTCGCTGGGCGCGTCTGCCACCTCCCCGCCGAAATCGCGATGAGTCGCCAGCTTGTCGAGCCGCTCGAAGGCCTTTTCGTAGCGACTCTCCCGGAATTCGTTCTTGCTCTTGTTGAGCTCATCGGCCCACCAGGGCCGGACGACGAAGACCAGCTGGTTGCCCATCCGGTAGATGCCGCCCTTTTCGGTTTCGAACTTGGCCAGGACGCCGAGGTCGACCAGCGGGTTGAGCAGGAACGCCCGCCGGTAGTGCGACTCGCCGTCAATGAAGGCGAGCTTCGCTGCCTCCGCTCCCTCGCGCCTGATCCGCTCCTTCCAATAGCCCTCGCCGCGACGCATCGGCAGCACGCCGAGGGCCAGATGGGCCTCCGGGTAGCTGGGCGCCACCTGCAGCGCCTGCCGCAGGGTCCGCTCCGCGTCGTCCCACTTCTTCTTCTCCCAGTAGCCCATCGCCAGCCGGTACTGGGCCGTGGCGTCGTTGGAGTCGCGCCGGGCGCTGGTCTCCAACTCGGCGATCGTCGGCGCGCGACCCGTCGGCTCCTGACCATGGAGCGGCCGAACCAGCGCCAGCGTGGCGCCGAGGATCAGAGCGGAACGACGCATGATGTTGTGAGGCGGGGAAGAAGTAGAGCACAGTATGCACTTTCCCCAGCCGCGGCGCCAGCGGCGCAATCAATCCCGGCGACTCGCCTCCGACATCGCGACATTCTCCTCCGTCGGATGCCGTCGCGGCGCTGCAGGCGCGGTGTCGTGCGTCACGGTGCCGCCTGGTAGACCACCTTTCCGCCGGCCACCGTGGTGCGCACCTGCGCCGATTCGATCGCCTCGGGCGCGATGCTGAACAGGTCCTGGTCGAGCAGCACCAGATCGGCCCGGTAGCCGGGCTTGAGCATGCCGCGGGTGGTCTCGGCGAAGACGCCGTAGGCGTTGCCCGTGGTGTAGGCGTGGAGTGCCTCGTCGAGGGTGATCTTCTGTGCCGGGATCCAGCCCCCCGGGTTCTTGCCGTCGAGGGTGCGGCGGGTGACGGCGGCGTAGAGACCGAGGATCGGGTCGATCGGCGCCACGGTCCAGTCGGAGCCGAAGGCGAGGTGCGCCTTGTGGTCGAGCAGCGAGCGGAAGACGTAGCTGTCGACCACCCGCGGGCCGAGACGCTTGCCGGCCCAGCGGCCGTCGTCGATGACGTGATAGGGCTGCATCGAGGCGACCACCCCCTGGGTCGGCGATCCGCTCCACCTCCTGCGGACGCAGGTGCTGGGCGTGCTCGATGCGGAAGCGGCGATCGCGCGGACCGTGCGCCCGGGCCACGCTGTCGTAGATGTCGAGCATGAGCGCGTTGGCCTTCTCACCGATGGCGTGCACCACCACCTGCAGGCCGGCGGAGTCGGCCGCGGCCGACCTGGCTGCGGAGCGAGTCTTCCGGCGTGGTCAGCAGGCCGCTCGTCTTCGGATCGTCGGCGTAGGGTTCGAAGAACAGCGCCGTCGTCGAACCCAGCGAGCCGTCGACGAACCCCTTCACCCCGGCCAGCCGGATCCAGTCGTCGCCGGGGCCGCGGGCGGTGAGACTGTCGGCCACCCGGTGCCAGTCGGCGAGCGGCGGATAGAGCGACACCCGCAGCGTCAGCGTCCCCTGCTGCCTGGCGCGCAGGAGGCCGGCCACCTGGGTCCACTGCGCGCTCACCGAGGCGACCGCCGTGACCCCCTTGGATGCGACAAACCGCATGGCGCGGGCCAGCGCCGCGTCGACCTGCGACTCGCTCGGCTCGGGAACGGTGGCATACACCGGACCCATCGCTTCGTCCTTGAGCACCCCCGTCGGCTCCCCGGTCTTCGGGTCGCGCACGATCGTGCCGCCGGCGATGTCCTTCGTCGACCGGGTGATCCCGGCCGCCTTGAGCGCCAGCCGATTGGCCAGCGCCATATGGCCGTCGAGACGGGAGATGAAGACGGGATTGCTCGGCGTCACCGAATCGATCCACTCGTGTCTCGGCAGGGGCGACCCCAGCCACTTCTCATGATCCCAGTCTCCGCCCAGGATCCACTCCCCCGGCTTCCGTTCGGCGGCGAACGCCTTCACCCGCCGGATCAATTCGTCGGGCGAATCGGCATCCCGGAGATCGACGCTGGAGAGCTGGAATCCACCGTCGAGAAAGTGCACGTGCCCGTCCATGAACCCCGGGGTGATCAGCCCCGTACCGTTGGCGAGCACTCGAGTCTGCTCGCCGACGTACCTGGCGACCGTGGCGCTGTCACCGACGGCGATCACGGTATCGCCTCGGGTGGCCACCGCCTGGGCGAAGGGCCGGGTGGTGTCACCGGTCCAGACCTTCCCGTAGGCGACCAGGTCGGCGGCGGGCGGACGGCCGCAGGCGGCGAGCAGCAACAGGGACGGCAGCGCGAGGCGCATCGATTTCATTGGGGAGAGGAGGGAGGCAAGGCCCGCGGCGCGGCGAGCAGATCGCGGATGTCGAGCAGGATTTCGAGCATGAGCTGGTCGCGGACGTAGCCGGCGTCCAGCTCCTCCATGCGGCGGGGAAGCTGCGTGGCCCTGGCGAGGTCGTACTGTTCGCGGTAGGCCGATTCGAGATTCTCGAGGATGCGATCGCGGGCGCGCATGGCTGGATGAGGTGAGTAGTCGGCTGGGCGCCTCGGCGCCTCGGCCGTGGAGGTTCGCGTGGACTACGCTGGCGTGTAGCTTACAGCAACCCTCACCGCCCTGCCACCATGCGCCCCTTCGCGACCCTGCTGGCACTCGCCCTCGCCGCGACCTCGGCGACCGCCCAGCAGAAACCGCGCGC
The DNA here is from genome assembly GCA_963825065.1 of uncultured Gemmatimonadales bacterium. Taxonomy (GTDB): domain Bacteria; phylum Gemmatimonadota; class Gemmatimonadetes; order Gemmatimonadales; family GWC2-71-9; genus JADJOM01. The sequence continues at coordinate 210,137 of CAWGRU010000017.1, forward strand.
CCGCGACCTGGGCGTCCCCTTCGACGGCACGCCGGGACGGTTCAACGCCATTACCGACGTGGCAGGGGTCACCGTGGGCCACACCACGATCATCCGGGGCGACGGCAAGCTGGTCGTCGGCAAGGGCCCGGTCCGCACCGGTGTCACCGGGATCCTCCCGCGGGGCGCCAAATCGACCGAGCCGGTGTTCGCGGCCTGGTTCACGCTGAACGGCAACGGCGAGATGACCGGCACCACGTGGCTGGAGGAGTCGGGGCTCCTGTACGGTCCGATGGCGATCACCAACACCCTCAGCGTCGGCGCCGTGCGCGACGCGGTGATCAGCTGGGCGGTGCGCCACGACCTCGATGCGTTCGACGCGGCGCTCCCCGTCGTGGCCGAGACCTGGGATGAACCGCTCAACGACATCCTGGGGATGCACGTGCGCAAGGAGGACCTGTTCCAGTCCCTGGATCGCGCGGCGTCGGGACCGGTGTCCGAGGGGAACGTGGGCGGCGGCACCGGCATGGTCTGCCACGACTTCAAGGGTGGGATCGGGACGGCGTCCCGGCGGCTCGAGGTCGTCGATGGCGGATATACGGTCGGTGTCCTGGTCCAGTGCAACTGCTGCGAGCGTGGCCGGCTGACGATCAGCGGGGTGCCGGTGGGCCGGGAAATCCCCGACCTGATGCCGTGCGTCACGATTCCCGACCCGACCACCGACTGGCTCAAGACGACGCCCAGGTGCGATGCCGAGGGACCGCGGGGCGCGCTCAATCGGCCACCGGGGCGGAATGGATCGATCATCGTGGTGGTCGCCACCGATGCGCCGCTCCTCCCGTCCCAGCTCAAGCGCGTCGCCAAGCGGGTGGCGCTGGGCATCGGCCGGATGGGCGGGCTCGGCGAGGATTCCTCCGGCGACATCTTCCTGGCGTTCTCGACCGCGCCGACCGGCCTCGTGGCCGACAGCGCCGTGGCCACGGTGCGGATGCTCCACAACGACCGGATGAACCCGCTCTTCGCGGCGACGGTCCAGGCGACGGAGGAGGCGATCGTGAACGCGATGGTCGCGGCGGAAACCATGACCGGCGCCGACGGCGCCCGGGTCTTCGCGCTGCCGCACGACCGCCTGATGGCCGCGATGCGCAAGTACGGGAGGGCGAAGTGACCCGCCCGGTCGCGCTGATCACCGGCGCCTCGGGAGGAATCGGGCTGGAGCTGGCCCGGCTCTGCGCCAAGGGCGGCCATGACGTGATCCTGGTCGCCCGCAACGGCCCCAAGCTCGAAGAGGTGGGCAAGTATCTCGCGGGGATGTACCAGGTGCGGGCGGAGGTGATCGTGGCCGATCTGGCCGACCCGGAGGCGCCTCAGGCGATCATGACCGAGATCGGCGCGCGCGGCCTGGGCGTCGATGTGCTGGTCAATAACGCCGGCTTCGGCCACTGGGGGCTGTTCGGCCGGGCGGAGCTGGGCCGGCAGCTCGACATGATCCAGCTGAACGTCACCGCGCTCACCGAACTCACCCGGCTGGTGCTTCCCCGCATGGTCACCCAGCGGAAGGGACGGATCCTGAACGTCGCCTCGACCGCGGGCTTCGCGCCCGGGCCGCTGATGGCGGTGTACTACGCCACCAAGGCGTACGTCATCTCCTTCTCCCAGGCGATCGACAATGAGCTGCGGGGGACGGGGATCACCGTGACGGCGCTCTGTCCCGGCCCGACCCGGACCGGCTTCGCGGCGGGCGCCGGGATGACCGATTCGAATCTCTTCAACCAGCCCGGCGTCATGGCAGTGGAGCCGGTGGCCCTGGCGGGCTACCGCGGCATGATGCGGGGACAGCCCGTGGTGGTGCCGGGCCTCATCAACAAGCTGCTCACCTTCGGCATCCGGACCTCGCCGCGGTGGCTGCTGGTGCGGATCACCCGGCGGTTCCAGGAGCGGCGGAGCGAGCAATGACCCTGACCGGCAAACGGATCCTGTTCTTCGCCGCGAACTTCTACGAGGAACTCGAGCTCTGGTATCCCAAGATCCGGCTCGAGGAGGAAGGCGCCACCACGGTCGTCGCGGGCGTGGGCGAGAAGACCTATCACGGCAAGCGGGGTTCCTATCCGGTCACCGTCGATGCCCACGTCGACCAGGTCGATTCGGCGAACTTCGACGGGCTGGTGATTCCGGGCGGGTACGCGCCGGACACGCTGCGGCGCTACCCCAAGGTGCTCTCCCTGACCCGGGAGATCTTCGAGGCCGGCAAGCCGGTCGCGTTCATCTGTCATGCGGGGTGGGTGCCGATCTCCGCGGGCATCGTCCGGGGGCGCCGGGGCACCAGCGTCGGCGCCATCCGGGACGACCTGGTCAACGCCGGCATGCAGTGGGAGGACAGCGCGGTGGTGGTGGACGGGAACCTGATCTCCTCCCGCACGCCGGCCGATTCTCCCGGCCTTCATGAAAGCCCTGATTGCGGCCCTCCGATGAAACTGCTCTACTCCTATCTGCGCCACTACTGGAAGCTGGTGGCGCTCGCACTGGTGCTGGCGGCGATCAACCAGGTCTTCTCGCTGATCGACCCGCTGATCGTGCGCCGGGTGATCGACAACTACGCCCTGCGCCCCTCGAGCTACACCGCGCTCGAATTCGCCAAGGGAATCAGCCTGCTGCTGCTGCTGATGATCGGCGCCACGTTCGTGTCGCGGGTCGCCAAGAACTTCCAGGACTATTTCATCAATCTCATCACCCAGCAGGTCGGAGCCCGGGATGTACTACGACGGGCTGGCCCACTCGCTGGAGCTGCCCTACGCGGTCTTCGAGGACCGCGGAGCGGACAGACCCTCGGCGTGCTGCAGAAAGTACGGTCGGATGTCGAGAAGCTGATCTCCGCCTCGATCAACATCCTCTTCGCCACCCTGGTCGGCATCATCTTCGTGACGATCTACGCCATCAGCGTGCACTGGATCATCGCGCCGATCTACTTCGCCACGATCCCCATCATCGGCTGGGTGAGCAGCACCCTCGGCCGCGAGGTCAGACGGTCCAGAAGACCATCGTGGCGGAGACCACCGCGCTCGCCGGCGCCACCACCGAATCGCTGCGCAATATCGAGCTGGTGAAGACCTGCGGCCTCTCCAGCAGGAGTGCACGCGGCTCAACGGCACCACCGCCAAGATCCTCAGGCTCGAGCTCAAGAAGGTGAAGTACATCCGGAGCCTGAGCCCGTCCGGGGACGGTGGTCAATTTCCTGCGGACCACGATCCTCTTCGTGATCATGTACCTGATCTACGATCAGCAGATCAGCGTGGGCCAGTTCTTCTCGCTGTTCATCTATTTCGTTCTTCATCTTCGGCCCGCTGCAGGAGCTGGGCAACATCATCAACGTCTATCGCGAGGCCGAGGTCTCGCTTAGGACGTCGAGGCGATCCTCAGGATTTCCCCGGGAGATCCGGCCCACCTCCGCCGGTGCCGCTCGGGGATCCAGACCTCGCCTTCGAGCAGGTCGGCGCACGTTCGCATCGCCGCCGATGTAATCGTGGCGCGGTTCGTACGATTTCGTTCAAGCCGGATGTCCGATCTCACCCTGCGCTCGGTAAGCGAATAACGCCAGTAATACTTAGTACATTTCGATCACATTTTTCGACCGCGCGATGGTAGCCTACTCTCGGCCCCGCGCTGATGCGCGCGTCTTCACCTCCGACCAGCAGGTGCATCATGACTAAACCAATTTCCCAGTTGAGCCGACGCACCCTTATCGGCGCAGCCACGCTTGGCGTCGCTGTCGCCGAGACTAGCGCGGGCGCAAACGCGACGGAGCGCGACCGTGCAAACAGACACACCGGCGGCCTTCGCCGCGCCGAAGCAGATCAACGCCGGCGCGTTGAGTGTCGGCTACGTGGAACTCGGCGCAGCACACGCGCCGCCCGTGCTGCTGCTGCACGGCTGGCCATATGACATATACAGTTTCGTCGACGTCGCGCCGTTGCTGGTGGCGCGCGGCTATCGCGTGCTCATTCCCTATTTGCGCGGCTATGGTTCGACGCGCTTCTTGTCGGAAAGTGCGGTGCGCAACGGCCAACCGGCCGCGATCGCGCTCGATACCATCGCTTTCATGGACGCGCTGCACATCGAGCAGGCGGTCATCGCCGGCTTCGATTGGGGCGCACGCACCGCCAACATCGTCGCGGCGCTTTGGCCAGAGCGTTGCAAGGCGATGGTGTCGGTAAGCGGCTATCTGATCGGCAATCCGGCCGCAGGACGTGCGCCCCTACCACCCGAAGCCGAACTGCAATGGTGGTATCAATTCTATTTCGCCACCGAACGCGGCCGGCTTGGATACCAACAGCATACGCATGACTTCGCGAAGTTGATCTGGCGCACCGCCTCCCCGCGCTGGAATTTCGACGACGCCACCTTCAACCGCAGCGCGGCGGCGTTCGCCAATCCCGATCACGTCGCTATCGTCATCCACAATTATCGCTGGCGACTCAGCCTCGCTGAGGGCGAGCCGCGGTACGATGAGTATGAACGGCGCCTCGCCACGGCGCCCACCGTCACCGTGCCGAGCATTACGATGGAAGGCGACGCCAACGGCGCGCCGCATCCGCCGCCTGCCGCCTACGCTGCAAAATTCACCGGCAGATATGCGCATCGAAACATTGGGGGCGGAATCGGTCACAACCTCCCTCAAGAAGCGCCGCGGGCCTTCGCCGATGCGGTGAGGGACGCGGACCACCTTTGACGATTTCGGAAAATGGCGCCGCGCTTGATCGCCAATCTCACGTCAACTCAAACCTGATCGGCAGGCTCTTCAGGCCCGTCACGAAATAGCTCTCGACGTAGCGCGGGTCGCCGTCGAGGCGGACGCTTTTGAGTTTGGGGAGCAGCTCTTCGTAGAGGATGCGCATTTCCAGGCGCGCGAGGTGCTGGCCGAGGCAGAGGTGCGCGCCGTAGCCGAAGGCGAGTTGGCGGTTGGGCGTGCGGTCGATGTCGAACGTGTCGGGGTTCGCGAACACCTCTTCGTCGCGATTGCCGGAGGCGTAGCAGAGCATCAGCCAATCGCCTGCTTGATCTTGCGGCCGCGCAATTCGGTGTCGGCGCTGGCGGAGCGCATGAAGGTCTTCACCGGCGTCGTCCAGCGGATCGCCTCTTCGATCAGATCGGGAATGAGCGCGGGGTCGGCGCGGACGCGTTCGAGCAAACCCGGCACGGTGGCGAGCGCCCACATGGCGCCGGCGGTGGACGACGAGGTGGTGTCGTGGCCGGCGGTGGCGATGATGGTGTAGTAGCCGGTGGCTTCGAACGGCGGCAGTGGCTGGCCGTCGATCTCGGCGTTGGCGATGAGCGTGGCGAGGTCGTCGCGCGGATTGGCGCGACGGTCGGCGCTGATGGCTTCGAAATAAGTCGGTGAAGTCCTGCAGCACCGCCATCAGCAGCTGCACGTATTGCTCGGTGGTCAGCGCGGCTTGAAAGCGCTGGGTGTCGGGATCGGAGGCGCCGAACAGCTCCTGGGTGAGCCGCAACATGCGCGGCAGATCTTCGGACGGCACGCCGAGAATGTTCATCACCACTTGCAGCGGATAGTGCAGCGCGACGTCCTTCACGAAATCGCACTGGCCGGGAAGCGACGCGAAGTGCGCTGTTGCCTCCTTGCGCGAGCGCGCGGATGTCGGCTTCGCGCTTCTTCACGCTCTGCGGCATGAACCAGGCCTGGGTGAGCAGCCGGTACTTCATGTGATCCGGCTCATCCATTTGCACCAGCGAGCGCACGAGGTGCGGCGTGCCGGTGATGGCGCGGGCGCGCGCATCGGCTTCCTGGTTGGTCAGCGTCGTCGCGCGCACCGCGCTCGGGAAGAGCGCGTTGTTGCGGCTGATTTCGAGAATGTCGGCGTGCTTGGTGACCGCCCAGAACGGATCGAAGCCTTCGACCTTGGCGACGCCCAACGGATTGTTGGCGCGCAGCCAGCGATAGGCGTCAAAAATTTCGTTTGATGCGTAGGCGAACGAAGTGACGAGCGTCGAAGCGATATTGTTTGGAATGGTGATGTCTGACATGCCGCCTCCGCGCTCGGCGCCACTTGAGCGGAGCACGGAGGGCTTGGCAACAGAATGACGCGCCGTCAGCGGCGCTTGCGGGTTGCGGCAGCCTTCTTAGCCGATTTGCTTTTGGCGGCTTTCGAGCGCTTAGCCGAGGCAACGCCGCCGAGGCGGCCGCCTCTCTCGATGCGCGGGTGTTGGATTTCTTGTCGCGGCCGGATCCGGACTTCTTACCGCCGCCGGTTGCGGAATTCACAGTCGCCCAGGCGCGACTTTGCGCTTCGTTCTTCAGCGTGCCGCGTTTTTCGTAGCCCTCTTCGATGTGCTCGGCTTGGCGCTTTTGTTTGTCGGTGTAACTGGACTTGTCGCCGCGTGGCATGACGCTCTCTCTCCATGACCCTCCCGCAGTGTTTAACCGCGTAAGCTGCGGCCGGTTTCGGGGATGGCGTGAGATCAGTCGTGCTTGGCGACGATCGGCAACAGCATCGGCACGCGCTTTTGGTAGTCGCGATACTTCTGGCCGAAGTGCGCAACCAGATCGCGCTCTTCGAAGAAGATGCCGACCAGGATGTAGCCGGTCCCGCCAATGGCGAAGAGCAGATGGCCGACGCTCATGTGGGGCGCGGACCAAAAGGCGATGACGAAGCCGAGATAGAGCGGATGGCGCACGTGCTTGTAGAGCAGCGGCGTGTGGAATTGGGTTTCGGGGATGGCGCGGCCGAGCATGGACGCGAACACTTGGCGCAGCCCAAACAGTTCAAAGTGGTTGATTAGGAAAGTGGCGAGCAGCAGCACGGCCCAACCGAGCGCTTGCAACGCGTAGAGCGCGACGATCGCCGTTGGCGATGTCACGCTCCACACTGTGTCGGTGATCGGCCGCCACTGCCAGATGAGTAGCGACACTGCGAGTGTCGCAAACAACACGTAAGTGCTGCGCTCGAGCGAGGCCGGCACGATCTTGGTCCAGGCGCGCTTGAAGGCTGGGGCGAGCCATCACGCTGTGCTGAACAGCGAACAGCGTCAGCAGTGCGCCATTGATCAAAACGGCCATCAACGGTGGCGTAAACGCCATCGCGCGATCGACTGTCTTCGGCAAGAACGGCGCGTCAGCCAGAAATCCAATCACATACAAAAATGTGATCAGGAAAAATGAATAGCAAAGCGCGCCA
>CAWGRU010000018.1:0-30736 GCA_963825065.1 uncultured Gemmatimonadales bacterium
TCCGCATCGCTCTCGACGCCATGGGGGGGGATCACGCCCCGCAGGCCGAAGTCGAGGGTGCGGTCCAGGCCCTGACTCAGCTGCCGGCGGGCTTCCTCATCCAGCTGGTGGGGCGCCGGGAGGCCATCGAGGCTGAGCTGGCGCGGCATCATGGCGTCGATCGCTCCCGCATCGAGGTGCACGATGCGCCGGACGTGATCGGGATGGAGGAGAAACCGCTCGCCGCCGTGCGGAAGAAGCCGAATTCGAGCCTGGCGATCGGGCTCGGGCTCCAGAAGACGGGCGCGTCGGATGCGTTCGTCTCGGCGGGCAATACCGGCGCCGTGCTGGTGGGCTCTACCATCCTGCTCGGGCTTCACCCCGGGGTCGAGCGTGCCACGGTGGCGACGCTCTTCCCCTCGGCGGAGCTGCCGGTCCTCGTCCTCGACGCGGGCGCGACCGTCGACTGCTCCCCGCGGGAGCTGCTCGGCTTTGCCTGGCTGGGCACGATCTACATGCAGGACGTGCTGGGGCGCCCGGATCCCAAGGTGGGGTTGCTGAACGTCGGCGAAGAGGACGAGAAGGGCAACGCCGCCGCCAAGGAAGCGCACGCGTTCCTCAAGCAGGCGGCCGGGCTGCACTACGTCGGCAACATCGAGGGCCGGGACATCGTCGCGGGGCATCCGCGGGTCGGCATGATCGACATCGTCGTATGCGACGGCTTCGTCGGCAACATCGTGCTCAAGTTCTACGAGTCGTTCGCTCGCCTGATCGTCAGGCTGGTGAAGCGGGAAGACCCCGAGGTGCTGCAGCGGCAGGGCATCCAGCGGGTCTTCCAGCATCTTGATTATTCGGAGTACGGCGGTGCGCCGCTGCTCGGAGTGAAAGGCGTCGCCGTGATCTGTCACGGCTCCTCCACGCCGAACGCGTTCAAGAACGCGATCCGCATCGCCTCCCAGGCGGTCGCACACAATCTCAGCGCGCACATCGAGGCGAACTTCGCTCGCCGGGAATCGGAGTCCCGCGCCTGATGCAACGACCCATCGCGTATCTCGCCGGGCTGGGAGTGCACGTGCCCGCCAGGGTCGTGACCAACCGCGAGTTCGAAGCGCGACTCGAGACGTCGGACCAGTGGATCGTCGAGCGGACCGGCATCCGGGAGCGGCGCTTCGCCGCGGATGACGAGACCGTCGCGACCATGGCCCGGGGCGCGTCGCTGATGGCGCTCGGCCGGGCCGGCCTTTCGGCCGCCGATCTCGACACGATCATCGTCGCGACCGCGACACCGGATCATATCCTGCCGTCGACCGCCTGCTACCTGCAGGCGCTCATCGGGGCAGAGAAGGCGGCGGCATTTGATATCGGCGCCGCCTGTTCCGGGTTCATCTACGGGCTCACGGTCGCCGAGGGACTGATGTCGAGTGGCCAGGCACGGCACATTCTCGTCGTGGGCGGCGAGAAACTCACCTGCATCACCGACCAGCAGGATCGCTCGACGGCGATCCTCTTCGGCGACGGTGTGGGCGCCGCAGTCCTGTCTCCGAGTGCGGCCGGCGCCACCCGCGGGCTGCTGTCGTCGTTCATCAAGTCGGACGGCCGGCTGGCCGACCTGCTCTACGTGCCCAGCGGCGGGTCGGCCCACCCGATCAGCGAGAAGATCGTCCGCGAGCGGTCCCACTACATGAAGATGGCGGGCCGCGAGGTCTTCAAGCATGCGGTCCTCACCATGGCAGAAGCCTGCGACGAAGCCATTCGCCGCGCGGGGATCACGCCCGATGATCTCGATCTCCTGGTCCCGCATCAGGCCAACATCCGGATCATCGATGCGACCGCGAAGCACGCCGGCATCCCGCGGGAGAAGGTCATGGTCACGGTCGATCGCTACGGCAACACCTCGGCCGCCTCGATCCCCATGGCGCTGGGTGAGGCGGAGGCGAGCGGGCGACTGAAGCCCGGGATGCTGGTCCTGCTGGTCGCCTTCGGCGCCGGGTTCACCTGGGGCAGCGCGGTCATCCGGTGGTGAATGTCCTGATCTGTCCCGGGCAGGGGGCCCAGAGGGTCGGGATGGGCAAGGATCTCGCGGAGCGGTTTCCGGCTGCGCGGGAGACCTTTGAACGGATCGACGCCGCCCTCGGCGTTGCGCTGTCCCGGATCATGTGGGAGGGGCCGGAGAGCGAACTCACCCTGACCCACAACACCCAGCCGGCGATTCTCGCCCACAGCGCCGCGGTGTGGGCGGTGGCCGGCGACCGGCTGCGGGCCGGGGTCAAGGCCGCAGCCGGACACAGCCTGGGCGAATACAGTGCCTATGTCACGGCCGGGGCCCTGAGTGCCGAGGCCGGCGCCCGGCTGGTCCGCCGCCGGGGTGAGCTGATGTACGAGGCGGGTACCAGCCGCCCGGGGGCGATGGCGGCGGTACTCGGGCTGGTGACCGACCAGGTCGAAGCCGCCTGTGCCGAGGCCTCGAGCGGCGCGGAGGTGGTGGTGGCCGCCAACCTCAACGCGCCGGATCAGACCGTGCTCTCCGGGGATCCGGCCGCGGTCGAGCGCGCGGGTGAGGGGTGCAAGGCGCGCGGCGCCAAGCGGGTGATCGGGCTCAAGGTCAGCGGAGCATTTCATTCGCCGCTGATGCAGCCGGCGGTCGCCGGGCTCGCCGAAGCGCTGGCGGCCGCGCCGTTTCGCGACCCGGCGGTGCCGATCATCGCGAATGCAACGGCCACCACGGCGTCCAGTGCGGCGGAGGCTCGGCGCCTGCTGGCCGAACAGCTGACGGCCCCGGTCCGCTGGGTGGCCTGCATGCAGTGCGCCGCCGCGCTGGCCCCGGGCGCCAGATTCGTGGAGGTCGGGCCGGGCAACGTGCTGAGCGGTCTGGTCAAGCGCATCGTGCCTGGCGCAGCGACCCTGACGCTCGGCACCGCGGACGAAGTCGAGAAGTTCCTCCAGACCGGCGAGGACTGACGCTCGATGACTGCGATGATCGATCTCGCGGGCAAGACCGCGTTCGTCACCGGCTCCACCCGGGGCATCGGCCGAGCGGTGGCGGGCACGTTGTACCTGGCGGGCGCCAGAGTCGCGGTCGTCGGTCGGGACCTGGCCAGGGCCGAAGCGGTCGCGGCCGAGTTGGGTGAGCGCGCGGTCGGGGTCGCGTGCGATGTCTGCCAGGCCGCCCAGATCGACGCGGCGGTGGCTGCGACGGAGAAGGCGCTCGGGCCGGTGGATATCCTGGTCAACAACGCGGGGATCACCCGGGACAACCTGCTCCTGCGGATGAACGAAGCGGAGTGGGATGAGGTCATGCAGGCAAACCTCAAGGGCGCGTTCCTGACCACCAAGGCGGTGCTCAAGGGCATGATGAAGCGCCGCAGCGGACGGATCATCAACATCGCCAGCATCATCGGCATCACGGGCAACAAGGGCCAGGCCAACTACGCGGCGAGCAAGGCGGGCCTGATCGGATTTACCAAGTCGGTGGCCAGGGAGTATGGCAGCCGGGGGCTGCTGGTGAACGCCGTCGCCCCGGGGTTCATCGAGACCGACATGACCGGTGCCTTGCCCGAGGAGGCCCGTGCGGCCATGTTGGGCGGCATCGTGCTGGGCCGGTTCGGCCGGCCCGAGGACGTGGCTGGCGCCGTGCTCTTTCTGGCATCCGATCTCGCCGCTTACATTACCGGACAGGTGCTCGTTGTCGACGGCGGACTCGCCGTCTAGCGGGCACACCACTCAACCCCCTCTCTCGAGGAACGTCATGAGCAACGTCGAAGACCGCGTCAAGGACATCATCGTCGAGGAGCTCGGCGTCGAGCGCGAGAAGCTCACGAACGAGGCCAGCTTCATGGAGGATCTCGGCGCGGACAGCCTCGACACCGTCGAGCTCGTCATGGCATTCGAGAAGGAGTTCGACATCGATATCCCGGACGAGGAAGCCGAGAAGCTCCGCACCGTCGGGGATGCGCTGAAGTACCTCCACGAGAAGCTCGGGAAGTAACTTGGCCCATCGTGTCGTCGTGACCGGCATCGGGCTGGTCACTCCGCTTGGCCCCGATGTGGATTCGACCTGGACCGGCCTGCTCGCAGGCCGGTCCGGGGCTGGTCCCATCACCAAGTTCGATCCGGCTCGCCTGAGTGTTCGATTTGCCTGCGAAGTGAAGGGCTTCGACCCGCTCAAGTACATCGACCGGAAAGAGGCGAAGCGCTTCGACCTGTTCGCGCAGTTCGCGCTCGGCGCCGCGCACCAGGCGATGACCCAGGCGCAGCTGGAGGGGAAGGTGCCCGATCCGAACCGCGTCGGCGTCATCCTCGGCAGCGGGATCGGAGGCATGCAGACCTATGAGGACAACTGTACCGCCTACGTCCTCAAGGGGCCCGATCGGGTCTCCCCGTTCTTCGTGCCGATGTTCATCGCGAACATGGCCCCCGGGCTGGTCTCGATGCGCTACGGGCTCAAGGGACCCAACTATGCCACGGTGTCCGCCTGCGCGTCGTCGGCCCATGCGATCGGGGAGTCGTACAACCTGATTCGCGCCGGTACCGCCGATGCCATGGTGACCGGCGGGTCGGAGGCGGCCATCACCGGACTGACGGTCGCGGCCTTCTCGAACATGAAGGCCATGTCGACGCGCAACGATGACCCGGCGACGGCCAGCCGCCCTTTTGACAAGGACCGCGACGGGTTCGTGCTCGGAGACGGCGGCGCCGTCGTGGTGCTGGAGAGTCTGGAGCATGCCCAGCGCCGCGGCGCCACGATTCTGGCGGAGGTCATCGGGTACGGGTTGAGCGGTGACGCCTACCACATGTCGGCACCGGCCCCCGAGGGCGAGGGCGCCCAGCGCGCCATGAAGATGTGTCTCGCCGACGGCCAGATCGCACCCACGAGTGTCGGGTACATCAACGCCCACGGCACCTCCACGCCGCAGGGGGACGTGGCGGAGACCCAGGCGGTCAAGGCGGTCTTCGGGGAGCACGCCAGGAAACTCATCTTCGCCTCCACCAAGTCGATGACGGGGCACTTGTTGGGCGGGGCGGGCGCGCTCGAGTTCGCAGTCTCGATGCTGGTCGCAACTACGGGCAAGATTCCGCCCACCACCAATCAGTTCACGCCCGACCCCGAGTGCGACCTGGACTGCGTCCCCAACCGGATGATCGAGCGCCAGGTCGATGTGGCCATCTCGAACTCGTTTGGCTTCGGCGGGCACAACGTCACCCTCGCCGTGCGTCGGTTCGTCCCCTGATCGGGTGGGATCGGAATGCGCAGGGGCCCGGACCGGAGCTGCTCCGGACGGGCCCCTCGCCTTTCCGCCGATGGCGACGTAACCTCCCGGCGACCGCATCAGGAGAGTTCCCGCATGTCCCAATGGCATCGTCTGGGCGAGCGTGACGAACTGCTTGCACAGGTCCCCTGCGCCCTGAAGCTGGACCGTCAGCAGATCGCCCTGTTCTTCCACGACGGACGGTTCCGCGCCATCGGAAACCGCTGCAACCACAAGGGCGGCCCGTTGTGCGAGGGGCAGGTGCGGGGGGAGTACGTGATGTGTCCCTGGCACGCCTGGGAGTACAGCGTGATCACCGGCCGGGGCCCCGCCGGTTACGAAGAAGAGTCAGTCCCGGTTTTCGCCATCGAGGAGCGACCGGACGGTGTGTACCTGGATACCGATCCGGTCACGCCGCGGCACCTGGTGCGGCACGACCCGCACCCCCTCACCGTGATCGCTCCCCGCCCCCTCGGCGCGCCCCCGCGGGTGCTCGGCATCTCGACTACCGCGATGGACGCTGGCAATCCGCGCTTCTCGACTTCGGACCACCTGCTCGAGGTCGCTGTCGAGCACGCCCGCACCAGACTTGGTGCCGAGACGAGGTTGATCCGGCTCAGCGATCTCCGGTTCCGGGCCTGCGAGGGCAACTACTCCAAGTCGGCCCAGGCCTGTACCTGGCCCTGCGCCATCACCGAACGGGACCCGGAAGACCAGCTCACACCCGTGTACGAGGGCCTGGTGCAGTGGGCGGACGTTCTCCTGCTCGCGACGCCGATCCGCTGGGGCCAGGCTTCGGCCCTGTATTACCGGATGGCGGAACGGCTCAATTGCATCCAGAATCAGATGACGATCCATAACCGGTGCCTGATCGGCCGGAAAGTGGCCGCGTTCATCATCACCGGGGGCCAGGACAACGTGCAGGGCGTGGCGGGGCAGCTGCTCACCTTCTGGGGGGAGCTGGGGTTCCTCTTCCCCCAGTTCCCATTCATCGCGCATTCGCGCGGCTGGGACGCCGAAGACATGGAGACCAACGTGCGGCAGGTCCGGGCCAGCGAAGCGCTGGCGACCGCCGCGGCCGAGCTCGCGGAGCGGTCGGTCGATCTCTGGAGGGTACTCGACAGTCATCAGGTCGAGCTTGAGAAGCCCATGGAACGGAGTGGCAGGAAGGCCCAGCGATTGGGGCCGGCGCCGGCGGGAGCCTAGCGGAGCACCCGGGGAGGCAATTCGCCGGCGCTCAGCCCCTCGAGCAGCAGGGCCAATGGTTCGGGGAGCCGTTCGCCGGGAGGGGGCCGGACGGATGCGTCTCGCAAGAGGCTCGCTCGAAGCCCGTCGTAGGTTGTGCCGGCCTCCGGGTCGGCGAAGCGGATCGAGGTCGGGGTGACTCTGACCGCGCCCTGTGAGGCCAGCAGCAGGGCGTAGATGCGATCGAGGTTGGCGATGAGCGTGTCGACCCGGTCCGCGGCCCCGGCGGGTTCGGCGCGGGGAACCAGCTGGTTCCAACGCTGCAGGTCGGCCTGGGACCAGGCGCCCCCGCGCTGAAGTGCCCGGGCCGAGTCGCGGTAGATCGAGTCCAGCCGGCGCTGCCCGACCCGGTACGCGGCCAGGCTCGAATCGAACGCGGCGAGCGCGTAACGAGCGGTCTGCACGCCCAGCCCATCCTGCAGCCGGTCGGGACTCAGCAGCTGATTCAGGTCCAGCTCCCGGGTCGCTCCGGCGAACTCCCGCCGGCTGCTGTCCACGGAACGGGCCATCCGGGTTTCCAGATTCTCGGGAGCATAGCGGGCAGCCTGAATGCTCTCAGCGGCGATCGGTGCGACGTGGCGCGACATCGGCCCCCGATCGGGGCCGGCGATCCGGGTCGCTTCGTCGGTCGAGGGGCTCTCCGGCAGGAGGACGAACAGCACACCGGCGAGGAACATCAGACCCACAAGAGTGCTGACGGCCGGGATGACCCAGCGGGGGCGCTGCCGCTCCGCCAGCTCGCGGGCGCTCCGGGAAAACATCTGGTAGATCGGAACCGTCGGGCCGCCGGCCGCCTCAAGCAGGGCCGGAAGCGGCGGCGGCCCCGGGTCGCTTGTGGCCGTGAGGACCTCCGCCCGCGCCCTCGCCTGCTCGTACTCGGGGTGGGCGGCGATCGGGAGCCACTGGTGGGTCCGCGCGTGGAAGATCTGTGCTTCCGGAGAGACCACCCCGCTCTGGACGCCGAGGGCCAGCTCCTCGACGGTGCGGTAGACGGCTTCTTCACCGGAGCTGAGTCTGATGCGGAACATGAACGAACAGTATAGCGGCAAGACCGGGTTGCCGGGAGCGCGGCTGAGGCCTTCCAGGGGCTATCTGGCCACCGGGGGAAGAGACTCGCCGAAGGCTCGGAGCAGACGGGGCAGGGTGACGCGGTTGGTCGCATCGGTCGAGTCGCGCCAGGCTCGAAGGGTATTGAGGATCTCTCCCCGGAGCTGGTTGTAGCTCCGGGTGATGCGAGCGTCCTGGAAGCGCAGCGACTGGTTGGCGTAGCTGAACCGCCCCTGCTGGCTTACCAGCAATCCGAAGAGGCTGTCCGTGTCCGAGATCAGCGACCGTGCGGCCTCGGCCGTCTCGAACGGCTCACGCAGCGATCCGCGACCGCCCGGGTCGTCCGGCCGGTAGGTCTGCTCGAGCATGACTTCGCGACCGCGGTAGACCCTGAGGATGTTCCCGGCCGCCGCGATCATCCGCCGGGCGGCCCGAATACTGTCGGGGGCGGCGAATCTTGACGGGGCGAACACCCGACGGAAACTGACGTAGTCGAAGCCGTCATCCATCTCCGAGCGCGCGTCCGCATACGCCTCGAAATAGCTCGGCATCGCGGCCCGGGTGGCCGTAAGTCGGGAGACCCTGGTCTCCTGCCGATCAGGCTCGGCACTGGAATCCCGAACTGCGGGGGCAAGCGAGAGCGGGGCCGAGGGTGAGGGATAAGTCGTGGGCAGGGAGTCCAGACGCCTGCTCGCCGCCCCGGCGGGGACCGGGAACGGGTCAGACTGGGTAGTCCCCCCGGAGTCGGAATTGCCTGGTTGCGTGACCGGGGGCATGCCTTCCGCCAGTGGCGGGGAGCTCCGGTGTTGGGCCAGCCAGGTTCCCACTCGGGGCCATGCCAGGATGGCGCCGCCACCGACCACCGCGATCACTGCGATGCCAAGCGCCAGCGCGAGCATGACCCGAAGCTTGCGGGCTCTCGTTCCCTCGGCATTCGCCGAGACGGGGGGCGGTGCCGGACGTGGTTCCGGGGCGGGCTGGGCGGTCGGGGTGGGGTCGGGTGCCACGGCCACGGGCGCCAGCACGACGGGTTGAGCGCGAGGGTTCGCTTTCGTGGGTTCAGGCCGCCCAGGACCCTGGTCGATCGGGGTGACTCGAGGCATTACCGCAGCTGGAGGAGCGGGGGCTGGGGCGGGGGCTGGCGGTGAGGGGAGGGCCGACCGCTTTCCCGTCACCACCGCACGGTAGTCGGGGTGGAGTTTGATCGGCAGCCAGCGCTCGGCTGACTTGTGGAAAATTTCCGCGGTGTCACTGACCACCCCGGAGCTCACCGCCTTGGCGAGTTCTTCGGCTGTTCGGTAGACAGCCTCTTCCCCGGAGGCCAGCCTGATGCGGTACATGCTCCCCCAATCGGTAGATCTGACCCCAGCCCGGGAATGACCTACAGTTTACGTGCCTGCGAAGCTGGCGGGGCAACCAAGTGTGGAAATTCTATGCAGCAGCGCGTAGCAGCCTCGAAAGCAGATCATATGCATAGGTGTATATGCTTGTGTTTACACTCTTTACATTGGTGTTTGACTTGCCAAGTTACTTGAGGTCACCGGGCGTTAGCCTTGCCGCCCGGGAGGCTCCTTCCGCCCAGGGGACCGCAGAGTACCGCAACTTGAATGAGAACCTTCGCATGGAGGCGTCCGATGGGCGGTGACCGAACTTCCCCTGAACGAACCACAGGGCTATCCCGTCGTGCGTTCCTCGCCGCAAGCGGCGCTGCGATTGGTGCTGCCGGATCGGTCGGCCATCCTGGCGGCCTTGCACCACGTATCTTTTCAACAAAAAACCCGACAATGCGGGTGCCGGGCTTTGAGCTGGAGGAGCTGTCTATCGATGAGCTCCGCGTCGGCATGGAGTCAGGACGCTGGGGATCGCGGGACTTGGTCACTCGGTACCTGGCCCGGATCGCCGAGCTCGACCGCGCCGGTCCCACCCTTCGGCACGTGCTCGAAACCAACCCCGAAGCTCTCGCGATCGCCGAGGGGCTCGACCGCGAGCGGGCGGCGGGTCGAGTCCGGGGCCCGCTGCATGGGATTCCGGTCGTCCTCAAGGACAACATCGATACCGCCGACCAGATGACCACGACGGCCGGGTCGCTCGCGCTGGAGGGTTCGCGGGCCAGTCAGGACGCCGTTCTGGCTGGGCGGCTGCGTGCCGCGGGAGCGGTGCTCCTGGCCAAGACCAGCATGAGCGAGTGGGCGAACTTCCGCTCTCCACGATCCTCGAGCGGCTGGTGCAGTCGGGGTGGTCAGGGGAAGAATCCCTACGCCCTCGACCGCACTCCCTGTGGGTCGAGCTCAGGGACGGGCGGCGCAGTGAGTTCGAGTTACGCCGCGGCGGGAATCGGCACCGAGACGGACGGGTCCATAACCTGTCCCGCATCGACCGTGGGACTCGTCGGACTGAAGCCGACCGTGGGACTGGTGAGTCGCAGCGGCATCATCCCGATCTCGCAGACCCAGGACACCGCTGGACCGCTCACCCGGACAGTCAGGGACGCGGCGATTCTGCTTTCGGCACTGACCGGAGTGGATCCCCGGGATCCCGCAACCGTGGCGAGCAGTGCACACATCGTCGCCGACTACACCCGGTTCCTCGATCCACAGGGACTCAAGGGGGCGAGGCTCGGAGTCACCCGCAAGGTGTTCACGGGATATCACGACGGGGTCGACCGGCTGTTCAACGAGGCGCTGGAGGTGATGCGGTCGCTGGGAGCGGTGATTCTCGATCCAGTCGATCTCCCCCACGCGGCGGACAACGGGGCTGCGGAGGGCGAGGTCCTGTACTACGAGTTCAAGGCGGGGCTCAATGCCTATCTTGCCGGCCTGGGGCCTGCTGCCCCGGTAAAGACCCTTGAAGAGGTCATCGCCTTCAATGAACGGGAGCGGGAGCGGGTGATGCCGTTCTTCGGCCAGGAGACGATGCTCGTGGCCCAGAAGAAAGGGCCACTGACCTCGCCGGCGTACCGGCGTGCCCTGGCGAGCTGTCGAAGGCTGTGGCGCGACGAGGGGATCGACCTGGTCATGGCGAAACACCGGCTGGATGCGCTGGTCGCGCCCACGGGCAATCCGGCCTGGCCGATCGATCTCGTCAACGGCGACCACTTCACCGGTTCCGTCACGACCCCGGCCGCGGTGGCCGGGTACCCGCATATCAGCGTCCCCGGTGGGTTCATCTGCGGACTCCCGGTGGGGATTTCGTTCTTTGCCGGGGCGTGGAGCGAGCCGACGCTGCTGCGCCTCGGGTATGCTTTCGAGCAGGCCACCCGGCATCGACGGGCCCCGCAGTTCCTGCCGACGGCGGACACCGGTCCTGGCACCGGGGGCTTCCTGCCGGCCGGAGGTTGAGTGCGGCATCTCTTCCCATGGCTCGCCAGGCTGCTCCCGCTGATTCCAGTCGTGCTTCACGCCCAGGTGGATTCGGCGCCCGCTCCCCCCGCCGCGACGCGCCCGTATCGGGGGCGGTTGCTGGTACTGCCATATCTCACCTATGCCCCACAGACCAGGCTGCAGATCGGGGTGGGGGGCGGCTACCAGTTCAAGTGGCCGGGGGCTCGGTCGGACACGGCGACGCGGGCGTCCTATCTGGCCGGTAACGGGGCCTACACGACCAAGGGCCAGTGGGTTGCCTCCACCGCCGCCAGCCTCTACCTGCCGAGAAACCGGTGGTGGGTGGCTGGTGGCGTGGCAGTGGGATACTTCCCCGCTTTCTATTACGGGATCGGGCCGGGCACCACGGCGGCAGACACCAACCTGCTCGAACAGCACTTTCTGGCGACGGACGCGCGGGTGCTGCGCCGGGTCCGCGGGGCGTTTTCCCTCGGCGTCGAGTATCGGGTCTCCTCGTACTCACAGGTAAAGTGGCAATTTCCCGGCCAGATTCCGTCGGGACTGCCGGGCGGGAAGGGTGGGGTGAGTTCAGGTCTCGGACTGGCACTGCAACTTGATTCGCGCAACTCGGTGACCACACCGATCAGCGGCCATTTCCTGTCGGCCGAGCTGATCCGGTACGCCTCGTTCCTGGGCAGCGATTTTCACTACACGTCCTTTGCCTTCGATGCCCGGGACTATCTCCCGGTCCGCCGCGGGCGGGATGTGATCGCGCTGGCGGCGTATGGCCAGTTCAACGGTGCCGAGGTGCCGATCCAGTCGATGGCGATGTTAGGCGGGACCACTTCCCAGGTGCTGATGCGTGGCGTATATCTGGGCAGATTCCGTGATCGGCATCAACTGGTGGCCCAGGCTGACTACCGGGGACATCTCAAGGGGCGTTTCGGGTACGTGGTGTTCGGCGCGGCCGGCAACGTCTTCGGCAGCTCCGGTGTCGGCGCGCTGGACCGGCTGAAGTTCTCCTATGGGGCCGGGCTTCGATTCAACATCAATCCCGCGGACCCATTGAACATCCGGGTGGACTACACGCTGACGAGTTTCGGCGCCCGCGGCCTGAGTATTGGTGCCGCCGAAGCGTTCTGACCGGGGGGCTATGCATGCCGTGCGGTTCCTACCCTGTCTCATCCTGCTTGCCGCCTGTCACGACAGCAGCGAACCTTCCGCTCCTGCGACCTACACATTGTCCCCGACCAGCCAGTGGAGCGGGGGCACGGTCCGGGTGAGTTCGGCGTCGCTGACTTCGGCAGCGGGGACCCCGGTGTTCAGCGCGGCCGGCGAGACGCTCACCGCCGCCCGGGTTGACGATTCCACCTTCGCAGTCACCCTGCCGATCTTCGCGAGCGGTGCCACGACGCTCTTCCGGGAGGGCCCACGGCGCGACAGCGTGGGCGAGGTGCAGCTGTACGGGCTGCACGCCGCGCGCAGAGTCCCCGGCAGGATGGGCTACGAGCCGCTGGTGCCGCCCGGGGTATCGCCGCTGGTGTTCGTCGCCGAACACTACGGGACCGGAACCACCGGCCTCACGATCCTCGACCCCGTGACAGATCAGGTCACGACCGTCAGCGGAATCGGGCCGGTGCAAACCTCGTTCGGGGTGCTGGCGTCCTACCAGGCCGACCGGTTCGTGCTGCGGGACAGCCTGAACCAGTTCGGCGTCTGGCAGCTCTTTCCCGTACCGAGCCATCTCGGTCCTGCAGCAGGGTCGACGGTCTTCCGTCATGTGACCCAGGTGAACGACACTCTCTGGATGATGCTCACCAGTCATGGCTGGCAGTTCGACGGCCCCTCCGGGACCATCCAATCCACTCAGGGCCTGATCTCCGATCCACTTCGGGTCGCCTTCTCTTCCGCCGGGGATCGGGTCGCCGTCGTCTTCAATTCTGCCACGGTCGGGCGGGTTCCGGTGTTCTCCACCACGGCGGCCGACACCGCCTACACCGTCGGGCTGGCCAATGCGCAGGGAGCCGCATTCTCGCCCCTCTCGGACCGGCTCTACCTGGGATCGCGTTCTCAGCTTGCCGGCGATCCGGACAGCCTGACCCTCTTCACGGCGAGCACAGGTCAGCGGCTCGCTGGCACCGTCGTGCCCGGCGGCTTCGTCGCCTGGGCGCTGGCAGTGGATCCGGTGAGGGAGCGGGTGTATCAGGTCGCGGACTCGAGTGGCATCCTCGAACTGATGGTCTACAACGGCACGACCCTGCAACTCGAGGGTCGCCTGGGCTGCCCGGGCCGGTGCGGCAGCAACGAATTCTGGAGCGCAGGTGTGGGGGTCGACGTGGTCGCCGGGCGAATCCACGTCGCTTACCCCGGCGACGCGATCCCGGTGATCAGCTTCGACCGGCTCCCCTGAACCGGGGCCGGACTGGCACCGCGGCAGGCCTTCGGGGTAGATTAGGGCATCGTCAGTAAGTGGCTCCCCGCCAAGGACATACGATGCCTGTCTCCCTCGATCCGGGCCGGATCCGTGACACGGCGCTTCGCCCTATCGCCGAAAAGGTATTGGGCGAGCGCCGACTCGATGTCGATGACGCCCGTGCGCTGTATGCGACCTCCGACCTGATCGGGCTCGGCCTGATCGCCGACTACGCCAATCAGCGTCGCAACGGGGATCGGGTCTTCTTCTCCGCCAATCAGCATATCAATCCGACCAACGTCTGCGTGCTGCGGAACACCTGTGTGTTCTGCTCCTTCGCCCGGATGCCCAAGGAGGATGGGGCGTACACCCGCTCGCTCGAGGAGGTCTTTGCCGAGGCGGAACAGGCGAGGCACGGGCCGACCCGCGAGTTCCATATCGTTGGCGGGCTGCATCCGAAGCTGCCGCTCTCTTACTACACCGACATGATCCGCGGCCTCAGGGAGCGGTTTCCGCAGGTCCACATCAAGGCGCTCACGGCGGTCGAGATCGCGCATCTCGCCCGCATCGAGAAGCTCAGTGTCCGCGAGGTGCTCGTCGCCATGCAGGAAGCGGGGCTCACCTCGCTGCCAGGCGGCGGGGCCGAGGTCTTCTCCACGGCGGTACGCGCGACGATCGCGGAGCGGAAGCTGACCGGCGCAGAGTGGCTCGCCGTGCATCGCGAGGCGCATCGCCTGGGGATCCCAACCAACTGCACAATGCTCTACGGTCACGTCGAGACGGCAGACGACCGGATCGAACACCTCTCGGCGCTTCGCGACCTGCAGGAGGAGACCGGCGGCTTCCTGACCTATATCCCGCTGGCCTACCATCCCGATCACAACGACCTGGGGGAGGAGCTGGGTCGGGTGGGGACGGCTACTACCGGCTTCGAGGACCTGAAGAACCTCGCGGTGGGCCGGCTGTTCCTCGACAACATTCCCCACATGAAGACCCACTGGCCGATGGTGACGCCCTTCCTGTCGCAGATCGCGCTCAGCTTCGGCTGCGACGACGTCGAGGGCACGGTCGTCTACGAGCGGATCTACCACGAGGCCGGTGCCACCACCGAGATGCACATGCAGTACGCGGACCTGGTGAACCTCATCCGCGGGGCAGGGAGACGGCCGGTGGAGCGAGACAGCCTCTATCGCGCGGTCCGGGAGAGTTTCGACGACCTCGAGCCGGACCCGGCCCTCCGCCCGGGCGCGAGGCAGCCGGCGGTTCACGCCGCATGAGGCTCGGGCGGATTCCCTACATCAACTGCTACCCGGTCTACGGGGCGATCGACCGCGGCCTGGTCGGGGTGCCTGCCGAGCTGGTGTCCGCCACGGCCGCTGATCTCAACGACCTGCTCGCGGCGGGGGAACTCGACCTGAGCGTGGTGTCGGCCGTCGAATACGCGCGCGACGCGGCAGCGTACCACCTGCTGCCCGACCTGGCGATCAGTTGCGACGGCCCGGTGCACAGCGTCAAGCTCTTCTCGCGCCGGCCGGTATCGGAGCTGGATGGCGCGACGGTGCTGCGGACCTCCTCATCCCGGACGTCGGTGCTGCTGCTCGAACTCCTCTGCCGGCACCGCTGGGGCGTCGCACCCCGATTCGCCACGGTCCGTGCCGAGCCGTCCGACCTGGGCGCGCTCGCGGGCTTCCCCCACGAAGCGGTGCTGGTGATTGGAGATGCGGCGCTCCTCCTTGCGGCCTCCGCCGCGTATCCTGTGCAGGTGGACCTGGGGGAGGCCTGGCACCAGTGGACCGGGCTGCCCTTCGTCTTCGCGGTATGGGCCGCCCGGCGCTCCGCCGACCAGGTCGAGGTGCGGCGAGTGCACGAGCGGCTGCTGGAATCGCGGACGTGGGGGCTCGGGCACCTCGACCTGCTCTCCGATCAGGCCTGGGCGACCACCGGCATTCCGCGGGAGGTCTGTCGAGCCTACCTCGGCGACCTCGACTACGGATTCTCCTACCGGCATCTCGCCGGGCTGACCGACTTCTTCCGGCGGCTCGCCCAGGACGGGCTGGTGCCCGACGGCTCGCTGTCGTTCATCACGGCTGCGTAGTTCCGGGCGACGGCGAACGTCGCCCTTCACGGAGGCATGGCATCATGAGCGGTGTGGATCGAAGCAGCGGCGAATTCCGGGATGCGCTCGACCTGTACGAGCGGGCCAGCCTGCTCGAACTGGGCGACCTCGCCGACCGGGTCCGCTGGCGGCTGCACCCCGAGCCGGTGGTCACCTACATCATCGACCGGAACATCAACTACACCAACGTCTGTGTCGCGGACTGCGGGTTCTGCGCCTTCGCGCGCCGGCCCAAGCACGGGGAAGGCTACGTCCTCAGCTTCGAGCAGATCGGCCGCAAGATCGACGAGTGCAAGGATCTCGGCGGGGTGCAGATCCTGATCCAGGGCGGCCACAATCCCTACATCCCGTTCGAGTGGTATCTCGACCTGATGCGCTACATCAAGGAGCATCACCGGATCCACATCCACGGGTTCTCGCCCTCGGAGGTGGTGTTCTTCGCCGAGCGCTTCCGGATGCCCGTCGCGGAGGTGATCCGGGAGCTGCGAGCGGCGGGGCTGGACAGCATCCCTGGCGGTGGTGGCGAGATCCTGGTAGACGCGGTGCGGCAGCGGGTGGCGCCCAAGAAGGCACAGACCGACGACTGGCTCGGGGTGCAGGAGGAGGCGCACCGGCAGGGACTGAGGACCACGGTGAGCATGATGTACGGGATGGGCGAATCCGCCGCCGACCGCATCGAGCATCTCTTCCGGGTGCGGGAGGTGCAGGCGCGTACGGGCGGATTCACCGCCTTCATCTGCTGGCCGCTCCAGCCGGAGGGCACCCCGGAGATGTCGGGCATGCCGAAGACCGACGCCGTCACCTACCTGCGGACCCTCGCCGTGGCCCGGATTGTCCTCGACAACGTGCCGAGCCTGCAGTCGTCCTGGGTCACGATGGGGCACAAGGTGGGGCAGGTGGCGCTGCGCTTCGGGGCCAACGACTACGGCAGCCTCATGATGGAGGAGAACGTCGTGTCCGCGGCCGGTACGACGCACCGGAGCACCATCGCCGAGATGGAGCGGGTGATCCGCGACGCGGGCTTCGAGCCGCGGCGCCGGCGGCAGGACTACTCGATGGTGGACGCCAGCGCGACTGTCGCGGCCTGATGATCCGCACCGGGATCGGCTATGACTCGCATCGCCTGGTGGCGGGGCGGCCGCTGATCCTGGGCGGACAGCGCATTCCCTTCGACAAGGGGCTGGCCGGCCACTCCGACGCGGACGCCGTGGCCCACGCGCTCACCGATGCGCTGCTGGGTGCGGCGGCGGCGGGGGACATCGGGCAGCTGTTTCCCGACAGCGATCCGCAGTGGAAGGATGCCGATTCGCTCACGTTGCTGCACCAGGCCGCGGAGCTGGTGCGCTACCGGGGCTTCACGCCCCGGCAGGCCGACATCACCGTGATCGCTGAGCGCCCCAAGTTAGGGAGCTACTTTCCGGCCATGGCCGAGGCGCTGAGCCGCGCCAGCGGCATTCCCGTCGCCTGTCTGGGGCTCAAGGCGAAGACCAACGAGGGCATGGGTTTCGTCGGACGGGGGGAGGGAATCGCGGTCATCGCCGTAGCGACGGTGGAGGCGACGTGATGGAGCGGTTCGTGGCATGGCTCGCTGAGCTCTCGCCACTCACCGTTTACCTCGTCATCGGCCTCTCGACGCTCGTCGAGAATGTCTTTCCCCCGACACCATCAGATGTCGCCGTCGCGCTCGGCGGCTTCCTGACTCAGCACACCACGATTTCGCCGGTAGCGGTCTGGCTTGTCGCCTGGCTTCCCAACTTCGCCGGCTCGGTGGGAGTCTACGGGCTCACCAGACGCTACGGACGCCGGTTCCTGGCCAGCCGCCTCGGGCAGCGGCTTCTGCCGGGCGATGCCATCGTCGCAATGGAGCGCGGGTACCTGCGATTTGGTGTGGCAGGCATCGTCTTCGCCCGGCTGCTTCCCGGTTTCCGCACCTTCGTGGCGCCCTTCGTGGGGTTGGTGGAATTACCGCCGGTCCGGGCGCTGCTGCCGATCGCCGTGGCCTCAGGCCTCTGGTATGCATTCCTCACCTGGGCCGGGGTCCGGCTCGGCGCCGAATGGGGGGCAATCAATCGCTTCCTGGGGCACCTGAATCGCACCCTCGGCCTGGTCGCGCTGGCCACCGCCGTGGCGATCGGCGTATGGATCTGGCGGCGGGGGCAGGGTCGGGGCGTCCGGCGCAAGCGGCTGCTTGGCATCCTCAGCGCGGCGCTCGGGGATCAGACCGACGAGCCTGCCGGACTGGACGAAGGAGATACCGCGACGCAGGGTGCTGCCGCACTGCTTCATGAGCTGACCCACGCCGACCCTGCGTTCACGATTGATGAGCGGGAGGCGATCGCCGACTACCTGCGGGAACGCTGGAGCGATCAGGCGGAGACCGGTGAGTCCGGGACCCATGCCGCGTCGATGCTCGCCGATACCCGGGAGCTCACCGCGCTGGTGACCCAGCGCTACGACCTGCCGCGGCGGGTGGCCCTGGCCTCGCGGCTCTTCCGGATCGCGCTGAGCGACGGCACCCTCAGCCGCCACGAGGAACGTCTGATGCTTCGCGCCGGCGACCTGCTGGGGCTCGGGCCCGAGGACCTCGCCGAGGCGCGGCGCCAGGCGGCCTCGTGAGCCGGGCAGCCGCGGCGAACCGGAGTTGGCTGCTGGAGCTGTTCCGCGACTACCTCGCGCTCGAGGCCGGTCACAGCGGCAACACGGTCGACAGTTACCTGCGCGACCTCCGCCGGTTCGTCGCATGGGGCGACGCGCGAGGACTCCCGGGCCCGGGCGCCATCACTCGCAAGCAGCTGCGCGAATTCATCTACGCGTTGAAGGACCTTGGGCTCTCCGCCGCCACGATCCGGCGGCAGGCCTCGGCGATTCGGACCTACTACGGTTTCCTCCTGGCCGAGGGCCGCGTCGATCATGACCCGGGGGACCGGCTGGAGATGCCGCGCCGGGGGCGACAGCTGCCGGACACTCTCTCGGTGACCGAGATGGAGGCTCTGCTGGGCGCGCCCCAGGCCGATGAGCCGCTCGCCTGGCGGGATCGGGCCCTGCTCGAACTCGGCTACGGTGCCGGGCTGCGGGTGTCGGAGCTCTGCGGCCTGACACTGCCGAACCTGTTGCTCAGCGAAGGTCTGGTCCGCGTCCTTGGCAAGGGCTCGAAGGAACGACTGGTTCCGATCGGACGGAATGTGATCGGCGCGGTCTCGGTCTACCTGCACCAGATCCGGCCCGCCCTGGATCGAGGCAAGACCAGGGAGCGGGTGTTGCTCAATGCGCGGGGCGACCCGCTTTCGCGGGTTGGCGCCTGGGGGGTCGTGAAGCGCTGCGCAAAGGTGGCCGGCATCCGGAAGCGAGTCACCACCCACACCCTGCGGCATTCGTTTGCGACGCATCTGCTCGAGGGCGGGGCGGATCTGCGGGCTGTCCAGGAGATGCTCGGGCACGCCGACCTCTCGACCACCCAGATCTACACCCACGTCGACCGCGAGTACCTCCGCTCCGTGCACCGGCAGTTCCACCCCCGAGGCTGACGCCGCGTGTCCCGTCCCCCGATACTCCTCGCCCTGGTCTCCCTCGCCGCCTGCGCCACCTACACGGCGCGGCCGGTGCGGACGAGCGATGCCGCCACCCGCTTCAATGAACGCCGGCTCGATGATCCCGGGGTTCGGCGTGCGCTGGACTCTGCAGGAGTGCAGGTGGCGCCGGGCGGCTGGGACGATGCCGCGCTGGCGGAGGCGGCCTGGCTGCTTCGGCCCGAACGCGCCCGACTCGCGGCCGAAGTGCAGGTTGCCGAGGCGGCCCGGATCAGTGCCGGTGCCCGGGAGCGGCCCGGGCTGCTCACCGAGACGGAGTACTCCTTCAGCGGGACCAACGGCGAGTCCCGCTGGGGAGTCGCGCTCAGCGGAGTGTTCACGGTGGAGTTCGGCGGGAAGCGGGGCGCCCGCCTGGCACGCGCCAACGCCGGAGTGCTGGCGGCCATCGCCCGATCGGATCTGGAGAGCTGGGAGGTACGCTGGCGAGTGCACCAGGCCGCGGTTCGCAGGGCGATGTCCACTCGGCTGCTCGCCTCGGCGAACCGGGAGGCGGACCTTGCCGACTCCGTCGCGCGGTTGCTCCGCCAGCGCTATGACGAAGGGGTGCTGTCCCGTAGCGAGGTCGCCCGGGCCGAGGCGGACCGGCAGAGCGCCCTGGCCGACGTGGCGAGCCAGCGGCGGGACCAGGCCGCGACTCAGGCCGAACTCGCTGCCGCCATTGGCATCGCTGGCGCCGAGCTGGACCGGGTCCCGCTCGCGGAGACCCCGCTTCACGGGTGCCCCGAACCTCTCGTGCATGACTCGCTGCAGGAGGCCGCGCTCCAGTCGCGGCGGGCACTGCGCGTCGTGCTCGCCGACTACCAGGTGGCGGAGGCAGAGGTGCGGCTCGAAGTCGCCCACAGCTGGCCGGACCTGCAACTCGGGCCCGGTCTGTTCTTCGATCACGGAGTCGGGAAGTGGACCGTTGGCTTCGGCCTGCCATCGCTCCCGCTGAATCGCAACCGCGGTCCCATCGCGGAGGCCGAGGCCCGTCGCGAGGTCGCCGCGAATCGGATCGCTGAGCTTCCAGGAGCTGGTGCTGGAAGAGATGGAGCAGGCGGCGGCCGGTTGCGTGGCGGCAGCCGCGGAGGTCGGGGCGCTCGATCTCGCCGGGGCTCGCGAGCGGCTCTCGCTGGCGGAGGCCGCGTTCGCCCGGGGAGAGTCGGGGCGACTCGAGGTGGCGCTCACCCGGATGGAACTCGCCCGGGCCGAGCGGCGCACGGCGGAGCTCGAGGGACGGCAAGCGGAGGCCGGTCTGGCGCTGGAGCACGCCCGCGGTGCATGGGGCCCGCCGGGTGGACCCGGCGCAGAGAGGAAGGGGCAATGATTCGCACGTGGCGCAAAACGACACTCACCATCGCCGTGGCGGGCCTGCTCGGGGGTTGCGCCGATAACCGGCGACCGGACGACACCGAGGGGGTCGCCAACGGACCACCTGCCACGATGGCCTCGGTCGGCGGCGAGGCGACGATCGTGCTCGACAGCGCCACGGTCACACGGATCGGACTGCGCACCGTGGCGCTCGCCCGGTCGGCCCAGGCGCCGGAGGTCGTCCTCCCGGCCCAGGTCGTCGAGGATCCGGGCGCGTTGACCACGGTGCGCGCGGGAGTGGGCGGCCGCCTGACGGAAGCGAATGGACGGGGCTGGCCCCGAGTCGGCGAACGCCTGACGGCGGGGGAGGAGATCGCGCAGGTGGGGGATGCGCGGCCGGTGACGGTGCCCCGCGCAGGGACGGTGTTGCGCTTGCTGGCCCAGCCCGGAGAACTGGTGCAACCGGGACAGGCGCTGCTCGAGCTGACCGATTTCGGCACGACCCTGGTGCGAGTCGCCGGGGATGAGTCGAACGGACGCCCGCCCGCGAGCGTCGCCCTGACCGGCCTGTCGGGCGGTGCGCGCTTCGAGGGCCGCTTCCTGGGGCCGGCCGCGGAGGCGGATCCGACGACCCGGGGGCCGGCCTGGATGTATCGTGTCGCCGGGAGCGAGGCGCTCCGTCCCGGTGCGGCGTTGCTCGCGCACCTCCCCGATCCGCGAGGCCGGCGCGGCGGGGTGCTGCTCCCCAGTGAGGCGGTGGTACAGTGGGACGCACTGGCCTGGGCCTTCGTGGAGCGGACGCCGGGACACTTCGTCGAGTCCGGGTTCCCACCGAGCTGCCGGTCGCCGGGGGCTGGCTGGCCGAGCAGGGCTTCGCTCCCGGGGACCGTGTGGTTGTGACTGGGGCTGGACAGCTCCTGTCGGAGGAGTTCCGCGCCAGGATCACGGTCGGGCAGGAAGTCGGAGAGTAGCGTGCTGAACGGGCTGGTGCGCTTCGCCGTCCGCCGCCCGGGGATCGTCATCGGGTTGGCCCTGACGATCGTGGTGTACGGCGCGACGGTCGTCGCGCGTGCCAAGCTCGACGTGTTCCCCGAGTTCGCGCCGCCGCAGGTCTCGATTCAGACCGAGGCGCCGGGCCTTTCTCCCGAGCAGGTCGAGGTGCTGGTCACCACCCCGGTCGAGAATGCCGTCAACGGCGTGAACGGGCTGGAGGCGATCCGCTCCCAGTCCATTCAGGGGCTCTCGGTCATCACCGTCATCCTGAGCGAAGGCACCGACCTGTTGCGCGCGCGGCAGATGATTGCCGAGCGGCTGGGAGAACTCGCCGGCCAGCTCCCCGCTTCGGTGCGCGCCCCGGTGCTCAGCCCGCTGACCTCATCGTCCAGCACGGTGCTGGTGCTTGGCATCACTTCGGCCAGCCGCACGCCGATGGAACAGCGCGCTTTCGTGGACTGGGTGTTGCGTCCGCGACTGCTCGCGACCCCCGGCGTCGCCAAGGTGGCGGTCTTCGGCGGCGAAGTCCGGCAACTGCAGATCCTGGCCGATCCAGTCCGGCTTCGGGCCCACGGGATGGACCTCGCCGATCTGGTCGAGGCCGCGGGTCGCGCCACCAATGTGCGCGGCGCCGGCGTGCTCGACGATCCGAACCAGCGGCTGGTGATCACGACCGAGGGACAGCTGCTGACGCCGGCTGCGCTCGGTCGGAGCGTGCTTCGGGCAGGCAGTGGCGGCTTGCTGCGGCTGGGCGACGTGGCGACGGTGCGGGAGGGTGCCGAGACCAGGTTCGGCGACGCGCTCGTCAATGGCGGTCCCGGCATCGCCATCGTCGTCTCCGGCCAGCTCGGCACCAATACCAAAGAGGTGGCGTCCGCCGTCGAGGCCATGCTCGCCGACCTCGCCCCGGCGATCCAGGTCGTCGGGCTGGTGCTGCACGACGACCTCTTCCGGCCGTCGGCCTTCGTCGACCTCGCGGTGCGGAACATCACGATCGCGCTCCTGATGGGCGGCGTGCTGGTCGCGATCATCCTGCTGCTCTTTCTCTACGATTTCCGGGCCGCGGCCATCTCCCTGACCGCCATCCCGCTCTCGCTCCTCGCCGCGATCATCGTGCTCGACCGCTTCGGGTTTTCGCTCAATACGCTGACCCTCGGCGGGCTCGCCATCGCGCTCGGCGAAGTGGTCGACGACGCGATCATCGATGTCGAGAACATCACCAGGCGCCTGCGCCTGAATCGCCTGCTGCCGGCGCCGCGCCCGGTGCGCGAGGTGGTCTGGGCCGCCTCGATCGAGGTGCGCCACAGCGTGGTCTACGCCACCTTCGTCGTGGCGGTGGTCTTCGCACCGGTGCTCACCATGAGCGGAGTGCAGGGCGCGCTGTTCCGGCCGCTGGGCTTCTCCTACATCCTCGCCACCCTGGCGTCGCTCGCCGTCGCGCTCACGGTCACCCCGGCGCTGGCCCTCGTGCTGCTGGCGAGCCGGGCAGGGGAGACTCACGAATCGGGGCTGCTCCGGTTGCTGCGGGGAGGATTCGAGCGCCTGTTGGGCCGGCTGCTTGCACGACCGCGCACCGTCGCCTTGGTCACGGCGCTGATCTGCGTGGGCGCGCTCGCCGCGGTGCCGTTCCTCGGGAGCAGCTTCCTGCCGGACTTTCGCGAGGGACACTACGTCGTGCACATGTCGGCCGTGCCCGGCACGTCGCTTGAGGAATCGCTCCGGTTGGGACGGATGGTCACCGCCGCGATCCAGCGCGACCCGCGAGTGCTGGCGGTGACGCAGCGCGCCGGCCGGGCCGAGCTGTCGGAGGACACCTGGGGCACGCATTACAGCGAGATCGAGGTCGAGCTCCGGCCGCTCGAAGGACAGAATGCGCGTACCATCGAGGACAGTCTGCGCGCCCATCTCGCGGGATTCCCCGGCGTGAGCTTCGCGATCCGCGGCTTCCTCACCGAACGGATCGAGGAGACCCTGACTGGATCGACGGCGGAGATCGTGGTGCGCGTCTACGGCGAGGAGATGGACAGTCTGGATGCGGCGGCCCGACGGATCGCGACGATCGCCCAGGGAATGCGCGGTGCCGCCGACGTGCAGTACGACGCCCCGGCGGTCGTGCCCGCGGCTACCATCCACCTCCGTACCGAGGCGCTGGCCCAAGCCGGACTCGTCGCCGACGATGCGCTGCGCGCCGTCGAGACGGCCACCCGGGGTGTGCGTGTCGCGCAGACCTTCGAGGGCAACCGCGCCACCGACGTGGTCGTCATGCTGGCACCCGAGGCACGTCGCCGACCGGAGGACCTGCGCCGCCTGCCTCTGAGGGCGCCGGACGGGCGCATGGTGAGCCTCGGGGAGGTGGCCGACGTGGAACGATCGGCCGGCCGTTACATGATCGCCCATCAGGGCGCCCGGCGGGTCCAGACCGTCACGGCCAACACCTCCGGTCGCGAAGTTGCCGACTTCGCCCGCGAGCTGGGAGAGCGGCTGCGCGCGCCGGGTCTGCTGCCGGTGGGCGTTTACGCCGAGCTCGCGGGCACCGCGGAGGCCCAGCGCGCGGCCCAGCGGGAATTGCTGCTGCACAGCCTGCTGGTCGGGGCGGTGATCGTCCTGCTGCTCTGGCTCGCCTTCAGCGAGCCGGGCCGGCTGTTGCTGGTGCTGGCGAATCTGCCGTTCGCGCTGGTCGGCGGAGTGGTCGCGGTGGTGCTGGGCGGCGGCACGCTGTCGCTGGGTTCGTTGGTGGGGTTCGTGACGCTGTTCGGCATCGCCACGCGCAACGCGGTGATGCTCATCTCGCACTACGACCACCTGGTGCGGGTGGAGCGACGGCCGTGGGACGCCGGGACGGCGCTGCTGGGTGCGAGCGAACGGCTGGGACCGATCCTCATGACGGCGACCGTCACCGGGCTTGCCCTGCTGCCACTCGCGCTCGGCAGTGGCGATCCGGGTCGGGAAATCGAAGGACCGATGGCGATCGTCATTCTGGGCGGCCTCGCCACCTCCACCCTGCTCAGCCTGTTCGTCCTGCCGACGTTGGCGCTGCGCTTTGTTCGATTCGGGGAGGACGCGGAGAGTTAGGAGCGGCACACTGGCCGGCGGCTTTCGGGGGCTGAGCGCCGAGCAGCAGGAGTCGGACGTGTCCGCGCCGCAGATGATGGATGCCCGCGCCGTACCGGGCGGCAACGGTGGCCAATGATCCGCGAAGCAGGCTCGCGCCGGCGCCGGGGTGAACCGAAGCGAGCGGTGCCGGGAGGACCACCACCACAAACGCCCACGGCGCCACGATCCCCGCTGACCAGCCGAAGCCGAGTTCGCGGCGGCCTGGCACTCCGCCACGACCTGGCCCAGCGGCGTGAAGGCGGCGAGCTGCTCCAGCGTACGAAGCATCCGCGTGGTATCTGCATCTCCCCACACGCCGTGCAGCCCCACTTCACCATGCCACGCCACCAGCGGCGTCCATGGTGGCCAGGTCGGGAGCCCGACGAGGTAGAGGCCAGGGACGGGAGCGATGCGGGCGAGGGTCCGTCGCCCGCGCGGAATGAACATCGCCACGCTGGCCACCGTGTCCGCCAGACTGACATGCAGAAAGACCCGGAGGTGCGGCGGGGTCGTGAAGTCGAAGGGCACCACGGTAATGAGCAGGACGACGCCGATGAGGAAGCAGAGAACGGCGCTGGCGAGTCGGGAGCCGGTGCGGGAGGCAATGGTGATGCCTCGGAGTATCGGCGGCAGCCGCTATCCCCCTGAGTCGGGGAGCCCATCTTGATCAGGCGGCCGAAGGATCCGCCCGTTCGAAGCGGCCGCCGAGCCAGTCCAGGAGCAGGAAGCCCTCCAGGAAGAGGCCGAAGCCCGCGAGCAGGCTCGCGGGGACCAGTGCCCACTCCTTCAGGCTCGGCCAGAGGAGATAGCCGAGCCCACTCGCGGCCATGGCCGGACCCAGGGCCGCCAGCAGCAGCAGCAGCAGCGCGACCCCCGCAGTCAGAAGATGCTGCCCGACCTGCTCGATCCCGCCTGGCCGGATCTCGGTCCGGACCCAGGCGGGATAGAGGAGCGCCCCTGCATTCTGGATGCCCAGTGCCAACACGTTCAGCGCGACCACGATCATCCCGACCGGGATGAGCAGCACAGCCAACTGGAGGGGACTGAGGTAGGGAGTCGCATCGGCCCATAGCCCAACCAGCGCAATCGCGCCAAGCACCAGTTCCAGCCCAGTGAGCACCACGACGGACGACAGCACCTGGCCGGTCATTACTGCCATCCCGGAGAGCGGCCAGGTCCGGAGCATGCTGAGATATTCGAGCTCGCCACGGAGGTCGATGCGCACCCATTGCGGCCCGAGCAGGGCCAGGACAACCACCCAGGTCATTGCCAACATGCCGAGCATCCGGAGTACCGCCGGATCGCCCTGCCCTCGGACCACCCCGAAACCGACGCCGGCCACACCCACCGCCAGCAGCGTGAGGAGAAAGCCGGGACTGAGGGTGCGCACCAGACGGGTCACGTTCTTCCAGACGATCGCGAAGATCGGATTGCCGGACGGCGCGAGGCGAATCCAGTAGCGGGTGCGACGGGGGGGCAGCGTGGCGCTCGAACCCTGGCGCCTCCATCGGTCGAGCCGCTCGGCGCGACGGACGCTCGCTTCCACGGCGGCCTCCTCGAAGGCCCGGTCCGCCCGGATCACCCAGAGCAGATGCAATCCGAGCAGGCCGAGCGCCATGAGGGCGCTGCCCAGCCACGCCGCGCGTGACGCAGCTTCGAGCGGGGCGAGGGGGAGGCGGAACGGCATCGCGAGGTAGGAGAGCGGCGCGGTTGCCAGCGCCGTGCGCAACAGCACGAGCACC
This sequence comes from uncultured Gemmatimonadales bacterium, assembly GCA_963825065.1. GTDB lineage: Bacteria > Gemmatimonadota > Gemmatimonadetes > Gemmatimonadales > GWC2-71-9 > JADJOM01. The sequence goes on from CAWGRU010000018.1 coordinate 26,072, forward strand.
CCGCCGTGCTGTGCCGGCCAGCCACCCGCCTCCAGCCGCCGCCAGGTGAGCCAGAGGACGACGCCGATGCCGGCGACGATCAGCGCCGCCGGCCAGCTGCGACGAAGGCCCGCGCTGCCATGCTGGGCCAGGGTATCCCGGCTGAGGGCGACGCCCAGTCGATGAAGAAAGACGATATTGAAGAAGATCCAGAGGCTGATGCCATACAGTAGCGGCCCGAGGGGATAGCCCTCTCCGCGATGCAGCAGAAAGGTCCAGACGAGCACGTTGACGAGCAGCAGCGGCTGGGCGCGCAGCACCTTGTACTGCAGCAGCGCGGAACGGCTGACCGGGGCGGGGAAGAGGAACTGGATCTCGGCCTGGCTGAACGCGAGCGCGGTTCGATCGGCACCGAAGACCCACCACTTCATCACCAGGAACATCAGAAGGACCGAACCGCCGATGGCGGCGGCCGGCGCCGGCAGCGCACCACGGCTACCGTGCCGCTGCCCGAACAGCACCAGCCCCAGATACCCGATGCCGAGCAGCAGTGCAAGCGCGTAGCGGGGGCTGCGCAGCCGCCCCACCAGCCCGTGGAGCCGGTTTCGCAGCGAGTGCCAGAAGAGAAAGAGCGCGGCGTCCCTCACGCGGCAGGTTCGTCCGAGTGTCCCGTGAGGGAGAGGAAGATCTCCTCCAGGCCGCGTCCCGAGAGTTCGGGGCGCCCCGCCGCGATCTCGGCGACCGAACCGATCGCCACCGTCCGTCCACCTTGGATGATCAGGACCCGGGTACAAATCTCCTCGACCAGCGTGAGCAGGTGGGAACTGAGGATTACGGCGGCGCCCGACTGGGCTCTGGCCGCGATCGTCCGCTTCATCCGTCGGATGCCCACCGGATCAAGCCCCGTCAGCGGCTCATCAAGCATCAGTACCTGGGGCTCGTGGAGCAGGCCGCAGGCGATCGCCAGCTTCTGTTTCATCCCGCGGGACAGTTCGCTGGCGAGCGCGTCCCGCTTGTCCGCAAGCTCCAGTTCCTCCAGCAGCGGCCGGATCTTTGCCACCGCCTCTGGCTGTCGGTAGAGTCGGGCGGTGAACTGGAGGTGTTCGGTGACCGTCAGGTACTCGAAGAGTTGCGGTTCGTCCGGAATGAACGCCAGCGCCCGCTTGGCCTTGAGCGGCTGCTCCGCCAGCGGGTGCCCCGCGATGCGGATCGTGCCCCTGGTCGGCTGGATGATGCCCGCAAGGCTCCGCAGCGTGGTCGTCTTGCCGGCGCCGTTGGGCCCGACCAGCCCGAGGATCTCGCCCGGAGCGACCGAGAAGGAAAGGCCTTGCACCGCCATGAGGGGCCCATACAGCTTCGTAAGGCCTTCGACCTCGATCATTCCCGATCGGCTCCCGTCCGCCCGTGGGTTGAAACCTCTGCCCGGCGCGACACGTCTCTAGGTGGAACGCCACCATTTACCGGGTCCGGACCCGGAGCGGCTTATGAGAAACTACTGGATCAAGATCGCCGCCGGCGCCTTCGGCATCTTTGCCGTGGGCATGCTGGTCGTCACCGGCTTCAGGCTGGTGAAGTCTAAGGTGACCACCACCCTCAACAGCAACGACCCGATCCCGATTCCGCTGATCGGCCTGGTACCCTTCCGGGTCGACAGTGCCAAGCTGGGCAGCGTCAGCCGGGTGGAGTTCCTGCGCTCTGACCCAGAGCACGTGTCGGGGGTCCGGGTGATCGTGAAGCTGGCCGACTCGGTCCGGCAGGACCGGTTGCGGGACTGCATCCTGGCGCTTCAGAGCGTCGACAACATCGACGAAAAGACCACCTTCAGCTGCCAAACCACCTCCGCGCCGATGGGGACGCTGGAGCCATTCGGCACGGTGATCGTGCGGCGGAACGGCGGCGCCGATACCCTGGCGCTGCTGCTCCCGGGCAAGGCGGTCGCCGACCTCAGGGGCACCACCATTCGCATCAACGGCCACGGCATTCAGGTCAACGGACCCCACGACGTGGTGGCCGAGGCGCTCGAGGCACAGACCGATTCCATGCACGAAGCCCTGGATGCGCGGATCGATGCCCGCTCCGATTCGGTCGACGAGCTCAAGGATCGCGCGGCCGGTCTTGAGGATTCCGCGGCCGAGCTCTCCACCGCGGCGCGGCGTCGGGTCGAGCACTCCGCCGATTCGGTGCGGACCGTCATGCGGGCGATGATCGACCGCATGAAGGCCGACCAGGTCCGGATGCGTGCCCTCGACCACGTCGCCGGGCTGAGCCATGCGCAGCTGGACTCGTTGGCCAATCTCGCGCCGGAGATCAGTGACTCGGTGAGGGGGAATCTCGCCCGGGAACTGGTCAGGATGCAGGCCGAGCTGGCCCGGACCCTCCCCGAGGCGGCGGCAACACCCGAAGCCACACCGCCCCCGGCGCCGCCGAAGCCCCCCAAGCTCGCCCCCGGCGTCAGAGTGAACTGAGGCCAGGGCAGGGCTGTCTCCGCGGATGATGTCGTGTAACTTTCCCCGATGCTTCTGGTCCTCGATAACTACGACAGCTTCACCTACAATCTGGTCCAGTACGTCGGAGAGCTGGGCGCCGATCCGGCGGTCTACCGAAACGACGCCCTCACCGTCGAGCAGGCGCTCGCCCTGCGGCCAGAGGGCATCATCATCTCTCCTGGCCCGGGGGAGCCGGCCTCGGCTGGGATCTCCATACCCCTGATCCGCGCCGCCGCCGGCCGGGTGCCGGTACTGGGCGTCTGCCTCGGCCACCAGGCCATGGGCGAGGCCTTCGGCGGCCGGGTGATCCGTGCCGGGCGGCTCATGCATGGCAAGACCACCCAGGTCTCCCACCTGGGGGAAGGGCTCTTCGAGGGCATCGCCAATCCGCTCACCGTCATGCGTTACCACTCCCTGGTCGTGGCGGCCGAGGATTTTCCGGCCGAGCTGGAGATGACAGCGTGGTCGATCGACCGGCCTCGGGGCCAGGAGATCATGGCGCTGCGGCACCGAATTCACCCCCTCTACGGGGTCCAGTTCCACCCCGAATCCATCGCAACGGAGTGCGGAAAATCCCTCCTCCAGAACTTCCTCAGGCTGGCCGCCGCCTTCCGGGCAGACTGCCAGGCCGCCGTCGCCTAACCGTTTGACATGCCAGCTGATAGCTGGCCGTCAAGGGGGGCCGGTTTGTTCCGGCACGACTTTTGACAGGACCGCCCCGCTTTATTACGTTCGGAAATGCGCGTCCTCGGTGTCATTCCGGCCCGGCTCGGCTCCACTCGACTCCTCCACAAACCGCTGCAGTCCCACCTAAACAAATCGCCCATGAACTTCGAGAATACGGCGTCCGCACTCGCGAACAGCAGGCTGAACACGATGAGGAGCGGCAAGGCGATCGTCAGTCCTCGACCGACGGCTGCGACCTTGGATCGCCGGTCCTCACCCCCGAGTTCCTTCCGACGGATGTCCGGGCCGAAGGAAGAAGAAGCGGCCGAGCGACTCGGCCGCGACGCCGACCAGTCCGACGGTGTATTGCGTCACGCTTCCGAGGGCCAGTTGGCCACGGTCGGATCTTGCCGCCGCGATCACGAGGACGGTGAAAAGCCCGAGGATGTTGAGAAACCTCAGCGAACCGGCGTCGCGCCACGCGAGGCACGCGGCGAACGCCAGGAAGGGGACAGCCAGGATGCCGACGTCGCGCGGGATCGCGCTTTTGCAATCCGACGGCGACTGCGACGATCACGGTGCGAGCCCGACCATCCAGAGGGTGGCGCCCATCCCCCAAGGCCCGACGCGGAGCAAGTTGTCCGCTGCGATGCCGAGGACTAGCGCGCAACCCAAAACGACGAGGCCCGAGACGGGTAGATCGATCCATGTTGCCTCCAAACGGGGTGTCTTTCGCTTGGATGCGGCAACGTTTCAGTGGGGTTTTGGTCGGTTCGACCGAACGACCGCCAACTGCAGTAGCCCATCGCTACCAATGCAAACACCGCTCTCCGCGAAAAGGGTTTCGTCGGTGGGAGCTTGTTGACGATCGGAGCGCGATCGAGGCGGGATACACCAGCCAGAAACCGTATTTGAGGCCGTCTTCGGATGCCGATGCCCGAGCGACGTACCATGCGCCGAAACCGAACGTCTTGAGCAAAGCCTAGCGCGACCAGGGTCGTTGATCTCGGCCACGTCCTCCTTCAGCTCCGGCGCGTATTTGACGACGAACCCCTCGATGGTGCCCAGGAGCAAAATCCCAAGAATGTCGGCGACGATCCACAAGCCGACAAAAACCAAGACGATCACGCCGACTATCTTGTCGTATTCGTAGACCTCGTGCTTAGGTTCGAGGTCCGGTCTTTTGATGATGATGGGCATGTTCCCTCACCCCTTACGCGCCAACCTCAGCGCATAGACGGCGCCGGTCCCGGGCTCGTCGTCGCCCGCCTCGACGAAACGGCTCGGCGACACCTGCTTGAGCAGCGGCAGGCAGCCTTCACCGCACTCCGCAGCCGAGTCGAACTTGACGAGTTGTAGCGAATGCGGCCCGGCCGCGAATGAAGCGACCACGTCCGGGTCCAATGCCGCCGCCGCGAAGGCGGGCGCAGCAATGGCGGACGAACTCGCCACCGCGTCGAGTCCGAGTTGCCGGAAGTGGTTCACCAGCGAAGGTTCGTGCGTTCGAAGACCCGTCCGGATTTTGGGATTCGCC
>CAWGRU010000019.1:0-366005 GCA_963825065.1 uncultured Gemmatimonadales bacterium
CGTCGGCGGGAGCGAACAACACGTTCACGCCGGCGGCGCGGCAAAGCTGGGTGTCGCGCGCCGGATCGCGCGGGTATTCTGCCGATCTTCGTTCGGTGCGAACTGGGTCGGGTTCACGTACAGGCTCACCACCACCTGGCCTTTGGGCTCACCCGCCGGCGCGCGGCGCGTACCAGACTCAGGTGGCCGTCGTGCAGGCAGCCCATCGTAGGCACGAAACCCACGCGCGTGCCGGTCAGCCGCCGCCCTTGCGCCAAACGCTGCATTTCAGCCGCGCTATTCACCACTCGCATGGCCCTAAACTGAGGTCCGGAGAAGGGCGGATCAATCGCAAACACACGGCGCGGCCGCGTGTTGCCGGGCGGCGAACACCGGATCGTGGCGGCCGGGCCGGGGTGGAGCCGGGGGTGGGAAGAACCGCCGCCGACCGCCGCTCCCCGCGGCGTTCGCGCAGGTCGCGCCGGCCTGCCGCTCAACCGAATTCCACGTCCGGCACGTCGGCCACGGACGGCGGGACGCTGAAGAACTCGGCAGCGCCCGGGGTTCTTCACCTCGCCGCTGAAGTAGAGCATCCCGTTCCAGCCGTCGTAGGTGTAGATGACCCCCTGCAACGCGAGAATCAGGGGTCCGAATGCGAGCAGGAGCGATCCCGTCGGCGGCGGCGCCAGCGCCGGACCGGGCGCGGCGGCATGCGCGGGCCAGAAGATGCACACGACCGCCAGGCCGACCAGCACCAGCGCCTTGAGCAGCGAGGTGATCTGCTGGGTGAGGTCGCCGGCGCGGATCCCGCGCGCCTGGATCAGCGTCAGCACCACGGTGACCCCGATGGCGATCGGAAGGGCGTGACCGCTGAGCACCGGCCAGAGCACGTCGCTGTAGTCGCCCATGGAAATGGTCACGGCGGCCATCGAGGCGCAACTGGAGACCCAATCGCTCCAGCCGATCATGAACCCCGCGTAGTCTCCGAGCGCCCGGCGCGCAAAGACGTACTGTCCCCCCGACTCGGGAATCATCGCGCCGAGCTCGGCGAGCGTCAGCGCCCCGAGCAGCGCGTAGATCCCGCCGGCCACCCACACGCCGATGAACAGCGGAGTACTGGGAAGCTGGGTGGCGACATCGCCGGGGGTTCGCAGGATGCCCACCCCGATGGTATTGCCGATGATCACGGCGAGCCCGAAGGCGATGCCGAGGACCTGGAGCAGACGGCCCCGTCGGGGCGCGGGTACGGATTGAGGGGATCCGGTCACGTGGGCCAGGGTGAGGGGGCCGAACCGATGCCAATCCGGGAGTCGAGCAGAGATTGAAGCCGGCGGGGCGACCCGGCGTGTCGCCCCTGAGAGGCGCCGCCCCTACTCGGCGCGGAGCTTCCTGACTTCGGCAGTGAGGCGGGGCACGATCTCGAACAGATCCCCGACGATACCATAGTCAGCGACCTTGAAGATCGGCGCGTCCTTGTCGCGGTTGATCGCGACGATGGTTCTCGCCGTGCGCATTCCGGCGAGGTGCTGGATGGCGCCCGAAATGCCGATGGCGATGTAGAGCCCCGGGCTCACCGTCTTCCCGGTCTGGCCGACCTGGGCGCCATGGTCGCGCCAGCCCGCGTCGACGACCGCGCGGCTGGCCCCCACCGCGGCGTTGCCGAAGGCCGCCGCGAGTTCCTCGAGGAGCCGGAACTGTTCCGGCTCGCGCAGCCCGCGTCCGCCCGAAATCACCACCGGCGCTTCAGCGACGTCCAGTGCGGCGGTGGCCGGCGCCTTGATGCCGGTCACCCGGACCCGCTGGGTGAAAGCCGGCACGCCGAAGGCCTCCACCGTCCCTGCCTTCGGCGACTCGGCGGCCTGCACCGTGTTAGGCCGGAGAGAGATCAGCGCCGGCGCGCCGTCGAGCCGCACCCGGGCGAGCGCCTTGCCGGCGTAGACCGGGCGGGTCGCGACCACCCTGCCACCCTCCGCCGCGAGGGCGGTCACGTCGGTCGCGAGCCCGACGCCGAGCTTCGCGGCTACGCGCGGCGCCAGGTCACGGCCGGTCGCCGTGGCGGTGAACAGCACCGCCGCATGGCCCGCCGCAGCGGCCGCGACCGTGGCCGCGTGGCCATCCGGGTTGTAGTGCAGGAAATCGGCGTGGGTGGCCGTGAAGATCCGGTCCGCGCCATACCGGCCCAACTCGGCGGTCCCGCTGACCGCGCCACTCGAGAGGACCAGCGCATCCACAGTCGCACCCATCGCGTCGCCAAGTTGCCGAGCCGCCGAGAGCACTTCGAGAGAGACCTTGCGGAGCGCGCCATCGCGCTGCTCCAGCACGGCAAGTATCGCGGCCATCAGAGCACCTTCGCTTCTTCGCGGAGCAGCTTCACCAGCGCGGGCACCGCGTCGGCTCCCTCGCCGACGATCTGTCCCGGCTTCCGGTCCGGAGGGAGGGTGAGCCCGAGCGTCGTGACGCTCCCGGGTCCCAGGGTGACCGGCTTCACCTCCAGCGGCTTCTTCTTCGCCGCCATGATCCCCTTGAGCGAGGGGAGCCGGGGCGAGTTGAGGCCCTTGTCGCAGGTGAGCACGGCGGGGAGGGTGCAGGTGGAGGTCTCCACGCCCCCCTCGATCTCCCGTTCCGCCTCCACCACCCTGTTGGCGATGCCGAGATGGGAGACCGCGGTGATGCAGGGCAGCCCGAGCAGCTCGGCCAGCATCGGGCCGACCTGGTGGTTGTAGTCGTCGACAGCCAGCTTGCCGCAGAGAATGAGGTCGAAGCTACCCGCCTTGAGCTCCGCCGCGAGCGCCCGGGCGATCTCGAGGCCGTCCGCTCCGCCGCCGGCCTGAAGCAGCACGCCGCGGTCGATGCCCATGGCGAGCGCGGTGCGGATCGTCTCCTGGGCGGCGTCGGTACCGACCGAGAACACCGCCGTCTCTCCACTCCCGGCGGTCTCCTTCAGTTTCAGCGCCTCTTCCAGCGCGTATTCGTCGTAGGGATTGGGCACGAACTTGATCCCGGCCTCATCGATGGACTTCCCGTCGGACCCGACCACGATCTTGGCCGTAGTATCGGGGACCCGCTTCAGACAGACGGCAATTCTCAAAGCAGACCTCTCGTGGCAACGCTCGGGTTGATGCGCCCTCCAGCCCGGCGGAGGGCCGGCTTCTGACGGCCAGAAAAGGTAGCCGCCGCCCCGCAGGGTCGCCAACGCTGAGTAGTGGGGGCGGCGCCGCCCGGGCATCGCCGACCCTGAGCCCGGGGATTCAAAATGGAAAGGACAGCGTGCGAGACCGACGAACGGGCCAGTGCGGTCCAGCGCACTCGGGTGCCGCCCTCAGTCCGCCCCTTCGGTGCCACCGAACTGCCGGCTCACCACGACCTTCAGCGACCGGGCGTTCATCGGCGTGAGAAAGCGTTCGAGGTTGCCGCTCTGCCGGTTCTCGTTGAAGGTCCCGAAGATGGCGCGGTGGGAGTTGAACAGGTTGCTGACGACCGCGTTCAGCTCCCACGGGCCTGCAGCAAGACCCGCCCGGGCGTTGGCGACGAAATACCCCGGGAGCGGACGGGTCTGGTTGGCTTCGTCACCTCGCAGCCACTGTCTTCCCGTGTAGCGTGCATCGAAGCCGGCGTTCAGCCAGCGGGTGAGCTTCAGCAGCGCGCCAGCCTTCACCTGGTGGTCCGGCACGGAGGGAATCCGCGCACCGGCGGTGATGGCGTTGTCTCCGGCGAGCGGGCTCCCCGCAAACTGGGAGTCGGCCCGGATGCTGAAGATGTCGGCGGCGGTGCGGTAGGTCGCGCGGGTGAAGGCATAGTTGGCGTAGAGAGAGAGCTTGTCGCTTGGAAAGAGCTGCACGCCGAGTTCCACCCCTTCGCGGCGGGTGTCACCGATGTTGGCGAAGAAACCCTGGAAGATCGCGTTCTCGGACTGGATGAAGCCGATGTCGTGCCGGACATCGGTCCGGTAGACCGAGGCGGAGAGGATCGCACTGCCCACCACCCAGTTGCCGCCCACCTCATACGTGGTCCCGATGACCGGATCGAGTGGCGGATCGTCGCCCAGCGCAAACGGCAGGGGGCAGGCCGCCAGCGAATCGGCGCAGGCCAGCTCCAGGATGGCGGGCGCCCGGAAGCTGCGGCCCACCGACCCGTACACCGACGCCCCCGTGGCCACCTCCACGCTCACCCCGCCGCGAGGGCTCAGCCGCTTGAAGGTGTTGTTGGTGTCGAGTGTCGGATCGAGCAGGTTGCGATACGGCACCCGGATGTAGTCGTATCGCGCCCCGCCGGACAGCGTGACTCGCCCGATCTTGAAGTCGGCGAGGCTGTACCCCGCCACATCCCAGCTCGGGCTCTTGACGTTGGTGGTGAGGGTATCACTCCCCGGCGTGACGCTGCTCTCCTCCAACAGCCGGACATGCACCCGGTTGATGGTGCCATCCACGCCACCGCGCAGGGAAAGCACCCCGCGCCCGAGCGGCGTGGCCCAGCGCCAGTCGGCGCTGCCTCCCACCGTCCGGTTGTTGGTGAAGGAGCGGACATTGTCGTCGGGAGCCTGATTGACGTTGAAGCGTTCCGCGTTGGTGCCTCGATGATAGAGCGTGAAGTTCAAGCGGCTGCTCCCCGCGACCAGGTAGCCGTGTCCCGCGAGTTGCAGGATGTCGAGGTCCTCGAAGTCACCCACGGTAAAGTTGGCCCTCGGGTCGCTGTCGAACAGCGTTTCCGGCAGCGATCCCGCGGTCTCCGATCGGGACTTGGCCCCGAAGGCCTGCAGACTCACCCCGCTGCGGGTTCCCGACTTCCCGACGTTTAGGAAACCGTTGTAGTTCTTCGCGCTGGTGGCCACCCGCCAGCCGTTCTCCCGCTCGTACCCACCGGCGCCGTAGAAGTTGAGTCCGCCCTTCGAGGTTCCGGCCAGGCTTCCCTCTCCCGACCAGTTGCCAAAGGATCCGCCCGAGGCCTCGAGATGCCCGCCGAGCGGTCCCCGACCGCGGCGGGTGATCAGGTTGATGGCGCCGCCGAGGGAGTTGGGGCCGAGCAGCGACCCGGTGCCGCTGAGCAGTTCGATGCGCTCGATGTGCTCCATCGGCAGCAGGTCGAAGTTCACCTCCGCCGCGTCGGGTTCATTCTGCCGTATGCCGTCGAGAAAGACCGACACGCCCGGCGGCAGCCCCACGACGGGCCCGACGTTCCAGCCGCGGGTGCTGAGATTCAGCTTCCAGGGCGTGCCGAGATCGTCGTAGAGGGAGATGCCCGGCTGGGTGACCAGCGCGTCGGTGAGCAGCCGCGGCTCCCAGGCGTCGATCTGCTCTCCGGTCACCGTGGAGATGCGGGCCGGGACCCCGGAGCCGATGCTGGGCCCCGCGCTCGGAATGATGGATCCGACCACTTCAATCGGCGCCAGCTCGACGACGGCGGAATCCTTGCGCGTGCTGTCGCGCTGTTGCGCCGTCAGCGGCACGGTCAGGACGACGATCAGCGCAAGACTGACCGGTAGCGAACGGGACATGAGCAGAGTCAGCGAAGGGGGGGAGGGTCGCGCCGGTCGCCGCGGCGTTCGTAGATCGCGGCCATGCTGATGACATCGGGGGGCCGGCCCACCACGAGCAGGGCGTCGTCGCTCAGCCCGCCGCCGTCGTAGTCCAGGCAGCAGAACTCCACGGTGCGGGCGCCGCTCGCAAGCGGGCCGGTGAGGGCAGGCGCGCCGGCCCGCATGAAGCGGAGCGAATCCCCCGGAGTGTAGCTCCGGCTGCCGTCGCGGTCTTCGTAGATCGAGAGCCGCTCCACCGCCGTGCCACCCGAGGAGATGACCAGCAGCCCATCGTCGTCGGCGCCGCCCCCATCCAGATCCTGACAGCAGCGATCGACGGTCAAGCCCTGAACCGGCCGCGTCAGCCGCCACAAGGCGGCGAGCCCCAGGCCCAGCAGCAGCGCCGTGGCGACGAGGCCCGCGGTCCGGCGGGGGTCCAGTCGGGGCCCGACCGGCGCCAGCTCGCCCCGCCGCCAGCGCCCTCTCACCTCCGCCCCGAGCGAGGCGCGCGGCTCGAAGCGCACCGTGCGCAGCAGCGCATCGAGCCGCTCGAGCTCGTCCCGATCGGGCTTCATGGGCCAGACTCCTGCAGCACGCCGCGCAGCCGGGAGAGCGCCCGCCAGAGCCGGGTGCGCACCGTGGCCTCCCGCACGCCGAGGATCTCGGCCACCTCCGCGGTCTCGAGTCCGCTGCCGTAGCGCAGGCTGATGACCTCCCGATCGCGTTCGGAGAGATCGGCCACCGCGGCGAGGAGGCGCGCAACCTGCTCTTCCCACAGCAGCCGTTCCTCGGGTGAGGGGGCATCGGCGGCGAGGTCGCGCATTGCGGTGAGCGGGACGTACTTCCGGACCCGGTCCCGCCGCTGGTAGTCGCGCAGGGTGTTCTGGGCTATCCGGAAGATCCAGGTTCGGGGCTGCCCCCTGGCCTCGTCGAAGCGGTCGGCGGCGCGGAATGCCTTGAGAAAGGTGTCGGCGGTGACGTCCTCGGCGGCGTCGGCCGAGGCGAGGTGGAAACGGACGTAGCTGTAGACGGCGCGGCCGTAGGCCTCGTACCAGAGCTGGCAGCGGGCCTCGGCGGAGGGGGAGACGCCGGGAGCGGCGAAGGAGGACGCGGGAGGGCGTGGCATGGTTTGCAGAGTATACGCAGAAGGGGCCCGTGCGTCACACGGGCCCCTCGATCAGCGCTGCCGCGTCCCTCGGGTCAGAGTTCCGGCTTGCAGCACCCCAGCATGGTACAGGTGACCCATGGGACGGAGCTGGTCGTCATCAGCGGGATGCCACCGCCCGGGGCCTTGTCGCCGATGACCCCCGGGAGTTGCCACTGCGCAATCGACTGCTGCCACGGCTGGTTGGGTACATGGTACATCGTGGGGATCCTGGTGCGGTCGAGCCGCTGATCCTTGGCGTCGGCGATGAATGCCGAGTACCACTCGGCCCCGTCGCGATACACCACCCAATAACTCTCGCCCCGCGCCGGGAGGCCCAGCTCCTTGATGTCCTGGTCGCTGTGGTTGATGAATTTTCCGACCACCCGCCCCACCGCAAGCTGCTCGGGCGTCAGCCGGTAGGCACCCTCGTCCGGCTCGATGGTGACCTCGGCGCCGCTCTCCAACTGACCCCGGGCCGATGCACCGGGATTCGCGTTGAAGGGCTCCCGTCGCGCCTGCGAGAGAAGCTCCTCCCGCCCGCCGGGCAAGTTCCGTGGCGGCACGGGCACCGGCGGTGGCGGTGCAGGTCCTCCGGCGCAGGAGCTGACCGTGAGCGCCACCAGGAAGACTGCAGCCACTCGTCCTGCCAGCCCGACGTCGACCCGCCGCAACCCCGATCCGATCATGCGTCCTCCCTGACGTTGTGGGTACGACAGGCCGAGGATCACGAGGGCATCCTGGCGAGCCGTTCGAGAGCTGCGATTTCCGGCGCGAGCGAAGGCTCCGAACCGGACCAGAGGGTGAGCGCATCGTGCGCCCACTTGCGGGCGACGTCCGCCTGACGGGCACCGGCCGCCAGGTCGGCGCGGAGTATCATCGCGCGCACCAGGGCACCGGGCTGTTGTACCTGTCGGAACAGATCGAGTCCGAGACTCGGCATGCCCGCCAGGAGGGTATCGAGCCGCGCCGCGGCTGCGGTGCTGTCGCCGAGTTGCAGGAACAGCCGCGCCTCCTGCAATCCGAACTCCGGGGCCACCGCCCCGCTGGTCACCACCCGCCGGCTTCGAGCCATGCTCGCCAGAGTCCGGCGGACCTCCAGCGTGTCACCTTTCCGATAGGCCGACTGGAGCCGGAGGAGGTAGTTGCCCGTGGATGCGGTGCCCGCCGGCGGCACCGACACCGGATCGGGGAAGAGCTGGGCCCTCGTGTCGCTGAAGAGGACCGCGCTCAGCTCGGCCCGACTCGCAGGCGTGGCGTAGGCCTGCAACTGTCGCTCGCCGTCGCGCAGGAGCTGGCCGATGCTGTCGGCCGGTCCACCCACCGAGGCGAAGCCCGCCAGGGAGAGCGCAGTCTCCCTCAGCCGGAGTGGAAGTTCGAACTGCCGGCCCCCATTGTCCATCGGCAGGAAGCCGCTGGCTCCCCGGCGCAGCAACGCCCCCGCCAGGCTGGGTCGACCGGTCAATGCGGCGAGCCCGGCGAGATTCTCCGCGGCCTCTCCATCCGGCGGACTCAGGCGCAGCAGCGAATCGGCGAGCAAACGTACCGCCGGCAACCGCCCCAGCTTGAGCAGGACCCGGGTGCGCGCCGTCCCAAGCCGGATCAGCGTCGCCGTATCGGTCGTGAGTCGCGCCGCCGCCTCGTAGCTGGCCAGGGCGGAGGACGCGCCACCCGAGGCCTCGAAGAGTCCGAGCAGTTCGAGCGACCGGGCCTGTCCTTCGAGGGCGGCGCTGCTGGTCGGAAAATCGCGCGCCCACCCATCGGTGATCCGGCGGAGCACCTGCCGATTTCGGGTGATGGCCGCCGACCAGGTCGCGGGGTACAGCCGCTCGACGTTGGCGTCGCCGAGCCGTGCCATCGGGAAGGGGGTGAACACCAGCGTGTCGGACGCCAGCGCCGGCACGGCAGCGTACTGCAGCGAATCGGGGCGATTCGACTTGCCCCACCGGACGCTCTGATACTGCGCGAAGAGCAATTTCGTGAGCCGCTCGAATGCGGCGCCGCGGAATGCCTGGTGGCTCGAGGGAATCAGGGTGAGTGCCCGCTGATAGTCGGCAATCGCCGTCTGCCAGCTGCCCCGGAAGCGCAGGCCACCCGGTGCCTTCGCGTCGGCGACGACCACGGGATCGCGGGCTCGGCATTCGGCGCGACCGTACCAACCGCGGAAATCGAGCGAATCCCGGCGTACCATGGCATCGTAGCGCTCACACGCCTCCGGGTATCGAGCCTCCGCCAGGGCGGCGAGGGCCAGCGCCCATTCGTGATCGCGGGGCGGCAGCCCCGGCGTGGCTCCCAGACCGGCAAACGCGTGGTCCCGCCAGACATCTCGCGACTCTCCATTCCAGTTTTCGGTCTGGGCGAGCCAGAGATGGGCGAGCCCGTAGCCGGGGTCCAGCGCGATGGCCGTCGCGAAATGGCGCGACGCATCCGGGAGATCCCAATGGGTGAGCGCCACATGGCCGGAATCGTAGGCCTGCCAGGCAGCCAGGAGGTGGGTTCCCATTGCCCCGCCGGCGGCGGCGGGCGCCGCGGCCCGCTCGACGAGCAGCGAGTCCGCCAGCACCGTGAACTGGCGATCGGCGTCGCCGAGATCTCCGGCCACGGTGATCGTCCGCTCCCGCAGCACCTGCCCTCGGCGGCGCACGTCGTACAGGACCCCGCGCACCCGGATCGAATCGCGGAACTGATACACCTCGCCACTGATCAGCCGGCCGGCGCGGGCCCGCCGCGCCATGCTGAAGAGGTCGTCGATGGTCGGCGTGTGCCCCAGCCGATCGATCTGGTCTGCCGTCCACCGCGAGTCGACCAGATCGATGTCGCTCCACCTGGAGAGCGCCTCCTGCACCAGGCGGCTGCACTGATCGCCGGAGAGCAGTTCAGGGGCAGCGCCGGCCTTGTGAACGAACGGGGCGATCAGGTGGAGCGAGGGGTTTCCCGCCCGCCACGACCAGGCCGGATCGTCGGGGATCTGGCTGTAGACGGCGTAGCCGACCGCGAGCGCGGCGAGACCGGGGGTCGCCCAGCGCATGAACCGGCTGGCGGCGGGGGCCGGCCCGGAGGGCCGGACCACCGGGTCCTCCCCCTCCAGCACTCTGCGTCCAGTTGTCAGGCCCGCCAGCGCCTCGCTGAATTGCTGTGCGGTCTGGTAGCGATCCGCCGGGTGCTTGGCGAGCGCCTTGCCGACCGTCAACTCCAGATCGCGGGTGAGCGTGGGCCGGCGGGCGTGCACCGGGGCGGGTTCCGCCTCGATATGCTGGACCACCAGTTCCTCGGGGGTCGAGCCCCGGAAGGGGGGCTCCCCGGTGAGCATCTCGTAGAGCACGCAGCCGAGGCTGTAGAGATCGCTGCGGCCATCGACGCGGGACCCGCTCTGCGCCTGCTCCGGGCTCATGTAGGCGGGGGTACCCAGCAGCCCCCGGCCCAGCTGGAACTCCTCCCACCCGCCGGCGCTGATGGCGCGGGCGATGCCGAAATCGGCCACCACCGCCTGACCGGCGATGAAGAGGATATTTTCGGGCTTGATGTCCCGGTGGATGACGCCGTGGCTGTGGGCGTAGGCTAGCGCGCCCGCCACCTGGATCGCGATCGCCAGCGCGTCCGCCACCGGCAGGGCCCCCTCCCGCTCGAGCCGCTGCCGGAGGTTCTCGCCGGGCACGTACGGCATCACGTAGTAGAGCAGACCGTCGGTTTCGCCGGAGTCGTGCAGCGGCAGGATATTCGGGTGGGACAGCCGGGCGGCGACTTCGATCTCGTGGAGGAAGCGGGGGGCGCCATCGAGGGGGCCCCCCTCGACCCGGAAGACCTTGATCGCCACCTCACGGCGGTGGCGCTGGTCCTTGGCGAGATACACCACGGCCATGCCGCCCCGCCCGAGCTCGCGCTCGATGGCGTAGCGGCCCGCCAACAGCAGCGGCACCTGAAGGGGTTCGTCGGTCAGAGGTCCGTCCCAGGGGATCAGCGGATGGCTGATACTAGGCGGCCGGCCGCCCGCCGGCTACTACCTGCATCACACTACTAGAACGCTGCCAGTCCCGTAATCGTCTCACCCAGGATGAGGGAATGCATGTCGTGGGTGCCCTCGTAGGTGTAGACCGATTCGAGATTGGCCATGTGTCGCATGGAGTGATATTCGGCCAGGATCCCGTTGGCGCCGAGCAGCCGGCGGGCCTCCCGGGCGCACTCGCAGGCCATGTCGACGTTGTTCCGCTTGGCGAGCGACACCTGCTGGGGGGTCATCGTGCCCCGGTCCTTGAGGCGGCCGAGCTGCAGCGCCAGCAACTGGGCCTTGGTGATCTCGGTGAGCATGTCCGCCAGCCGAACCTGCTGGATCTGGGTCTGCGCAATCGGCCGCTCGAACATGACCCGGTTGCGGGCGTAGCGGAGCGCCTCGTCGTAGCAGGCCATGGCGGCGCCGACGGCCCCCCACGCGATGCCGTACCGGGCCTGCGTCAGGCACATGAGCGGGCTCTTGAGCCCGCCGGACCCCGGCAGGATCGCGTCCTTCGGCAGCCGCACATCCTCGAGGATCAGCTCGCTGGTATCCGAGGCCCGCAGCGACAGCTTCCCCTTCTGGTCGCGTGCGCTGAATCCCTTGGTGCCGGTCGGGACGATGAAGCCGCGCACCGACTTGCTGTCGGCCAGGTCGCCGGTCTTGGCCCAGACCACCGCGACGGTCGCCTGCGACCCATTGGTGATCCACATCTTGGCGCCGTTGAGCACCCAGCCGTCGGCGGTCTGCCGCGCGGTAGTGATCATGCCGGCGGGATTGGAGCCGAAATCCGGTTCCGTGAGCCCGAAGCAGCCGATCTCCCTGCCCTGTGCCAGCGCCGGCAGCCAGCGCTGCTTCTGCGCTTCCGACCCGAAGGCATGGATGGGGTACATCACCAGTGCCCCCTGCACCGAGGCGAACGAGCGGATCCCGCTGTCCCCCCGCTCCAGCTCCTGCATGATCAGGCCGTAGGCCACGCTGTTGAGCCCGGCGCATCCATACGCCTCCGGCAGGTTGGCCCCGAGCATGCCCAGTTCGGCCATCCCGGCGATCAGCTCCCTGGGGAACCGTCCCTCGACGTAGGCCTCGCCGATGACGGGCATGAGATGGTCGTCGACCCACGCCCGCACCGTGTCACGGACGGCGCGTTCCTCCTCGGAGAGGAGACTCTCGATGTCGTAGAAGTCGACGCCGGCGAAGCGAGTCATGGACTGGAGGGAAGAGGGAAAGGGAAACCGGGGAAGCGGGAGTCGCCTCGAATCTAACGCAAAGTCTCGGCGCGGGGCCGTGGATGGATACCCGCTTCTCCCCCTGATGCCGCGGGAATCAGTCCGGTTGCCGCACCGCCCTCGGGGTGATCCCCACCTCGCGCGCCTTGCGACGGAACTCGACGCCGTGGTCCACCGGCCGGCCGGTCTCGGCCTGCCACTGGTGCACCATCTCGTGGAGCAGCGTCTCACGGGCGGCGGCCCAGCCGTCGCTGCGGAGATGCCGCCGGCTCAGGGCGATATGAATCGGACGGCCGGTCTTCCGGTCCATCCGCAGCTCGCCGAGCCGGGTGCGCATCCTTCCCGAGACCAGGATTGGAATCGCGCCGAGGGCCCCGCCGAAGTGTTCCCGGTTGAAGGCATCGTACTGCGCCTGAAGCTCGCCGAGGAGGTGCCGATCTCCCGCCCGTAGCCTGGGGGGCCGGCGGGGCCGCACCGGGGCCGGGGCGTGATCGTCGGCGGGAAAGGCGAGGAAGGTGCGCTTCGCCGCGAGCCGGGTGGCTCGCCGCACCCCGGGCGTCACGAACCGCACGATCGCCTCGAGTACCACATCGGGGGCGTGCGAGTAACCCTCGTGCAACCGGAACTGGCGGCCTGGCACGTAGGAGACCATCACGTGGCGATTGCGATGGGTCTCGACCGCGGGAAAGGGAGGCAGCCCGAGGGCGCGCAGTCGGGCGATGAGCGACTCGGGCGACGGGTCCGCCGCTGGGGCGGGCGCCTCGGCGGCGGGGCCGACCAGCCGCCGGAGCGCCGATCCCAGGTCAGCCCAGAGCGCCAGCTGCACGGCGGTGCCTCACGAACTGGGTGCTGTCGCCCCGGCGGAAGGTGGCGTCCCCGCGGGCATAGACGTAGTGGTCGACCTGGATGCGACGCGCGTCGATCCGGATGAGGTTGAAGGCCGATGGGCGCCCGCCGCGGGTCCGCACCGAGTGGGTGCCCGCCGTGCTGACCGCCAGCCGGCCGTCGATCTGTCCCGCTCCCTCGGTGTGATCGTGACCGCAGAGTACCACGTCGGCGTCGAGGGTGAGCAGCGCCCGCTGCGCCGCCAGCGGGCGGGCGAGCCCCCAGCGGTGGGAGATGACGCCTGGCAGCACGTTGTGATGCAGTACGGCAAGCCGGACCTTTTCCGGCGCCGCCGTGGCGAACAGCGCGCGCACCCGGCCGATCTCCGCCGCCGGCAGATGGCCCTTCACCGCCGTGTCGTTGGGATTGGGAGTGAGCGACCCCCAGGCGACACCGTACGCCGAGAGCATGCCGGCGACGATCACCGTGTCGAGTTCCAGCACCGGGGTCAGGGTCTCGCCGAAGTAGCGCCGCCACTTGGCGTACTTGACCCGCTCCCCCATGACGCCGAGCGGACTGAGCCACCACTGCACGTCGTGATTGCCCGGGACCTGATGGACCGGGGCGATGGTCGCGAGCGCCTGCAGGTAGCGGAGTGCCGCCTGGAATTCCCCGTGCCGGGCCCGCTGGGTCAGGTCGCCGGAGACGACGATGACCTGCGGGCCGAGCGTGGTGAGGAAGTGGTGGAGCGCGTCGAGCTGCGGGAGGTCGCAGCGAACGCCGAAGTGAATGTCGGAGAGGTGAGCGACGACGACTTCGTTCACCAGATGACCCGAACGCGGTAAGTCAGGGTCGCCTTGCCCTTGGCAGGGACCGGAACCGGGAACGAGGTCCGGGTAGACGAGAGCTTGACCGGCTTGATGCTGCTGGAGACCACGCTCCACTCACCGCCGCGCTCCTCCAGTACATCGATCGAGACCGGCGTCTCTCCCGCGTTGGTCAGGGTGACCTTGTAGTCGGCGGTGGCGACGGTCCGCCAGTTGCCGCCGGTGCTGTCGCGCCGGGTGGTGTAGCTCGTCTGCACCCGCTTGGCCGTGAGGTCGAAGGCGGTGCCCGCGGGCAGCCGCAGGTCTTCCCCGGCGGGCGAGTGGTCCATCGTGGCCTCGCCGATGAGCTGCAGCCGTCCGGCGCTGTCGGGCTCGAACATCCGCACCACGCCACCGGGAAGCGGCCGGTCGCCCAGATCGGTCTTGCGGGGACGCTGCACCGTGTAGATGACGTCGACCGGGACTTCGGTCTCGTCTCCCATCTGCGGCAGCCCGCCCCAGTAGGGCACCTGGCCGTGCACCTCGAAGGTCTTCCTGACCTTCGCGACCGCTGGCGCGAACAGCCCCACCGTAGCGACCACGCCGGGCTCCAGCGACGTGCGTCCGGGCAGCGTGTAGAGGTGGAACTCGCCCACCTTCTCCTGGCTGGGCGCCATCGCGTCGGCCATGGGGGCTTTCGCCACCATCATTGCCTCCTGCCGGGCCCGGTACTCCCCCGGGGCCTGCGCCACGTTCACCTGTCCCGCCAGAAGCTGCAGTTCGGCATCCCTGACCCGCAGGGCGCCGCCGTTGATGACGGCTGCCCCGCTCACCCGGGCGCTGGTGCCGTTGATGACCACCTGGTAGGACGCGAACCAGCCGCCGCCCTGGGTGAAGTAGGCGAGCGCCAGCTCCTTGCGAGTCTGAGCGCTCAGGAGCGAGAGCCGGAGCGTCGGTTCGAGCAGCACCAGATCGGCGGGGAACTGGGGCGAGCCGGGCCGCTCGAAGGTGATGCTGCCATCGGCGAGCCTGTACCGCTCCGGATCCACACCGACCAGTTCGGCGCTCAGGGTGTCCTTGCCACTCCGGAACAGGATCCGTCTGCCGAGCGCGCGTCGCATGACGCTCTGGTAGTCCACCGCCCCGTCGTAGGCGGAGCCGGTGATCGCCACGGTGGTGTCGAGGGTGAACACCGTGGCCGGATCGACTGGGCCGATGGCGACGCGCTCCTCCGACGCGCCCTTGCGCAGGTCGAGCGCGAGCAGTCGCCGCACCAGCACCCGGCCGTCGTTGTAGAGCGTGAGGCTGGTGGGCGCGGCAGTCTGCGCGACCAGCGGAGTCGAGAGGGGGCAAATGAGAAGCGAGAGGATGGCCGGTGCGGTCAGCCGCCGGGCCGCCATGCAGGAGCCGCGCTCAGTCGCGGCCCAGACGAGTCGCCGAGTGGGGAACATCATGGTGGGTCTCCCTGCCGTGGATGTTGTTGTGGCAACAGTTCGAGGGCAACCCGTTGCACCACCTTGCGGACGACGATGTACGTCACCAGCACCGCCAGCAGCCCGTAGAACCGCGCCAGCGGGAGCGGGGGGATGCGCAGCAGCACGTACAGTCCGACCAGGAGGGTTGCCGGCAGGGAGATGCGGCTGGCGAGTCGGTTTGCACGGCGGTGTCGCTCGGCCCGGCACTCGGGACAGAGTTCGCCCCACCCCAGCCCCGCGACCCGAGTCCCGCAGCGGGCGCAGGGTACCTCAGGCCACCCGCTTGGCGACAGCATCCCCGAATTCGCGCGTGGAGGCGGTGCCACCGAGGTCGCGGGTGCGGATCTTGTCCTGGACGATGGTCTTCTCGATCGCGGACCGGATGCGGTTGCCGCGCTCCAGCTCGCCGAGATGATCGAGCATCATCGCCGCGGCGAGCATCTGGGCGGCGGGGTTGGCGATGCCTTTCCCGGCGATGTCGGGCGCGCTGCCGTGCACCGCCTCGAAGATCGAGGCGTGGGTGCCGATGTTCGCCCCGGGCGCCAGCCCGAGCCCGCCGACCAGCCCCGAGACCTCGTCGCTGAGGATGTCGCCGAACATGTTGGTGGTGACCATGACATCGAATTGTTCCGGGCGGAGCACCAGCTGCATGGCGCAGTTGTCCACGATCATGTCGTTGGACTGCACCCGGCCCTCGTACTCCTTGGCGATCCGCTTGCCCACCTCGAGAAACAGCCCGCTGACCATCTTCAGGATGTTGGCCTTGTGGACGATCGTGACCTTCTTGCGACCGTGAGTCAGGGCGTACTGGAAGGCGTAGCGGATGATCCGCTCGCAGCCCGCCCGGGTCACGATCGCGGTCGACTCGCCCACGGCGCGGGGATCGCCGCCGATGGCGATGAAATGCTCGACCCCGACGTAGAGTCCCTCGAGGTTCTCCCGCACCATCACGATATCGACGTCATTGAAGCGGCCGCCGGGCACGAAGGACCGCGCCGGCCGGATGTTGGCGAACAGCTCGAATTCCTTGCGCAGCTGGACGTTCACCGAGCGGAAGCCGGTCCCGACGGGCGTGGTCAGCGGCCCCTTCAGCGCCAGCTTCCGGTGGCGGATGCTCTCGATCGTTGCGTCAGGCAATGGCGTGCCGGTCGCTTCCACGGCCGCGACCCCGGCGAGCTGCTCGTCCCATTCAAATGCCAGACCGGTGGCTTCGAGGATCTTGACCGTCTCGGCGGTGATCTCCGGTCCGATGCCGTCGCCGGGGATCAGCGTCACGTTGTACGTCATTGGAGTCCCAGTCCTACGGGTAGCACGGTTTCCATCGCCGAGGTGAGGGCGCGGGCCGGTGTGGCCCCCAGTCCCCAGGCGAGTGTGCGCCACACGACTTTGCCGGTCCGGGTGTCCGCCAGCACCAGCGACAGCTCGGCCCGCACCGCCCCCGACGAGTCGGGCACGAAGCTGATGGCTGCCGGCACCATCACGAACCGCCCGCCGACCAGTGCCATGAGCGAGCGCAGGTTGCTGCGCAGCGGGTCCGGAAGGTCCTTGAGCTCGCGGGCCCGCATGAGCGACTGCCCCATCCGATCAGGATCGGGCGCCACCGCGGGGGACCGGCGCGCGATCTTCCGCAGTTCGACGGGGAGCACCCACTTCACCTCCGGGCCCCGGGCAAGGAACTGGCCGCCGACGATCGAGTCGGCCCAATTGAGCGCCGCCACCCGGTCGTTGAGGGGCGGGACCCGGGCGAGAGAGTCGGTGGCGATGATCAGGGTGATCGGCGTGACCGCGATCGCCTGCCCTGCCATCGTGCTGGTGAGGAGCGGCTTGATCGGTTCGCGGGGCGCGGCCGTTGCGTGCCCCGGGGTCGGGACCGGCGCCGCCGGCTTGCCCCCGCAGGCGAGGGTGAGCAGGGCCAGCATCGAGAGCCAGGCGGGCGAGGGGGTTGGCACGGCGGGAAACGTAAGCAGGGGACGGGAAACGGGGAACGGGGGAGGGCGGGAAAGGGGGTAGGCGAGGAGCCCCGTTCTACTCGAGCGACAGGCCTCCGTCCACCACCAGGGTCTGTCCGGTGACGTGACGCGCCTCGTCGGAACAGAGAAAGGTGATCACGTGCGCCACGTCCTCCGGCTCCGCCACCCGGCCCAGCACACTGTGCTTCTGGGCCCGTTCGATCACCTCGCGGGGCAGCATGGTCATCCGCTCGGTGCGGATGAAGCCGGGGGCGACGGCATTGACGTTGATGTTGGAGGGGCCCAGTTCGACGGCCGCGGCGCGGGTGAGGCCCTCGAGCGCCGCCTTGCTCGCCGCGTAGTTGGCCACCCCGAACCCCGGCCGGGCCGCCTGGTGGGCGCTCACGCTGACGATCTTCCCGTATCGCTGCCGGCGGAAGATGGGCGTCGCGGCGCGGATGCAGTTGAATGCGCCGGTGACGTTGGTGTCGAGGACTTCGCGCCAGGCCTCGTCCGTCATGCGCCACAGTGCGCCGTCCATCGCGATGCCGGCGTTGTTGACCAGGAAGTGCACCGTGCCGAATCGCTGGACGGTATCGGTGAGGAAACGCTCCACCGAGCCGCGGTCCCGCACGTCGCAGCGGGCGGCGTACACCTCGGCGCCCATCGCGGTGCAGGCGGTCTCGGTGAGCAGCGCCTGGGCGGTCACGTCGCGCCCCGGCAGCTCCACGAAGCAGAACGCCACCCTGCAGCGCTGCCGCGCGAATTCCATCGCGATGCAGCGGCCGAGCCCGGTGGCGCCGCCGGTGACCACGGCGACCTTCCCCGCGAACCCGCTGGCGACAGGCTGGGGCAACGGCTGCTCGAGCGTGGTGCCGGTGTGTTCCGCTTCCGGATCCCAGGCGCCGCCTCCGAATCCCTCGAAGAACGCTGGCATGGGGGGGCAAGGTACGGGCGGGCCGGAGGGTCGGCAAGGAGGCGGGCCGGTGCCGATGGCTGACGGCCGAGCCGCAAAATCGTAGATTAGCAGCTCATGATGAACCTGATCTGGCTCCTCGTCGGGCTCGCGGGCGCGACCGGTTGGGGCATGCTCGCGCTGGCACGGGGTGAACCGGTGAGTGCCGCGTGGCTGGTGCTCGCCGCCGTTGGCACCTACCTCATCGCCTACCGCTTCTACAGCCGCTTCATCGCCGATCGGGTGTTCGGCCTCAGCAACCGGCGGGCGACGCCTGCCGAGCGCCTCAACAATGGCCGCGACTTCGTGCCGACCACGCGCTGGGTGCTCTTCGGACACCACTTCGCCGCGATCTCCGGCGCGGGCCCGCTGATCGGGCCGGTGCTGGCCGCGCAGTTCGGCTACCTCCCCGGGACGCTCTACCTCGTGTTCGGCGTGGTGCTGGCCGGTGGAGTGCAGGATTTCGTCATCCTCGTCGGCTCCATGCGGCGCGACGGCAAGTCGCTCGGCCAGATGGCCAAGGAGGAGATCGGCCCGTTCACCGGGCTCGCCGCCATGGTCGCCATCCTGGCGATCATGGTGATCCTGCTCGCGGTGCTCGCCCTGGTGGTTGTCTACGCGCTCCGCGACAGCCCCTGGGGACTCTTCACCATCGCCTGCACCATCCCCATCGCGATGCTGATGGGCTTCTGGATGAAGGTCTGGCGACCGGGCCGCACCGGGGAGGCCTCGGTGATCGGCGTGCTGCTGCTCCTGCTCGCGCTGGTGGGCGGGCAGCAGGTGGCGGCGTCGCCGGCCATGGCGCCGCTGTTCACCTGGGCGCCGGTGACGATCGCGCTCGTCCTCATCGCCTACGGCTTCATCGCCAGCGTGCTGCCGGTATGGATGCTGCTCGCCCCGCGCGACTACCTCTCCACCTTCATGAAGATCGGGACCATCGTCCTGCTGGCGGTGACGATCCTGATCGAGATGCCGCTGCTCAAGCTCCCGCCGCTCACCCAGTTCATCGACGGCACCGGCCCGGTCTTCGCCGGCAAGCTCTTTCCGTTCGCGTTCATCACCATCGCCTGCGGCGCCATCAGCGGATTCCACGCCCTGGTGGCGAGCGGGACGACGCCCAAGATGGTCCGCCGCGAGGAGGATGCGCGGCTGATCGGGTATGGCGGCATGCTCATCGAATCCTTCGTCGCGGTCATGGCGATGTGCGCCGCCGCCGTGCTCGATCCCGGCATCTACTTCGCGATCAACGTCCCGCTCTCGAGACTGGGCGGGAACGCGGTCGCCGCCGCGGAGACCATCCGGACCTGGGGCTTCACGGTGACTCCGGAGCAGATCGACCAGCTCGCCCGCTCGGTGGGCGAGTCCACCCTGCTGGGCCGCACCGGCGGTGCCCCCTCGCTCGCCGTCGGCATGGCGACGCTCTTCAGCGGCGCCTTCGGCGAGCACCTGCTGGCCCTGTGGTACCACTTCGCGATCATGTTCGAGGCGCTGTTCATTCTGACGACCATCGACGCCGGCACTCGCGTCGGCCGCTTCATGCTGCAGGAGCTCGGCGGGCACCTCTGGGCCCCGCTGGGGCGCACCTCCTGGTACCCGAGCATCATCCTCTCCTCGCTGCTGGTGGTGCTGGCATGGGGCTACTTCCTGGTGCAGGGAGTGCTGGATCCGCTGGGAGGAATCAATTCACTGTGGCCGCTGTTCGGCATCAGCAACCAGCTGCTGGCATCGGTCGCGCTCTGCGTGGGCACCACGCTCATCCTCAAGTACCGCAAGGTCCGTTACCTCTGGGTAACGCTCCTGCCCCTCGCGTGGCTGCTGGTCGTCACCCTCACCGCCAGCTGGCAGAAGATCTTCTCCCCCGAACGGCGGATCGGCTTTCTCGCCGACGCCAGGGCGGTCGCGGCGGAGGTCGCCGCGGGCACTGCCGAGCCGGCCCGCGGCGCGCGGCTCATCTTCAACGACCATCTCAATGCGGTGGTCGCGAGCATCTTCGTCATCGTGGTCCTGGCGGTGGTCTGTTCCTCGGTCTGGCAGTGGTGGCTCATGCTCAGCCGCCGCCGGGAGCCAGCGATGATGGAGTCACCCATCGTGGAATCGGCGTATGCCAGCTGATCCCGGCATCCTTCGGCCTGCGGGGCCCTGGCAGTTGTGCGGTGGCCTCTGGCTGCAGGCGCGGGACCGGGTCCGCTCCGGGCTCACCGATCTACGCCGGGTGATCGGCATGCCGGACTACGCCGAGTACCTGAGGCACCTCGAGCAGCGGCACCCCGAATGGCCGGTGCCGTCGGAACGCGAGTTCTTCGAGCTGTACCTGCGGTCGCGCTACGGGGATGGACCGACGCGCTGCTGCTGATCTCCCCTCATTCGGTGCCCAGATGAAACGACTCGTCGGCTACTTCCTGAACGGCCTGATCTTCACTGCGCCCGCGGCGCTCACCATCTACGTGCTGTGGAAGCTGTTCACGACGGTGGACAGCTGGCTCGGCATCCCCATCGCCGGCGTGGGGTTCCTGGTCACCCTGGGACTCATCACCCTGGTGGGATTCCTGGCCTCCAACTTTCTCGCGCGGCGGCTGCTCGAGTGGTTCGACGAGCTGCTCGAGCGGCTCCCCGGTGTGCGGGTGCTGTATACCGGCATCAAGGATGTCACCGGCGCGTTCGTGGGGGAGAAGAAGCGATTCCAGCAGCCGGTGGTCGTGACCCTCGATGTGGTGGCGGGGTCCAAGGCGATCGGGTTTCTCACCCAGGATTCGCTCGACGAACTCGGCATGGCCGATCATGTCACCGTCTATCTGCCCTTCTCCTACAGCTTCGCCGGGCAACTGCTCCTCTTTCCGCGCGACCGGGTGACGCCCCTCTCCGCTCAGAGCGCCAAGGTCATGGCCTTCGTGGTCTCCGGGGGAGTCGCGGACGTGGGAGTGCAGTGACGCGCTGGCAGGCGAGCGCGCTTCTGGCCCTGGCGTTCGGCTGGGGACCTGGCCCGGCGCAGGCCGGGCAGGGCACGGTGGCGACCTGCTACCAGCCTGGCTGCAGCCGGAACAGCCCCGGATAGACGTACCCGTCGTACCGGGTCAGCTCCGCCGATCCGGTCGTCAGGCTCGCATCCAATGGCAGCCGCAGGGTCCAGGGCGGGAGCAGCGGCGACGTAGTGTCGTCGAGCGTGAGGATGGCCGAGTCCGCATGGACTGGCCCCGCGAAGGTCCCGTAGTGCGAACCGATTGACGCGGAAAAGGCGACCGCCCACGCTCCGAAGACCGTGTCCCGCAGACTGTCCACGCGCAGGTCGAGGTAGACGAATCCCTGACCGGCACTGCCGATGGCGCAGAGGTTTCCGGCGGCGAGTATCGGGCGCGGTCGGGCATGCGCCACGACCCCGACCTGCAGTGTGTCCTCTGCCTTGCCCGATGGACGGTGGTAGGACTGGGTGACCGCGGAATAGTCGAAGGCCTTGCAGACCTCATCCTGCGGTTCGTTCTCGACCTTGAACGTGAGCAGCCCCGTGAAGTCCGCCGGGACCGGATTGCCCGGTGGCTGGACGACGAGGACACCGCTCCCGCCCTCGTCGGTGTGGCGGCCCGTCCGGGTGAACACGGCAGTATCAGCGTCGGCCCGCACCTCAATGACGAGATTCACCCCGCCGAAGGGTTCCCCGACCGCATCGGCCACGTGAGCGAGGACGACCAGCGTGAGCGGGGAGGGGGGCTGATCGACATCCGATGGGCTGTTGCAGCCGAGGGCGAAGGCCGCACTCACCGCCGCGATGGTTGCGAGGCCGCCTAGCCTGCGAGACTGATATTGTCGATGCATGGGGCCTCACAACGTGGAAGTCACCGCGCTTCTCGTACTACGCCGGAGGCTCATGCCCGGCAAATCGAACCTCGCGCTAGCGCAGCCGGCCAAGCCATTCGGTGAGCCAGCGCCCGGTTCGGCTCACCACCGCCGAGCTGTCACTGCCCAGAAAATCGAGATCAGCGTGGCCCAGCCTGGGGTCCGCATAGACGCCCCGCGCCCGCGCGGCCGCGCGCGCGTCGAGCAGCGCCTGGACGCTGTTCCGGGTGCCGATCCAGAGCAGCCCGTCGGAGGCGCGGGTCCCGATCCTCAGGGGGAGGCCGAAGCTGTCCGGCGCCACGTAGATCCGTGCCAGCAGGGGGATGAGCGCAGTGTCCCGTGAGAAGGACAGCAGTGTGAGGTAGCGGATGCGGAGACTCTGCTCCGTGGTGCCAAGGAACTGCCGGGCCAGCGTGTCCGCCGCACCGGCGCCGAGCCGCCCGAAGACCCAGGCGTCGGCAAGATCGTACTGGCCCTCGGGGATGCGGGGGAGCAGATCGTTGAGGATGGCGAGGTCGCCCTTCCTGCCCCGCTCCAGCTCGAGCTCGATGGCCCGAAGGGCGGGCAGTGCGTCGGCCTGATCGGTGGCGGGCGGCGGCGGGATGACGCGATCGAGGATCCGCTTGCGCCAGATCCGTACGCTGTCGAGGCTGGCGGGTTCGCGCAGCTCCGCGATCCGGGTGAGTGCGAGCATCCCGATGTTCCAGTCGAGCCTGCCCCGCAGCATCTGATCGACCATCGGCCAGAGGGCACGCGAACTGGGAGCGCCCATGATGCGCCACACCGAATCCGCCGCCGGGGTGGAATCGCGGAGCGCCTCATGCACCTCGGAGTAGATGGTGCGCGAAGGGTCGCCGATCCGGATCTGCACCTGCGCGGCGACTGAATCCGTCCCGAGTGCCAGGCCGACCACCGTCAGCAGCGCCCCCAGGCCACCAGCCGAAACTATCACTCCATCACCATCCTCATTCTCGAGTCAGGATGCCGAGTCGCCTAGTCGACTCGTACGGGCCGCGCCACCACCAGCCACACCAGGGACGCCAGTACCATACCCCCGGCGGAGGTCCAAAGTGCCCGATCGCCGCCGAGGTGCTGATACAGCATCCCGAAGCCGAGCGCGGCCGGCAGCGCCGCGAGCCCGGTCACCGCGTGGTAGGCGCCGAACCCGCGGCCGGTCCGCTTCGGGGCGAGCCGGGCCACCAGCGCCCGCTCCGCGGATTCGGTGAGTCCCGCGACCGTGCCCAGCGCAAGGAACACGACGATCGCGGTTGGTTCGCTGAGCGGAAACCCCAGACCGAGCGCCCCCGCGGCGAAACAGCTGCCGCCGGCGGCGACGGTGCCGCGCGGCCCGAGATGATCCGCCAGCCAACCGCCGGGATAGGAGACGAGACTCCGGACCACATGCAGCCCGGCCCACACCAGCGGAATTGTTGCGACGGCCACGCCCAGGTCCTGCAGCCTGAGCAGCAGCAGGGTCTCAGGCAGCCGGAGCAGCACCATCGCCGCGAGGCCGAGGACCGGCGCCCAGAAGGTCCGGCCCGTCGCGTCCACTGCCGACGAGGGCCTGGTGAGGGCGGATGGAGTCCCCGGAACCGTCCGCAGCACGACCATCAGAATCAGCCCGGCCACGACGCCGGGGACCACGCTCCAGCCCAGCACCCGGCGGACATCGATCGAGTGGCTGAGCAGCCACCAGGCGAGCAGCGAGCCGGGAATGGAGCCGAAGTGGTCGGCCGCGCGGTGGAATCCGAACGCCCGTCCGCGAAGTGGCTCCGGCGTCACGTCGGCGATCATCGCATCGCGCGCCGGCGTGCGAATCCCCTTTCCCACCCGATCGACCACCCGGAACCCCACCACCTGCCACGCCGCCGACGCGGCGGCCATGAAGGGCCGGATGAGGATCGCGGAGAGATAGCCGAGGATGATGAGCGGCTTGCGCCAGCCGGGACGGTCGGCGAGATCGCCGGTCACCCACTTGGTGGCGGCGGCGGTGAGATCGGCCGCGCCGTCGAGGGCGGCCAGGACCGTGGCGCTCCCGCCGAGGGTGCCGACCACGAAGGCGGGCAGCAGCGGGTAGACCATCTCGCTCGAGAAATCATTGAACAGCGAGACCAGCGACAGGCCTTTGACGGTCCCGGGGATTTGAGCTTCCCCCGGCGCGGTGCCGCGACCGGGGACGGCTTGGCTACTCGTCAATGCCGAGCCCCATCCCCCAACGGATCAGGGAGACGGGGAGACCGCCATAGGCGAGGACGGTGTCGTGAAAGACCTTGAGCGGCACCGCTGGGCCCACGCTGGCCCGCCACGCCTCGCGCAGGTGAAGGAACTCCCGTCGCCCGACCGCATAGCTGAGCTGATAGGTCGGCTGTGCGCAGTAGCGGCTCACCTCCGACTGGGCCTTGGCACGATCCATCGCGACCCGCTCGACCAGGATCTCCACCGCCTGGTCGGGCGTCATGCCCCGGGTGTGCAGGCCGACGTCGAGCACGATTCGGATTGCGCGCCAGAGCAGGTGCAGGCGCTGGAAGAGCCGCTCCTCCACCGAGGCGTAGAAACCCTGCTCCGCCATCAGCTCCTCGCAGTAGAGCGCCCAGCCTTCGACCGCGACCGGCGTCCAGCTCACCCGCCGCACCTCGGAGATCGCCTTGCGCGCGGTCAGCATCTGCAGATGATGGCCCGGCCACGCCTCGTGCACGGCGGTCGCGGCGACCTCGTGCACCGAGTTGGTGGCCGCCACCGTCCCGTTGCCGCCGACGGGCACGGTCACGTAGAAGGTGCCGATCGGCTGGTCTCCGAAGACGGCCGGTGGAGTGTAGGCGGCGAACGGCATGATCGGCCGCAGGAACGGCGGCGTCTCGACCACCTCGAGACGGCCCTCGGGGATGGTGACCAGGTTCCTCGCCTCCAGGAACTGCCGGGCGCGCTCCACGGAGTCGCGGAAGGTGGCGACGAGGTCTTCGCCGGGGGCCGCCTGGACACGCAACCGTTCGACCACCTTGCGCCAGTGCACCGCCGGATCGATCTGCCGAGCCAGCTCGGCCACCTCCGCCTCGGCCTCGTCGGCGAGGTGCAGCCCGTACCGGTACAGCTCCGGGGCGGTGGCCTGGAGCGCATGCTCGTGGTGCAGCCGCCGGTTGAACTGCTCCTCGCCGATGGCGAAGGAGAGATCGTCGGGATGGGCGCGGAGTTCGCTATGCAGCGCCATCCCGAACCGGGCCAGCGCCGCCTCCGCCTCGCCCAGCGCGTCGTCCACGGTGCCGCCCAGCTCGGGATCACCGGCCCGGGCGGCGTCGGCCACGTCACTGAGCAACCGGGCGCCGGCATTGGCAAGCAGCGTGGCGGTATCGAGAAAGACCCGGGGCGGATCGACGATGGTTGCGCGGGCCGCCTTCAGGTAGCCGGGCGTCGCCTTGAGCCGCCCCAGGAGACCTCGCGCCCTGGCCTGGGGCGTGCCATCGCGGCGGCGGAGCAGCGAGTGGAAGGCGCCATAGAGGTGGGTGAGCCAGAAGCTCGGATCGTGAACGTGGGGCCGTTCGTGTTCGAATCGGAAGATCGTGATCCGGACTTCATCGAGGAAGGCGGTCCGGTCGATCTCTTCCTGCGGATCCTCTACTTCGAGCCCTTCGGCCGCGACCGCGATCGCCTTGAACGCCGCCAGGTGCTCCCGCATCGGCACGGCGGAATAGTCCGCCAGCCGCTCATCGTGGATCGTCACCCCCGCAGCACTGGCCGAGGAGGGATCGAAATGCCAGCGAAGGTCGAGGTACGAGCGGTAGAGGTCGGTGGTCGCGGTCATGGGGGCTCAGGGACGGGCTGTAACGTGCCTGTGAGGCGGAGGCCGAGTCAAGGGATTGAAGTCTGACGAATCGTGAAGGATGATTCGGGTATGACATCCCCACTCGACCTCGACCAGGCCACCATGCGGCGGTTGGGGCGGCAGGTCGCCGACCACGTCGCCGCCCACCTCGCCGGCCTCCGCGACCAGCCCGTCCTCCGGGCGCTGTCGCGACCGGACGCCCAGCGCCTGATCGCCTCGCCGCCGCCGGCCCGGGGACAGGACTTCGAGGCGCTCCTCGCCTTCCTCGACACCCGGGTCCTCCCCTACCATGCCGCGGAGCCCCATCCCGGCTTCCTCGCATACGTGCAGGGCTGCCCCACCTTTCCGGCCGTCCTCGGCGACTGGCTGGCGACCGGCTACAACTTCTTCGGCGGCGCCTGGAGCGTGGCCAGCGGGCCTGCGATGCTGGAGCTCACGGTTCTCGAGTGGTTCCGGCAATGGATTGGCATGCCAGAGGGCGCTGGCGGCCTGCTCACCTCCGGCGGATCCACAGCCAACCTGATGGCGATCGTCGCTGCGCGGCACGCCGTCGTCGGCGAGCAGGCGGACCGGCTGCCGAGGCTCACCGTCTACTGTTCCGACCAGACCCACAGCTCGGTGACCCGGGCCGCCTGGATCGCGGGCGTGCCGCGGGCCAACGTGCGTTCTCTGCCGGTCGACGGCGCGTTCCGGCTCCGGCTCGATGCGCTCCGCACCGCCGTCGCGGCCGACCGGGCGGCAGGCCTCCTGCCGCTCGCGGTAGTGGCGAGCGGCGGCACCACCAACACCGGCGCCACCGATCCGCTGCCGGAGCTGGCCGCATACTGCCGCACGGAGGCCATCTGGCTGCATGTGGACGGAGCCTACGGCGGGTTCGCGACGCTGACGGCGGAGGGGCGGTCAGCCCTCGAGGGCATTGGCCTCGCCGACAGCGTGACCCTGGATCCGCACAAGTGGCTCTACATGCCCTTCGAGTGCGGTTCGTTGCTGCTGCGCGAACCGCGCCGGCTGTTCGATGCCTTCCATATTCTGCCCGAGTACCTGCGGGACCTCGACCAGACAGAAGGGGAGGTGAACTTCGCCGACTACGGCGAGCAGCTCACCCGCTATGCCCGGGCGCTGAAGGTCTGGCTCGGGGTGAGCTACTTCGGCACGGAAGCGATCGGCGCGGCGATCGCCGCCGGCATCGGGCGGGCGCGGCTCGCGGAACGGCTGATCCGCGCCCGGCCGGAACTCGAGGTGCTCTCCCCCGCCACGCTCGGCATCTGCTGCTTCCGGGCCCATCCCGCAGGCTTCGAGGATGGCGTCGCACTCGATACGCTGAACCAGCGGGTGCTCGGGCGGGTGAATGCCGGGGGCCGGTTCTTCCTCTCGACAACCCGCCTGGATGGCGCCCTGGCCCTGCGGATCTGCTGCTGCGGTCACCGGACCACCGACCAAGACATCGCGCGGCTGGTCGGGGAGCTGGCGACGGCCGCTACCCCGCGATGACCTCGCTGTCGTCACCCAGGGTGGCGGTACCCTGGAGCCCCTGCACCGTCACTCGGTCGCCCAGCATGGAGTGATGCAGGTTCGCGTCGGTGATGACGCCCTTCTGGCCCACGATCGTATGGGCCAGGTGGCTGTTCGCCACCCGGGTGCCGGCCTCGAGGGTCACGTTCGGCCCGATGACGCTCTTCTCGATGGTCACGCCGTCCTGGATCAGCACCGGATCGTGAATGGTGACCCCGGGGAAATCCCGCCGCCGGGCCGATCCCTTGCGGAGCAGGATCTCGTTGGTCTCCAGCAGGGTGTCGAGCTTGCCGCAATCGTACCAGCCGCCCACTTCGGCCGTCAGGATCTTGCGGCCATGTTCGATCATGTGCTGAAAGGCGTCGGTCAGGTAGTACTCGCCCTTGTTGGCGGGGCTCGTCAGCACGTGATCGATGCCCTTCCAGAGCGCGGCGGTGTCCTTGATGTAGTAGAGCCCGATATTGGCCAGCTTGGAGATCGGGGTGGACGGCTTCTCGACGATCTTCGTCATGTAGCCGTCCTTGTCGGTCACCACCACGCCGAAGCGCTGGTAGTCCTCGACCTCCTTGGCCCAGATGATCCCGTCCGCCGACGAGCGGTTGATCAGCGTCAGGTCGGCCTCGAAGACGGTGTCGACGAAGATGATCAGCACCGGCTCCTTCACGAGCGGCCGGGCCAGGTTCACCGCGCCCGCGGTGCCGTCCTGGACCTTCTGCTCGATGAACCGGCTGGGATAGGGGTACCGGGCGCGGGCGTACTCCTCTACCTGCTCCTTGAGATGCCCGGTGATGAAGATCAGCTCCGAAACCGACAGCCCCTGGAGCTTGTCCATCACCCAGTCCATCACCGGCCGGCCCGCCACCTTGAGCATCGGCTTGGGCACGAGGTGGGTGTGCGGCCGCAGCCGCGTCCCCTTGCCGGCGAGCGGAATGATCACCTGCATCGTTGTCAGCTCCTTCCGTAGCGGTCCGAGAGGCGCACGAGGTCGTCGAGTTCGGGCGTCGAGGCTTCGAGGACGTCGGTGTCGACCACGGCCTCGATCTGGTGGATCAGCTTGGGGGGAATGTGCACCGACTCCCCCGCCTTGAAGGAGCGCGACTCGAGGCTGGTGCCGGGCTGGGTGCGCAGGATCAGCTCGCCCGAGAGGACGTGCATCGTCTCGTCCTTGAAGTTGTGATACTGGAGACTCAGCACCTGACCCGCCTTCACGTGCAGGACCTTGCCGACGTACCGATCGGTCCTGGCCCAGATCAGCTCATAGCCCCACGGTTTCTCGACCCGGTACGGAACGTCAGGCATCAGCCCTCCAGAGAGTGAAGAACGAGCGAGGATGGCGCGGTGATGCAGGCCCGGACACAGACACCGCAACCCACACACCCCTCCGCCTTGAGCACGGGATGCCCGTCGGCATCGATCGAGAGCGCCCGCTCCCCCACGGGGCAGGCGTCCGCGCAGGCACGACAGGGAGTGCCGGCGAACGTGACGCAGCGCTCCGGGACCAGTTCCAGCGTCGCCAGACGATAGCCCTGCCAGCCATCGGGCGGCAGGGTCAGCGCCTCGGTCGGGCAGGCGCGGGCGCAGGGGATCGACTCGCAGACCACGCAGCCCTGGATCGTCGGGTCGATGTACGGAGTTCCCGCCGCGAGCCCCCCGCTCGACGAGACCTTCCGGATCGCGAACGGCGGACAGGCGGTGATGCAATCGCCGCAGCGGGTACAGGCCGCGAGGAACGCCATCTCGGGCAACGCCCCCGGCGGTCGGAGGTATCGCTCCGGCGCGACCCGGCGCTCCGCCTGCTCCATGGCCTGCTCCAGCCACTTCCCGAAGGAGCTCTTGAAGAGCGCCCGCCGGTCGGTGAAGTCGGGCAGACCGGGGATGTTCACCACGTCGGCTCGAAGCTGAAGGTCCACCGGAATCCCGCCTGATCCGTCCCCGGGTGCCGGTCCTGTGCCAGCCTCGGCTTGCTCACCCAGATCGGGAAGTCCGCCCGCGTGGTGAATCGGGTCTGGCCGATCTGATGTTCGGCGCGGAGCCCCACGCCGGCATCGGCCAGGAAACGGATCGGCCCGCCGAGCACCGGATCTGTCTCTCCGCCGATTCCCTGCCCGGCATCACCGAAGGCGGCGAGAGCCACCCTGTTGAACAGCTTGGCCTTGCGCCGCCGAAGCAGGGTGCGCTCCAGTTCGACGTTGATGGCAACCAGCGCCTCCGTGGAGAGCCGGGGATCGAAGCCGCGGAGGTTGCCACCTCCGGCCGCGTGGTAGTACACATCGGGCCGAAGCAGCAGCGCGCCGCGGGAACGGAGGAACGGATTGCCGAACTGCTCCAGCGGATCCGCGCCGCCGAGGTAGATCTGCCGCTGCTTGACCGGGTTGCTGCCGCTGCTGCTGACTCCGCCGTAGAATCGCAGACCGAGCCCCCAGTGGTCGCCGATGGCACGTCGGGCGGAGGCCTCGAGGGTGAAGCGACCGTAGAACTGATCGAGGTCGGGACGCCCGGTCGCCACGGCCAGGCCCCGCCGGTTGTAGGCGATGCCGCCGGCGCCGCTCGAGCGAGCCGCGAGTTCCCAGACGCCGCGCCGGTCCTTCACCGACGAGCTCAGGGTCAGCTCGACGGTGCCAGCGTCGTCATAGTAGCCGGGGTCCAGGTAGCGGAAGTCATCGGGTTGCATCCAGCTCAGCGCGAGCCCTGCGGTCCGGGTCGGGCCCCAGCCGAGGTGATCGCGCCAGGTGCGTTCGACGGCGACCTTCGCCCCGAATCGCCCTTCGACGTTGAACCCCTCGAGCGACTCGGAGAGACCGGGACTCCGGAGCCAGGTCGGGTTCCTCAGCCGGACGAGGCCATCCCGGCCCTTCACCTTGAGGGCCCTCTCGCTCTGCCAGCCCGTGCCGAAGCTCCAGAGTGCCTCGTTCCGTTCGAAGCGACCGAAGTAGTTCTCCCGGGTGCGGAACCCCAGGGTGATGCCGCCGGCATCATTGTACCACGCCACCGGCATCCAGCCCTCGGTGCGGTGGTCGCGGGCGGTGCGCTCACTGAACCAGGTGTCGAGATATCGGTCCCGCTTCGGCTGGCGGGTGGGGAAGAGCCATCCCCGCCGCCAGACGTTGTTCAGCATGTTCCAGTCGCGGGTGCGGAGCCGGGGATCGAGCAGTACCTCCTTCGTCCGCGAGCGGGTGGGCACCGTCACCCACTCCCGCGCCGCCAGCCCGTCGGTCCGCACCACCGCGGTATCCGACTCGCCAAGCACCCACACCTCTACCGGGAGCTTCCCTTCTCCCTTGCGGATGATTTCGACCCGGGTCCGGCCGCCCTCGACCTTCACCCGCCCGATCGCGTAGTCTACCAGCGCCGTGCCGTGCAGCTGCTGCGCGAAGAACGTGGAAAGGTCCTTGCCGGACACCTCCTCCGCCACCGCGCGGAACGCGGCCTCGTCGACGTGCTTGAGCTTCCACCGGTCGTAGAAGGTGCGCATGATCCGGTGCATCGTCTCGTCCCCCACCACGTACCGAAGGTGGTGGAAGAACTGCGCGCCCCGGCTGTAGATGCTGATGTTGTAGGAGGTGAAGTCGCGGTAGTCCTCGCCCGGCAGGCTGGCCGGTTCCGAAAGCCCGTCGAGATCGAGGCCGGTCAGGAACGACTCGCTCTCGAGATAGCTGTCGGTGCCAGGCTGGCTCGCCTCGTCGAACAGCCCCTCCTGGAAATCGCTGAATCCCTCGTCGAGCCAGCCCTCATTCCACTCCTTGTTGGCGAGGATGCCCATGACGTAGTTGTGCCCGACCTCGTGCACGATCAGCCCCTGTCCGGCGGAGCCGTTGTGCACCATCATGGGGAATTCCGTTCCGCCGCCCTCGATGCGGTGCAGGTTGGTCAGCTGCGGCCAGGCGAACTTGCCGAAGAAGCCGTCGAGCCACTGCAGCGCCTTCGCGGTTCGGGAGACCGCGATCCCGCCCCCCCAGGTCGCCTCGTCCCCGGGCCGGTAGAGCACGTGGATGGCCACGTCACCCCAGCCGCCCCCCTCGTACTTGTAGTCGGGGGTCATGCTCAGGGCGAAGTGATGCACATTCTCGGCGTACCAGACGACGTGCTTGCGGCCGGTCGCTGGGGCAGGAATAGGCAGGGCGTCGCAGCGTGGTGCGTCGGGATAGTAGTCTCGCTGGTACTGCACAGGTTTGTCAGGCACCTGGTTCACCCGCGCCCACCCCGGATCGCCGCAGAGGGGGACGCCGGTGGCGCCGAGCACCTGGTCGTCAGGCACGTCGAGATCCACCAGGTAGGTGGCGAATTCGCCGTAGAACTCCCCGCCGGGAAACAGCGGGTGCTCGGCCCAGCCGTGGCGGTCGTAGACCACCACCTTGGGATACCACTGGGCGAAGTCGAAATGGCGCCCGCGCCTGCCCTGCCGCCGCGGTACCGTCGACGGGCGTGCATCCCAGTCCAGCTCCACCACCATCGAATCCCCCGGCGCGAGCGGCGCCGGCAGCGCGAACCGCACGATCGTGCTGTCCGGCGCGCCGGGCCAGATCGGCTCCACCGGCTGCCCCATGATCCGCACGTTGCGGACATGATTGAAGCCGAAGTCGGGGTCCTTCAGATCGTTGAACCGCCGGCGCCGCTCCACCGAGTCGGCATCGGCCCAGCGGGAACCGGGGCGGAAGGCGTTGAGATGGAGGTGAAAGGAAAAGGTGGTGAGCACGTCCGGCGAGCGGTTCACGTAGGTCACCCGCTCGGTCCCCGCTAGCACTCCGCTCGGCTCATCCAGGGCGGCGTGAATCTCGTAGCGGACCTGCTGCTGCCAGTACGGGGCGCCCGGCCCCGCCTGAACCAGGCCGGCAAGCGCAAAGATGGTAGTGAGCATAGGAGAGGAAAGTAGACGGTCGCGGGGGGCCGGGGAACGAGGCGGGCCCGGCCGGGGACCGGGAAAGGCCGTACGGTCTCACCCCGCAGAAACAGCACGGGCCCACCCTTTCGGGTGAGCCCGGCACCGATTCAAGACCGCCCTGCGGTGCTTACCGCGCCAGCAGCGCCCGCCGGAGCAGCGCCATCCGGCGCCGGACCGAACCGTCGAACACCCGGTCGCCGACCCGCACCACCACGCCGCCCAGAATTACGGGATCCTCGTGGAAATGAGGCAGGACCTGCTTTCCCATCACCTCGGTGAGCCGCGCGGCGATCTTCTGCCGCAGCGACTCATCGATCGGCCGCGCGACCGTGACCGAGGCGCGCAGCCGGTTGAGCTTGAGATCGAGCAGCGCCCCGTATTCCGACGCCATCAGGTCGAACAGATTCTGCCGCCCGCGCCGGACCACCGCCTGCAGGAATCGCACGAACTCCGGCGGCGTGCCCACCAGCGCATCCGCCAGCAGCTTCGACTTCTGTGCCTTGGTCACCTTCGGCGACATCAGCACCGCCTGGGCCGACGGCGCCGCCGCGATTCCGTACGCCACCGCATCCATCAGGCCGGCGAACTGCTCCGCGCGCCCGCCCCTCTCCGCCAGATCAAACAGCGCCTCGGCGTAGTTGCGAGCGATGGTGACCGGTCTCAATTGGACTTCTCCAGCGAAGCGATGTACCCCTCGACCAGCGCGCGGTCGCTGCCGCCATCGAGCCGCTGGCCAATGAGCTTGGCTGCCGCCGCGAGCGACAGGTCCACCGCCTCGCGGCGGAGATCGGTCACCGCCTTGTCCCGCTCCGCCGCGATTTCACGCCGGGCACGGGCCAGCAGGTCGTCCTGCTCCTGCCGGGTCTTCTCCAGCGCCACCGTCCGCTCGTTCTCCGACGCTGTCTTGGCCTCGGCCAGCATCGCCTGCGACTGGCTGCGGGCGGCCGCGAAGAGCTTCCGGTTTTCTTCCAGCAGGGCCTTCGCCTCGGTGTTGGCCTTCTCGGCCTCGGCGAGCTGCTTCGCGATCGCCTGCTCCCGGTCCTCGGTGGCCTTCAGGATCGCCGGGAACGCGAATTTCCGGAGCAGGAACAGCAGCACCACGAAGACAACCCAGGTCCAGACGACCAGCCCGGTATTGACCGCGAATGGCGTCGGCGTTCCCCCGCCGGCGTGTTCGGCTTCCTGCGCCAACAGCAGCAGCATGTTGGTCATAACCCGCGCTTTCGCTTAGAGAAGCTTGAAGAGCAGCGCGAACACCAGCGCGATGATCGTGGCGCCCTCGAGCAGCACGGCGATCAGCAGGCCGGCGCCGCGGATCTCGCCCGCCGCTTCCGGCTGACGCGCGATCGACTCGGCCACCGAGCCGCCGATCCGGCCGAGGCCGATGCCGGCGCCGATGATCGCCAGACCGACGCCGATACCGGCACCGAGCCAGCCATAGTTGGGGGCCGCGGCGGCCGCTTCCTGCACCAGCATGAGCATGTTCAGCATGTCCGTCTCCAGGTCAGTCGAGGGAGATGATTTGGCGTAGGAGCGACGCGTCGCTTCGCCCTACTGCGTCCGCCGGCCGCCCACCGGGTCTCCCGCCCGATGCCGTCGCCGTGGCTCACCAACGGCCAGAAGGCCAGTGAGCATCGCCCGCCATTCGGCGGAGCGAGATCCCCTGCCGCCCGAACGCCCGCGGCGAGGGGGTGGGGGCGGGGTTATTGCCCCGCCGCTCGTTAGTGCTCGTGCTGCATCAACCCGATGAACACCGCACTGAGCAGCGCGAAGACGTACGCCTGCAGCAGGGCCACGATCAGCTCCAGCCCCATGATCGCCACGACCAGCAGCGCCGTGGTGACACCGATGCCGTAGCTCCACAGCCCGAGATTCCCGAACAGGAACACGATGCCGAAGAGCGACAGAATCACGAAGTGACCGGCCGTCATGTTGCCGAAGAGACGGACCGCCAGCGCGAAGGGCTTGACCAGCTTGCCAAGGATTTCCAGCGGCGCGAGGGCGATCGCCAGGATCACGGCGCCGATCCCTTCGACGCCGGGAATGTGCAGGAAGATCGTGCCCAGGTACCCCTTGGGGCCGAGCTTGACAATCCCGCCGATCTCGATGACCAGGAAGACCAGGATCGCGAGCCCGCCGGTAACCGCAAGGTTACCGGTCGGCGTCGCCATGTGCGGCAGCAGCCCGAGCAGGTTGCCGTAGAGTACAAAGAAGAAGAGCGTGATGATCAGCGGGGCGAACTTGGCGCCGTCGTGCCCGATGTTGGCGATCGCGATGTCGCTGCGCACCCACAGGACCAGCCCTTCGACCGCTCCCGAAAATCCCTTCGGGGGCGAGCCGGGTTTCTGGCGCGCCATCGTCCGCGCTGTGGTCCAGAGTGTCAGGAACACCAGGATCGCGGCCAGGACGAGGAAGAACACATGCTTGGTCGGACCGAACGTGGTGTTGATCGGGTAGGTCAGGTGGCAACCGGGGATCGTGTAGCCCCAGAGATCGCATGAGTCGGCGGTGTGGTGCAGCACCATCTCGCCGACATTCACCTTCTCCTGCAGCAGCGTCAACAGCATCATCGGACGAATCGCGCCTCGAGAAAGAGCAGCGGAAGCAGCACACCCAGATAGCCGAGGGCGGTCGGCAGGGGCGGAAAGAGCCCGCGATCGAGCAGCACCGCCCCCGCCATCAGGATGACTCCGGCCATCCGGAGAATCATCCCGGCCCCGAACCCCTTGAAGAATTCCGTCGTCGATCCATGGAACCCGCGCTGCAGCGCGCGCACCGCCGCGAGCTGAATCACGGTCGCCAGCAGCCCGAACACCACTCCGGGAACCACCGCGCCCTCACCCCACAGGCGCCGGAGCGCGAGCGCCACCAGCAGCGTGAGCAGGAGCCCCAGTCCCGCCGAGCGGCTCATTCGGTGCCGGGGCCCGACCCGCGCCGCCGGGACGCCGAGTCCCGGTCGTCCTGGCGCACCTTGGCGTAGACCCATGCCATGGCCAAGCCCGCCCCTGTCAGGGTTCCGACGATGATGAACAGGGGACTCGTGCCCCACCAGCGGTCGAGCAGGTAGCCCAGGCCGGCAAACAGCATGATGGCGCCGGCGAAGGTGTAGGCCAGCGCATCATACCGCCAGGCTGCACCCGGCTCCTGCCGGCCCGGCTGTTTGGGCTCCATAGCCCGGGCAAAGGTATCGGCTTGTGAAATATTTCGCAAGCAAATTCAGGGGCGGCGCACCACCCCCCGGAGTCGGGCCGTGGCGTTGCGCTCGGAAACGTTGAACGGCCGTTTGCCGCACCCAGCGAAACCCGCTAACCTCAACGCCGTACGCAACGAAACCCGCCGTCCCGGCGGTCTCCCATCCGACGGCTGACGGCCGCACTGCCAGGATTCCATGACCACTGCCACCTCCTCCCCCTCGGACGTCGAGCAACTGGCCCGCCTGGCCCGCGCCGTGGAGCAGCTCCGCGCCCAGGTCGGACGGCGGATCGTGGGCCAGCACGAGGCGGTGGACGGTATCCTGACCGCAATCCTGGCCGGCGGTCATGCCCTGCTGATCGGCGTACCGGGCCTCGCCAAGACGCTGATGGTCTCCACCGTCGCGGAGGCGCTCCGGCTCTCGTTCAACCGGGTGCAGTTCACTCCGGACCTCATGCCGAGCGACATCACCGGCACCGAGATCATCGAGGAGGATCTCACCACCGGCAAGCGGCTGTTCCGCTTCGTGCAGGGGCCGATCTTCGCCAACGTGGTGCTCGCGGACGAGATCAACCGCACCCCGCCGAAGACCCAGGCCGCCCTGCTCCAGGCGATGCAGGAGCACCAGGTCACCGTGGGGGGACAGACCTACCATCTCCCCGAGCCCTTCTTCGTGCTGGCCACCCAGAACCCGATCGAGCAGGAGGGCACCTATCCGCTGCCCGAGGCGCAGCTCGACCGGTTCATGCTGGAGCTCAGGATCGGGTATCCGACCCGCAGCGAAGAGGAGTCGATCGTCGAGCAGACGACCGGAACCAAGGCGGGCAGGCTCGACGCGGTGCTCGACGCGGAAACCGTGCGGGCGCTGCAGGAGTTGGTGCGGCGGATCCCCGTCTCCAAGCAGCTCGTCCGCGCCGCCGTCTCGCTCACCCGGATGACCCGGCCCGGTGACAGTGAGGCGCCGGCCGCGATCAAGGAATACGTCGAGTGGGGCGCCGGACCCCGCGCCTCACAATATCTCGTGCTCGGCGCCAAGGCCCGCGCGGCCATCGCCGGGCGCCCGATGGCGGATCTGGACGACGTGAAGGCGGTCGCGCTTCCGGTGCTCCGCCACCGGGTGGTCACCAACTTCGCAGCCGAAGCGGCGGGCCGGACCAACGACGACCTGGTGCGCGAGCTGATCGCCAGCCCCACCTGGAGCGCTTGACCCCGCGGCGCGGCCTGCCATGGTCGTGCCATCACTGACGGGGCATACCCAACGGCCCGGGCATCGCTGCCCGGGCCGTCGTTGTTTCCGGAGGCCGAGGTGAGTCAGGCGCCGGTGTTGTCGAAGGTGCTGATCGCGGGCGGGATGCCGCAGCCGCTGTAGTCGGCGGTGAAGCCGATGTTGCTGTGCCCGTTGATCGAGGCGAGGATCTGGCCGCCGTCGAACGGAGGGTCCTGGCCGTCGCACTGGGTGCCCCAGTGGAGCGGCGTAGGCGTGCTCACATTGAAGGACCAGTCACCGTCGGTATTCCCGAAGGAGCCGGACCAGCCGTACGCGCCGGTGATGGTGAAGGTGCCGTCCGGCAGGAGCTGCTGGCTCGCCGGATCGATCGAACCGGTGTCAGGCGCGTAGGTGAGGTTCCAGGCGTAATGGCTGAGATAGACCGGCTTGTCGTTCACCCGCCAGCCTTGGGTGAAGCTCTGGCTGGTCGTCGCGCTGCCGCCGGTCACCGTTGCGGTGTAAGTGCCGTCCCAGAGGAAGCCGGCGCTGTTGGAGTCGCTGTAGACCAGCACCTTCAGCCGATTGAAGTCGATGCCGAAGCCGAAGAGCGTGGTGGGGCTATCGGTATCCTGGATACTCACCGACCCGGCCACCGCGAAGCCGTTGCCGAGCGAATCCTCATAGAAGCAGTTGGCGGCCGAGAAGGTGTAGGTCGCGTTGTTCTCGATACCGTCCCCATCGGTGTCGCTGCTGTCGCCGGCGACCGCAGGGTCACACTGGCCATTGCCGGCCCGGAGCTGCGCCAACTGGGGCCGGTAGCGCGCCGGCAGCACCCGCTCGAGCGTGCCCATGCGATCGCGCACCGCAGCCCTGGAGAAGAACCCGCCGCCCAGCGAACCGCCGGTGAAGCTGAAGCCGGAGAGGCCGGCGGCGACATCCCCGATCTGGCTCGCCGCTTCGGCGCCTACTACCGCGGCCTGCTGCTGGCTGATCGTAGAGTTGCCGGCCGGGCCGCTGTCGCCGCCGCAAGCGCCGAGGGCCAGCATTCCCGCAAGACCCGAGGCAGAAATCCCGAGCTTCCGATTGAACCGCATGCATCCTCCCTGAGATGATGGATCTGGCCGATGGGCCGGCTCAACTGCTTCTCCTGCAAGCAATTGGCAGATTCACCCCAGCATCCGGGAGGGCCGCGGACGGCCTCCGGAGGTGACGCAGGTCAATTGGCCCCGCTCTCACTCTATGGGGTGGCGGTCCACTGCCGGGCAGGCTCCGTGCCGCAGGCAGACCAGGTGAGCGTGAGCACCCCCGGACCGGAATTCACTGTCCCCCGCAGGGTGACGATGCCGGCCCTGATCCGCTGCGGGGTGGTCGTGCAGGTGGCGTCGTACTGCAGGGGGACCTCGGTGGCCAGGGTCAGGTTCCAGTTCTCCGTGCTCCGGTGCCACGCCAGGGAGCCAGCCACGGAGACCTGTCCGCTGGGCAGCGGCTGGCCGAGCACAATCGCGCCGGTGTTCGCCTGGAAATTGGTCGTGGTGAGCAGGGTCACCGTCGCGGTGGCGCGGTTGGGACGCTGCCGCTGGGTGACGAGATCGGTCGCGATGCTGGCCGCGCTGGTCGAGCCCAGCCGGTTACGGGTCCCGTTGCGGATCTCGGTGTAGGTCCGGGTCGCGGCGCTGTCGGTGAAGGTCCAGGTCAAGTCGGTGAGCGTCAGGTTGAACGCCGTGTTGTTGGCGCCGCTCGGGTCCTGGATCCGGACGGTGCCGGTGAGCCCGAGCGTGCCCCCCCGGTAGCCGTCGAGGGTGCAGGGCGGGTCGAGGAAGGTCCGGAGCTGATCGTCCGGGATCCCGTCGGCGTCGCTGTCGGTGGTCGACCCTACCGCGGGGCACCCCGCGATCACGGGAAACCCATGCGGCATCCCCGGCGTGCTGATGGTCAGCGAGGGGAGGGCCGCTTCCACCTCGTCCTGCAGCGACAGGGCCAGCTCGCTCGCCTGACTGGCGGTGGGGCCGGGGCCGGTGGTGCCGCCGGTGATGGATCCGCAGGCGAGCAGCGCCGAGCCGGCGACGAAGAGCGGAAGGACGCGAGTGGCAATCGACACGAGACGCTCCGGAGAAAGGAAACTCCGCCAAATCTAGCCGCGGGGGCTTGCGGCGTCGCCGATGGGGCGCAGAATCCCCGGATGCGCCAGCGACCCGACCGGCACCGCCTCCCCTCCGAGCGCCCGAATGAGCTCTGCCCTTCGTGCAGTTGGCCCTTCGGCCGCCGGCGGAAGTGGGCGAGGGTGCTACAGGGCGTGAAGTCCTGCAGCGAGCGGTGCCGCCGTGCCGACCCCTTTTGATGGTCCGTTGATGGGGGCCGCGTATTCAGTCCCCATGCCTGCGCGCCACTTCCTGCGCTGTCTGGGCTTCCCGGAGCTGCGTGGGCCCGGCGGCGAGCCCATCCGGTTTCGCACCCGCAAACATCTCGCGCTGCTGGTCTTCCTGGCGGCCGAGCGACGCCAGACCCATCCCCGGGAACGGCTGGCGGAGCTGCTCTGGCCCGAGGCACGCCCCTCTGAGGGGCGCCACTCCCTCGCGACCGCGCTCTCGGTGATCCGCGGCAAGCTGGGTCCGCGCACCTTCGAGACCACCCGTGACGCCGTCCGCCTGGTAGCCGCCGATCTCGAAGTGGACCTCGAACGGCTCGCCCGGGGCGACATCCTCGGCGACGACACCTCGCTGCCGCTCGACGTCGCGGGTTTCCTCGATGACTTCGAAGTCACCCGCGCCCCGGAGTACATGCTCTGGCGGGACATCATGCGGGCCCGCTGGTTCCCGCAGATCCGCGCGGCGCTGATCATCCTCATGGACCGATGCCGGCGGACCGGCGACTTCACGCGCATCGAGACCCACGCCGACCGGCTGCTGGTGCTCGACGAACTCTGCGAGGACGGCATTCGCGGCAAGATGGAGGCGCGGGCCTTCGCCGGCGACCGGCTGAGTGCGATCCGGATCTTCCAGACCTGGCGGGAGCGGCTCAAGGAAGAACTCGATGCCACGCCCTCCAAGCTGGTGGAAGGCATGGCGCTCCGGCTCCGGCAGCGCGGCTACGAGCCACCCGGCACCTCGCACGTCCCCACCGTGCCGACCGATCAGTGGCGCAACTGGGCCTTCGTGGGGCGGGCGTCACAGTACCGGGTGTTGTATGAGCGGTGGGAGCGCACCAACCGGGGCGAAGGGCGCCACGGTCTCGTTCTGGGG
Organism: uncultured Gemmatimonadales bacterium; assembly: GCA_963825065.1. Lineage (GTDB taxonomy): Bacteria > Gemmatimonadota > Gemmatimonadetes > Gemmatimonadales > GWC2-71-9 > JADJOM01. Next base: position 39,537 of record CAWGRU010000019.1, read on the forward strand.
GAATCGGGGATCGGCAAGACCACGCTGGTCGAGCGCCTGGTCACCGCGGCCGGGCTGGAGGGCGCGGTCTCGACCCGGGTGCAGTGCTACGAGGTCGAGCGGGAGATCCCCTACGCCGCGATCGGCGCGCTGGTGCGGGGCCTGCTCGATCGCCCGGGAGCGAGCGGCACCCCGCCGGAGTGGCTGGCGGAGCTGGCCCGCACCAGCCCGGTGGTCGCCCATCGCTTCCACAATCTGCCGCGGCACGGGACACGGTGGGCGAGACGGCGCGGCTCCGGCTGACCGAGGCAGTGCACGAACTCTGTTCGGCGGTCGCCGAGGAGCACCCGGTCATTCTGGTGGTGGACGACGTGCACCTCGCGGACGACGCCAGCGTCGCGGTGCTGCACCTCGTGATGCGGCGGACCCAGGAGCAGCCGATCATGGTCATCATGACGGCGCGGGAAGCGGAACTGGCGCGCTCGCCGCACGCGGGACGGCTGATGGAGGCGCGGGAGTCGCTGGCGCTCGAGGCGGTCGAGCTCCCGCCCCTGACCGATGAAGAGATGAACGAGGTGGTGACGGCGCTGGCCGCGGAGGCGCCCGTCCCGCCCGCGGTCCGCCGCGCCATGCTGCGCGCCGCCGCCGGGATCCCGATGCTCGCGGAGCTCCTGTTCGATGACTGGCGCACCAACGGCGAACGCTGTCTCGCCCTCTCCGTCGGCGCCATGACGGTCGATGCGGTCGGCCAGCCGGAGCCGGAGGTCTATCGCCGGGTCTTCGACCGGGTGTTTCGCGACCTCTCTCCGGCCGCGAGGGCGGTAGTCAATCTCGCCGCGATACTCGGAGACCGGCTGAACGACCTGGCGATGTACGAGCTGGTGGATCTCACCCTGGCGCAGACGCTGGCCGGGATGTCGGAGCTTGCGGGCCTCCGGGTACTGCGCGACGGCGGACGGGAGGTGGAATTCCGCAACGAACTGTTCCGCAATTACACCTACCTGAACGTCCCCTCACCGCTCAGGCGGGCGCTGCACGGGCTGATTGCGGATCGCCTGCTCCGGGCGGAGGCGAACGGCGAGCGAGTGCCGGGGTTGATGCTGGCATGGCACTGCTTCCGGGCAGGGCGGCCCGTGGAGGCCGAGCCGTATTTGCTGCGGGGGTGCGGAGGAATCTCTCCAGCGCGGTGGCACATTCGAAGTGGAACTCGCCTTGACGTCCGCGATGGATCCCCTATCCGGAGAATGTCAGAGAGAGGCCAGCCTGCTTCTCGCCGAGGCCCTTGCAAGAACAGGATCGGTATCGCGACGCGACCGGGGGCTGGATCGATCCTTCCGCGATCGACCGTAGACCATTCGGCTTCGACACTCAGTGTCTGTGCCCGCCCGCGCATCTGTTGCCGGATATCCAGCTCGAGGAAGCAGAAGTCTTTTTTCAGCGCTATGGACGTATTTCTTCTTGAGGCGACACGAGTTCGACTTGGCCCGATGATGCTCGAAATGCTTGAGTGAGGTGCACCTACCTTTTGGGAGCAAGAGGCGAATAAGAGAGTACCTTGACCGCTCCAAAGAATGCTTTCAATCAGGCCTGGATTTCCATGATAGAGTCCGAATTGGGACGACGATTGCCGCATTCAGTTGGCTCGCCAGGAGAGACCAATTCACTCAAGTCAATGCTCCAGGACCAGGTTGAGCTGGTTCAAGAGTGTCATGCACGCGGGATCGCAAATGTCGCAGCGTGGAAACTCTGCGTGTCTGCCGGCATGCCTGCTGACTGGGTTCGGCCAGTATGCAGAAGCACTGGGCTTCGGATCGATTGCCTATGAAATCGCGTCGAAGCTCGGCAATGAGGCTAGGATGTCCAGCGCGGCGGCAAACCTAGCGCTCTGCCATTTGCGACTCGGACGGTACTTGCTGCAGGCGGCCGATGGGCCGACCGAGGCGTACGCACGGCCGTCAGCAACGGCACGTCTGGAGACAGATTTCTTCCCAGCTTACTACGGGGCGCTGGCTGCCTGCCTGTTAGGCGACAATCGAAGAGGGCTTGAACTCGGAGAATCGATCCTGAGGCTCTCTCCTGAAGCGACGGGGACTTGGCACGACGCTTCGTTTCCGCTGATGGCGGCTGACGTACTCTGGGTGTGTGGCGAGAGGGAACGGGCGCTTGAGGCTAGCGCGAACTGGCCTTGAGGTCAGTGCAGCAAGGCGACCACATCCTCTTTTGTTGGAATGCGAGCACAGATGGGTGGCTCTGACTTCAATCGGAACGGAGTCAATTGGGTAGTCCAGGTGAAGCATCTGCAGGCGCTAGCGCTTGACTTGGAAGCGCACGACCAGATGGACCGAGCGGAGATTCTGAGCGCCAGACTAGTTCTGGAGAGTAGCCGGGGAGTGAACTTGCCGGACGGTCAACAACAGCTTGGCGGACGTCCTGGCTCAACTTGCCAGAGGGCCGTCGAAATCCAATTGAGGCGACTTGGGACGATGCCGGGCTAGAAGGCTCGAATCCTCGGCCAAGAGGGACGTCCCCGAAGATATGCTCTGAGCACCGGGAACGGCTCGCTTGGATCCACCTTCGAGAGTGGAGTACAGCGACCTGCAGACGAATTGCCTGCCTGCATGTCCGCCATCACGCGTCGCACGGTAACCGAATTGACCACCAGGTCGACGAGGCGTGGGTCGAACTGGCTGCCGCGATACTTCTGCAGCTCCTGCACGACCGCCTCAATCGGCAGCCGTTTCCGGTAGGGCCGATCGGTGGTCATCGCATCGGTAGTGTCCGAGATCATGATGATCCGGGCACCGAGCGGGATGTCCTCGCCGGCGATGCCGTCCGGATAGCCACCGCCATCCCAGCGCTCGTGGTGACTGCGCACCGCGCTCTGGATCACCCCCCGGAAGCTCGAGATGATGCCCACCAGGTCGGCACTCTTCACCGAATGCGTCTGAAGCAGCGCGGTCTCCTCCGGGGTCAGTTTCGAGTCTTTCCGCAGAAGGGGCGCGAATTCCTCGTGGATCTTGCCGACGTCATGCAAGGACGGCCGCGGTGTAGACCTGCTCCACTTCCTCGGCCGACATCTTGGTTTCCTGGGCGATCGCCTTCGCCAGCGTCGCGACCCGGATCGAGTGGCCTGAGGTATACGGGTCTCGCGCCTCGATGGCCTTCACCATCAGGTCAAGGAGTTCGCGCCCGAGCTTTGAAGCTTTCGATACAGTCCATAGATGTGGCGGATGACCAGAGATCGGCGCAAAGCGTAGCGACCAAGCCGATAGCTCCAACGACCGACAGACTTCGTCGAATCGAACGTAGAGCCATGCCAAGACTACCGCCAAGAAACTCGCGCCGAGATCGTAGCCGAGACACCCCGCGATATGAGATTCCAGACTTCGCGGAACTTGCGCCCAGAGTTAGACGCGACAGCCGCACTCACGGATCCGGCATTGATTGGAAGTAGACGCGGCGAATGCGAGAAGGTAGCAGAAGGAGTGACCGCTGGATCGCGACGGAACCACGGCCGCGAGATCGTGACCAAGATACGTCAGGCGGTAGGCTCTCCACCAGCAGTCCAACTGAGATCGACAGCCGCCGTAACGGAGACAACGCGCTGGGAGACGTTGAAGAGAATCTTGACTAGTGAGCGCTTCTCCTATCGACTGGCTGAGCACTCGTGGACGGCAAGTCACCAGTCCGCCCCAGAAGGGGCCAAAGAGGAGACCGCCCGCGATATGAACGGTGAAGGATGTCGAGCCCTTTGCCTCGATACCGCAGCGCGCTGCCGTGCGGTCGAGAAGTAACGCGAAGGCACAGAATGCGAGGAGAGTGCGCATTGCCGGGATAGCGGAGGATCCGGCACCGGCCGCGAGCCAGATCAAGGCTGCGGCAAGCGCGGTCACGACCGCAACCAGCAACTGAACTTTCCAATGATCTTGAGGCATCAGGTGTATCCCAAGAAGTGGGCAGCGGCCCTGCTTTCTCAGACCAAGCTTACTGCCAGGTCTGGCCTTCAGACGCGGTGAAAAATTCCTGCGCCGTGAAGTCGCGATGATGGCGAAAGAGCATGCATGAGCGTCTCCTTGCACGAGAAATCAGGTACCCTCGGGAAGGAGCCAAGGCCCGCTAAGCCTCAGCCGACGCTCCGCTCAACACTTGTTCCGCTAGTCTCCGCTACTGCTTGTCCTGCAAAGACCAGGGCCGCTGCCGTTTTTTCCGTTTTCCCCTGTGGCTATCGTGATCAGTTGGGCCGCCGGGCTTCCGCCCAGCGGTTGGTCGCGTCCAGCACGGCGAAGACCGCCGCCCGTTCCGCGCTTTCCTTGATTTCCGCGGTGCCGATGAGCAGCACGGCCTCCCGGCCGCCCAGCCCCTGCACCGCCACGAGCACGAACTCCCGGTCGAACGCCTCGGCGATCTTGGCGCCCTCGAGCGCCACCGAGTGGTCCGACAGCAGCTGGTCGAGCACCGAGATCGCCGCCCGCGCCGCGCCTTCCACCTTGCTGCGGGGCGTGTCGCTGGTCTCCTCCTCGGAAGACGCCGTGCGCCCACCGAAGGAAAGCGAGACCGTGATGCTCACCCGGTGCGGCCGCTTCCCCGGCGCCACGAAGAGCGACTCGAACAGCGCCGCCCGCTTCATGGCCCGCTCCCGGACCGCGCCCTTCTCCACCACATCGATCGGCTTGACGTCCGCCGTCTGCGCGATGCTGATCTTGCGATGATCGATCTTGAGGCCGAGCTGCGCCAGCAGCGCGGACTCGATGTTGCGCACCAGTTGCTTCGGCTGCAGACCAGCCTGCGCCAGCACGTGGACCTCGCTCACCTCGCCGAGCGGCGTGGTGACGACCCGCGCCGAGAGCACCCCCTCCAGACTGGTCAGCAGGTTCTCCGCGCGGCGAACGCCCCACGGGTCCTGGGCGTTGTCGAACGCGCCGCCGGATCGGCCAGGGGCCGGGTCGGTCTGGCGAATCGGAGAGGGTCCAGTCACAGTCGCTCGCTTCCTCGGCGCCGATCAACCTGTGCCCATGAGAATGAAGGCGGGTTGAATCGGGAATGAACCATCTGGGTCGGGCGCTCCGTGGCGCCGGTCATGCGACGGCGTTACGGCCCGCAGACTTCGCCTGGTACAGCGCCCGGTCGGCATGCACGAGCAGGTCGCCCTCGTGCGGCCGCCGGACATCATATTCCGCCACCCCGATGCTCGCCGTGACGAGCCCCACCGGGTAGCCCAGCCGCCGGCCCACGCCCTCGATGCCGGCCCGGATCGCCTCGGCGACCCGGTTGGCGCCCGCGAAATCGGTGCGCGTCAGGATCACCACGAATTCATCGCCACCGTAGCGCGCCGCGAGGTCCGAGGCGCGGATGGCGTGGTGGATTTCCACCGCCACGGCCCGGAGGACCTGATTGCCTGCCTCGTGGCCGAACTGGTCGTTAACCTGCTTGAAGTAGTCGAGATCGATGAACAGCACCGCGAATCCTTCCAGACTCCGCTTGCTCCGCTCGATCTCGTAGGTCATGCGGTCGTGCATGACCCGGTAGGCCGCCAGTCCGGTCAGCGCGTCCACCGCCGAGTCCCGCTCCGCTTCGGCCACCCGCCGCGCCTGATGCGGAGGACACTGCCGCAGCGAGGCCCGTCCCATCGCGGCGGCCGAGGCAAAGGCGGCACAGCTCTCGAAGCCGCAGGCCCGGCAGTCCCACGGCTTCCCGTTGGGACCTTCGCCGATCGAGTCGAGGATCTCCTCCACCCGGGTCGGATCGGCCTGCACCAGGCGCGGCTCGATCTGGAAAGTCGCCCCGTAGCTGGCGACCACCGAGCTGTCGACCACCGGGAAGCGGCTGCGCGCCGGCTCCGTGCTCGCCACCACCGATCGGCGCCAGAACAGCTCTTCGCGCGGCCCCGAGAGCGGGTGATCGAGCCACCCCTCGTGTGACAGGATGTCGATGAAGCCCAGGTCGATCCGGTCTACCACCACCGCCCGGGCGATCGCCTTGAGCTCCTTCAGCCCCCGCACCTTCCGGAACCGCTTGCTGGCGTACGGAACCTCTTCCAGCATCGCGATCGGGAGCCCGCCCGCCGTGCTCAGGTGGCGGCGGCGCTCGCTCGGCACCCGCACGAAGAAGTCCGGCTGGGTCTCGGGCGATACTCCACGCAGCCGGAAGAGCTGGTCAAGGTCGCGAAAGGTAATCGCCGCGTCCAGTTCGGGCCGCCCTGCCGGGGGACAGACCCCCGCGTAGACGATCTCCAGGGTCTCGCCGACCTGGGCCCGGAGATACCGCGCCTCCGCCACCGCCGGAAGGGTGACCGGCGCCAGGTAAGGGACCAGCTCCGGCACATCGCGCCGGATGGTGTCGACCACCACCGGATCGGTCGATCGGATCAGGGTGCCCCAGCTATCGTCCCGCCACAGCTTGAGGTACTCCGCGGCCACCAGCTCATCCCCGACGATTCCGCGGTTGACCATGCGGAAGCCGGCTGCATAACAGGCGTTGATCACCTGCTCGGGCGTCGCCGGATAGAAATGTGCCGCCGCCTCGGGAGTGAGAATCAGCACTCCGCCGCCGCGCGCCACCACCGCCATCGCCCGACCCAGCTCCCCGGTGACCTCGATCGCGTCGTGCGGACACGCGGGCACGCACAGGCCGCAGCGGATACACGCCTCGTCCTCGATACGGACGAGCGGCTCCTGCACCTCGATGGCGCCCGTAGGGCAAACACGCACGCACGCAAGACACGCGACGCACATGCTTGGGTCAATCGAAAAGATCACTGGGAAAGACCCTGGTCGACCGGGGTTGGGGTCTCGTCGAACAATATGGGATCCGGGCTCCCGCGCGTCAAGCAGCGAGACACCCCGAAACCCAAACTGTTTCAGCACTTACGTGCTGTTACCTAGTCCAACTTGTAAGCCTTGATTTTTCGATACAGTGTCCGCTCTCCGATGCCCAGCATTTCGGCCGCCTTGCGGCGATTGCCGCGGTGCTGGATCAGGGCCGCCGAGATGGTCTCCTTTTCAACATCCGCCATGGTCATCCCCGGCCGGTACACGACCGAGCTCCGATCCTCCGGCTCAGAAACCGGCAAAAGGTCGGCCACGGGTTGGGTCTCCCCGAGCTCGATCACCTGGACCCGCTGGGGGCGGTCGTCCAGCCGCCGCCGGAGCTCCTCGATCTGGAGCCGTAAGTCCATGATGTTCCTGAGGATGAACTCAAGCTCCTGGCTCGGAGAGCCCCCTCCGGTGGCGGTAATTCGGACCGGGAGGAGGCGGCTCGCCCCCTCCAGAACGTCGGGGGGGATGTCGGATGCGCGAATCTCCCTGCCGGGGGCAAGCACCACCATGGACTCGATGAGGTTCCGGAGCTGCCGCACATTGCCCGGCCAGGGGGCCTCCACCAGCCGCTGCATGGCCTCGGGGGTGATCCCCCGGAAGGGGCGTTCGTGGGCCCGGGAGAGGTCCCGGACGAACCGACGGACCAGCAGGGGGATGTCTTCCCGCCGTTCCCGCAGCGGGGGCAGGTAGATCGTCAGGACGTTCAGGCGGTAGTACAGATCGTCCCGGAACTCCCCCAGCCCCACCGAGTCCCGCAGGCTCCGATTGGTGGCCGCGACCACCCGGACGTCCACCTTGATCGGCTGCACCCCGCCCAGCCGGAAGAAAGTCCGGGTCTCGAGCACCCGCAGCAGCTTCACCTGCACGCTGGCGGGGATCTCGCCGATCTCGTCGAGGAAGATGGTCCCCGTGTCGGCCAGCTCGAAGCGGCCCAGGCGTCGCTCCGCAGCGCCGGTGAAGGCTCCCTTCTCGTGGCCGAAGAGTTCGGACTCGAGCAGGGTCTCCGGCAGCGCCGCGCAGTTGACCGCGATGAACGGTTTGCCGCGCCGCGGCGAGAGATCGTGGATCGCCTTGGCGACCAGCTCCTTGCCGGTGCCCGATTCACCCTGCACCAGCACGGTGCTCGAGACCGGCGCCATCTGCTCGATCTTGATGAGCAGCTCCTGGATCGCCGAACTCTCCCCGCTGATGCCCGTCCGGAGCTGCAGCGCCCGCCGGGCGATCAGCCGCTCCGCGAGGTGAAGCACCTCCGCGGGGTTGACCGGCTTGATCGCGATCTCGGTGACGTCCACGTGGTGCCGGTCGTGGTCGGGACCGCTCACGTCGGTGGACTCGAGCAGGGCGAGCGTGGAGATCTCGGCATCGCGGGCGAGCGCGGCGAGCTGCCTGGCCGGCGACTCGTGTACCGCCCCCGTGAGCACCACGAGGTCGGGGGCGTCGCGGCGCAATGACTGGCGCGCGTCGTCGAGCGAGGAGGCCATCGTGGTCGTGTGACCCGCCGCCTCCAGCGCCGCGTTCACCCGGACGGCGGTCTCGAGATCGTCCATCGTGATGAGGATCTTCGATGCCATTGCAGACCCGTCAGCCGCCCGCCATCGGCCGTGCGCCCCGAAAGGCGGGCGGCCAACGGCCGATGGCGCGTTAGTGTCCCGTCCTGATGCCGCGGATCAGCTCCACGGCGTGCTCCACCAGGTCGTCCAGCACCGCGAGGCCATCACGCACCCCGCCCGGACTGCCCGGCAAGTTGACGATGAGCGTGCGCCCCCGCACTCCTGCCACTCCGCGTGCCAGCGCCGCCCGGTGAAAGCGGGGATAGACCGTCATCCTGAGCGCCTCCGCGATGCCCGGGGCTTCCTTCTGCAGCACGGCGCGGGTCGCTTCCGGGGTGACGTCCCGCGCGGTGAGCCCCGTCCCCCCGGTAGTCAGCACGAGATCCGCGAGGTCTCCGTCCGCCCACCGGGTGAGCTCCGCGCCGATCCGGTCGCTCTCATCGGGGACCAGGCGGCGTTCCACCACCGGGTAGCCGCGGGCCGCCGCCCACGCGGCGATCGCGTCGCCCGAGGCATCCGCCCGCTCGCCGCGCGCGCCGGCATCGGACACGGTGAGGATCGAGAGCCGCAGCGTCACCGCTTCACAGACCCCTTGGTGTAGAAGGGCCGCCGGATCACTTCCGCCTCGGCCTGCTCGCCGCGGATCTCGACGTGGAACCGGTTGCCCGCCGCCGAGCGCGCCGTGGGGAGATAGGTGGTGCCGATCGCGTAACCGAGGGAAGGGCTCATCGTGCCGCTGCGGACCTGGTCGACAACCGTCCCCTCCACGAGGACCGGCATGCCGTGGCGCGGAATCGCCTTCCCGACCATCCGGAACCCCACCAGCTTTCGCCGCACCCCTTCGATCTTCTGGACCTTGAGCGCCGTCTCGCCCATGAACGGGGCGCCCTTGTCGATCTTCGTGATCCAGCCGAGCCCGGCCTCGAGCGGAGTCGTCTCGTCATCGATGTCGTTCCCGTAGAGCGCGTAGCCCACCTCCAGCCGCAACGTATCCCGCGCCCCGAGGCCGATCGGCTGCGCCTTGCCGGGACCGGTGAGCGCGTTCCAGATGGTGTGGACAGCCGGGGTGCGGCAGTACAGCTCGAAGCCGTCTTCGCCGGTGTACCCGGTGCGGGAGATGAAGCATCCCGCGCCCGCGACACTGCCGATCGCGAAACGGTAGTACCCGATGTCCCCGAGGTTGGTCGCGGTCTCGGGCTGCAGGATCGCCTCGGCGTGCGGACCCTGGATCGCGAGCAGTCCAACCTCGCTCGAGATATTCCGCAACCGGACGTTGGCGCCCTTCTTCTGGGCCACGATGTGGTCCCAGTCCTTCTCGATGTTCGATGCATTGACGACCAGCATGATCTTGTCCTCGAACCGGTAGACCGTGCAGTCGTCGACTACGCCACCCTTCTCGTTCAGGAAGGCGGAGTACTGGACCTGTCCCGACTCGAGGGCGGCGATGTCGTTGGTCGTCACCCGATTGACGAAGGCGTTGCGATCCGGACCGGTGACTTCGAACTCGCCCATGTGGCAGACGTCGAAGATCCCCGCCGCCTCCCGCACGGCGCGGTGCTCGGCGAGGATGCCGCCCGGATACTGCACCGGCATCTCCCAGCCGGCGAAGGGCACCATCTTCGCTCCGAGGGCGCGGTGAACGTCGAACAGGGGCGTGCGCTGCAGAGTCGTCGTCATCGATCAATTCCGGTAAGGGGCCGCGGAGATGGGTAGGGCGCTCACAACCGGCCCATCAGGGTCGCCATCAACGCTTTCTGTATGTGCAGCCGGTTTTCGGCTTCCGGCCAGACCCGCGAACGCGGGCCTTCGAGCACGGCCTCCGAGACCTCTTCCCCCCGATGCGCGGGCAGGCAGTGAAGGAAGATCGCCTCCGGCCGGGCGAGGTCCATGAGAGCCTCATCGACGTCGTAGCCGCGGAAGGCCTGGCGCCGCGCTTCCGACTCGCCCTCGTGTCCCATCGAGGTCCACACGTCGGTCGTCACCACGTGGGCCCCGGCCACCGCCTCTTCCGGGAGTTCGGTGATCGTGACCCGGCTCTTCGCGGCATTACGCTCGAAGATCGCCCGGTTCGGCTCGTAGCCCTCGGGACAGGCCAGGCGGAGTTCGAAGCCGAGCATCCCTGCCGCATCGAGCCAGCTGTTGGCCATGTTGTTGCCGTCGCCGATCCAGGCGACCACCTTCCCCTGCAAGGGGCCGAATTCGTCGATCATCGTGAGGACGTCGGCGAGCACCTGGCAGGGATGCAGCAGATCGGTCAGTCCATTGATGACCGGCACGGTGGCGTAACGGGCGAGCTCCTCGACCTCGGTGTGCTGGTAGGTCCGGATCATGATCCCGTCGACGTAGCCCGAGAGGACCCGTGCGGTGTCCCGGGTAGGTTCGCCGCGTCCGAGCTGCAGCTCCCGCGAGGAGAGAAAGAGCGCGTGGCCGCCGAGCTGGTAGGCGCCCACCTCGAAGGAGACCCTGGTCCGGGTGGAGGTCTTGCCGAAGATCATGGCAAGCGTCTTTCCCACCAGGGGATGCTCGCGATACTCCCCGCGCTTCATGCGGCCGGCCAGGTCGAAGAGCTGGACCAGTTCGGCGGTTGACAGGTCTGGGATCGCGAGGAAATCGCGTTTGGGCATCGGCTTGGCGTCCCGAGGTGCGGCCATTTTGGCAGGAGCAGTCTAGTCCGGTCCCACCGGGAAGGGCAAGAGCGGCCGGGCTTTCCGCCGCTATCATTATCTGTGGCTGGCGCCGGCACATGGGGAGCGTGATGTCTGAATCGGCTGGACCGCAGGACTACAGCGGAGAGGTCAGGCTGGTGCGGTCGGGGGTCGCACGGTTTTGGCTGATGGCCGCGGGGCATGTGAACGTGGGGCTCGCGGTGCTCGGGGCGTTCCTGCCACTGCTCCCGACCACCCCGTTCCTGCTGCTGGCGGCTGCCTGCTACGTGCGCGGCTCCGCCCGGTTCTACAACTGGCTGCTCAACACCCGGAGCTTCGGCCCGATGATCCGCAACTGGCGCGAGCATCGCGCGGTGGCGCCCCGGCACAAGGCGATGGCGATCCTGTTCATTGCCGTCTCGATCGGCAGCAGTGTGGCCTTCTTCATTCCTCACCCCGTGGGCAAGGTCGCAGTGGGAGGGATGGGGCTCGGCTGGATCGCCGTGATGCTGCGTCTGCCGACGCGCTGAACGGTCGCTGGCCACCATCGCTCCCCCGCCCTCCCCGCCAACCCGCCCAGCTTCTCCAGCTGCTCGCAGGTCCCGAATCCGATCAGCACGTCGCCCGGCTCCAGCTGGCTCTCGGGCACCGGATTGGTCAGCATCGGTCCACCGCCGACCGTCACCAGCCCCAGCACATTCACGCCGGTCTCCCGGGCAATCGCCGCCTCGCCGAGCGTGCGGCCGGCGAAGTAGCCGTGGAGCGGATAGTGGGAGAAGCGATTCTGCCCCACGATGATCGTGGTGATCCCCTGGCGCACCGCTCAGAGAACATCGGGCTGCCCGGCGAGGGCCTCGTCGTGGTGACTGTGGTAGTCGATGAAGCCGGGGGCCAGCGTGAGGTCGTGGGCATCGAGGACCGGCTCCGCCGCGGCCGGGTGACGGCTCCTACAGGATGTATCGGCGGAGATCGTCGTCGTCGATGATCTTCTCGAGGCGGCGCCGGACGGCTTCCCGATCCATCACGATGTGGCGCTCGGGGTAGTTCGGCAGCTCGAAGAGCGCCTCGTCCATCAGGGTGGACATGACGGTATGCAGGCGGCGCGCGCCGATGTTCTCCATCCGGTCGTTGGCGAGCCACGCAACCCGGGCCACCTCGGCGATACCGTCTTCGGTGAATTCGAGCACCGCGCCCTCCGCCGCGACCAGCGCCTTGTACTGCTTGGTGAGCGCGCTCTCGGGCTCCGTCATGATGCGGATGAAGTCCGCCTCCGTAAGCGGGGTGAGCTCGACCCGGATCGGGAACCGCCCCTGCAGCTCGGGAATGAGGTCCGAGGGCTTGGAAACGTGGAACGCGCCGGCCGCGATGAAGAGGATATGGTCGGTGCGGACGTAGCCGTACCGGGTCTGGACCGTGGAGCCTTCCACGATCGGTAGCAGGTCGCGCTGGACGCCTTCGCGGGAGATATCGGGACCGGAGGCGGTGCCCCGTTCCCCGGCGATCTTGTCGATCTCATCGATGAACAGGATGCCGTGATTCTCGGTCCGGTCGAGCGCCTCGTTCACGACATCGTCCATGTCGACCAGCTTCTTGAGCTCCTCGTCGACGAGGATGCGGCGCGCCTCGGGCACTCGCAGGGTCCGGCGCTTCTTGCGCCGGGGGAGCATGTCCTGCAGCATCTCCATAAAGTTGATCTGCTCCCCTTCCATGCCCTGGGACGGCTGCATCATCTCCAGCATGGGATAACCCTGCGGAGTCACCTCGATCTCGACTTCGCGGTCGTCCAGCTTCCCGTCCTTCAGCAGCTGGCGCAGCTTCTCGCGCGAGCGGACCCGGCGCTCCTCGTCCTCCGACAGCGCCTCCTGGCGCGCCTGACCGCCGGGACCCACCACGAAGATGGCCGGCCGCTCCCGTGCGCCCGCGTCGGTGCGCACCGGCCCCGAGGGCCGCTCGGTCAGCGCCGGCGCCGGAAGCAGGATGTCGAGCAGCCGCTCCTCCGCCCGCTGCTCGGCCTGGGGATACACTTCGTCTTCCCGCTCACTGCGGACCATGCTGATCGCGGCATCCACGAGGTCCCGCACCATCGACTCCGCGTCCCGGCCAACGTACCCGACCTCGGTGAATTTCGAAGCCTCCACCTTCACGAACGGGGCGCCCGCCAGGCGCGCGAGGCGCCGGGCCACCTCGGTCTTGCCCACGCCGGTCGGGCCGATGAGGATGATGTTGTACGGCAGGATCTCGTCGCGAATTTCATCCGGGGCCTGCGACCGGCGCCAGCGATTGCGGATCGCGATGGCCACTGCGCGCTTCGCGGCGTCCTGACCGACGATGTACCGGTCGAGTTCGCTGACGATCTGGCGCGGCGGGAGTTCCTCGAGCCACGGCGGGGGCGGGGCCGGTTCCTGCGGCCCCTCGGGGCCGGTGGGCTCCCGTTCAACACTGGTCATGCGTCCCACTCTCTGAGAAGTACTTGCGGCCGCGGGAGCGGCTTGTTCCTCCCGGGACGCGGAGACCGGCAGCGTCGCTGTCGTCGGAGGGGAATCTAACCGGGCCGCCTTGAACCGCTTGCCGCGCCGCTACGTCCACCGGTGCCGCGGGTCGACTCCGCGTACTCCCGCCGGCCCTGACCCCGACCCGATGCTCCGCCGGTGGCGAAACACGGCCGAGCGAAGTCGGCATCACGCCAATGGCGCGGCGGAAGCCCGAGCGCGCCATCGATTCGCCCTGGGGACACTCCGCGTGCGTGGCCGTACCAGGCGGCTCATTGGGACCCGGCTCAGCGCACCTCAGCGGCGGACGGAGTGGACCGCCGTCAGCCCTCTCGCCAGGCGGCGACATGGGCCCAGCCGAATAGCGCGATCACCGCGAACACCGGTCAGAGTTCGAGGATGGTCAGGTTGCGGTTGGTGAAGACGCAGATGTCAGCGGCAATCTCCAGCGAGCGCTGCACGATGTCGCGAGCCGAGAGCCGATCGTCCGAAGCCAGCGCGCGCGCGGCCGCGAGCGCGTAGTTCCCGCCGGATCCGACCGCGAGTATGCCGTCGTCCGGTTCGATCAGCTCCCCCCCGCCCGACAGCAGGAAGACGTGTTCCAGGTCGGCGACCACGAGGAGCGCCTCCAGCCGCCGGAGAATGCGGTCGCTGCGCCAGTCCTTGGCCAGCTCCACCGCCGCGCGGGGGAGATTGCCGGGATGCCGCTCCAGCTTCTCCTCGAACTTCTCGTATAGAGTGATTGCGTCCGCGACCGATCCTGCGAAGCCCGCCAGCACCTTGCCGCCCTTGAGGGTGCGGACCTTGGTGGCAGTGGCCTTCACCACGGTGTCACCGATGCTGACCTGGCCGTCGCCACCGAGGGCGAGCTTGCCGTTCTTGCGGACGGCGAGAATCGTCGTGCCGTGGTATCCCGACATCATCGCTCCTGGCGCTGCTGGGGCGAGGAGGGGCGGACCTCAGGTCCGCCCCTGGCCCTACGCCCGCGGATGCGCCTGCTGGTAGACCTTCTTCAAGCGTTCCACGCTGGTGTGTGTGTAGATCTGCGTGGTGGTGAGGCTCGCGTGGCCGAGCAGCTCCTGTACCGCGCGCAGGTCGGCCCCGGCATCGAGCAGATGGGTCGCGAAGGTATGGCGCAGCGAGTGAGTCTTGAGCCCGTCCCCGCCGACGGCATCCAGGGCCCGGTGTACGATGCGCTGCACCGTGCGTGGCGTGAGCCGCTTGCCTCGCCGGCCAACGAACACCGCCTGCCGGTCTGCGCCGGGGAGCCGGGCCAGTGGCTCGCGCTCCCCAAGGTAGTGACGGAGCACCCGGCTCGCGCGCGCGCCGACCGGCACCAGCCGCTCCTTGCGCCCCTTGCCACGCACCTTTACCTGATCGCTCAGCAGATCGAGATCGAGCAGATTGAGCCCGGTGAGCTCGGACAACCGCAGCCCGCTGGAGTAGAACAGCTCCAGGATCGCCAGGTCGCGGAGTCCCGCCCCCGCCCCTTCCTCGCCGACCGCGCGGGCTTCGGCGGCCTGGAACAGCGCCTCGGTGCGCTCCCGGTCCAGATAGCCCGGCAGGGTACGGGGCAGCCTCGGCAGGCTCGCGGCGCGGACCGGGGAAGACTCCACGCCGTGATGGGCCTGCAGGAAGCGATAGAGTGACCGGACCGCTGACAGCGCCCTGGCCATGGAGCGCTTGGCGAGTCCCCGCCGCTGCATCTCGCCGAGGAACCCGCGGATGCCGAGCCGGTCGACTCGCGCGAAATCCCAGTCGCCTCCGGTGTGCCGGTCGAGGAACTCGGTAAAGGCATCGAGGTCCCGCCGGTATGCGCGTAGCGTATTGCCGGAAACCTGCCGCTCCTTCTCGAGGTGTTCGAGAAAGGCGGCCACCTCCGGGCGGCTCGACACCGGGGCGCCCCGGCGCGTCTGCGGAGTCACAGCTCGGCCAGCCACGACTGGAATTCCTGTTGTGCCCGTTGGACCAGCATCTCCTTCTTGAGCTCCTTCCGGCCCCTCGACCCGTGGCGCCGTGGCGCCGAGTCAGGCAGCGGGTCCAGCAGGCCGAAGTTCGCATTCATCGGCTGGAAGTGCGCCGGGTCCGCCTCCCGAAGATAGCGGTACAACCCGCCGAGCATGGTCGTGGGCGGGGGCACCACAGCCGGCTTTCCCTGCAGGCGCCGTGCGAGATTGATCCCCGCGAGGAGGCCGGTGCCGAGCGACTCGGTGTAGCCCTCGACCCCGGTCAGCTGCCCGGCAAAGAAGAGTTGGTCGTCATCCCGCGCGGCGAGCGCCGGTCCGAGCGCGGCAGGAGTATTGAGATAGGCGTTGCGGTGGATGCTGCCGAAACGGAGAAACTCCGCGGCGCCGAGGCCGGGGATCATTCCGAACACCCGCTTCTGCTCCGGGATGCGCAGCCGGGTCTGGAAGCCGACCAGGTTCCACATCTGCCCCGCGCGATCCTCGCGCCTCAGCTGAACCACGGCGTACGGGTCTCGTCCGGTGCGGGGATCCGGAAGCCCGACCGGCTTCATCGGTCCGAACCGCAGGGTCTCGGCACCCCGGCGGGCCATCTCCTCGACTGGCAGGCAACCCTCGAAGTAGGGCACCTGGTCGAACTCGTGGGCGGTGAACTGGTCGGCAGCGGTGATCGCGGCGATGAACGCCTCGTACTCCTCCCGGGTCATCGGTGCGTTGAGATAGTCGTCGCCGTCTCCCTTGCCGTAGCGACTCATCGCATAGAGCCGCTCATGATCCAGCGACTCTGTCGAGACGATCGGGGCGATCGCGTCGTAGAAGGCGAGGACCTCTCTGCCAATCGCCTCGGCGGGCGAGGCCGCGGACCCGGGCGGTGGGGCTGGCGGGGCATGGCCACCGCCCGGGACCGCGGTAGAGACCGCTCCCGACAACCGGAGCAGGATGGCCTGCGCCAGCCTATCCGAGGTCAGGGGCCCTGTCGCGATGATGCCCGGAGACGGCAGATCGACGACCTCGCCGCGCTCGATGGTGATCCGCGGATGCGAGGCGATCTGTTCGTGGACCAGTTGGGAAAACACCTCGCGGTCCACCGCCAGCGCTGCCCCCGCGGGCACCCGGGCCCGTTCGGCGATCGGCAGCAGCAGGCTGCCGAGCCGGGTGAGCTCGGCCTTGAGCAGGCCATGCGCGTTGCTGAGTTCGGTGGACTTGAACGAATTGCTGCAGACCAGTTCCGCGAGGCGGTCGCTCTGATGCGCGGCGGTGCGTACCACGGGGCGCATTTCGCGGATCACGACGGTCACCCCGCGCTCGGCGAGGGCCCAGGCCGCTTCGCAGCCCGCCAGCCCGCCACCGACCACGGTCACCGTCGGGATCACGTCGACGCGGCCTCCTCCGGCTCCAGCACGATCACCTTGTGCTGGCACTTGAGGCAGGTGCGGGTCTCCCCCTCCGCCTTGCTCACCTTCTTCTCCATGCCCACCCAGCCGCAGCTCGGGCAGGTCTCGACCACCGGCCGGTTCCAGGTGGAGAAGTCGCAGGCGGGATAGCGCACGCAGCCCCAGAAGGACTTGCCGCGCTTGGTGCGCCGCTCCGCCAGGTCGCCGACATCGCACTTGGGGCACTTCATTCCGAGCGGCACCGAGCGGGTGCCCTTGCACTCCGGATAACGGGTGCAGGCGAGGAACTCGCCGAACCGACCGGTCTTGATGACCATGGGCGCACTGCAAAGATGACACGTTTCTTCGGTCGGCCGGTCGGGAGCGCGCTGCTTCTTCAGGGACTTCACGTAGTCGCAGGTCTGCTTGTAGTTCACGCAGGCGAAGTAGGGACCGAACCTTCCCGTGCGAAGCTCCACCTTGGCGCCGCACTTGGGGCAGACTTCCTTCTCGAGTTCCTCCGGCTTGAGCCCGTGCGCCTCCGCAACGATGGCTCCGAGGTTCACCGCCTTGAGGGCGGTGCTGAACGGGCCGTAGAAGTCGCCCAGCACCGCCTGCCAGTTGAGCTCACCCTCTTCAATCCGGTCGAGCTCGGTCTCCATCAGGGAGGTGAACTCCACCGTGAAGATCGAGGGGAACTGATCGACCATGATGCGCTCGACGGTCTCCCCCAGTTCGGTCGGCGTGAACCGGCGCTGCTCCAGCTTCACATACTCCCGCGCCGTCAGGGTACTGATGATCTGGGCGTAGGTCGACGGGCGGCCGATGCCGAGCCGCTCCAGCTCCTTGACCAGGCTCGCTTCGGAGTAGCGCGGCGGCGGCTCGGTGAAGTGCTGGCTCGGGACGATCTGGCGGACCTCGACCCGGTCACCCACCGCCAGCGGCGGGATGGGCGGGAGATCGTCCATCGTCTTGCCCTCTTCGGCCTCGCGGCCCTCGGTGTACAGGACGTGGTAGCCGTCGAAGACCATGATCGAGCCGGTGACCCGCAGCAGATACCGCCCGAGGTCGAAGTCCACGATCGTCATGTCGTAGACCGCCGGGTTCATCTGCGACGCGACGAACCGCTGCCAGATGAGCTGGTACAGCCGGAACTGGTCGGGCTCGAGATACTGCTGCATTGCCTCCGGGCGGCGCCGGACGTCGGTGGGCCGGATCGCCTCATGGGCATCCTGGACGCGCGCCGACTTGGAGGCGTACGTGTTCGGCGCGTCGGGGAGGTAGGACTTCTCATAGTTGTTCGCGATGAACGAGCGGACATTCTCGATCGCCGTGTCGGACACCCGCACCGAGTCGGTTCGCATGTAGGTGATGAGACCTGCGGGAGCATCCTCACCGATTTCGATGCCTTCGTAGAGATCCTGGGCCGCCCGCATGGTGCGCCGGGCGGAGAAGCCCAGCTTCTTCGCGGCTTCCTGCTGCAGGGTGCTGGTGGTGAACGGCGCGCCGGGCCGCTTCTTCCGGTTCTTGCGTTCGACCTTGGTGACGACGAAGGGCAGCTTGGCGAGGTCGTTCACGACTGCGGTGGCGGCGGCCTCGTTCTTCAGCTCGGGGTTGTGGCCATTGATCTTCTTCAGCTCGGTGGTGA
Source organism: uncultured Gemmatimonadales bacterium (assembly GCA_963825065.1). Taxonomy (GTDB): domain Bacteria; phylum Gemmatimonadota; class Gemmatimonadetes; order Gemmatimonadales; family GWC2-71-9; genus JADJOM01. The sequence continues at coordinate 58,000 of CAWGRU010000019.1, forward strand.
AGCCCTGGCCGTTCTTGGCACACTCCGCCGCGATCGTCCAGTATTCCTCGGGCGTGAACGCGCGGATCGCCCGCTCCCGCTCCACGATCAGCCGCAGCGCGACCGTCTGCACCCGGCCCGCGGAGAGTCCCGTCTTGATGCTCTGCCACAGGATCGGACTGGCCTTGTAGCCCACCAGCCGGTCGAGGATGCGGCGCGCCTGCTGCGCGTTGACCAGGTTGTCGTTGATGACCCCCGGCTTGGCCATCGCTTCCTTGACCGCTTCCTTCGTGATTTCGTGGAACAGCACCCGGTGGGTCGGCGCACGGGTGTCGAGCTGGCTCGCGACGTGCCAGGCGATCGCCTCACCCTCCCGGTCGGGGTCGGTCGCGAGGTAGACGGCCTTGGCCTTCTTCGCGGCCTTCTTGAGGTCGGAGAGTGTCTGGGTCTTGCCCTTGATGGTGACGTAATCGGGCCGGAACCCGTTCTCCACGTCGACGCCGAGCTTGCGGGTGGGGAGATCGCGGAGATGGCCGATCGTGGCCTTCACCTCGTAGCCGCGCCCGAGATACTTGCCGATGCTCTTGGCCTTGGTAGGCGACTCGACGATCACCAGCGTGCCGCCCGACCCCTCGACGACATCGACCTCGGGCCCCCTGGCGCGCGTCGACCGCTTCTTCGGCGCCGCCTTCACCGCGGCCACCTTGGGGGTCGCCGTCCTGGCGCCCGCGACCTTGCTCGGGGCCTTGGTCGGTGCCTGCTTCGGGGGACTCTTAGCTTTCTTCGTCGTCGCCATGGGCTCGAAGGTACCTGCGTTGGCTCAGCCCCGGATGGATTCCGAGTGCCCACAAGAAAACGCGTGATGGTGCGGATTGGCAAGACGACAAATGTGAAGTCGTGTGACCGCAAGCGCTTACGATCACCACCCGGCGTGTGCGCGGACCAGCGGGAGCATCTCGTCGACGAGTGCTGCGGGCGTCTTCACGTCCGCCTTGATCTCGCAGTCGGCCTGCAGATAGAAGGGCTCGCGGACCTTCAGGAGCTGGCGCATCTGCTCGACGGGATCCTCGCCGACCAGGAGCGGGCGCGTTCCCGCCTCACCCGCCCGCTTGGCGGCCGTCAGCGCCATGGTGCGCACGTATATGAGGAAGGCACTCGCCCGCGCGGACTCGAGCGCGCCTGGCTGCGCCGCCCAGCCCCCGCCCGGCGCGACGACGGACGGTGGGCCCGCCAGCACCGAGCGCATCGCTTCGGCCTCGAGCTGGCGGAACTTCTGTTCACCGTCCTCCCCGAAGATTCGCGCGATCGGCTTCTGCATCTTCCGCACGATCACGGCGTCGAGATCAACGAAGGGCGCACCCAGCCGCTCCGCCAGCAGTCGGCCGGCCGTCGTCTTGCCGGCGCCCGGCAGTCCGATGAGCACCACGTGGCGCTTCATGCTTCGTCTCCTCCGGGCACCGGCTGCCTCAGCTCGGTCCACCGTTCCGCGAGGCGCGACAGGTAGCCGTCGTAGTTGCGCCGCATCTCGGTCAGCGAATCGCCGCCGAATTTCTCCACCATCGCATCGGCCAGTACGAACGCGGTCAGTGCTTCGGCGATCACCCCCATCGCCGGCACCGCCGTGACATCGGAGCGTTCGGCCTGCGCCCTGGCCGGCAGGCCGGTACGCAGATCGATGGTCGGCAGGGGTGACATCAGCGTGGCAATCGGCTTCATCGCGACCCTGATCACCAGCGGCTCACCAGTCGTCATGCCGCCCTCGAGCCCGCCCGCATTGTTGCCCCGGCGGCCGTAGCCACCGCGCAAGGCGGGTGGTGGAGCGGCCTGGCCCGGCGTCGCCCTGGCCTCGATCGGGTCGTGCACCGCCGACCCGGGAAGCCGCGCCGCTTCGACACCCATGCCGATCTCCACCGCCTTGACCGCCGGGATCGACATCAGGACGCCGGCGAGGCGGCCGTCGAGCTTCCGATCCCAGTGCACATGGCTGCCGAGTCCGGTCGGGAGCCCGCGCACCACGACCTCGCATTCGCCGCCCAGGGTGTCGCCATCCTTCTTGGCCTTGTCGATTCGCGCGATGATCTCGGCCTCGACGGCCGGGTCGAGCACTCGGACCTCGGAACGGTCGGAGGCCGCATCGAGCGGCCACGGCAGGTCGGGCGCGTCGGCCGCGTCGGACCGGTTCGCGAAGATCCCGCCGAGCGACACGACGTGGCTGCCGACGTCGACGCCGAATTCGTCCAGCAGCCGCCTGGCGAGCGCGCCCGCGGCCACTCGGGCCGCCGTCTCCCGTGCGCTGGCCCGTTCGAGGATGTCTCGCGCATCCTGCCGATCGTACTTGAGAACCCCGATCAGATCGGCGTGGCCGGGACGAGGCCGGTTGAGCCGCCGGCGGCGTTCCTCGCCGGGGGTCCCCTCCGCCGCCATGACGTCCTGCCAGTTGCTCCAGTCGCGATTGTGGATGATCATCGCGATCGGCGTGCCGAGGGTTTCCCCGGCGCGGACCCCGGAGAGCCACTCGATTCGATCCTTCTCGATCTTCATGCGCGCCCCGCGTCCATATCCCATCATCCGCCGGGCAAGATCGGTATCGACCCACTCCGCCGTGACCGGCAGTCCGGCGGGCAACCCCTCGACGAGGGCAACCAGCGCCTTGCCATGGGATTCACCGGCGGTCAGGAAGCGGAGCGGCATAGGGCCAAGGTAGTGGGTGGACGGTCCCGAGAGGAAGGCTCCGGACGGGCCGCGCCGCTCGAACCGTGGCGCATCTCCCGCTCAGCCGGGATCCGCAGAGGGGTCCCCATAAGCATGCGAGCCCGACCGCCGGTCGGGCTCGCACTCCGGAGAACCGCCGGCCGCCGACTATTCCGAGCCGTCGTCGATGATGCGGGGCGTGACCAGGATGATGAGGTCGCGCCGCACCTCCTGCGTATTGCTGAACCCGAACAGCTTCCCGATGATCGGCAGGTTCACCAGCAGCGGGAGGCCCGAGCGAGTCTTGTTCACTTCGGTCACCGTGAGACCGCCGATCACCGCCGTCTCGCCATCGTTGACCAGCAGCTGGTTCTTGGCGTTCTGCTTCGCGATCGTGAAGCCGAGGTCCGCCTGCGCCAGGGTGTTCACGTTGGACCGCTCCGCCTCGATCTGCATCAGCACCTGGCGGTTGTTGGTCACGTGCGGCACCACCTTCAGCATGATACCGGTCTCCTTGAACTGCACGGAGGCCTTGGGCTGGTTGCCGGCACCTTCGCCGCCGCCGGCGCCGAAGTCGATGATACGGACCGGGATGTCCTCTCCGACCTTGATCACCGCTTCGCGGTTGTCGACGGTGGTGATCGACGGCTCGGCCTGCACATCGGCGAGGTCGAGGCTCTGCAGCGCCTGCAGGAAGCTGCTGAACCGGAATCCACCCACCGTGGTGGTCCACACCAGCTTCAGAGCCGCCAGCGGAATGTTGCCGTCCGCGTTGGCGATGGCCGCGACGCCCTCGCCCGCAAGGCTGGTGACGTCCGAGCTGAAGGGATCGCCGCTCGCCGGGTCGGTGCGCTGCACCAGCTTGTTGAAAAACGGACCGTCGCCGGCGTTGACCGCGCCGAAGTCGTACTGAAGGCCGAGCGCCTCGATGTCGGTCCGCTGCACGAAGATGATCTTGGCCTGGATGGACACCTGGGGCGTCCGCACGTCCAGGTTCTTCACGAAGTCCTGCACCTCGCCGATCCGGCCGCGGGTCTCCGTGACGATCAGCGAGTTGGTCGTGGTGTCGGACACCACGGTGCCGCGCTTCGACAGGATCGACTTGACACTGGTCAGCAGCTGGCTCGCGCTGGCGTAGTTGACCGGAATCATGCGGGTGGTCAGCGGCTCGGTGGAGTCGAGCGCCGCCAGCGCAGCGGGGGAGTCGACCCGGATGATGCCGCCCGGCAGTTCGATCGCCTGCAGCCCCTGCGTCGCCAGCACCGCGGCGAACGCCTCGGTCCACGGCTGGTTCTTGATCTCTGCGGTGACCTCGCTCTTGAGGTCCTTGCCGAGGATGATGGTCCGGCCAGAGAAGGCGGCGAACCCGGCGATGACGTCCGCGATGCTGGCCCGATCCCAGGTCACCGTGATGCGCGGCGCCGGCACCGTCCGCATGCTGCTGGCGGCGACCTCCGGCATCGGCATCGACACTTCCGGCTCCCGCTGGCTCACGGCGTGCTCGGCCGGCGGCTGCATGTCCGCGGGGGCGGCACTCGACCAGGCCAGGAACGCCGCATCGGCGCCGAAGCGGACCCGGACCGCATCCCCGGACTTCTCCACCCGGTAGTCCCGGGAGCCATCCAGATAGATGGCGATCCGGACGACGTCGGGCCGGAACTGGGAGTAGCGGACGTCGGTGATCCCCGCGCGGGCGATCCCGTCGTAGGCGGCACCGGTCCGCTGCAGCGTCGCGCCGACCACGTCGACCACGAGCCGGTCGGGCTCGCGAAGCACGAAGTCGCGGACGTCGACCGCACCCTTCACGGCGATCACGATTTCAGCGTGGCCCGGGGTCGCGACGACACTGACCGCGGTGACCTGGGATGCGGGGCCCTTCTCATCGGCGCGCGCGGGGGCGGCCGTGATGAGGGCGATTGCCCCCAGGGCGAACAGGAACTGACGCGTCATGGGGTCTGGTCCTCTCTCTTCCGGAGCGACAGGGTCTCCTGGCGCTCGAATCCGATGTCCTCTACCGTGAAAACCACGTCCGTCTGGCGGATCTGGGCCACCTTGAGCCGGCCCAGCCGGTCGCCAACGCGGAGCTTGTACCGCTTCTGATTGGTCTTGTCGCGCAGCACCGCTACGCTGTTGCTCGCCCGGCGGAGGTCGAGGTACACCCCGACCAGCAGCAGGTCGTTGAACTCCGGCCCGACCTTGTCCTCGCTGATCAGCGAGGCAAACGGATCGCGCGCTCCACCGGCGTAGGTGAAGGTCTCGCGCTGCACCTCGGTCTCCCGCGCGATTCTGAGCGAGTCGGTCCGGATGCTGTCCCGCTTGGCCCGGACGATCGAATCCTCGTGGGCGCGGTCGGCGAGCACCTTGAGCGAATCCGCCCTGGCCCGTTCCTTCGCCTGCCGGATGGAATCGGCCCGCATCACCTGCATCTGCTTGGGGGTGAGCGCCGGCTTCGCTGGCGCTTGGACCCTTGCGCTGTCCTTCATGCCCGCGACGGCCCCGGCCACGGCACCGACGGCGGCGCCGGCCTTCCTGGCGGCGGTGTCGGCCTTGGCCGCGAGGGTCTGGGCGGTCGTGTCGATCTTCCCCTGCATCGCGACGGCGGCGCTGTCCGCCTTCTGCGCCAGCGCGACGTTCATCGCGGGCGGCTTGCCGCAGGCCTGGAGGACCTCGGGCGGCACCATCCCGGCGGGAAGCGGCTTGGTCTTCTTTCCGCGGGATGCCTTGGCGGTCGCCGCGACGACGGAGTCGGAACAGGCGGTGAACCTGGCCCGGATCACCGAATCCTGTACCGCCACCTGACGGGCGCTATCGCGCCGGGCGCGGATCGCGGCGAGGTCGACCGTCTGCGGTTCCTCTTTCTGCTTGCCGCCACACGCGGCAAGGCCGATGAGCAGGCCCATCAGGCCCGCCCGGGCGAGCGCGTTAGGTCCCACTGGGCTTGTCCTCCGGGGTCGCGGTCTTCACGAAGGTACGGATCTGGAACCGCGCCTCAAGCAGCGCGCCCGAGCTGTCCCCCAGCGCCTTGGCGCGGGTCAGGTCCGCGACGCCAAGGGTGAGGTCCACCGGGACGATGATCCGCTGGAGACTCGCCACATCGGAGAGGAACTCCCCGAGCTGGTCGTAGCGGCCGATCACCGAGTACTGGTACTTGTAGGTCTCGAACGGCGCCGGCCCCGGTTCGGTGGGCAGCGGCTGGAACTGGGCCACCTGCACCCCGCGGATCTTGGCGCGAGTGGAGATCTCGTCCATCAGGTTGGCGACTTCGTTCCGGTCGGGGACCAGCCGCCGCATCAGCTCGAGACTCGCGCGGTAGCCCTCGAGCCGGCGCCGCAGGTCCTCGACGCTGCCACTCGCGAGCAGCCGCTTGGCGCTGTCCGTGAGCGTCGCGAGTGAATCGATCGACTTCTGCCGGGCGACGATGCTGTCCCGCGTCTGGGTCACCCCGCGCAGGCCGACGGCATCGAGTCCCGTCCCGGTGTAGCCGACGTAACCCACCACCGCGGCGATGACGATGAGGAGCAGCGGGACCTGGCGTTCCTGCGGTATGCCGGCCATGGATCACCTCACCGACTGGCTGAGGGGGACCGTGCGGATGTAAGCCGAATCCGCCCGCTGGAACGAGGCTGTGATGATGAATTGCGTCACCGGCCGTTCCTTCTCGACGATGGTCTTGGCTTCCAGCGGTGTGACGTTGAACAGCCAGGGCGATGCCTCTAGCTGCCGCAGGAACCGGGTGTAGGCCTGCAGGTCCATCGTGCGGCCTTCCATGCGGAAGGTCATCGCCCGACGGGGCGAGGTGGTGTCGGCGGTATCCGCCACCACCGGCGCCGCCTGGGTCGATACGGTCGTGAGCCAGGTGTAGGGCGGCAGCGCCTTCGCCACCTCATCGAGCACGTGCGGCCAGACGTAGCGATCGCCATCCACGCCGCGGATGGTCGAGATCTGCGCCAGCAGCGAGTCTCGGATCGTCTCCGCACGGCGCTTCTGCCGCAGCAGATTGTCGAACCGCTTCTGATCGTCGCGGGCCTGCTCGAGACGGGGGCCGAGGGCGTTGAACCTGGTGTTGTTCGAGATGAACGCCCAGCTCAGCCAGGCCGCCACGCCGATGCAGGCCGCGGCCGACCCCACCAGGAACGGGTCCTTGACCTTCGTCCCAAGCCCCTTGACCCTGTCAAGGATCTGCTTGGTTCCACCCCCGGCGGCTTTGCGCTTCTGGCCGGGTCGGAGATTGACCGTGATCATCATGAGAAACGGACTCCGGGCAACGGGCTCACGCGGCGGTGCGGAGCGCCAGACCAATCGGGAGCATCAGCAACGGGGAGACTTCGTCCATGTTCATCGTGGAGAAGACGCCCTCGGCGACGCGGAGCCGCGCGAGCGGGTTGGCCAGCTCCACCGGGAGCCGGAGCCGGTCCGCGAGCACCTTGTTGAGCCCGGGAATGCGACCACCACCCCCGGTCAGCCACAGCCGCGACAATCCGCCGGCCGAACGACTGGCCGATTGCAGGAATGCCGCCGCCCGTTCGATCCCCACCGCGAGCTCCTCGCCGCGGGTCTCGAGGAACGGATCGAGAATCTCGTTGCGCTCGAAGCCCTGGAGCAGCTGATCGGCCTCCTCGGCCGACAGCCCACGCTCCCGCTGGATGTCCTCGCGAAAGCGCCGGGTGCCAACGGGCAGGTCGCGCGTCAGGACCGGGATGCCGTCCTCGAGGATGTTGATGTTGGTCATTTCATGACCGATGTTCACCAGCCCGACCACCCCGCGCATCTCGTCGGGATAGTTGACCTCGAAGGCGTTGTGGAGCGCAAAGGCGTCGACGTCGATCACGCTCGCCTGCAGACCCGCCTCGGCCAGCAGCGCGACCTTGTTCTCGACCAGCTCCCGCTTGGCGGCCACCAGCAGCACCGTCATCTGCAGCCCCTCGCCCTCCGGATCCAGGATCTGGAAGTCCAGCTCCACGTTCTCCATGTCGAACGGGACGTGCTGCTCGGCCTCCCAGCGGATCACCTCGCGGGCGTCCGCCTCCTTCATCCGGTCCATCTGGATCTTCTTGACGATCACGTCCCGCCCGCCGACCGCGATCACCACGTGCTTCGTCTTGATGCCAGCCGAGACGAGCAGCCCCTGGATCGGCGTCCGCGACGATGCCGGGGTCCATGATCTCGCCCTCGACGATGGCGTCATCCACGACGCTGGTGTAGGCAACCTTGGTCAGCACCGGATCGCCGACGCCGTGAGTCACGGCCACCAGCTTGATCAGGCCCGACCCAATGTCCAAGGCCACCGTGGTCTTTTTACGGCTGAAGAGGCCCATAAGCACGTCCAGACCGAGCTGGGTTTATGACAGGGAGTGGATGGCTACGCTACAAGCCGTCCGGAGTTTTGTCAAGCTCTCAAGTTGCTTGAGGTGGAAACGAACAAGCCGTTGCCGAGGTGCGACTTATCTCACTAAGCATCACAGGATGCTTGAAGTGTCGCGGCCACGCCCCTCCTGCAAGGCACACCGCGTACCGCGCCGGCGATCTACTATTAGCGGGCAACCGCACGAAGCCAAGGCCGTGCAGGCTATCTTCTTATCAAACAACGGCTTGAACGCCAATTCGCCGCCCCGATTGGGGCGGCGAGTGGGTTCCAGGCCCAGCCGAGCACAAAAAGACGAACGGCGGGCGATCCTTGTGGATCGCCCGCCGTTTGTCATCCTGCGAGGCTTACCAGCAGCCCGGGGAGCCTTCCTGGGTCACCGCGGCGTTCGGCGTGTTGGCCGCCGGACCGGTGTAGATGCCGCAGTTGGCCGGGGTACCGGTCACCGCCGGGTTGGTCATCGTGGCCTTCCAGCCCGACGCGTTGATGTAGGTCAGCACCAGGACGTTGCCGGTGCTCGGGACGAAGGTCACCTTGCCCGCGCCGCCGGTGCCGTTGGTCTGGGCGGTGGCGGAGGTGCTGCCGGCGTAGTCGTTGTTATCCGAGAAGAAGGCTTCCTGCGCGGTCACCAGATTGCGCAGGTCCGACTTCATGGAGGCGACAATCGCCTTCTGCTTCGTGTTGGCGAACTTCGGGATGGCGATCGCGGCCAGAATGCCGATGATCACCACGACAATCAGAAGCTCGATCAGGGTAAAGCCCTTGCGATTCATACCGCCTCCGGAATAACTGTTGGGTGCCGATGGGTGCCGTCCGCTGCGCTCTAACTCTGCCGGGAAGCAAAGCAACCCATATGCCAGTGGGTTGGAAATCCGTGCAACTCATTGTCGAGTAAGACGTTGGACGCAAGTCAGCGACGCCGCAGAACGCTGCCTGGCCGGGCCGGAATGCCGGATTTTGCGGTAAGAACTTTCACCCACATTGCGTCCCGCCCCACTATCGCCACCGGAACCAGCTCCGCTCCACCTTACGGAATGGCCGGCCGGCACCCGCCAGCACCCGACCGACAGCGCACCGTGAGCGCTCAACCAACGCGGAGTCGTTTACGGTCAGACTGTCCAGACTCACCACCACTCCAGTGATCCTCGCCTGCCCCCGGATCACTAGAGGACCCGCAGCGACCACCACACCCGAAAACACCACATCTCCGCTCAGCTCGAGCGCCCCGGTCCCGATCAATAGCCCCTGTCCCTGGCCCCCAGCAATGCGGGTGAGCGGTGCGGCCTCGATCACCGGCAAGAACCCGCCGCACGGCGAGGTAGGAACTGATGGGTCACCCCAATTGCTCGAATCAGCAAGCACGCAGCTCCCGGCCACGACCTGCGGTCCGACCGCCCCAACGGATCCCGCGACGTGATGATCGGCGAGCGCGGAAAGCTCGGAAATGGTCACCGGCCCGAGCTGGGTCAGCCGCGCGGCAGTGAGGGTCGAGTCAGCCCCGATTGGCGGTGCACCACTTATGCAGGGCCCCCCGCTGCAGGCGGCGATGACGGGCGCGGCAACCCCCGCCAGGACCCCGGCCCCGGCCGCGGCGGGAGCGGGACATACCGCCCCCCATCCTGCAGGCACGTGGTCGGAGCCATCCACGATTGCCAGGGCACTGAGGGTCACGGCACCGGCCCCGAGCACGGCGGCGCTATCGGGAACGAGAGGCGCGACCAGTCGCACCAGTCGGGCCACGGCATCCCGCGCGAGTAGTGCGCCGTCCGCCGCGGTGCGCCTGCCGATCGACCTGACCAGGAACAGGCCTCGGCCCAGCCGCAATAGTGAGTCCTGGGCGTCGAGCCCCCCGCCGGGCGACGTCCCGGATATGCCGACGATCGCACCGATCGCAAGTGACTCGGCGCGGAGTGGGTCCCAGTTGGCGATGACCCGCTCAGCCTCGGATTCAGCGAGACTCCGGGCCTGCAATGCGTGAATCATCCGCTCGCCACTCTGCCATCGGACCCTCGCCATGATCAGCACCCCGGCGGCGAGCGCACCGAGTATGAGCATGGTCAGCAGCGCGAGAGGAAGGGCGACGCCACGTCGATTCATGGGGCGTGATTCCGTGGACTCAGCCACTGGCCGGCGCTGTCGGTTCGAGCTGCGCCTGCTCCTGGCCATCCCGACCACCGGCCGGAAAGGCGGAGCCTAAGGCTCCGCACTCCGGATGGAGTCAGGATCGAGTGGCCGGCGGAGTCGAAGTAGGAGAACGGCGAACCGGCACTGTCGAACGGCCCCGCCAGCGGCTGGATCGGCTCGCCGCCGCTCTCAGACCTCGCACCCAGCCACCAGGCGCCAAGGGAGGGGTAGAGCCGCGCCTGCATGACCTCGAAGACCCGTACCGGAGGTAGCGGCGGGAGAGCCGCCGGCGGATTCGCGACGGTGTCGATTGTCGTCCCGAGCCGGAGCGCCGGGCGTCCCCCACATGCGGCCGAGCCGATCCCGTTAAGTGGGACGGCGGTCCAGCCGGCGTTCGCGGCACCCAGGGAGTCCATCCCGGTGAAGAGCAGGAGACTATCCCTGCCCGGTTGCGGCAGCCGCACAGCGTCGAATCGGTCCAGCGCGACCAGGATCTCGCTCGCACCCACATGGCAGGCGATTCCGACACCCCGTACGGCGCGATAGCTCAGAGAGTCGGGAGCGATCCGGAGCAGATCATCACCCGCCGACCCATGTCCCGCCTCGATGAGTTCACTGGTGAGAAACCCGAGGCCTCCGTCGAACGCGATCTGCAGGGCAGCACCGGCTCGCTCAGCCCGTGCGACACGCTCGATGTGGAAGGTCGACCGGACCAGGACGAGCCCGAGGAGCCCGGTGAGCACCAGACCCACGAGCACCTCCGCGAGCGCGAAGCCAGAGCGGGGAATCAGTGACATCGCAGGAACCCGCGGATGCTGTCCGTATGTTGCCCGGTCTGTGTCGCATAGCTGGCCAGCATCGAGACGTCCACTCCGCCGCTCGTTCGCGACAGGATCCAGTTCGCCGTCTCTCCCGATGCGCCGACCAGCGAACCCGAGTTCAGGGTGGCGCACCGCTGACCACCCCTGCCGAGATCAGAGTACAGCAGTTCCAGGGAGCTCCCGGCGAGACGAGCCGCCTCAGCGGCACGAGTCCCCCTGGCAGAGAGTCGGATCCCGAGGGCCACAGTGCCGGCTGCGGCGAGGGCACCGAGACTGAAAATGGTTAGGGCGATCAGGCACTCGACGGTGCTGAAGCCGCGACGATCTGGGGCCAAGACGATCCCGCCGGCTGAGAGACGGGGCCAATCTGAATCGGGGCGACGGATGGCATGGACTCCAACCAACGCGGTGGGGCGCCGAATTCCGCAGGTGGCTCGGGAGGCAAAAGCAGCGGGGCGACGGCATCGCCGTCGCCCCGCACACTCACCAGGAACCCGTGTGGCTTACCAGCAGCCCGGGGAGCCTTCCTGGGTCACCGCGGCGTTCGGCGTGTTGGCCGCCACACCGGTGTAGATGCCGCAGTTGGCCGGGGTACCGGTCACCGCCGGGTTGGTCATCGTGGCCTTCCAGCCGGCCGCGTCGATGTAGGTCAGCACCAGGACGTTGCCGGTGCTCGGGACGAAGGTCACCTTGCCCGCGCCGCCGGTGCCGTTGGTCTGGGCGGTGGCGGAGGTGCTGCCGGCGTAGTCGTTGTTATCCGAGAAGAAGGCTTCCTGCGCGGTCACCAGATTGCGCAGGTCCGACTTCATGGAGGCGACAATCGCCTTCTGCTTCGTGTTGGCGAACTTCGGGATGGCGATCGCGGCCAGAATGCCGATGATCACCACGACAATCAGAAGCTCGATCAGGGTAAACCCCTTGCGATTCATACCGCCTCCGAAAGGCTGTTGACTGCTGTCTGGTACAGTGCAGAGTGCACTAACTCGGCCGAAATGCAAAGCAACCCATATGCCAGCCGGTGAGTCCGCTACGCAACCCGATTGAGCATAGGCACTTGAGCGCGCTACGCCAGTCGCCAGGCATCGGAATCCCCCGATTCCGTTGCCGGATTTTGCAGAAAACACCTTCCTCTACCCGGCTCCAGCCCGGGGGATGGCCATGCTGACCGCCGTGGCCGAGGGGCACGAGCTGCCCGGGCGGAGCCACCCACGTGCTCGGGAAGGATGGGGCCACCGGCTGTCCGACGATCCGGTAGGCGGGTCAACGGGGACAAGGTGACCCACGCCGGCGGGAGATACTGACTCGAGACGCCGCTGGACGGCGCCGGATTCCGCAGGTGGCTCGGGAGACAAAAGCAGCGGGGCGACGGCATCGCCGTCGCCCCGCACACTCGCCAAGAACCGCTGTGGCTTACCAGCAGCCCGGGGAGCCTTCCTGGGTCACCGCGGCGTTCGGCGTGTTGGCCGCCGGGCCGGTGTAGATGCCGCAGTTGGCCGGGGTACCGGTCACCGCCGGGTTGGTCATCGTGGCCTTCCAGCCCGACGCGTTGATGTAGGTCAGCACCAGGACGTTGCCGGTGCTCGGGACGAAGGTCACCTTGCCCGCGCCGCCGGTGCCGTTGGTCTGGGCGGTGGCGGAGGTGCTGCCGGCGTAGTCGTTGTTATCCGAGAAGAAGGCTTCCTGCGCGGTCACCATGTTCCGCAGGTCGGACTTCATGGAGGCGACGATCGCCTTCTGCTTCGTGTTCGCGAACTTCGGGATGGCGATCGCGGCCAGAATGCCGATGATCACCACGACAATCAGAAGCTCGATCAGGGTAAAGCCACGGCGATTCAGCATACTGCCTCCCTCAAAGAAGTCGCGCCGGTCAGGAGACCGACGCGTGACACACCCCCATAGAGCACAGGTCATACCGAAGCCGACATTCCACCCGAAGTCGTTGGTGCCATGGGGGATGACGAGAATCGGTCCGGCACCCCCGAGCCAGGCCTATCCTGCAATCTGCGATGAAGCGACCGCCTGCCGCTACTGCCCGCCATGGATCGGCTACTCGGGAGGCGGCGCCCCGCCCTGTTCCTCGTACCGCGAGAGCTTCCTGTAGAGCGTCGACGGGTCGATCCCCAGCACTTCCGCCGCTCGAGTCTTGTTGCCGCCCTCGGACTGCAGCACGTACATGATGTACGCGCGCTCGATGACCTCGAGCGTCGGATTCGGATAGGACCGCTCGGCGACCAGCGGTTCCTTGCGCCGACGGGTGATCCGCTCCGGCAGCGCCGAGGGTTCGATCGTATCTCCGCGGGTCAGCACCCAGGCATGCTCGAGTGCATTCTCGAGCTCGCGCACGTTGCCCGGCCACTCGTATACCATCACCGCGTCCAGCGCCTCGGAGGAGAGCGCCTTGGGTTCGCTGGAGTGTTCCGTGGCGAGGCGCTGCAGGAAAGACTCCACCAGCAGCAGCACATCCTCCCGACGCTCACGCAGTGGCGGGAGGTGCATGGTGATGACATTGAGTCGGTAGAAGAGATCGGACCGGAACCGCCCCCGGCGCGCCTCTTCCTCGAGGTCCCGGTTGGTAGCCGCGATGATCCGCACATCGACCGGAATCGCCTCGGTGGCGCCGACCGGGATGGCTTCCCGCTCCTGCAGCACGCGCAGCAGCTTCACCTGCAGCGCGGGAGGCATCTCGCCGACTTCGTCCAGGAAGAAGCTGCCACCCCGGGCCGCCGCGAAGAGGCCCTGCTTGTCGCGCACCGCGCCGGTGAATGATCCCTTCACGTGTCCGAAGAGCTCGCTCTCCAGCAGGTTCTCGGGAAGTGCGCCGCAGTTGATCGAGAGGAACGGCCCGTCCACCCGGTTCGAGCTGTTGTGCAGGTACCGGGCGATGACCTCCTTGCCGGTCCCGCTCTCCCCCTGGATCAGCACCGTCGAATCGGTCGGGGCGACCTGCTCGGCCAGCTTGAGCGTATCGAGGAAGCGGCGCGACTTGCCGATCGGACGGTTCACCCCGGCCCGGTCGCGGCGCTTGATCTCCTGGCGCAGGTGCTTGTTCTCCACCCGGACCGCCCGGTACTCGCAGGCGCGGCGGAGGATGGCCACGAGTTCGTCGTTCGCGAAAGGCTTCTGGATGTAGTAGTAGGCGCCGGCATTCACGGCGGCGATCGCCGTCTGCAGTGAGGCCTGCGCGGTCATCAGGATCACCGGCGTCATGGGATCCTGCTCCCGGGCGGCGGTGAGGATGTCCAGCCCGGTCACCTGCGGCATCCGGACGTCGGTCAGCACGATGTCGTGGGTGCCGGCCTTGATGGCCTCGAGTCCGGCCTTCCCGCCCTGGGCGGTGGTGGCCTCGAAGCCCTCCTTCTTCAGGAGGATGCGCAGGGTATCGAGAATCCCGGACTCATCGTCGATGACCAGGACGGACGGTTTCTGGCTCATGCCGCTTCCTCCGCCGCGCTTCGGGCGGGAAAGAAGATGGTGAAGGTCGTCCCCGCGTTGGGCGCGGAATCCACGAGCACCACGCCTCGGTGGGCCTCGACGGCTCGCTGGACGATCGCGAGGCCGAGGCCGGTACCGCCTGCGCGGCCGGTGACGAATGGCTGGAAGAGCCGCTCGCGCAGCTCCTCGGGAATGCCGGGGCCGGTGTCGCGCACTTCGAGGCAGACCGGCTGCTCGATGGTGCATCCCCCGGGGAGTTCGGCCGGCTTCGCCGGTCGGGTCGTGACGGTGACGGTGGTCGGACCGCGAGCCGCCTGCACCGCATTGAGCAAGAGATTGGCCACCACGCGGTGGAGCAGGTCCTCGTCGCCGTCGAGCACGGTCCGGGAACCCTGCACCCGGATCTCGATGTCGGGCCGGCAGTCGGGGTGCTCGCGGACCAGCCGCGCCGCGGCGGTCACCACCGACTGCAGGTCCACCGGAACGAACTCGGTGGCGCGTACCCGGGCAAAGTCCAGGAACTCCGAGAGCAGCCGGCTCAGCCGGTCGCTCTCCCGCACGATCAGCTGCGCAAGATAGCGATCGTCCTCGTCGGCGTGGGCCGAGCGGGCAAGCTGCTCGACCGAACTCCGGATCGAGGCGAGCGGGTTGCGGATCTCGTGGGCCAGCGAGGCTGACAGCGCCGCGACCGCCTCCAGCCGCTCGGCCCGCAGATTGAGCTCGTTCAGCCGCTTGAGGTCCGAGATGTCGGTGAAGATCGCGGTGACCGACGGGCGGCCGTCCGCGTCCCGTTCAAACGTGGTCGTGGAGAGGCCGATGGGGAAGATGCGGCCGTCCTCATGCAGCACAGTTCCTTCGCCGCGACTCACCTTTCGCCCGTGCCGGATGGCCGCGACCATCGCGGCCCACAGCTCGGGGGACCGGAGCTTGAGCTTGTCGAGGATCGGCAGGCCGGTCCCGCTGTCGCCGTCGATCTGCAGCAACCGTTCCGCCATCGGATTGATGAACGCGAGCCGGCCGGTGTCGTCCACCGTCATCACCCCGGAGCGGATGTTGCGCAGGATCTCGTCGGCCTCGAGCCGCACCCGGCGCAGCTCGCTCTGCAGCGATTCCCGCTCGGCGCCCGCCGCGCGCAGCCGGTGCGCCAGCGCGCCCACCAGGAGGTAGGCCGCCACGAACACGCCGACCTGTCCCCAGAAGGCGAGGCCCACCCGGGCCGGTTGCAGCCACATGCTGTCGGCGAAGTAGATCCCGGCGACCCCGAGCGCGACCACCAGCCCGCCACCGAACGACATCAGCAGCGCGTAGGAGGCGATAACCAGGATGTACAGCGAGGGGAAGGCGCTGTCCGGGCCGCCGGTGAAGTGCACCAGCAGCGTGATGAGGCCGATGTCCCCAAGCGCCTGACAGAAAAGGAAGAAATCCCCCGGCTGCCGTCCCTTGAGCACCACGAACCAGTAGCCGTAGGCCGTGAGCACAAAGGCGAGCAGCACACAGAGGCTCACCAGGAATGACAGTCCCGGCTGACTGGTCCACACCAGTGAGGCCAGCACCAGGGTGGTGACGGCCAGCACCAGCCGGGCGGCGAAGACCCACCCCAGGAGGGTCTTCTGGTCCGGCAGTGCGCGATCGGAGGAACCGGCGGTGGCAGGTGTCATCAACGTCGGTGTAAAGTAGCAGGAGGCACGCGACAGGCGACAGGCGACGGCGATAACTTGTCGTATGGCCTGGACCGTCTACATCCTCCGCTGCGCCGACGGATCGCTCTACACCGGCATAGCGCGCGATCCTGCCCGGCGACTGGCGGCGCACAACAACGGCCGCGGCGCGGCCTACACTCGGGGCCGCCGCCCCGTCGCCCTGATCCACCAGGAGGCCGCCGCCAGCCACTCCGTCGCCTTACGACGGGAGTGGGCGATCAAACAGCTGAGCCGGACCGAGAAGGAGCGCCTGGCCATGAGCCGTCAGCCCGCTGCGAGCAGCCGCCCCGGACCGAGCGGCTTCCCTGGATTCCGTCCGGCTGCGATCCGTTTCCTGCGCCAGCTCGCCCGCAACAATACCAGACCCTGGTTCGAGGCCCATCGTGCGGACTATGAGGGTGAGCTCCGCGACCCGATGCACGCGCTCATCGAGGAGGTCGACGTCCACCTGGCGCGTTTCGCGCCGGAAATCACCGGCGATCCGCGGCGCTCGCTCTTCCGGATCCACCGGGACGTACGCTTCTCCCGGGACAAGTCCCCCTACAAGACCCACGCAGCCTGCTGGTTTTACCACCTCGACGCGGGCCGCGGGGTGGGCGGCGAGGCCGAAGGCGGGGCGGGGTTCTACTTTCACCTGGAGCCGGGACAGTGTCTGATCGGAGCCGGGATCTGGATGCCGCCGCGTGCCTCCCTCGCGAAAATCCGCGAGGCGCTGGCCGAGGAGGTCGAAGGCTTCGAGCGGATCGTCCTCACCCCGGCGTTTCGCCGCCGCTATGGGCCACTCGACACCGAGAGCATGCTCACCCGGCTCCCCCGCGGCTTCACCGAGGCCCACCCCGCGGCCCGTTGGCTGCGGTACCGGTCGTTCACCGTCGGGCGCACGCTCTCCGAACGCGACGCACACTCGCCCAGTCTCCCCTCCACGCTGGCCCGTGACTTCGAGGCGCTGACGCCCTTCGTGCGGTGGCTCAATCAGGCGCTCGGCCTGCGCGTGCTCAGCCGCCGGGTCTGATCGATGACCCCGGTTGCCGGTCGCCGTCGCAACGCTCCGCCGATCACCACACTCGTGACTCGGGCCGTCCGGCTCCGCTGCCCATCCTGCGGCGGCGGTCCACTCTTCGACTCATGGCTCCGCATGCGGCCCCGCTGTCCCTCCTGCGGGCTCCGGACCGAGCGAGGCGAGGAGGGCTATGTGGTCGGGGCCTACATGTTCAACATCATGGCGGCCGAACTGCTGTGGGCCGCCATCTCGCTCGCCGTCGTCTGGCGGACTTGGCCCACGCCCCCCTGGGACCTGCTACTCTATGGCGGTGGGACGCTGATGCTCGCCCTCCCGTTCCTCTGCTATCCTTCTTCCAAGACTGTCTTCCTCGCCTTCGACCTGATCTTCCGGCCGGAGGACGAGACCGAGCCCTAGCCGAGCCGAGCGAACGAATGCCCCCCACCCCTTCCGCTACCCGCGTCCGCCTGGACAAGTGGCTCTGGGCCGCGCGGTTCTTCAAGACCCGCGGCCTCGCGGTCGAGGCGATCGACGGCGGCAAGGTCCACGTGAACGGGGAGCGGGTGAAGCGCGCGAAGCTGATCCAGGCGGGAGAGCGGGTCTCCATCCGGCTCGGCCCCTACGAACACGTCGTCGAGGTCCGGGGGTTGTCGGAGCGTCGGGGACCGGCCGCCGAGGCGGTGCTGCTCTACACGGAGACGGCTGAGAGTCTCAAGGAGCGGGAGCGGGTGGCGTTCCAGCTCAAGGCGGCGCACGTCCTCTTCGTGCCCGAAACCAACGAGCGGCCGACCAAGCGGGACCGGCGCCGGCTGGAGGACTTCAGGAAGAAATCCGGCTGGGACTGAAGAAATCGGGACCCTAGACCGCGGACGAGATGCTGAAGGAGTCGGTGGCCGTTGCCGTCCGGAGGCAGGCCGTCAGGGATCGACGATGACCTGGGCGATCATCGACGGGTGCACTTCGCAGTGGTAGGCGAAGGTACCCGGCGTGGTGAAGAGGAAGGTGAAGGTGCCCCCGGTGTCGAACAGCGGTGACGCCCAGACGCCGCCATCCGACGTGGTGGTGTGCGAGGCGGTCCCGGCCGGCTCACAGTCGAGCCAGGTCACCTTGTTACCGACCTTGACGTGCACCGGCGTCGGCAGGTACGTGAAGTTCTGAATCGCGATGACCGTCGACCCGAACTGCGAGGGGTCGAGGGTGGTAACGCAGGCGGAGGCCGAGGGGCCGGTGGCCCCGCTCCGATCGCTGAAGCAGGCGGCCGCCAGCACGAGCAGCGCCAGTCCAGCCATTCCTCCCGCAATCTTCGACAGCATCAGTCGTTCCTCACTTCACCACGACCGTCCCCGTCATGAAGGGGTGCGGCGTGCAGTGGAAGGCGTAGGTGCCCGGGCGGGTGAAGGTGTACCGCCACACCTGCCCGTTCTCGATCATCCCCGAATCGAAGCTGTTGTCGTCTGCTGTCACCGTGTGCGGCAGCGGATCCTCATTCTTCCATTCGACGGTGGTGCCGACGGAGATCTCCATGGTCGCGACGGTGAAATTGAGGCCCTGCATGCCGCTCTTCATCACCGGACCGGTGACCGTGCCGCTCGGCACGACGCCGGGAGCCACCGGCGCGGGGGCGCCGGGTGTCACCGGCGTCGGTGCAGCCGGCGGCCGCTTGTGCCCGAAGTAGCGCGCCAGGGTGATCGGGATGGTGAACTCGAAGCCGTAGCGCCGCTGGGCGCTCCCGCGCGAAGCGCCCTGCAAGGTCCCGGTATTGGTGTTGGTCGCGTGGAAGGACAGGGTGTGAGGCGTGTTCGGAATCGCCACCGCGAACCCGAGGCTCCAGGCCGCCTTCTCCCCGGCCGTGGCATTGAGCTTGGTGAGCCGGACGTAGTCGCCCTCCAGGGCGAGGTGCCGGGTGAGCTTGAGTGCCCCACCCCCGCCCAGCGCGAACTGCGCCTTTCCGTTCTTCTTGAGCGGATCGGAAAGGGCCCGGGTCACAGCCGTCAGTCGCACCGGACCGGCCTGCCGCGCGAGCGACAGCTCGCCGTCGAGTCCCTTGGCGGCGAGGTTGTACCCGACCTGCCCGCCGAGATCCACCGGGAACCCGTGCGCCTGGGTGAGCGGCTGGGCCCGGACGAAGAACTCCCATTCGTTCGGATAGGCAGGCGCGAGGGTGGAGTTGGTCGAGTAGTTGAATCCGACCGTCGTGCCCTTGAGCAGCGAGGTCGCCAGCAGGAAGGTGGGGAAGTTGCTCACCTTCCGCACCGGCTTGGGGCTGGTCATGAACCGATGCAGGAAGTTGAACTGGACCGTCCCGGGGCGGACGACCCAGTCGCCCGAAATGTTGGGCGACCGGTCCAGACTCCCTTGGGCCGCGAGGCCGCTACCGGTAAGGCTCGCCAGCAGGAGCGTGAGGGCGCTCAGGCGCATCGTGATCCCTTGCTGTTGAGGGGACCGGCAGGGTGGCAGCGCGCTCACTGGACCCTGACCTCTCCCTTGAAGCCGTGAATCGAGCAGAAGTACTTGTAGTCGCCCCGTTGGGTGAACGTGCGGGAGACGCTGTTCCCCGGCGCGGTCGCACCGGCGTTGCCCCCCGGAGGGGCGATGGTCTCAAAAGTGATGTTGTGGGTCGCCCCCGAGATCTGCCAGGTCACGGTGGTGCCCGGCGGGACCCGGACGTCGTCGGGGTTGAAGAAGAGGCCCGGGGTCGTGACGATGGTGGCCGGCCCGCTGGTGACCAGCACGGTGGACGTCGCCGAATGGGTGGTACCGTTGGCCGTCAGGGTCGCCGTGATGATCGCGGTGCCCGGGGCCACACCGGTCACCAGGCCGGTGGTACTCACGATGGCCACTGTCGCATCACTGCTCGCAAATGTCGCCGCGGGAAGCGCAGGCATCGCCGTGCCGTTCTGGTCGAGCGGCGTCGCGACGAGCTGGACCGTCGCGCCCACCGCCACCGAGGGGGAGAGCGGCTGAATGTCGAGAGAAGTATAGGCAGGCGCGCCGCCGCCGCCACTAACCGTCACGGTCCCGGTCATCCCGGTGTGGCGGGTGCATTGGTAGGTGTAGTTGCCCGGGGTCGGGAAGGTCCGCGACTGGGTGCCCGCCGACTGATCCGGAATGTTGCCGCCCGGCGGCTGCGGGCTGCCGGCGTTCCAGGTCACGTTATGGGTCCCGTTGCCGAACTGCCAGGTGACGGTGGAGCCCGCAGTGATCGCGACGGAGCCCGGGGAGAAGGTGTTGTTGGTGGTGGTGCTCACCGTGACACCGACCGGCGGCGCGGCATTCACCAGCACAGTCGCGGTGGCGCTGTGGGTCGTCGCGCCCGAGGTGATCGTGGCGGTGATGTTTCCGGTCCCCGCCCCGGTGGCAGTCACCACGCCTGCGGCGCTCACCGTGGCGATCGCCGGATCGCTGGTGGTGAACGTGGCCGCGGGTAGTCCCGCCATCGGCACGCCCGTCTGATCGAGCGGAGTCGCGGTCAGCGCCACCGTCCCGCCGACGACCAGGCTCGTAGTTGCCGGCGCGACGCTCACCGAGGTGAACACCTGGGTCTGCCCCGATTGCACGATGACGCTTCCGGTCATGTTCGCATGCCGGGTGCACTCGTAGGTGTAGACCCCGGGCGTCGGGAAGGTCCGCGGGATGACGCTGCCTGGCGGCTGATCGGGAATGTCGAAGCCGGGCGAGACGGTAGTGAAGAAGGTGACGTTGTGGACCGCACCCGAGAATTCCCAGGTCACGGTCTGCCCCGCCTGGATGGTCACCGTCGACGGGGCGAAGGCGAGATTGGGGGTGGTCACCGTGGCACCCGGCGCCGGGGTGTTCACCGTGATGATCGCGGTGGCGGTCTGGGTTACCGCGCCGCTGCTGATGCTGGCGGTGATGGTCGCCGTGCCCGGGCCCGTCGCCGTCACCAGCCCCGTGCTGCCGACGGTCGCGATGGCGGCATTGGAGGTCGTGAACTCCGCCGCGGGGAGGCCGAGGATGGGCACCCCGTTCTGGTCCAGCGGGTCGGCCGCGAGCTGGATCGTCCCGCCGACCAGCAGCGAGGCGGCGCCGGGCGTCATCGCCACCGAGGTGAAGACCTGCGGCTGGCCCGACTGCACGATCACCTGCCCGGTCATGTTGGCGTGCCGGGTGCACTCGTACTGATAGGTGCCCGGCACGGTGAAGATCCGGGAGACCACCTGCCCCGACGCCTGGTCGGGAATGTTGCCGCCGGGCGGAATGGGGCCGCCCGGCACGAAGGTGACATTGTGTGTGGCACCGAGGAAGAGCCAGGTGACGCTGTCGCCGACCGCGACCGTCGTGGTGCCGGGAGAGAAACTGGTCCCCGGGGTATTGACCGGATGCGCGGGACTTCCCGCCGGCGCCGGGGTCACCGTCACCACGGCGGTGTCCCCGCGGGTGACGCCCCCGTCGGTGACGCTGGCAAACACCCGGGTCGCGCCCACGGCCCTGCCGGTGATCGCGTTCCCCGCCGCGCTGGCAATGGCGGTGTCCTCGACCGTCCAGCTCGGCGCGCCGAGCCCGCTGATCGCGGTGCCGTTCTCATCCCGTGGCGTCGCCGTCAGCAGCACGACCCCGCCAACGGCGACCGCGACGCTGTCAGGTGTGATCGCAACCGACGAGAAGACGGGCGGTGGCGGCTCGATCAGCGCGGCCCCGCCGCCGCCGCAACTCAGCAGCGCGACGGCGGCAGCGACGAGACCGGCAGAACTCAAGCTGCTGGGACGCATCATTCCTCCACGGGCAGATGGGCGAAGTGCCCGAGCAACTTCGTGAATCGGGATGGAGATTCGGGTGGCTTGAGGCGGAAGCCTGCTTCAGCCTCCAGCGAGCGGATGCAAGCCACGCTCCCCGACGCGATGGGCTGCGACGGCCGCGGGACGCGGGCGCGCGCGCGCCGCCAAGCCTCGGCCGTGGTGGAGCTTACATCGCGAACGACTGACGCCCGGGGATCGCGATTGCGCTTCCCGGGCGTCGACCAGCGTGCAGCGATTCGGATCGGCTATAGCGATTCAGTACGGCCCTAGGCCGCCTCGAGCCACCTCCGCGCGTGCTCGATCTCTCCCTGCACGAGCTGATGTCCCGCCTCACGCCAGTCGAGCGTGACCTCCGCGCCGGCCGTCGCCAGCAAGGCCGCGAGCCGTTCGGCATTCTCCACCGGCACAATCGGATCCGAGCGGCCTTCTCCGAGCAGGATGCGCGTCCCCGGCAGGCGGCTCACCCGCTCCACCTCGAACGGGACCATCGCCCGGAAGAGCACCCCGCCGCGGAGCAGCCCAGGCCGCAGTCAAATACCCCCTCCGCCAGGCGCCGGAAGAAGCGTGGCATGCCTCCCTCGAGCCCCCGGCCGCGGGGACTGAGCAGGTTCGCGTCCGGCGCGAGCTGCCGACCGAGCGGGAGCAGACTCACCTCGTTCCCGCCGGTGCCATGCAGGAGAAGCAGCGTCCGAGTGCTGGCGCCCGGGACGAAGCGGTAGTGGAAGGCCAGTCTTCATCGCGACGGTACCAGGATCTCGGGCAACTGCCGCTCGATCTCGCCGCGCCGGGACTCATACTGCGGCGGCAGCTTCAGCGCCTCGCCGAGCGTCGCCTCCGGTTCGTCGATGAGGAAGCCCGGGTCGTCCGTGGCGATCTCGAACAGCACGCCGCCCGGCTCCCGGAAGTAGATCGACTGGAAGTACTGCCGGTCCACCACCGGAGTGACCTGCATCCCGAAACCGAGCAGCTCACCCCGCAACTTCGCCTGATGCGACGCATCGGCGGCGCGCCATGCCACATGGTGCACGGTGCCTGCGCCCATCACGCCGTGGCCGCCGTCGGGATCCCGCACGAGGTCCACGCCACCGCCGATACCGTTCGCCGGACGGAAGCGACGTACGCCGCCATCCTCGCCCGCCGGAACCAGGCCGAGCACCTCGGTCAGCAGCGCCGCGGTGGTATCGGTGCCCCGCAGCTTCAAGAGATTCCCGCTGATGCGCCGGATGGCGGCGGCATCGGGGACGGCGTCGTGCGGATCCACGGCCGCATCGCCCGACTCCACCCTCTCCACCAGCTCCAGGGCGAGGCCGTCGGGGTCGGTGAACCGCAGGGTCCGTTCGCCGAATCGGATCCTGGAAGTCAGTCCCCCGACGCCCGCCCTGGTGAGGCGCTCCTCCCACCAGGGGAGTGCGCCGGTCGGGACCGCAAAGGAGGTCGCGACCGCCTGGCCGATACCGTCGCGCCCGCGCCGCGCCCCAAGCCAGGGGAAGAAAGTGAGCAGGGTGCCCGGCTGGCCGGTCCGGTCACCATAGTAGAAGTGGTAGGTATTCGGGTCATCGAAGTTCACCGTGCGCTTCACCAGCCGCAGGCCGAGGGTCCCCGCGTAGAACTCGAGGTTGCGCTGGGGATCGGCGGCGATGGCGGTGACGTGGTGGATGCCCGTGGTGGGTTTGGTCATGACGATCTTCTCCTTCAGACGGCCCGCAGCGGGCCGGGTCGAGGCTTCGGTTTCAATGCGACATCGAACGATATGCTCACGAATTCAGGACGCCCCGTGGATGGTGAGACCCAGCTTCCGGCAGAGGCGGCCCAGTTCGCGCTGCTCCGCCGCGGTCAATGCGCCGAGCAGGGCTGTCACCCGCCGGGCGTGCGGCGGGAAGGCCGCAGCGACGACCGCCTTGCCCTTCTCGCTGAGCCGCACCAGGTGGGCGCGACGGTCTTCGGGATTCGGGTCCCGCCGCACCAGGCCGTCACGCTCCAGATTGTCCATCACCGTGGTGAGATTGCTGCCGCTCACCAGCAGCTTTTCGCATAGTCTGGCCTGCGGCATCGGGCCGAGATGCCAGAGCGCCTCGAGGACGCCGAACTGGCTCTCGGTCAGCCCATGCTCCTTCAGGAGCACCGGATTGAGGCGGGCCGTCACCGTATTGGCCGCCCGGCGCAGCTTCACGAAGGTGCTGAGCGCCAGCAGGGTGGCGGGGTCACGACGGAGGGCAGCACGCATATTATTCCATATCAATTAGTGCGACGTCGAACATAATGGTCACGGGCAGACCGGTCAACCCCTGTCGCCCCGCCCCGCCGCGGCAAGCAGCGCCGCCCGCTGGATCGCATGCCCCCCGGCGAACCGCAGCGCCCGGGCGGTCGCCCCCAGCGCCACGAGCGCGCCGGCGCTCGCCTCGATGGTCCCGGGCGGTGCGTACGGATCCTGGTCGCCGGCGATCAGCTCGACCCGGGTGGCGCCGAGCCGTGGCGCCAGCAGATCAGGCGGGACATCGCGCGGGAGCGGAGTACCCCAGAGCACCAGCCGGTCGGGATGGATCGCCCCCTGCGCCATCCAGCGGACCGCCATCACCGAGCCCTGGGAAAAGCCGAGCACGTTGAGCCGTGGCCGCCAGGTGGCCAGGCCGTCGTGCAGATGGCCGACAAGCTGGTCGAGGTATCGCAGGTGGTCGGCCAGGTCCGCCTCCCGGTCCTCGCGGGTCAGCCAGGTCGCGCCCACGGCCTCGCCGTGCCGGCCGTCGGTGGTGGTCTCGAGGTAGAAGCGCGAAAGCGCCTCGGGCGCCACCACCACGGTGGCGCCGTCGTCCAGCGCCGCAAATGGCCGGAGGAACCGCTCAGCCAGCTGGGAATACCCGTGCAGAACGATCCACAGCTCCCCCACCGCTCCCGTTTCCGGACCGAGCGTGAAGTAGCGGGCAGAACGGGAGACGGGAAGGTGATGCGTGTCCATGGCAGGAGCCCAGGGCGAGTGGTCTCGACATCTGCATGCCAGCACTCCCCGGAACGTAAGCCGGCCCGGGCCCGGCTCGAAGTCACGCGCCGGACCCGAGTGTCCGGCGTGGAGGCGCGCGTCCGAGGGGTAGTGAGTGAGCCCGGTCACACCGATGCCTGTGTCGCTTCATATCTTGGACAGACCCCTGGCGGAGGTTGGGATGGAACCGGTCACCTCCTCGGAACTGCTGGCCGACGTGACTCGACGCGCACAGGCCCTCCGCGAGCGGATCGGTCGCCTGACCAGCGGGCTGCGGCCGGACCAGTTGCTGTGGCAGCCGCATCGCGGATGGAGCATCGGCCAGATCGTCGAACATCTGCTGGTTGCAGACAGCCTCTACCAGGATCGGCTTCGGCAGGCGATTGCGCGGGGCCGGGAGCGACAGCTCCTCGACCGGGGCGAGCCCTGGCGTCCGACCCTCGCGGGTCGGTGGCTGGTCGATTCCTTTGATCCTGGCAATCGTCGCCGACTGCCCGCGCCGACCCGCTTCGCGCCGACGCTGCGCCCCCGCCCGAGCGTCGTTCCCTCCTATCTCTCCGTGCTGGACGAACTGCTGACCCTGTTGCGCGAAGCGGGCGGCCTTGATCTCCGGCGGCTGCGCTTCGGGTCACCGGTGACCGGGCTGATTCGACTGAACGCCGGTGACGGATTTCTCGTGCTCGCCAATCATGGTGCGCGGCACGCGGGGCAGATCGAACGGGTGCATGCGGAGGCCGGTTTCCCGGCCTCCTAGTCCTTGTACGGGTCGAACTCGTTGGCCCCAGCCATGACGACGATCAGCGGCCGGAGGGTATGCAGCACCTCGATGGTCCCGCGCTGCGCCTCGAGCACCGCGGGCAGCCGGCGGTAGACATGCGGACTTTCGCCCAGTCCGCCGCCACGCAGGATCACCCCCTTCTCCCGAATCCAGCGCTCCATCATCTCCGGACGCACCCGCCCCTCGGCCAGCACCCGGCCGGTCTTCCGGTGCACCTTCCCGGCCGCCTGGGTGCGGGACATCACTCGCCCCGCCCCGTGGACCGTGGAGTAGAGCGCCGCGCGCTGCAGCGCAGGCACGGTGGTCCGCGCCCCAGCTTCGTCCTCGACCCCCGGCGCCACCATCGCACCGCGCACGATGACGGCGTCGTCGCCCATCGAACCTCCGATGAAGCCAAGCTGACCCGGAAATGCCGGCGTGGCGCCCTTGCGGATCACGACCACCGCTTCGCCGTCGTGCCGCTCCTTCCAGGCGAAGTTGTGATGGTTGTGCACCAGCTCCTGCTCCCGGCCACCCAGGATCGCCGCCACCTTGCGGGCCACCCACTCCCGCCCGGCATAGGCGTACTCCCCCGCCAGGCTCATGAGCTGCCAGTAGTCATGCCCAATCGGCGCGCCGAGGTCGAGGAGCACCTCGTGCTCGGGCACCCGATCGCCCCACGCCGCTCCCTGTCCCAGCGCCAGGAACGCGGAGGCGATCGTGTGGCCCAAGCCACGGCTGCCGAAGTGCACACCCACCCAGAGGAATCCCGCCTCGTCGACGAAGACGTCGACATCGTGATTCCCGCTACCGACCGTCCCGAGCTGACCGCGGGACTTCTCGCGCAGGTTGCCGCGGTGCTTGGGCGGGATGGCGTCCCAGGCCGGGCTGTCGAACAGCGACGCGTCGACCGGAGCATCATCCGCCCGGTTCGTGCGCCCGACACCGAAGCTGATCGCCGTCCGAATCTCGTCGGCGATGTCCCGGAGCGCCTTGTCCTGCTTGCCGCTGTTCCTGCCCAGCGCATCGAGCGTCAGCTCGGTCCGGATTGCCGCGTTGCCGCAGGCGATATCGAACCCGACCCCGACCACCGAGACCTGGTCGCGGTACGCGGCCACGCCACCGATGGGCATGACGTAACCCACGTGGCCGTCGGCCATCAGCGCCACCTTCCAGGCCCGCTCAGCCACCTTCTCGAGCTGGCGCAGGGTGTTTTCGTCGTGCATGCCGAAGATCTGCATCGGTGTAACCTGTCCTTTCACTCCCACTCTGCTTCATTCAACTTACGGCGGCAAATGGACTCCGCGCGTCAGGCCAGCACCTCCTGTCGCTGCGCTGCGGGGCGCCCGGGCACGATCCGCATCGCCGGCCGGAGCAGCGGGTAGACCACGAGCTCCGCCGACCGGAGCGCGAGATTCGGCTCGTAACGGTCTTCCGGGGTCAGCAGCAGCAATGTGCGAATGTCCAGCATCTCTCCTCCTCTCCAGCGGAACCGTCGGCGGCGGAACGACCCAGGGCACCACGCGCAACGGGAGTCGCGTGTCTGCCGCTGGCGGGCACCCTGCGCCGCCCGCCGCCGACCTTCCCCTCCAAAACGGGAATCGCCCCACCTGTTCTCCTGCACAGGTGGGGCGATTCCCCGCTCGGCGGTCCGCTGAAGCCACTCCTCAGCCGATTCCCGCCTCCTGTGCAGCCTTGCTCCCCACCCCGGTATCCCGGCGCCAGGTGCCGACCAGGACAAGACTCTGCCTGGGCGACCGCGCGGCATGGTATGCCGGGCTCTGTGCGGAATACGATTGAATGCCTGCGTTCATGAGCTGCCTCACGAATTGCTTCGGGGTCTGAAACGACGAAGTCGCGTCACCGTGGATGTGCGAGCG
Source organism: uncultured Gemmatimonadales bacterium (assembly GCA_963825065.1). Lineage (GTDB taxonomy): Bacteria > Gemmatimonadota > Gemmatimonadetes > Gemmatimonadales > GWC2-71-9 > JADJOM01. The sequence continues at coordinate 85,477 of CAWGRU010000019.1, forward strand.
GCCCGCATCTGCTGCGGCCAGTCGAAGATCCCGGGGACGCGACTCCCTGAGGGCGCACACGATACGAATCGGCGCCCGATCTGTCAAGAGTGCGGTCGCTACTCGGCCGCGCTGGTATCGACGGTGAGCGAAAACCCGCCGTCGCCCGCCTGCATCCGTACCACGTCCCGCCCGTCCTTGCCCCGAACCCGGAGGAAGGCACCGGTCGAGTCGGCAAGCAGGCGGACGATCGCCCGCCCCAGCGCGTCGTCGACCTTGATCGAGGCGCCATCGCCGTCCGCGAACACCTGGACGCCCTGTCCGTGCTCGCCTCGCGCCGAGACCCGGACGTCCCCGCCTACGTCGGCGTTGAGATTGAAGGGATCGCCCTGACGCATGTCGGCGGCGGCAGCCTCCGATACCCGGATGGGCCGGCTGATGCCGAGGGGTTCGATACGGGCCGCCCCGACGGTGATGAAGCCGCCGGCATCGCCTGTCGCACAGGTGAAGCCGTCGTCGCCGGCGACGTTGCTCTCATCAGTGGGTGTCAGATCGCAGCCCTTGAGGCGCGCACCTGCGCCCGGTTCGGTCAGGAGGACGAGGAGATTCACGTCCGGCAGATCGCCCCGGTTGGCCCGGCGGATGGCGAGCCGCTGGATCGATCCGAGGCGCTGGCCATCGAGCCGGAATGCCATCTCATGCGTGGCCCGCGCGTGACCGGCGTGAAGGCGTGCCAGTCGGGCACCGAGGCTGGCGAGCTGGCTGGCATGGGCGGCCAGCTCGACGGCGGGCGTCGCCTCGACCGCCGGTGTCGCCGCGACCGCCGGTGTGGTGGCCGCCGAGGCATCCTCGGCTCCGATCAGCGATAGGAGAGTGGCTCGGGCCGAGTCGCGGGCATCCCTGAACAGCGTGATCAGCAGCATGCCGAGTGCAAAGATGCAGAGTGCACCGAGGCCGATCTTCGTCCACAGGCGATGCATGGGAACCTCCGGGAACAACCGAGGGGGAAACGACGAACGCCCGCCTCTACGGGCGGGCGCCGGCGCGGGTTTCAGGCTGAGACGAGTCGGAATTCGCCGGACCGGCCGCGCCTCACTTGCCCTGAATCGTCGCCAGGACCGTTTGCAGGTTCAGGGTGCTCGCCTGGGTCTGGATCTGACTCTGAACGGTCGGGAAGAGAGCGCGGGCCTCGCCCTGGAAGCGGGTGAAGAGGGCGCGCAGATCGTTCTGGCTGAGCGAGCGTCCCTGGGCGTAGTACTGCTTGGCAACGTGTCCGAGCGCGTAGGTCGCCGCGAAGGAGACTGCCGCACCCGCCGCGACTCCGGTGGCGCCACCGACCATTCCTCCGAGGATGCTGCGAGCGAGCCCGCCGAGCACGCCACGCACCACTCCTTCCATGACCTGGACCGCCGCACCGATGCCGAGGGTTCCCGCGAGGTCCTTGATCTGGTTGGCATCGAGCTGCTGCCCGTACTGCTGGCCGATCTGGTACACCAGCCGGAGCTGAATCGGGATGATCGCCATGTTCGCCAGCCGCTCGGGGAGGAGCTCCAGCGCCCCCGCCAGCATCGCCTGGCGAAGAATCAGGTCGTCCAGCGCGGGGCCGGCGGGGGTGCCGCTCCCCACCTCGACCGCCGGTCCGGCGACCGGCGCCGAAGCGAGGGCGCCTGCTCCCTGATTCACTCCTGCGACAGCTGCGGCGCTCAATCCGAGCGCGGCCTGAAGGTCGGCCAGGAAGCGCTGTTCGCGATCGCCGGCGGCGCCATCGGCGTTGATCACCACCACCGCCGTTTCGTAGGCCAGGCGACGGGCAGCGTCATCGGAGAGCCGGGCCGCGACGTCGGCCAGCCGGAGCGTGCCGTCACCGATTTTCCGGGTCAGGTCCTCGAGGTTCGCCAGTCCGGCCTGGCGGGCGACCGCGGCGATGGCGTTCTGCTCGTTCGGGTTGCGAGTGCCATCGGCCATCGCGGCCATGAGCGCGATCGTGATGATCGGCTCCTGATCGGTGCTGTTCATGGGGCCCCTCCGGGCTTGCGAGGATCGGGCAGGATCGCCCGGGCTCCAATCATAACTCGGTCCCCCGGCCGCTTCTCCGGACGGTGGCGCCCGGAGGCCTTCCCGGGGCCCCATTGGCATAGTTCTCGCAAGTACTTCAGCAACGATTCCCAGTCATTCCAGGCAACCAATCGGACCTCCGGATCCTGGCCGGAGGCGCGTACAAGGACAGCATGGTCTTCAGCTCGCTCACATTCGTGGTGTTCTTCGCCGCGGTGATGATTCTCTACAGCCTGCCGATCTCCTGGACCGCCAGGAAGATCATCGTGCTGCTGGCGAGCTACATCTTCTACGCCGCATGGAATCCGCCGTTCGTCCTGCTGCTGATGGGTTCCACGGTCATCGACTGGATCGTGGCGAAGCGGATCGATGCCTCGGAACGGCAGGGCGCCCGCCGCGCCTGGCTGATGCTGAGCCTCGGCTTCAACCTGGGCGTGCTGGGGTTCTTCAAGTACGGCACCTTCCTGCTCGACAACTTCATCGCGCTGGCCCACACTGTCGGAATCGAGTATCACCCCCCGGAGGCCGGGATCATCCTGCCGGTCGGCATCTCGTTCTACACCTTTCTCACGCTGTCCTACACCCTCGACGTGTACCGGCGCGAGATCCGTCCGGGAAACTCCTTCCTCGACTTCGCCTTCTTCGTCACCTTCTTTCCGCACCTGGTGGCGGGCCCGATCCTGCGGGCCGCCGACTTCCTGCCCCAGTGCGTGATCCCCAGGCGGGGTACGGCGGACCAGATCGGCTGGGGCCTGACGATGATCGTGGTCGGGCTGTTCGAGAAGTCGATCATCGCCGACACCCTGCTGGCACCGGTCGCGGATACCGTCTATCAGGCCGTCGACCGGGCGGGGTTCGTCGACGCCTGGACCGGCACCCTCGCCTTCTCGGCCCAGATCTTCTTCGACTTCGCCGGTTATTCCACCTGCGCGATCGGTACGGCGCTCTGCCTGGGCTTCGTGCTCCCCGACAACTTCCGCTTCCCCTACGCCGCGGTGGGATTCTCCGACTTCTGGCGCCGGTGGCACATCTCCCTCTCCACCTGGCTGCGCGACTACCTCTACATCCCGCTCGGCGGCAATCGCGGCGACGAATCCCGCACCCAGCGCAACCTGATGCTCACGATGCTGCTCGGCGGACTGTGGCACGGCGCCGCGTGGCGGTTCGTGGTCTGGGGCGGCCTGCACGGGACCTATCTCTCTGTCGAACGCGGGCTGCGCCGGCGCTGGGGCGGCGCGCAATGGGCGGGCTCCGTTTCCGCCAGCATCGCCTTCGGGCTGCTGACGTACTACCTGGTCTGCATCACCTGGGTCTTCTTCCGGGCGGAGACCTTTGCCAATGCCATCCGCCTGGTTCGGACGATGCTGGTGGGCGGGCCGGATCGGCTCTCGCTCGGTACCCCGGCCACGCTGACAGTGCTCGGCATCACCGTGGCGCTGCTCTGCAGCCACTGGTGGATGCGCAGCAGCAGCCTGGAGGACCGGTGGCGATCGCTGGCCTGGTGGAACCGGTCGGTCGTGCTCGCGACGCTGATCCTGTGCCTGGCTTTCGCCTCCGGTGACGAACGTGCTTTCATCTACTTCCAGTTCTAACGACCGGCTGCCGCCCGGGCCATGGGCCCGGACCTGGCTGCTCACCGCGACGATCGTCGCGGTGGTGCTGGGAGGCTGGGAGCTCCTCCTTCGCGGCCACGGGGTGGCGGCGAGCGTCGAAGCGAACAAGGAGTCGTGGATCCTCGCCCGAGGCAGGGTGGTCCCCGGCTCCACCGTCATCACCGGCTCCTCCCGGATCCAGGCGGTGATCGATCCCGAGCCGTGGACCCGCGAGTTCGGAGGGGATCCGCCGATCAACCTGGCGCTCGCCGGAGGCTCGCCGGTACCGGTGCTGGAGGATCTCGCGGCCGATTCGAGCTTCCACGGACTGGTCCTCGCCGAGATCCTGCCGATGTATGTCTTCGACCTGCGCGGCCAAGGTGAGGCGGTGGTGCAGGAGAACCTCGAGGCCTATCGCGATGCACGCTCCAGCCCGGCCACCCGGTGGGAGGCCCAGCTCCGGGTCTACCTGGCGGGACGGTTCTCGTTCCGCCGGGCGGAGATCCTCCCCCAGCGCAGCTACACGGCGCTGCTGAACGGCGAGCTGCCAGCGCCGCCCTTCGGTGGGATGGAACCGAGCCGGTACCATCCGGTGTACTTCCGGCGCGTCGGGCTCCCCGCCGATCGTCCCACGATCCTGGATACGATGACTTTCCGGCCCGCCATTCTCAATACCCGGCCGGCCACCGGGACCGCGCTGGATTCCCTCCTGCAGCGCATCCAGGCGAGCACCGCCGCGATCCAGCGGCGCGGCGGCCGGGTAGTGTTCCTGCGGTTCCCCGCCTGCGGCGGGCGCGGAGCCCTCGAGGAGAAGTACTTCCCCAGGGACGTGTACTGGCGCCCGCTCCCATCACTCACCGGCAGCCTGACGATCGATCTGGGCGACTACCCGGAAGTCGCCTCGCTGCACTGCTTCGACGGATCCCATATCGACCTCGCCGATGCGCCCGTGGTCGACAGCCTGATCCTGCAGGCCGTGAAACAGCAGGTGCACTGGGCCGAGGGCCGTTCCGTCACCTCGCCTCCGGCTTCCGGCCCCTAGTCCCCTCCGGCCGGCTGTCGCCGGCCCGTACTCCCCTTCATCTTCCCTTCACGCACGAGGAGTGATACTCGTCGCCCGGGCGGGCCGCATCCCGCACCGCCGAGCGGCCGCTCGCGGGGGCGCTCGTCCGATCACACGCTGGAGCTTCACATGTCACCTGTCGCACTGCCCCGGATCATTCAGGGCGGCATGGGCATCGCCGTTTCCAACTGGCGGCTTGCGCGCGCCGTGTCCACCCGCGGCCAATTGGGCGTCGTCTCCGGCACCGCGATCGACTCGGTCCTCGTGCGCCGCCTGCAGGACGGCGACGCGGGCGGGCACGTCCAACGCGCGATGGCGCGCTTCCCCATCCCCGGCGCCGCCGAGGCGGTGCTGCGGAAGTACTTCCGCCCGGAAGGGCGGCCGCCCGGTACGCCGTACGAGCTGCTGCCCCTGTACCGCCAGGCGGCGAGCCGTGCCCGGCAGGAGCTCACCATGCTCGCGGCGTTCGTCGAGGTGGATCTCGCCCGGGAGGGCCACGACGGCCTCGTGGGCATCAACCTGCTGACCAAGATTCAGTTGCCGAACCTGGCGCTGCTCTACGGCGCGATCCTGGCCGGGGTCGACTGCGTGATCATGGGCGCGGGGATCCCGCGCGAGTTTCCCGCCGCCATCGATGCCCTGGTGGAACACCGGCCCGCCGCAATCCGCTTCGAGGTCGCGGAGGATGCCAAGGAGGCGGTCGAGGAGCTCCGCCTCGATCCGCGCGAGCACTGGACCACCGAACCGCCGGTGCTGCGCCGCCCCCAGTTCCTCCCCATCGTCTCGAGCAATTCGCTGGCGACGATGTTCGCCCGCAAGGGCGGTGGCAAGATCGACGGCCTGATCATCGAGGGTCCGACGGCTGGTGGTCACAACGCACCGCCCCGTGGCGATCCCCGGTTCAACGAGCGCGGCGAGCCGCTCTACGGCCCGCGCGATGAGGTCGAGCTCGCCCGGATCCGCGAATTGGGACTCCCCTTCTGGCTGGCGGGAGGCATGGGGTCCGCACAGCATCTCCGCGCCGCGCTCGAGGCCGGGGCCGCGGGCATCCAGGTCGGCACCCTCTTCGCCTTCTGCGATGAATCGGGGCTCGCGCCGGACTTCAAGGCGTCGGTGCTGGCGCACGCGAGGCAGGGCGACGTCGATGTCTTCACCAGCGCCCAGGCCTCGCCCACCGGCTACCCCTTCAAGGTGGTCGACTGGGACGAGAATCCGACCCATGCCGTCCTGCGGCAGCGGGTCTGCGATCTGGGCTATCTCCGCACCGCCTACCGCAGGGACGACGGCCGGATCGGCTTCCGCTGCGCCAGCGAACCGGTGGACGATTACGTCAAGAAGGGCGGCACGAGCGAGGAGACGGTCGGGCGCGAGTGCCTCTGCAACGGGCTCATGGCCAACATCGGTCTCGCCCAGATACGTGAGCACGGCGCGCTGGAGCCCCCGCTCCTCACCAGCGGCGACGACCTCGTGGCGATCGCCAAATTCCTGGGCGGACGGACCCGCTACTCCGCCGGCGACGTGATCGACGCGCTGCTCGCGGAGACTTGAGTTCCGGTGTCCTCCCGCGACCGACCCCCCTATCCTTGAGTCCGCTGATGACCCGCCGAGCGGCGGCGGGGCGTGGGACGGACACCGGGAAGGCGGGGCGGGATGGCGTTGCTGGGAATGCGGGATGTCGGTATCGCGTTCGGCGGACCGGCGATCCTCGAGGGCGCGGGGTTCGGGCTCGAGCGGGGTGAGCGGGTCTGTCTGCTCGGCCGCAACGGCGCGGGCAAGAGCACGCTGATGAAGCTGCTCGACGGCACGATCAAGCCCGACCGCGGCGAGGTTATCCGGCAGACCGGCATCACCACCGCACGGCTGGAGCAGGAGATCCCCGACAACATCGAGGGCACCATCTTCGAGGTCGCCGCCGGCGGCCTCGGCGACGCGGGCACGCTGCTGACCCGCTATCACGACGCGAGCCACCGGGTCGGCGCCCACGCGAGCGAGGCCGCGCTGCGCGAGCTGGACCGGCTGCATCACGCGCTCGAGGCGGCCAACGCCTGGCAGCTTCAGACCCGGGTCGACACGGTCCTCTCGCACCTCGGACTCGATCCCGATCTTCCCTTCGCGCAGGCCTCCGGCGGGCGGCGGCGGCAGGCGCTGCTGGCGCGCGCCCTGGTCAGCCAGCCCGACGTGCTGCTGCTCGACGAGCCGACCAACCACCTCGACATCGACGCGATCGACTGGCTGGAAGATTTCCTGATCGGCACGGAACGCCACGCTGCTGTTCGTCACCCACGACCGGGCCTTTCTGCGGCGGCTGGCCACGCGCATCGTCGAGCTCGACCGCGGCCGCCTGGTCGACTGGGCGTGCGACTACGACACCTACCTCGTGCGCAAGGAGGCGGCCCTCGCCTCGGAGGGGCGCGGAGTAGGCGGAGTTCGACAAGAAGCTCGCCGAAGGAGGAGGTCGTGGATCCGCCAGGGCATCAAGGCCCGCCGCACCCGCAACGAGGGCCGCGTGCGCGCGCTCGAGGCGCTGCGCGCGGAGCGCGGCGCCCGCCGCGAGCGGACCGGCACGGTGCGGCATGCAGGCGCAGGAGGCCGAGCGCTCCGGGCGGCTGGTGATCGAGGCCGAAGGCATGTCGCTTCGCCTACGGCGACCGGCCGATCGTCCGCGACTTCACCACCACGATCATGCGCGGCGACCAGATCGGCCTCATCGGACCGAACGGCTCGGGCAAGACCACGCTGCTGCGGCTGCTGCTGGGCGAGCTGACGCCGCGACGCCGGCACGGTGCGCCAGGGCACCAACCTGCGAGATCGCCTACTTCGACCAGCTGCGCGACCAGCTCGACGGAGCGCACCGTCTTCGACAACATCGCCGACGGCAGCGACATCGTCGACGATCAACGGCCGACTCGCGGCACGTGCTCGGCTACCTGCAGGACTTCCTGTTCTCGCCCGAGCGCGCCCGCACGCCCGGTCAGCGTGCTCTCCGGCGGCGAGCGGAACCGGCTGCTGCTGGCCCGGCTGTTCACCCGAGCCGTCCAACGTGCTGGTGCTGGACGAACCGACCAACGACCTCGACGCTCGAGACGCTGGACCTGCTGGAGGAACTGCTGGTCGACTACTCCGGGCACGGTGCTGCTGGTCAGCCACGACCGCGCGTTTCTCGACAACGTCGTCACCAGCACGCTGGTGCTCGAAGGGACGGGCGGGTCGGCGAGTACGTCGGCGGCTACAGCGACTGGCTGCGGCAGCGGCGCCGGACCCGGACGCGCGCTGCCGAGGCCTGCGACCAGCGGCCGCAGCGCCTCACTCCGGCGGCGGCGAAGCCGGCCAGAAAGCGCAGGCTCACCTCCAAGGAGTCGGATGAGCTGGCGGGCCTGCCCGACCGGATCGATGCCCTGGAGGGGGAGCGGCGCGGGCTGTTCGCTGCCTTCGCCGATCCGGCGCTGCGCAGGTGCACGCGCAGCGGTCGATACGAGAGCGCGCCTCACAACTCTTGAGGCCGAGCTCGCAGCACTCACCGCCAGGTGGGAGGCGCTGGAGCTGATCGCCTCGGGGTAGCAGCGGATCGCCTCCGCGCGGGACTACAGGTACTGCTGGAAGAGCAGCATCGCGATGGTCGTGATACCCGCCAGTACCGCGATCGACCGCCCCTCGGCCTCGTCGTAGGCTTCCGGCAGCAGTTCGATGAGGACCATGTAGACCATCGCCCCGGCAGCGAAACCCAGACCATACGGCAGTGCGGCCTGCACCCGCTCGACGAGGAGAAAGGCCGGCACCGCCATCAGCGGCTGCGGCAGCGACGAGAACACGCTCCACAGCCCGCAGGCCAGCAGGGACACACCCCTCGGACGCATCACCGCGGTGATGGCGATTCCCTCGGGGATGTTGTGGATCGCGAGGGCGACGGTGATCGCGATCGCCAGCGCTCCCCGCCCCCGAAGGAGACTCCTACCGCGACGCCCTCCGCAAACGAGTGCACCGTCATCACGATCACGACGAGCAGCATCCGGCGCGCCCCGGCGCCGCTGAGCGTGCCGAAGGCGATTTCGTGCTCGCCGAGGAGCCGCTGGGTGAGGAGGATGAATCCGACCCCCACCGCCGCCCCGATGAAGGTGCGGCCCGGATCATGGCGCACCCCCTCGGCCAGGAGCCCGAGGCTCGCGCCGAGCATCAGCCCGGCGGCGATCGCGTTGGCGAAGGCCGCCGCTCGAGGGGAGAGCGTCTTGATGAACACGAAGGGGATCGCCCCGAGCCCCGTCGCGAGCGCGGTCACGAGGGCGCAGAGAAAGACCGCCCAGACGATCGGGAGCCCGAACAGCTCCGTCATCGGGCCACTCCCATCAGCGCCACCATCCCGGCGGCGAGACTCACCACGACGGCGATGCCCGTCCGCCCGACTTCGCGATAGCTCTGCGGCAGCAGTTCAGCGACGATCAGGTAGAGCAGCGCGCCGAATGAGGCGCCGATGCACCAGGGCAGCACCTCCGGGAATTGGCTCGTCAGCTCCATCACACCCACGGCGCATAGCGGCTGACTCAGGCGGGCGAGCACGGCGACACCGGCGACGGTCAACACCCGTCCGCCGCTGCGGCGGAGCCGGACGCCGAGCACCGCGCCTTCGGAGATGTTGTGGATGGCGAGCGTCAGCAGCAGGAAGCGGGCGATGGAGACGCCGACGGCGGCGGCGGCGCCGATCGCGACTCCTTCAGCCGCGGAATGGAGTGCACTCGCGAGTATGGCGCCGGCGTCGTGGGTGGGTGGGGAGGACACCCGGGCGCTGCTGGCCAGCGCGGGTGACCCGGAGTCGGAGGCCGGCACTCCATCCAGCAGGCGCATCAGGACCAGCCCGATCGCCGCTCCGAGGAGCGTGGCACCCGGCGCCATCGCCTGGCCAGCCGTCAGCAGCACATAGCCGACACCGAGCATGAGGCCGGCCGCAATCGCCGAGGCCCACCCGACGCCTCGTGCCCGCATCCAGGATCGGGTGCCGAAGGCCGCGCCCGCTCCAGCCGCCATCGCCGCCGACAGGCTCCATAGGAGCAGGGTACCAACTTCCATTCAGGCCTTCCTGATCACGTGGATGCAGCGCGAGGCTCCGCCTGGCGGCGGCCGACCCCCGTCGGACTGCATGGATCGTAGTCGAGCTGATTGGACGGCGGGAGAATCAGTCGTCGTCTTCCCCGCGCCCGTCCTCGCCCTCGCCCTCGTGTTCCCCTCCGGTCCGGTGGCAACGCACACAGTTGTCGAGATCGCGCGTGACCCTTTCTTCCTGGTGCTTTCGCAGTATCCGGTCCCGGGAGTGCTCGTGACAGCCGTAGCAGGTATAGGTCTTGTAGTTCGGCGCGTCCGCGTGACAGGTCTTGCAGGGAATCGTCCCGCCCTCGCCGTGATTCGAGCGGGAAGGTGTGCTCGAACCGGGCGCCCTGCCAGGTTCCGGTCGTGTGGCAGGCGCGGCACAGTCCGTCCCGAATCCTCCATTGTGGCGGTCGTCGCTCCGGTGGCAGCTGACGCACGCCGCCGTAGTGCGGGCGTGATCGAAGGTAGCGCCCTTCCAGGTCCGGGTAGTGTGGCAGCTGGCGCAGTCGGTGCCGTACCGGGCGCCATGCTTGTCGTCCGAGCGGTGGCAGCCGACGCACGCCGCCGTGGTGCGGCCGTGATCGAAGGTGGCACCTTTCCAGGTCCGAGTGGTGTGACACGTGGCGCAATCGGTGCCGTACCGACCGCCATGCTTGTCGTCCGAGCGGTGGCAGCTCAGGCACTCGGTGGAGGCCTTTCTGAAGTCGGCGGGGGTGCGGGCACCCAGGTGGCACGCCGCGCACTCCAGCCGCTGGTGCGCATTGGCGAGCGGCATCCCGGTCGAGTCGTGGGAGAAGCGGCCCCGGGAGTAGCGATCCTTGCCATCGTGACAGCCGAGGCAACCCGAGCCGAACGCCGCCACGTGCCCCGTCACGAATTGCGACTGGTAGGACAGATGGCAATCGGTGCAGCCGCTGCTGTCCAGCCGGAAGGAGCCGCCGGTGTGGCAATCCCGGCAGGCGAAGGGCGTGCCGGCCGAAGTCTTCCGGTGGGCGGTCAACGCAAACCCGAGGCTCTCGTGGAACTCGGGGCTGCCGTTCAGCCGGGCGTCATCCCACCGGTCGGTTCCGTGGCAGGTGGCGCAGTTGTCGCCGTACCCGCCCCTGTGCTTGTCGTCCTTCTCGTGGCAACCGCGGCAGTCGGCCGGGGCCGCGGTGAAGTCGGCAAGCGTCTTGGCCGTCGGATGACATCCGACGCAGCTCGCCTTCTGATGCGCCCCCGCGATGGCGAACCGGGTCGTGTAGTGATCGAATCGGCCGCTGGAGAAGCGATCGGTCCCATCGTGGCAGCCGCGACAGTCCTCGCCCCACGCCCGCACATGCTTCGCGATGGCGGTGGCCTGGTAGTCCCGGTGGCAGGCGAGGCAGCGCTCTGCCTCGAAGCGCCAGGTGCCCTCGAGGTGGCAGTCACGGCAGGTGAATCCCACGCCGTGCACGGTCCGCCGGTGCGCGACGAGCGAGAAGCCGAAGCGGTCGTGCGCCACGCCGCTGCCGACCTGGGTCAGGCCACCCTCCCGCCCCCGGTGCTCGGTGTGGCAGCTCAGGCAGGGGCGCGCGTCCTCGAACGCCCCATGCAGGGAGGCCGTGTCCCTGAGCTCCGCGGCGATATCGCTGTGACAATCGAGACAGCGGGCACTCATCGGGGTTCCGGTGCCGAGCGCCGGGTGACAGGCACCGCAGCGGGACTGCAGTTCCATGTGCGACTGCACCCCGCCGAGGGAGACGCTGTCGCGCGCCCCGCTCAGGCCGCCCGGGCTGAAGATCGCCCCGCCCCAGAATCCCCATGCGATCAATGCACCCGCGACGGATACACCCGCCGCGACCAGCCCCCACCGGGTCACGCCGGTGGTCAGGTACCCCATGGCTCAGCGGAGCAGGCGGACATAGTACAGGGCGCCGGCGACATGGATGATCGCCAGCACGAAGAGGGCGGCGGTCAGGGGCACGTGCAGGAGGTACCAGAGCGACAGGGGCCGGGACCCTTCGTCCCGACCGGTGGAGGGAGCCGCGATGTAGGCATACCGTCCCACGCATCCGCTCAGCACGACGACGAGCATGAGCAGCGTCAGGACACCGGCTAGGCCGCGGTACCTGAAGGAGCTGTGCAGCAGCACGAGGTAGGGGCCGACCAGTCCGGCGACGACATGCAGCTGCAGCCAGAGGCGGGTCGGCCCTGGGCCGGATCGCTCGGGACGCTTGCGCCAGGTGTACGCGGTCTGGGCGATCAGCATGAGCACCCCGCCGACGATCCCCAGCCCGTGACCCACCAGTCCGGCCGGCGCCGGCAGACCGCTCCGGGCCGCAACCAGATAGAGCGCCGTGCTCGCGCCTACCGCCGCGAGAACGGCGAGAACCTCAGCACGCCACCAGGGTCCTGGCCTCGGCATGGAGGCGACCCCTTTCCCATTCCGCGTAGAAGCTGCGGAGCTGGCCCAGCATCGACTCCGGGTGACGCAAGAGCGCCTCGCGAATCGGAGTGATGTCCACCCGCTCCGTGATGAGCTGGGCGAGCGGTTCGGACATCGCCTGGTTGCCGAGCACCACCGCACCCACGATGGTCCGCTCATCGAGGCGGATCCGCACCCGGTCCGCGCCACGCCGGTCCATGAGGCTCCAGGCCGTCCGTCCGCCGGACCAGGCCTCGCTCTGGCCCCGGCTGATGGTCAGGAGGTCCGGGTCCTCCTCGTCGCCACCGACGTCTCCGATCACGGTGGTGATGAGACCGGCCAGGCAGGTCACGTTGAACGCGATCCGCTTGTGATAGGCGACGTGCCGGCCGACCATGTTCAGTCCCGCCTGCGCGCCCTGTGCTTCGGCACTGGACCAGAGGGTGTCCAGCAGCGATCGCGCCGCCGCGGCGTCGTACGCCTGGGCGGCGTCGCCGGCGGCGTAGATGTCGACGTCGCTGGTGGCGAGGAACTCGTTGACGAGGATGCCCCGATCGACCGCGAGACCGGCCTCGCGCGCGAGTCCCACCCGCGGACGCACCCCGGTCGCAACGGCGAGGATGTCGCAGCGGAACGTCTCCCCGGCGGCCGTCTCCACCGCCCCGAGCACGCCCCGGCGCGGAATCGCCCGTGCGATCTCGGTGTGCCGATGCACGCGGATGCCGGCCGCATCCAGTCGCTCCTCGATGATGCCGGACTCGACGGGATCAAGCACCTTCGCCCAGTAGCGCCGGCCGCGCAGAAAGTATTGAGTGCCCAGCCCTCGCGCATGGAACCCCTCGACCAGCTCCAGGGCGGTGCTGCCACCACCGACCACGATGGCCTTGGCCCCACGGCGGGCAAGCTTGAGAATCTTCCGCGCGTCGTCCAGGCCGTCGAGTCGGACCACGCCGGGAAGATCGGCGCCCGGGAACTCGGGAGCGATCGACGCGGCGCCGGTGGCGAGCAGCAGCCGGTCGTAGGCGAGCACCCGACCGTCGGCGAGGATCACCTGGTGGCGATCGGGCAGCACCCGCTCCACCCGGGCGACCACCCGGTCGAGGTGGAGCGCGTCCACGTCCCGCTCGGCGCGGATGCGGAGCTGCCGGTCGGGGACCGCCCCACTCAGCAGATAGGCGAGACCGGGCCGGGAATAGAACGGATGGGGCTCCTCGGTCACCATCGTGAGCCGGGCGCTGGAATCGAATCGCCGGATGGACTCGGCCGCGGCGAGGCCCGCGATCCCCGACCCGAGGATGAGATGGCGGGCCATCAGGCCGCCTCCCCCCGCGCAAACGACAGGGTACCGCGGGGACAGCGGGCCACGCAGGCACCGCACTTCAGGCAGCGGTCGTCCTCGATCGGCAGCCCCCGGCGAGAATAGTCGCGGACATCGATGCCGATCGGGCAATTGTACGAGCAAATTCCGCACTGCACGCAGCGACCCGGTGCGGGCACGATGCGTCCATGACGCAGCAGGCGCAGGCGTTCGGCATCCACGGGCAGCCCGTGCTTGTGAGCCATCTGGTGATTCCTCCTGAACGCCAATATAGGGCGCGTCGATGAACCCCCGGTGAACCGCAGGCCCGTTCGGGCGAATGGACAGCTTCACCGGGGATTCAGGAAGGGTTCATGCGGCGGAGAATCCTGACACCAGAGTTCCCTTCATCCCGTATGGGGCCGGGTTGAAAACCGGGGGAATTCATGCGGTACGCTATCATGATGACACCTTGTCTCGCCGGGCTCTCGGTGGCGGGGACCCGACCGGCGACGGCCCAGATGCGGGCATCAGCATCGGCGACGATTCCGGCACCTGCGGAGATGGCGCGAAGGCTCGAGGGACTGGCAGACAGCCTCGCCAAGGCAGGGCGCTTCTCCGGCGTGGTAGTTCTCGCCCAGGGCAGCCAGGTACTCTGGCAGCACGCCTACGGCATCGCGGACCGGGTGGTCGCACAGTTCGGCGGCAAGGTCGCCCGCATACGGGTGCTGGTGGCGCAGCAGGAGGACGGCCAGGTGGCTCGCACGGCCAGCAACGGGAAGCGCCTGGCGCTCCGCCGGGAGATCACCCAGATCCCGCTGCGCCACCGGTCGGGAGTTGCCGCCTCGCTGGAAGGTGAGCGGCCGGAGCTCGCCGCTGCGCTCCGGCGGCCGGTTCACGCCATGAGCGGGGCACTCTTCCTGTCGGCGGCGCAGTCGATCGCGGCGACGATCCAGGAGCACCACGATCTGCTGTGTTCGCACGGGATGGCGGAGGAGATACCGCAGGAGCTGAACGCCCTGGTGGCGGAGTATCAGCAGGCCGAGAGCGACGCCAACGCGGGACGGCGGGCGCATACCGGCGCGCGTACGGAGCTGCGCGAACTCAGCCGGGAGCTCACTCGGCTGATCCGCCAGCTCGATGGGGTGGTGGTGTTCCACTTCCGGGACAAGCCCGAGGTGCTGGGCGCGTGGAAGAGTGCCCGGAATGTCGCGTGGCCGGTGGCCTAGCCGGCGAAGCCGGTGCCGTCGTCGGCACCGTCGGCGCCGGTGGAGGACGGACGGCCATCGTGAGGCGGGGGAGCGCGGCCGGAGACGAACAGGGGTGGGGCCGACGGCTCCGCCCCTGTTCGTTCTGGTCCGATACAGTGTGCTCGGCGGGCATTCGGCGGTGTGCTCTTCCCCTGCCGGTTTCGGCCGCGCTTCGTGCCGTGGCGACATTCTCCTGCCAGCGCCGGATGCTCCGGCCAGTAACGCTCCAGGACTTCTTCGTTGCATTCTCCGACACTGAGGTCACCAATGCATGCCAAGGGTGGGAGGGAAACAGGGACGCAGCACGCAGCTCCCCGGCGATCTTCTCCGTCGGCAACTTCTGCTCCTCCGCGACCGCGAGGATCAACATCGGGAACTGCGCCTGCTCCTCCGTCACACCAGCCATCGGCACCCGAACGATCCTCCCGTGCTCCGGGCCCTGCCCGGCCGCCGCAGCGAGGATCCCCCACCCACTCGACGAATGGTTCACGGCCCGGGAGTCGTCGTAGATGTCGACGGCGCGATCCTTCGGAAGACGGGTGAGGCCGGTCGGAGAGATTGGCTCCACTTTGCTCCCCTCGACGACGACGGATTCCGGCGCCGCCTCCTCCTGACCGCGCCCTGTAGCCGGCGACAGGACGCCGGTAGGCGCGTGGCCAGCCTCTGTCACGTTCCCGCTAATACAGGATCGCCTAACTTCCAGGTTAGTCGGCCCGGGCGTGATTTCGTGCAAGATCTCATCCCAACGCCGCCGCACGGCCCCCACCCACCGACGGATGTTCTCCTTCGAGCTTGCGAGCGGCTTCCCGTCGCGCGTCTTGCCCAGCGCCTTGTTGAGCTGCTTGAAGCGATTGAGCTCAGGGCCCAGAAGCAGTTTCCGATCCATGAGTTCGATCGCCACCTTGGTTACGTGGCGACCGAGATCATTGAGATCCATCCCCTCCTCGCAACCCGCGGTCTCGCCATCGCTCGTGGCCGACAGGTCCACCCCGGAGCCCTGGGTCGCCTCGTAGTCAAGCGGCGGTAACATGGGCGTGGCTATCGCAGGCCGGCTCTCGATATCGTTGGCTACCACCCGGTGGGCGGCCTCGCTCAGCAGGGCCTTGTCCATCCCCTGGCTTTGGCCGGCGCCACGCTGACTCGCACCATGCCGGATCGCGGTCCTGGTCAACGACGCCTTCCGCAGCCAACGGTACAGGGTCACCGGGCTGGGCATCTCACGGACGCCGGGGATCGCGCCCCCGGCCACCGCAACTGCGTCATAGATCCGCTCGACGGTCTGACCCGAGTGGCGCTATGCCTCGAGGATGAGCGCCTGCTGCTGCGCAGAGGTCTACCGAATGCCGTGGATCTCCGCTGTGTCCTTCGCCATGCCTCAGCCTCCAGTTCCAAGGGGTCGTGGGCACACCGCACTGGCCGAGCGAGCTTTGATCCAAGCGAGTACGATGACTGTGGTCGTCATACCCGTAACGATTCTTGGCTTCCTGCAAGACTCCACCCCCCGCCAGTTGCCCCGGCCCTAGCCGGCCAGCCTCCGTAGAGACGGCTGGTGCACGGGGCTCACGGCTGGAGAGAGCAGCCTCTTCCTCAATAAGGGTGGGGGTCACGGGTGGGATTGGCAAACGCACGACAGCGCGTCCGCATGCGGAATCCTCCATGCATACGGGCCTGAGGCGGCCACCCTGTGGGGGTGGGAGATCAGTGGTAGAAGCGCTAGGTGTCTGCGGCGGAAAGTCTTTGGACAGCGGGCGCAAAGTCCGAGGACGCAGAATCGAAGCGCCCGCAGCGGCAATCAGTCCCCCATCTCCATCCCGGCCTGCAGGGGATCCATCCCGGGCGGCTGCACTTGGGATTCCCGCTTCGTCGCCGACACGAACACCCGCGGCGCCATGCCAGCTAGTTAGGATGGTCCAGGCATTGCCGCGGCATCAGGGCGCGGCCTGCAAGGCCAACGCCTTCTTGAGGTAGGCGCCGGGGGCTTCAGAGATCTTGTCGTGGTACCTCGAGACATTCCCTGACATGTAGGTCACGCGCAGGCCCGGCCGGACCGCCAGCAATGCCTTCGCGAGCGGGGGCCCACTCGTTCCGGGCGTCACTACGTCGGTCAGGAGGAGATGGATGATGCCGGGGTACTGACGCGCGGCATCGAACGCCCCAATCCCCTCAGCGTCGAGTACTGTGTAGCCGAACCGCTGGAGGGCCCGACGTGCGAGTAGCCGGATGGCCACATCGTCGTCCACAGTCAGAATCGTTTCGACTCCATGCGCGGACCCCGACGGCGTGCGCACGTTATCGGTCGCCTCGACCGCAGCTTGAACGAAGGGTAGGTAACTCCTGACGGTGGTTCCGCGCCTGGGCTCAGTCTCGAGCTGCAGGAAGCCGTCGCATTGCCTGACGATCCCATCCCCCGTGGAGAGGCCACGCCCGGTACCCAAGCTGGCCTCCTTCGTGGTGAAGAAGAGCTCCAGCGCCCGGGAGCGAATCTCCTCTGACATGCCATTGCCCGTGTCGGTCACCGCGAGCCGCACGTGGTGCCGCGGCTGGACTGGCACCACGGCGCTGGCGAAGGATGGCACGTCGCGCGTGCGCGGGAACTGACATCCCGAAGTGGGGGGGCACCGCGAACTGATCCTCTATGGTAGCGGCTTCCCGACTGTGGTCGGACTTTTCAACTATCGTCCAGGGGCCTTCTGCCGCCGACGCTTGAACTCCGACCTCGGGCATGACGCACACCATCGCTGTCCGCTCTCATCATTGGTGCACGGGATCGCGCACAGATCGCTGAGGGCGGCATCGCCCGTATGCGGTCGACATCGCAAAAGGACGGCCGCCTTCACCGGGGACTGGATCTGAGTGTTGCTGGTTTGACGACAAAGAGTAGTGACGCGCTTGCGGTTCCAGGCACGCTCGTGCGCATTGACCGGTGGCGGGCACGAATATACTTTGACATCAACATGATTCCGCAGCAATCGTGAAGGCGGTCATCGACTGGGTGGGACAGGTCCAGGATGCTGCCAATGGCAATGCGTCCCTCTCCCAGCGGGGCCGGTGGAGTGGCGGACTCATTGACGTCTCCCAACTGCTCGCATTGCGGTCGTTTGGGCGACCGTGCGCTGGGGAACCGGTATCAGGATCCGCTGTGCCCAGATGCTCGCGGCCGCGCGCTTCGCGATGGTCATGAGCTTGGAGTCAGCCTTGATGCTTAGCCGGACGGGCGAAGGTGGATCGAAGATTTCCACCGTACCTTGGCGTGCCGGGTGCGGGAGTCTCCAACGGCTCCGGGGACAGCCGCTCCCGTTCAGCTCCCAAGCGACGAACCTTCGCGGTCGCTTGGTTCCATGCCAGGCGGTGTCCAGTTTGGGGGCGCCATCATCTTGGGGCGCCGTAGCCCGGACCCGCGAGCGTGCACCGGACGTCAGGGTGCGTACCGAATACCGAAGAGGAGGAGTCATGCGACGCGTTGCCCCGCTTGCCGTCATCACGCTGTTCGCCGCCGCGGGGTGTCACCATGCGCCGGCGCTGCTCACCCCTGCCCCCCAGGCCGCCACCGAGGACACCGCGGCCAGAGCCCGTGCCGACTCCATCGTGGCGGCGAGACGCGCGAGGGAGGATTCCCTCTTGCTCGCGCGCGCGGAAGCCGACCGCCGGGCGGCGGAGGAACAGCGGCTGGCGCGGATCCGGGTCGCGCTTCAGGACACGCTGGCGCAGCGCATCCACTTCGATTTCGAGCGGGCGGAGATCCGTCCGGGTGACTTGCCCGTGCTGGAGCGGAAGCTGGCGATTCTCCAGGCGAACCCTTCGGTGAGCATCCGCGTGGCGGGCAACTGCGATGAGCGCGGTTCGGAGGAATACAATCTCGTGCTGGGAAATCGCCGAGCGCTGGTGGCCCGCCAATACCTGACGAGTCACGGCGTTGGCCCCGAACGGATCACGACGGTCTCGAATGGCAAGGAGCGTCCACTGCTCGCCGGCAACGATGAGGCGAGTTGGGCGGCGAATCGGCGGGATGACTTCGAGCCGCTTCGCGGCGTCGAATCGTTGGTTCCCCCCATGACAAGCCGGTAACGCGGGCCACGAGCTCGCGGGGCTCGCCGGGTCACCTCTGCCGAGCCCGGAGCGAGTCTCGAAGTCCATACCCGTGAGAGTGAGCCGGTCGCCTCAGGTAGAGCGGGACCTGACGATGCAAGCCATGCGGATACCACAATGGAAGGCCGCTGCATGAGCGTCGTGCGATGCACACGAGTACGGATCCGCCCGGATCGGGTGCCGGAGTTTGGTGCGGTCGCGGCCGGAGAGGTCTTAGCGCTCCTGAGGGATCAGCCAGGATGCCGTCAGGCGTGCGCGATGCTGCGCGGTGAGACCGGCGTCATCATGAGCGTGTGGGAGGATGAAGCGCAGATGAGGCGCTACGACGCCGACAAGTTCCTGACTCTGGTCAAGAAGCTCGCCCTCTTGACCGCCGATGTGCCGTACGTCGAAGTATTCCAGGAGCTGCGTGTCAGTGAGAGCCAGCCGGCCGTTGCCGCGTCACCGGGGTAATGTGACACGTCAGTCGTCGGAGAAGAAGAATCTGGCCTTGATGTTGTCGGCCTCCATCATCGTCACCAGGGTCTCGACCGAGCGATGAACGGCTCGGAGCTCTCTGGGTGGGAGTGCATGGAGGCCATGAAGCAGCCTGCCCTGAGCCGCCTCCGGAGCCTTCGCTGCTAGCGCAGCACCCTTCGGCGTGAGTGCGACTTCGACGAAGCGCCGGTCCTCCCTCGGTCGAACCCGCCGTACCAGACCTCGGCGTTCGAGGCGGTCCACCAGCAACGAAAGCGTGCTGGGCTGGACCGCCAGTGCCAGGGCAAGGTGGGTCGTCGCCAGGGGTCCCTGGCGGGCGAGCGTCTTCAGCGCCCATAGTTGAGGACCCGTCAGGCCGAACGACTTGAGGACCTCCCTCGAGTAGAGCTCGATGGCACGAACGACACGTCGGAGACCATTGACGACCTGCGACGCTATTTCGGCCGAGTCCTGTCGGTCCCGGGACCCTGGGGGGCGACGCGAACGCTGACGTCGGGTTGTCGGCATGCGGGCGGCTCTCAGAGTGATGAATCGAATCGAACCCAAGCTACACCGGCTGTCCATCCGGTCAATGCTCCCCCGAAGAGGTCCGCGTGGGTGAAGCGAAGGCGGGCCGGGTGGGGCATGGAAGGTGTCTATGGAATCGCTGATGCAGACGACATTCTTGGGGTTCACGAGTCAGGCGTGGGGCGCCGCCTGCGCCAGTGCCGTCGTGGTCATGGCAGGGCTAATGACGCTCAGGTGGGTCCTTTCCGTGCGACTCGGCCAACTCGCCCTGCGCACCGCGAACCATGTCGACGATACCGTGGTCGAGATGGTTCGCCGCACGCGGATGCTCGGTTTCATGGCTGTCGCGCTGGCAGTTGGCGCCGGCGTGCTCGGCGCGCCGGATGCGGTGCGCGTGCTGCTGCGGGGCATTCTCATCGTGGTCACGGGGATGCAGGTGGCCAGCTGGGGCAATGTGGTGATTGCGGCGGCAATCGCTGCGAGAGCCAGGAGGACGGCACCTGGCGTCAGTCCGGAAGCCTCTACACTCGGGGTGGTCGGCCTCGCCGCCCGTGGCGCGCTGTACCTGGTGCTGATCCTGCTGGTCCTCGACAATCTCGGGATCAACGTGAGCGCCCTCGTGGCTGGCCTGGGAATCGGCGGGGTGGCCATCGCACTCGCCGTGCAGAACATCCTCGGCGACCTGTTTGCCTCTTTGTCCATTGTGCTCGACAGACCATTCGAGGTCGGCGACTTCATCGTCGTCGGGGATCACATGGGAGCTGTCGAACACGTCGGACTGAAGACGACTCGCGTCCGCAGTCTCTCCGGGGAGCAGCTGGTCTTCGCGAATGGTGACCTCCTCGGCAGCCGCATCAGAAACTTCAAGCGGATGGCAGAGCGTCGAGTCGTCTTTTCGATCGGGGTGACCTACCGGACCTCGGCAGCGGATCTGGAGCGCACCTCGGCGATGCTGCGGGAGATCGTCACCGCGGAACCCGGTGTGCGTTTCGATCGGGCCCACTTCCGCAGCTGTGACGATTCGGCTCTGACCTTCGAGGTGGTCTATTACGTCCTCGATCCGGACTACAACCGGTATATGGACATTCAGCAGCGCATCAATCTCGAGATCGTCCGGCGATTCGAGAGCCGGGGCATCGACTTCGCCTATCCGACGCGGACACTGTACGTTCGGGCGGAACCGGCGGCGTCCCCTGGCCCCGGGATCCGTCGGCCAGGAGGACTGGCAGGTGCCCCCCGTGACCCGGGCGCCTGACGCGCTTGAAGGTCCAGGTACGCGCTACTCGGGAGCGCGTCAGCTACGACTGCACGAAGGAAACTGAATGCGTGAACGGTGGATGTGGGTCAGGAGCCGGTGGAGGCACAAGCTCAAGTGGCTCGCAGCCAGGGCCCGTCGCACGTCCCATGGGCCGGTCAACGTGGCGCAGGGAGCCTGGGGCGACCTCGTGGACTGGTTCAATGGCCTGGAGCTGAACGAGAACAGCATCCTGCTGGGATTCGCGGCCGTCATCGGATTGGTCTCGGCGCTCGGTGTCGTCGGATTCTACAAGCTCATCGACCTGGCGCACGAGGCGTTCTTCGCCTGGCCCGAGTCGTTGCTGCCCGCACTCGGTCTCCTTGCCTATCGCCCGCTTGTAACGGCGGCAGGGGCGGTGACGGCCTGGTATACCATGAAGCGCTTCGGCCAGGGAAACGATGGACTGAACATTCCTGACGTGCAGCGGTCCGTGGTACGCCGCCAGGGAGAGATCCCGACGCAACCCGCGCTGGCGCGTACCGCCGCGAGCGCCATCACGATCGGGAGCGGCGGGTCGGCCGGCAGTGAAGGTCCGGTCGCCGTCTTCGGGGCGCTCGTCGCCTCGCGTCTTGGCTTCCTGTTTCGATTCTCAGGAAACCGAACCCGGATTCTGGTCGGGGCGGGAGCCGCCGCGGGAATCTCGGCCGCTTTCAACGCGCCGCTGGCCGGCGCCTTCTTCGCACTGGAAGAGATCCTCGGATCGTTCAGTACGGCCGCCTTCGCCCCGGTGGTGGTGAGCAGCGTGCTTGCGGCGATCGTGTCGCGCGCGGTCTTCGGCAATCACCCCGTCTTCCCGGTGCCGCTCGAGCAGGGGTACACCCTGACCCGGGAGGTCGTGCTCTTCTACCCCTTCCTAGGGCTGGTCACCGGGCTGGTCTCGGTGGCGTTCGTCCGATTCTACTTCGGGGTGGACGCCTGGCGTCAGCGTTTTCAGGTGCACCCTGCATGGCTGGCGGCGATTGGTGGCGCTGTGGTCGGCGGGCTGGCGTTCCTTTCAAGAGGACTCCTGATGGGAGCGGGTCACCTCGCCATCCCGCTCGACAGCCTCGGGCAACTGGCCTGGTACCTCGTTGCTCTCCTTGCCGCGGGCAAGATCGTCGCAACCTCGATCACTCTGAATACCGGCGGCTCCGGTGGCTTGTTCACGCCGTCGCTCTATGTCGGAGCCAGCGTCGGCAGCGCCTTCGGCATCCTGCTGGTGGGACTCTTTCCGAGCCTCCGCCTCAGTCCGGAGCCATACGCGCTGGTGGGCATGGGGTCAGTGATCGCCGCCGCGATGAATGCGCCGATGACTGGAATCTTCATGGTCTGGGAGATGACCGGGAACTCCGCGATCATGCTGCCCCTCATGCTTTCCGTGGTCGTCAGCCATGCTGTGGCCCGGCGACTGGAGCGGGACTCGCTGTACAGCGGCTGGCTGCGCCGCCGCGGGGAGCACATCGAGCACGGCGCGGATAGGGATGTCCTCGCGGGACTGCGGGTCGACGACGCCTACGACCGCCA
Source organism: uncultured Gemmatimonadales bacterium (assembly GCA_963825065.1). GTDB lineage: Bacteria > Gemmatimonadota > Gemmatimonadetes > Gemmatimonadales > GWC2-71-9 > JADJOM01. Next base: position 108,045 of record CAWGRU010000019.1, read on the forward strand.
GCCAGCAGTCATCTCTGGTTCGACGTTCGCGATTCAGTTCCTGATGCACCTCGGCTCCGGTACCCAGGATGTATTCCCGGTCGTGGACGACGGGAACAAGCTGCTCGGCGTACTCTCGGTTCCCGACCTCGCGCGCATCGCGCGTGAGGACCGGGAACGCCATCAGGTACTCACCGCACGCGAGGCGGTCCGGCCGAGTGAGGCGCTTGAACCGGAAGACTCCCTTCTGGAGGCGATGCGGCGGATGGGTGCACGTGGCGCGGGGGCGCTGCCCGTGGTGGAATCGGGCGGGGATCGCCTGCTCGGTCTCCTCAGCCGGAGCGATGTGCTTGGTTTGTATGAACGCATCCTGGCGGGGGCGCCCGATCGCGTAAAGCCGGCCGCGACCGGCGAGGAGCGAACCGCCGCAGTCGCAGGATACGGCGAGGTCTAGTCATGGCATCGGGTCTATGTCGCTGATCATCGCCTCCAACCGCCTGCCCGTCACTCTTCGCCATGAGGGGGAGGGGATCGTGCTGAGCGACAGCGTCGGTGGAGTCGCCACCGGACTGCGGGGACTGATGCTTGCGGGCGGCGGGCTCTGGGTGGGGTGGCCCGGGCCGACAGACCACCTCGATGCGGAGGAGGCAGCGCAACTCGACGGACTGCTGGCGGAGCGCGGTTGCGTTCCGGTCCATCTCAGCCGAAGCGAGGTCCGCGGTTTCTATCAGGGCTACTCCAATGGGGTGATCTGGCCGCTCTTTCACTATCTGATTCAGCGGGTGCCGCTGCACCCTCGTTCCTGGGATGTCTACGAGCGCGCCAATCAGCGGTTCGCGGAAGCGATCGCCGGCCGGTCTGCCCCAGGTGATGTGGTCTGGATTCACGACTACCAGTTGATGCGCGTCCCGCAGCAGTTGCGCCGATTGCGTCCCGATCTCCTGATCGGATTCTTTCTCCATATCCCGTTCCCGGCCTACGAAGTCTTCCGGACGCTCCCGGATCGCCGGGCTCTGCTCGAGGGTCTCCTCGGGGCGGATCTCATCGGGTTCCATACGACCTCCTATGCCGAGCATTTCAACTCCTCGGTGAGTCGCCTCCTCGGCATCCCCGTGCTGGAGGAGGGGCGCCTCGAGCATCAGGGGCGGACGCCGAGGGTTGGCGTTTTCCCGATGGGCGTGGATCTCGCGCGATTCGAGGAATCCGCTGGTGTGGGGCTGTTCGGCGGGGGGCGGGCGACTCCGTCGAGTGAACCGGTGGGCAAGACGCTCGTGGGCATTGATCGGCTCGACTACACCAAGGGCATCCCGCGGAGGCTGCTCGCGTTCGAGCGGCTGCTGGCGACGCATCCCGAGCTCCACGGGCGGATCACGCTGGTGCAGGTGGCCGTTCCCTCGCGGACGGGGGTGAAGGCTTACCGGCGGTTCCGGCGGCATGTAGATGCCATGGTCGGCCGGCTGAACGGGACGTACGGCACGCCGGAGTGGACTCCGGTCCAGTATCTCTACCGAGGATTCTCGCAGGCCGACCTGCTCGGGCTCTATCGAAGTGCCGACGTCATGCTGGTCACCCCGGTGCGGGACGGGATGAATCTGGTTGCCAAGGAGTTCGTCGCGAGCCGAGTCGATTCTGACGGCGTCCTCGTGCTGAGCGAGTTCACCGGCGCGGCCGAAGAGCTGGCCGAGGCGGTGATGGTCAATCCGTACGACATCGAAGCCACGGCCGAGAGCTATTTCCGGGCGCTCACGATGCCGCGTGGCGAGCGGCGTGCGCGGATGTGCGCGCTCCGCTCCCGGGTCCGGGCGGCGCCGGTCGACCGCTGGGCAGAGGGATTTCTCGCGGCGCTGCGCACGATGCCACCTCCCATCGAGATGCCCTCCGAGCCGATGTCGGACCCGGCGGCGGCTGATGCAGCGCTCGAGCGGCTCCGCGGCGCGCCGTCGCTCGTCCTGCTGCTGGACTACGATGGCACCCTCGTGTCCTATGCGCCGACCCCCGAGTTGGCAACCCCGGACGACGAGCTGCTGGAGCTGCTCGTCGAGCTGACCCGTCGCCCCGGACTCCAGCTGCACATCGTCAGCGGCAGGCAGCGGGCGGTGCTGGAGGCCTGGTTCGGCGATCTACCAATCGGTCTCCACGCGGAACACGGCTCCTGGTCCAGAGCGAGTCAGTCCAGCGACTGGCAGCGGCACGGGGCCGCCCGGCCAGTGCCCTACGATGATCTCCTCGCCACCCTCAAGCGTTATACCGAGGAGACCCCGGGAGCCCTCCTCGAGCGGAAATCGGCAGGACTCGCGTGGCATTTCCGGCTGGCGGATGCGGCGCTGGGACATCGTCAGGCAGACGCACTGATTTCCGAGGTGCGTCGCCGGTTCCCGCCCGAAAGCGTGGACGTGCTTCGCGGCGCGAAGGTCGTGGAGTTCCGGCCCACCGGGATTCACAAGGGGCTCATCGTCTCCCGGCTTGTGCTGGAGTCCGGGGCCCCGACTCTGATGGCCGCCATCGGGGATGACGCCACCGACGAGGACATGTTCGCGGCGCTGCCACCGGGCGGACTCAGTATTCATGTCGGCGCGAGGGCAAGTGGCGCCCAGCTTCGGCTGCGCGACGTCGCTGTCTGCCGGTCCTTCCTGCGCGGACTCGCCAGTTTCCCCACTCAGCGCATCTCATGACCCGGATACTCAGCCTCGCTGCGGTCGGCACCGGCGATACCACGGCGCACATCGATCCGGTTACGCCCGTTCTCCTGTTTCTCGCGATCGTCCTGCTTGCCGCCAAACTCGGCGGCCACCTCGCGGCGCGCTTCGGTCAGCCGGCGGTGCTGGGGGAACTGGTCATCGGGATGGCCCTCGGCAACCTGGTGCTGCTCGGGTATGCCGGCTTCGAGCCGCTCAAGACCAATGCCGGCCTGGATCTCCTCTCGCGCCTCGGCGTCATCCTGCTGCTGTTCGAAGTCGGACTCGAATCCACTGTCGGCGCCATGCTCAAGGTCGGCTGGTCCGCCCTCCTCGTCGCCGTGATCGGCGTGGTCGTGCCCTTCGGCCTCGGATGGGGCGTCGGCGCCTGGCTGCTGCCGGACGCCAGCCTCTACGTGCACGCCTTCCTCGGGGCGACCCTCACCGCTACCAGTGTCGGGATCACGGCGCGGGTGTTCAAGGACTTGGAGATCGCCCAGACCCCGGAAGCCCAGGTGATTCTCGGTGCTGCCGTCATCGATGATGTGCTTGGCCTGGTGATCCTCGCGATCGTCGCCGGGATCATCACCGCCGCCGACCGCGGTGCAGAGGTTTCGATGCTCTCGATCGGAGGGACTCTCGCCAAGGCAGTCGGATTTCTCGCCGGCTCCCTTACGCTCGGCGTCCTGCTCGCGGGACGCCTCTTCGGTCTCGCGTCACGTCTGCGGACCAGCGGCGTACTGCTGGCGGTCGGCCTGTCCTTCTGCTTCCTGCTCTCGTGGCTCGCGGCCGCGGTGGGGCTCGCGCCGATCGTGGGCGCCTTCAGCGCCGGCCTGATCCTCGAGGCCGCCCACTACCGGGACTTTGTCGATCGTGGTGAGCATTCGCTGGAGGAACTCATCCACCCGATCTCCGGATTTCTCGTCCCCGTCTTCTTCGTGCTGATGGGCATGCGGACCGATCTGAGCGCCTTTGCGCGCCCCGGCGTCGCCGGCCTCGCGATCGGACTAACCGTCGCAGCGATCGTGGGCAAACAGTTCGCGGGGATCGGGGTGCTGGGACGCGGCGTGGATCGCCTGACCGTGGGCATCGGCATGATCCCACGCGGCGAGGTGGGCCTCATCTTCGCCAACATCGGCCTGACGCTCACGATCGGCGGGCAACCCGTCATTTCGGCCGAGACCTTCGCCGCGGTCGTGGTGATGGTCGTCGTCACGACCTTCATGACGCCGCCCGCGCTGCGCTGGCGGATCGGTCGCCTGGCAAGAGGGTAGGCAGCGTGCGAGTAGCGCGGCCTCAGCGTGCGCTCGCGCGAGCGGTCTGGCACGCGTGCCCCGCGGCCATCACGGTCCGTCAGACTCCATCCGCCGGTAATAGCTGAGGCCGCCGCCGGCCCCTCCGCTGAACAAGTCCGGGCGCCCGGTGCCCCGGAGATCCGCAAACGCGGGTGTCGAGTATGGCGGCAGGTCGAGGTGGATCGTCGAATCATGCACGAACCGCGGTGCGGTCCGGGTGCCCGCATTTCTGAAGACGGCCGGCACGCCCCGCTCGGTGCCGATGATGAGGCTCGCCAGGCCATCGCCGAATATGTCGGCGAAGCGAGGGGCAGCACGGCGGCCCAGCTTCTCACCGAGGAAGTCGTCAGTGATCAGGACGAACCGCGGGGCACCCGGGGTTCCGTCGTTCCGGAAGAAGAGCACCCTCCCTGAAGACTCCCCCACGAACAGATCCAGATCGCCATCTCCGTCGATGTCCACCAGCGCCGGCATCGCGTTACTGCCATGGGGCAATCGTGCGATGGCGGAATCAACGAGGGAGAACCGTGGTCCAGACGCGTCGTACCCGTTGTTGTGGTAGTACGCGATCGGATCGTGGAACTGGCCCAGGATCATGTCCGGACGGCCGTCGCCGTCCAGGTCACCGAATGCCGGCGCGTAGTGAAACGCGGGCGGGAGCTGCAGCCGCCCGCGGAGCCGGAGTGCAGGCGCGGTGCGGGTGCCGGTGTTCTCGAACCAGTACAGTCCGCCCTGATGCAGGTCGTCGGGCTCGATCTTGGTGCCGACGACCAGGTCGAGGTCTCCATCAGCATCCAGATCCGCGAAGGCCGGCACGCTCTCGCTGCCGAGATCGATCCCATTGAGCAGGCGCGTCGTGCGGACGGCCCAGGTCGTGGGTCCGGTCTGGTCAAGTTCGTAGAGATTGTCGCGACTGGTCTTGACCGGATTGAACGCGCCACCTAACACGCCGACCACGAGGTCGAGCTTCCCGGCGCCGCGAAGATCGCCGAACGCCGGCGCGTTGTAGCCACTGGTCACGATCGGGAGGTTCTGCGGGAAGGAGATCCGCTCGCTGTGGAAATCCGGGCGGCCGCAGCTGCCGACATTCCGCAGCCAGAGCAAGCCTGGCTCGAAGAAGTCTCCCCACAGAATGTCGGTGTCGCCGTCGCCGTCGAGATCGGCCAGCGCAAGGGTATTGGCGCCGTGCAGGCTGGCTCGCTGACCGATGATCTGGATATCCTCGAACCGGTCGGTTACCAGGCGGAACCGCGGCACGCCCTCGGTGTCGATTGCCGCCAGCTCGTAGCGCGCCATCGTGCCGTCCACCCGACCCAGCATCATGTCCATCCGGCCGTTGCAGTCGAGGTCGGCGAACTGCGCAATGTTCTGGCGGTCGGCGTAGATCGGGGAACCGTTCACATCCCTCAGCGTGTCCGCCACCACGACAAATCGTGGCTGACCCCGCGTGCCGCTGTTGTGGTAATACCGGATGTAGCTGTACTTCGACTCGGTGAAGAGGTCCGGCAGACCGTCCCCGTCCACGTCGGCGAAGCGGTACCATTCGCCGATGTCGAGATCGCCGTAATGGTCGGTTTCCCAGCGCCATCCCACGGAGTCCCTGTTCCCCCTCCGGAGGAAATGCGCGAGTTCCCCGGTGTATTCCTGCAGAAAGAGATCCGGAAGCCCGTTGCCCTGAATGTCCACCAGTTGGGGGCGCGGGTGATCGAAGCCGCCGAGAAAGGGAAGGGCGTAGGGGTGCCCCCCCTCGTCAGAGACGGTGAAGGGGGCGATGTCGCGAACGAAGGCCGGCGTCCTGCCGGGCGTCGGCCGGACTTCGGGGGTCGTGGGCGCTGGCAGAGCGGAGGCGCCTCCCGCCGGCGAACATCCACCCCAGATGAAGCCGAGCAGCAGCAGGACCGGCAGCAGAGTACATCGCCCGCGATGACCCTGCGTCACCGGTCGCCGCCTGCGCCCATTCCCGCGCCATCGGGCGCGGTCATCAGAGTGCGGAGGACCCGGCGTTTCGCCGCGTCGAGGATCACGACGTGTCCCGGTCGGTCGGTCGCGCCGGCAGCCATGCCGACCCCACCCATATCCATGCTCTGGCCGCTATTGTGGTTGGAGATGAACACCTGGCCATTCGCGGTCATCGCGATGCCGTGCGGCTGCGCGAATCCCGGGTCGCCGATCGTGGCGGACACCCGCCAGGTTCGGCCATCCACGACGCTGACGTTGTCGGAGAGTTGGTTGGGCACCCAGATCTCCCGCCCATTCCGGGAGAACGCCAGGTGCCACGGCCACTTGCCCACCTGCACCGAATGGGTGAGCGCAGGATGGGCCGGAGCCCTGAGGTCAAATCCCAGCAGTTCGCCGGTGAGCTGGGCCGTCGCCGCCATCGTTCGCCCGTCGGGCGACACCGCAAACTGGACCATCACTCGGTTGGTGTCGCCGGGGACATCGACGACGTCCGCGCGATCGTTCGCGACATCGTACACCGCGATCTGGTTGGTGCCGAGGCTTCCGACGTAGGCGTAGTTGCCATCCGCGGAGAGCGCCAGCGCGTGTGGGCGCGGGACCAGCACTTCCACCTCTTCGATGGACATGTCGGACCGCCGGATCACGCCAATGCGCGAGGGTGCCCGGACCGCGGACATGGACCGGGTCGCGAACAGCCGGTCGCTCCGCGGGTCGAGCGCCAGCAGTCCCGGGGTCTCCATGCTGGCCTTCCCGACGACCCGGTTGTCCCGGTCCAGCTTCACCACGGCGTTGTCTCCGACCAGGGAGACGTACCAGTAGGAGCCGTCCGGCTCGACGGCCACATAGTGCGGCTTCGCGTGCGAGGAGAAGCCGAGCGCCTGGAGATCCACGGTGGCGATCACGCTGTCCCCGACCGGGTCGATGACAGTAACCTTGGCGGTCGCCTGGTTGGCGACATACACCCGGGGGGCATCTCCCCCCAGGTGTACCTCGCGCGACGGTGTCGCGGCGAGGAGGCCCGCCACCATCAGGCCGAGTGTCGCGATCACGGGGTCGCTCCTGTCGGGCGCGATCGGAGCACGAACAGCCCTTCCTTCATGCTCGTCACCGCCACCAGACCGCTCGGGAAGAAGGGGTAGTTTCCCCAGGAGCCACCGAACTCTGGGGCGTCCGGACCGACGGGTACGGTGTCGAAGAAACCGGCCGGCTTGGGGTGCAGCCGGTCCGAGATATCGAGCACCCGGAGGCCGCTCAGGTAGTTGGACTCGTAGATCTTGTCGCCAACCACAAAGAGGTTGTGGTCGATCGCATGGTTCGGGGAGACATACTCGCCGGCCAGGACCGGATTCTCGAGATCGCCGACATCCCAGATCAGGGTGCGGGTCCCGGGCACCAGGCCCTGGATTTCGTCCAGCTCGTCGTCGGCGTAGACGTACTTCTGGTCCTCGGTGAGCCAGCCCTGGTGGGCGTAGCCCACGTTGGGATAGCTCTGGTGTGAGAGCGCCTTCGGGCTCGCCTTGTCGGTCACGTCTGCGATGCCCAGCGCGGTTTCGCTGAAGTCGAAGCAGATCTCGCGGCCATCGTACTTGGCGTCGGGGCCATGGTACACGACACACTGCGCGTCGTGGGTGTACCCGGTGCCTGACCGTCCGGTGGTGGAGTCCGCGAAGCAGCCCGCGAACTGCGGGTGGAGCGGATGGCGGATGTCCACCATATGGAGGCCGCCGCCGCACATCTCCCCTCCCGCGGAGCCACCCACGAGGTAGGCGTACCCGGTGGCGGTGTCCACGACGATATTGTGCGCGCTGTGGATGTTGTCGTAGTGCGCGTCTTCGGTGAAGGTCACCGGCGTCTTGCCCGGATGCCGCAGGCGGTCGAGGTCGAAGACCTGCATGCCGTGCTCACGTGCGCCATCGGCGACGATGAAGGCGTAGTGCTGATAGGTCTTGATGTCGCGCCAGATACTAGCTGGTGCCTTGGCGGACTTCGGCAGATCCCCCACATAGACCGGATGGCTGGCATCAGTGATATCCACGAAGCTGGTCCCGTCCAGACGTCCCACCAGCGCGTACTCGTGGTGGGACTGGGGATCGGTATAGCCCCAGATGTCGTTCAGTTCGATGCCCCGCTTTCCTCCAATGTCCTTGACGGGCAGGAACGACATGAGATCGACGGACTGGCAGTCGAACAGCGAGACCTTGCCTCCAGTGCACTCGCGCTGGGCGCCGGTGAGCCCCGTCAGCGAAACCAGGTCGCCAGCCAGCCTCGACGCCAGCTTCCACCCGGTGGCGCCCTTCGTGAAGAGCGCTGCGCCACCCTCCTGGAAGTCCTGCCCGGGGGCACCCACGACCGCGACGTTCCCATTCGCGGCCATGGTGAAGCCGTACAGGGTCTGCCCCTCGAGGCCGGGGATCCCGGCGCGGCTCGCGCCGGTGAAGCCCGCGGTGTCTCGGGTGAAGCGGTACACCCGCCCCTCGAAGCGGCTCGCGCCCGGTGCGCCCACCCATAGTTCCTTGCCCACCTGCGCGAGGGCCACACCGAAGAGGGACCGTGGGCTGCCGTCGAAGGGGAGCAGGTGTGTGGCGGGGGACCACTTCCCTGACGAGTCGCGGGAGAAGACGAAGACCGCCCCCACCTGGTGATCGTAGCCCGGTGCGCCGATCAGCAGGCTGTCGCCGTGGGGGAGGAGCGCGGCACCGAACCCGGCGCGCGCACTATTGGGGCCTGGAATCAGCCGAGTCTCCTGATGCCAGGCGCCCGTCGCCCGATCCTTCGCGTAGACGTAGACAGCGCCCGATCCTGAGTCGGCGGGGGCGCCGCCCACTGCCGCAGCACTCACGTACAGCCGGTCGCCCGCGCTGGCGATGCCGGCGCCATACCAGTTCGCCGGCTCGCTGTCGCTCGGCACCAGCACTGTGTCGGAGGCCCAGCGACCCTGCGCGTCACGATGGAAGACGTAGACCGCGCCCGCACCCTTGTTGCGCGAACTGGCAATGAAGGCGGTATTCCCGTTCAGCGCCAGGTGGCGGCCGAAGTGCTCACCCGGGGCGCCGTCCGGCGCGACGATTCGAGCCGTCTGATGCCAGGCGCCGGACGGGTCTCGCGAAAAGGCGAACACGGCGCCCTGCTCGGAGTCGGCCGATACGGAACTGATCAGGGCGGTGGTGCCGTCCAGCGCGATGCTCTTGCCGAAGCCGTCGTGGTTGCTGGCGCCCTCGGCGGACAGCTTGGTGGACAGCTTCCAGTCGCCCCCGGGTCCGGGGCGGTACACATACACGTAGCCGGGCGCGTATGTGTTCTCGGGCTGGCCGATCAGCACCTCTGATGGGCTGGCGGCGATCGAACCACCGTAGTTGAAGTTCTGTCCCGCCAGGGGGCTGGCGAGTGCGGTGCAGGCCAGGAGGGCGCTGAGGCCGGAGCAGCGGCTGAGCACAGGTGTGTTCTCCAGTGAGGTCCCCGATCGGATCCAGTACCGGGGTTGAGGGGGTGAGGGGATCTGGCCGCTGGATCTCGAGCCAGTGCTACAGTAATAGGACCTGAAGCCACGGCGTCCCAGTGCCGGGCCCCCTGAACAGGGCAGCACGAGTTTCCTGCGCATTCAGTTTCAGATACCCCGGTTCCCAAGTCACGGTCCCTCGGTGCCAGGTCGGGTCCCGGCTGCAATGGATCCGCCTCAACCAATGCAAGGAGCCGCCGGTCGATCTCGCCAGCCTCGCTTGTACCTCTTTGGTGCAACAGTCGCTGGTGAAGCGCCTCTCTGACCTGGGCCCGGTCCACCATCAGGCTGGTGAGCGGTCTGCCTCAGCATGGACCACCGTCACGACTCGTGACCTTCGATCCGGACCTCCTCCACTCTGAATGCGGGACGGCGGTAGCTCTTTGCCACGCTCGCGGAGGGGATCGCGATCTGGTTGCCATCACGCAATGCGCCGTAGTGCGGGGACATGATCTCCATTCCCGCCTTGTTGAAACAGTCCTGGATGTTCTGGTGCAGCAGTGAATAGGTTGACGCCATGACCGCGGCGTGATCGGTGTAAGCGTTGATCTCGTAGCTGACGTAGAAATCGTCGAGACTGGTCTGGAGGACGAATGGAGCCGGATCGGCAAGAATGTGCTCGGTGCCCCTCGCTGCTTCGATGAGCAGCGCGTGCACCTCCCGCCAGGGAGCGTCGTATCCGATCGTCACTGTGGTATGGAGAATGATGCCGCGGATCGTCGCCTCGGTGGAGAAGTTGGTCACCTGGCTCGTGAGCACTGCGGTGTTCGGGATGGTGACCTCGATATTCTTGATCGTCCGGACCCTCGTCACCAGCATGGTGCGCTGGACCACGTCGCCCACCGTCTCGCCGATCTGCACCCGGTCCCCGAGCTGAAAGGCGTTGGTGTAGGTGAGGACCACGCCCGCGACAACGTTACTGACCGCTCCGGATGAGCCGAACGACAGCAGTACCCCGACGAACAGTGAAACACCCTTGAACGCATCGGACCCGGCGCCGGGCAGATACGGAAACATGACGATCGCCGCGAACGCGATCACCAGGAACCGCACGATCGTGAAGGTCGGAATGGCCCAGTCGCGGTGGAACCGTTCCAGTTTCAGCGCGCCGGTATCGATCGCCCGAAAGAAGCGCCGGATGAACTTCAGGAGGTATGCTGTCACCACACCAATGGCGAGGAGCACGAACACGTTCGGGAGATAGCCGAGGAATCCGAACCACATTGTCCCAAGCGGCCGGAGCAGATATCCCACGATCCGGCCGGAGTAAGGCGCGGTCCAGGGGAAGAAGCTGAGGACGAGGGGGACGTAGAAGTACAGGAGCAGGACGGTTAGCGCCACGCGGACTGCCCGTGCGAGCAGGGTCAGCGACTCGCCCAGGCTGGGCGAAGAGAGCAGTTCGAACTCCTTGATGCGGACCGCAGGCAGCCGGGCGCTGCGGAGCGCCGCGGACAGGCGGGCGAATCCTCGGGACATGCCGAAGAGGAGCAGCCCCAACACCAGCGTCGCGACGAGGACCTTGCCCAAATCAAGGGCGATGGCTCCCGGACTCCGCGCCGCAGCGTCGGTCGCGGTCGCCTCTCGTATCCGGGCAGCCCACAGCTCCGCCGTGGCGGCCCGGGGCAGTCCGGTAGGAGCGGCATCGGCGTCGAGCACCGTCATCAGCACGGCATCCCCCACCAGCAGTTCGCTGCGCTGATCCACTTCGGCGACGACGATGGAATCCGTCCCGATCGCGAGAGGGCGGCTCCATTGCGAGAGCCGCCGCTCGATTGCATGGGCCCGCTCCGCCGGGCCGAACGGACCCAGGCGCCCATACAGGGTAAAGAGCGTGTCGGTACCGTAGACCACTGCGCCTCCAGCGGATGCTTCTGCCGTATCCGTCTCGATCTGCCCGGTCGCCGGCCGGGCGATCAGCCCAAGGGCGAAGACCAGTGCGAACCGTGCGGCGCAATGCGTGGGACGAATGAACATCGCGATCTTCCTTGAGCGGTGAGGTCGGTCTGGCCGGCCAGCGGTGAGGGCACAATGAGCATGGCGAGGCCGCGCGAAGGTGATCCGGCGCGATCTACGCTGAAGGAGCAGATCGCGAGTGCCCTACGCGGCATCTGGCGCTCTTCCATCCGGAACACGACGCTGAGCTCGACGTGGCGCGTGGTCCGCCTGATGGCGGCCGGCCAGTCGACGAGTCCCTCCGAGCCGTGGAGCCTGCCGTCGGCCGCCGCCGCAACAGGACTGCAGCAGAGGATGCTTCGGGCCGCGTGCATGTCGCGGCCTGCATCGAGACTCTCGACGGCAGCTCGAGCGAGGAGCTTCAGTACCCTCTCCACCTGGATTGGCGGCCAGGTGATGATTGTTTCCGCGGCGGAGGTCGCGCCCTCGGCCTCGCCGGGCGATGCTGAGTTCCTTAAGCTCCAGAAGATCGGCTAGTCAGAGGCATCTCACCCGGCCCAGCTCATCGGTTGCTGTGACCGAACTGAATCTGGCCGATCGCGTCGAGGCGGTGCTGGCATTCCTCTGATTCGAACGACTCCAAGGGCAGGGCCAGCGGAGCAACGCTGCGCCGAGTGGCGAGCACTACCGATTCGAAGAACGCAACTCGTACTCTCACCCTGGAGGCTTCTCCCAGGAGCGGGTCAGGCATTTCCCAGTGCGTTCGCAGCGGAGTGCCCGCGAACGGTGGGCACTCCGCCCTGACGCTCGCGCACACGCCGACTACAAGGTCCCACGGCCTCCGTATCACGGCAGAGAGTCCACGCGGGCCTCGTCCCGCCCACGGTATTCCGGCATCTCCCAGTGCTTCGACTGCTAGGGGGTGAACCATCTCGGCCGTCCGCAATCCCGCGCTTTCGGCGACAAAGCGACCGCGGCTGTGGTGGTTGAGCACCGCCTCCGAGATCTGGCTTCTGATGGAGTTGCGGGAACTCAGGAAGAGAACTCTGGCAGATTGCATCAACTGGATTGATCGCGAAAGTGTAGAGACAGCCGTACACGATTCCCAATGAGGCATCCAGACGTCCCGCCCCGTGCACAAGCGGCGCTGCCATCAAGTTGGCTTCCGCCTTCGCCAAGTCAGCATAAGGGGACCAAGGGCGATCAACCCCAAGGCCACGGGTCATGGCTCACCAGACCACACCCGGTAGTCCCTCGAGATTCCGGCCCAGCCGGCTCCGATCGTCTCCCCGAGCCAGAGCGCCCGAAACGCCATGCTGAGCGCGACCCAGACCAGACTGAGCTTCAGCGCGGTCCAACGATCGGCGATCGCTTCCGTCGCCTGGAGCCACGTTGCTGCTGCCGTGACGCTGAGTCCGCAGATCACCGTGGTAGCGACAACAATCGCACCCCTTCCACCGCCAAGCAGCCCGGTGGCCGCGCGCGTCAGTGAGGCCAGGATGATCCCGAAGGAAATAGGGAGCCATGTGACGATCGAGGTCCCGAGAGAGATCGTGGCCGAACTGCCGGCGTCATGTCTTCGGATTCGCATGCTCTGGGCACCATGCCGCCTGGCGGTGAAGAGAATGGAACCTGCTCACACCCGAGGGTAGCGCGCCCGGTATGGCGCCCCGATTGTGGACGGCGGGAAGCGCCGACGCTTCGAACGAAATGATTATGTTGAGTTCAAAGTAACCTCGATTGCTGGAATGTGCAGCCTCATGCGCGCCCGCCGATGGACCGCGTCGCTCTTCCGGCGGTTGGAGGCAGGCGTAGTGGTCGCTCTTCGGAGATGAGAGCGCAGTGATGCTGGGGCGCCCCACGCCTGGCCTACGGGTCGTGGCGTTGACCCCCCTGGCCCGCGGCACGCGTACATCCTCACTCAGCCAAACATCCTATGGTGCACAGGGGCAACCGGGTGACTAATACCTCAGTCCACGGGCGACGGTTGAGACACGCAGGAACCACTCAGCACGCCGGTCGGGCGACACACTGACAGGACGAACCGATGCCGCAGCACGACCACCGCGCCACCGCGACCGACGTGGCTCCTGCCTCGGAAGATCAGAAGTCCGCCGCTCCTCCCCCCGGGCGATGCCGAAGCACATGCACCACGACCACGCCTCGGCGATGGCCGACCCGGCGATGGCCGCGGAGATGGAAGCCGACATGCGAAGGCGATTCTGGATCGCCCTCGCATTCACTACTCCAGTCGCGGTGCTTGCCGGTCATATCCCCGGCGTTCCGATGCTGGTCCACGCCCCGCTCGCGAGCTGGCTTGGGCTCCTGCTCTCGACGCCTGTCGTCTGGTAGTGCGGCTGGATCTTCATCGCCCGCAGTTACCATGCGCTGGCGGCCCGGAAGCTGGATATGGCCGTCCTGATCGCCACCGGGGTGCTGGCCGCCTACCTGGCGAGCGTGGACCTGACGCTGATCGGCGAGCCCGTCGCCTTCGACGAGGCGGCGGCGATGCTGGTGACCTTCGTCCTCTTCGGCCACGGGATGGAAATGAAGTCCCGCCGTGGCACCTCCGATGCCCTCAGGGCGCTCTTCGATCTGGTGCCCCCTGCCGCCCGCGTGATCCGGAACGGCGCGGAGGTCATGGTGCCGACCAGCGAGGTGATCGCGGGGGACCAGCTCCGCCTTCGCCCCGGGGACAAGATCCCGGTCGCCCGCATACGGGTGCTGGTGGCGCAGCAGGAGGACGGCCAGGTGGCTCGCACGGCCAGCAACGGGAAGCGCCTGGCGCTCCGCCGGGAGATCACCCAGATCCCGCTGCGCCACCGGTCGGGAGTTGCCGCCTCGCTGGAAGGTGAGCGGCCGGAGCTCGCCGCTGCGCTCCGGCGGCCGGTTCACGCCATGAGCGGGGCACTCTTCCTGTCGGCGGCGCAGTCGATCGCGGCGACGATCCAGGAGCACCACGATCTGCTGTGTTCGCACGGGATGGCGGAGGAGATACCGCAGGAGCTGAACGCCCTGGTGGCGGAGTATCAGCAGGCCGAGAGCGACGCCAACGCGGGACGGCGGGCGCATACCGGCGCGCGTACGGAGCTGCGCGAACTCAGCCGGGAGCTCACTCGGCTGATCCGCCAGCTCGATGGGGTGGTGGTGTTCCACTTCCGGGACAAGCCCGAGGTGCTGGGCGCGTGGAAGAGTGCCCGGAATGTCGCGTGGCCGGTGGCCGAGCCGGTGAAACCGGTGCGGCCGTCGGGCCCGGCGCCGGTGGTGAAGGAGGGACGGCCGTCGTGAGGCGGGGGAGCGCGGCCGGAGACGAACAGGGGTGGGGCCAACGGCTCCGCCCCTGTTCGTTCTGGTGCGACGCATGGACTCGTGTTCGCGCGGTGGGCTCTTCCCCTGCCGGCTTCATGGCTGCCGGATTCGGCTGCTTCGAAGTCTCCCGGCTACATTGCCTTCTGATGTGTCCCCGGCAGATCTCCGGGGTTTGCAGATACCCGACTCACCCCGCTTGTCCAGCGGCTCGTCGTGCTGCAGCAAGGTGACCAACCATGCCGGACACGCCTTTCACTCCGCGCGCACCCGCCGGCGCGACTCCGCCTGCGATCGAGACCCGGCAACTTTCCCGGGCGTTCGGCGATTTCGTCGCGCTGCAGCCGCTCGACCTCGTGGTGGAACAGGGCGTGATCTTCGGGCTGCTCGGCCCGAATGGGGCGGGAAAGAGCACGACCATCAAGATTCTCACCACGCTCCTCCCACCAACATCCGGAACGGCCCGGGTCGCCGGGTACGATGTGGTGGAGCGCCCCGCCCTGGTGCGGCGCCACATCGGGTACGTCCCTCAGCTGCTTTCCGCCGATGGCGCCCTCACCGGCCGGGAGAATCTGACGCTGTCCGCGCGACTCTATCGGGTCCCGCGGGGTGAGCGGCGGTCGCGCATCCGCGCCGCGCTCGAGTTCATGGAGATCGAAGCCGTCGGCGACGACCTGGTGCGGACCTACTCTGGAGGCATGATCCGCCGGCTGGAACTCGCCCAGGCGATGCTGCACGAACCGCAGGTGCTCTTTCTCGACGAACCGACGATCGGACTCGACCCGATGGCGCGCCGGGCCGTCTGGGACCGGCTGCGGGAGCTCCAGCAGCGTTCCGGCATGACCATCCTGCTCACCACGCACGACATGGAGGAGGCCGAGGTGCTGTGCGACCGGCTGGCGATCCTCCATCGGGGCGCCGTGGCCATGGCCGGGGCGCCCGCGCGGCTCGCCGCCGGGATCGGCCCCGAGGCGACGCTCGAGGACGTGTTCATCGCTGCCGTCGGCGGTGCCATCGAGGAAGGAGGGACGTACCGGGATGTCAGCCAGCTCCGCACCTCCGTCCGCCGCCGCGGCTAGGACCCGCGGGCTGGGGGACTTCGTCGGGGAGACGTTCGCCATCAGCGCGGTCGAAGTTCGCAAGCTGATCCGCGATCCCACCGAACTCGTCACGCGGGCGGTGCAACCGGCGCTCTGGCTGCTGGTCTTCGGGCAGGTGTTCAGCCGCATCCGCGCCATTCCCACGGGCGAGTTGAGTTACCTGGAGTTCATGGCCCCGGGCGTGCTCGCCCAGGGGGTGCTGTTCGCGGCGATCTTCTACGGCATCGCGGTGATCTGGGAGCGGGATCTCGGCATCGTCCACAAGCTGCTGGCGAGTCCGGCGAGCCGGCTCAGCCTGGTGCTCGGCAAGGCGCTCGCGGCCGGGGTGCGGGCGCTGCCCCAGGCCGTGATCATCTACCTCCTCGCCGCCCTGCTCGGCGTCCGGCTCGCGCTGCATCCGGGTGCGTTGATCGGCGTACTCCTGCTGGTCGGCCTTGGCTCGGCGGCCTTCGCCACCTTCTCGCTCGTGATCGCCTGCCTGGTGAAGACGCGCGAACGCTTCATGGGCATCGGTCAGGTCCTGACCATGCCGCTGTTCTTCGCGAGCAACGCCATCTATCCGATTGAGCTGATGCCGGGCTGGCTGCAGTTCCTGGCCCGGGCGAATCCACTCACCTACCTGGTGGACGGGCTGCGCGCCATGATGATCCAGTCCGGGTCGAGCCATTTCGGCCTGGCCATCGATTACAGCGCCATGGCCGTCTTCCTCGCGCTCCTGCTGCTGCTCGCGGCGAAGCTCTACCCCGGCCTGGCGCGGTGAGGGGGCGGTCTGCCGGGCCAGGCGACGAAAACAGGCAGGGGCGGAGCAAGTGCTCCGCCCCTACGCGCATGTTCATCCCGATGCGTCGACTCGGGCGACCACCGAGGGTCGCGCTACTGCACCGCGTTCATCATGTCGAAGATCGGCAGGTACATGGCGACCACCATGCCGCCGACGATGACGCCCAGCACCACGATCATCATCGGCTCCATCAGGGAGAGCAGCGCGCTCACCGCGACGTCCACCTCTTCGTCGTAGAAGTCGGCGATCTTGGAGAGCATCTCGTCCAGGCCGCCGGTCTGCTCGCCGACGGCGATCATCGAGATGACCATCGGGGGGAAGACCTTGGACTTCTCCAGCGGGCCGGCAATGGTCTCGCCGCCGGCGATCGAGTTGCGCGACTCCATGACCGCGTCGTGGATGACCCGGTTGCCGGCGGTCTTGGCGGTGATCTCGAGGCCGTCCAGGATCGACACGCCGGAGCTGATCAGGGTGCCCAGGGTGCGGGTGAAGCGCGACACGGCCGACTTGCGGAGCAGGTCGCCGAGCACCGGGGCGTTGAGCATCATCTGGTCGATCTTCTTCCGCCCATCATGCGTCGCGTAGTACTGCCGGATCGCGTACACGGCGCCGCCGATGATCAGGATCAGCGCCCACCAGTAGTTGATCAGGAAGTCCGACATCCCGATCACGATGCGGGTCGGCAGCGGCAGTTCCATGCCCACGCTGGCGAACATCTTCTGGAAGGTCGGGATGACGAAGATCAGCAGCATCGCCACCGCGATGCCGGCGACGGAGAAGATGACGCCCGGGTAGACCATGGCGCCCTTCACCTTGCGGACGAGGGCGTCGTTCTTCTCGAGGAAGGTGGCCAGACGCAGCAGGATGGTGTCGAGAATACCGCCGGCCTCGCCCGCCGCCACCATGTTGACGTAGAGCTCGGTGAAGGCCTTGGGGTGCTTGCTGAAGGCGTCGGCCAGGGTGTGGCCGCTCTCGACGTCGTAGACCACCTGCCGGGTGACATCACCCAGCGCCGGGTTCTCGGTCTGCTTCGCGAGGATGTCCAGCGACTGCACCAGCGGCAGGCCCGCGTTGATCATGGTCGCGAACTGCCGGGTGAAGATGACGATGTCGCGGGTCTTGATCCCCTTGCGGGCGAACGAGAGCGAGAGCTGCTTGGGCTGCTCGCGCACGTTCACCATGATCATCTTCTGCTGCTTGATGTGCTTCAGGACCTCGTCCTTGGACGGCACATCCAGCGTGCCCTTCATGATCTGGCCGGTAGAGGCGTTGCGCGCGGTATACTCGAACACGGGCATCGGGGTCTCCTGGTGGCGCTAGCGACGGGCGGCGGGGCGGCCGGAGGGCTTGTCGTGCTTGTCGGCGCTCCCCATCTCCTGATCCTCGAGGGGCGTCTCGCCGCACATCCGCAGCAGCTCGTTGGGGTCGCCCGAGGCGCGGAGGCACTCCTCGAGGGTGACTTCCCGGCTCATGTACAGCTGGAACAGCGAGTCGTTCAGCGTCTGCATGCCGTGCTTCTTGCCCGACTGCAGCGCCGAGTAGATCTGGTGCACCTTGTCGTCGCGGATCAGGGCCCGGATGGCCGGGGTGCAGACCATGACCTCGGTGGCCATGGCGCGGCCGCGGCCCTTGGCCTTCTGCAGCAGCGTCTGGGTGATCACGCCCTCCAGCACGAAGGCGAGCTGGGCGCGCACCTGCTGCTGCTGGTTGGACGGGAAGACGTCGATGATGCGGTTGATGGACTCGGCGGCCGAGTTGGTGTGCAGCGTCGCCAGCGCCAGGTGTCCGGTCTCCGCGATGGTGAGCGCAGGCGGCGATGGTCTCCAGGTCGCGCATCTCGCCCACCAGGATCACGTCCGGATCCTCGCGGAGGGCGTACTTGAGCGCGTTGGCGAAGCTCTTGGTGTCGGTGCCCACCTCGCGCTGGTTGACGATGCACATCTGGTGGCGGTGGATGAACTCGATCGGGTCTTCCACCGTGATGATGTGGCCCTTCCGCTCCTTGTTGATCTTGTCGAGCATGGCGGCCAGCGTGGTCGACTTGCCCGAGCCGGTCGGGCCGGTCACCAGGATCAGGCCCGCGCGGCTTCTCGGACAGCTTGGACATCACCGGCGGCAGGCCCAGGTCCTGGAAGGTCCGCACGTTGAACGGGATCATCCGGATGACCACCGCCACGCAGCCCCGCTGCTTGAAGACGTTGCCGCGGAACCGGGCCAGGTTCTGGATGCCGAAGGAGAAGTCGAGCTCGTCCTCGGTCTCGAACCGCTTCTTCTGGTTCTCGGTCAGCACCGAGTAGGCCAGCGACAGGGTGTCCTTCGGGGTCAGCACGTCGGTCGCCGACGCGTTGGTGATGTCGCCGTCGATCCGGAGCTTGGGGCGCTCGCCCGCCGTGATGTGCAGGTCCGAAGCGTCCTTCTCGATCATCTCTTCCAGCAGCGCCCGCAGATTCACCGTCATCCGGCCGTCTCCTTGATGACCTCTTCCAGCGTGGTCACACCCCGCTCGATCTTCTTCATGCCGTCCATGCGCAGGGTCAGCATGCCGTCCTCCACCGCCTGGTCCCGGATTTCGGCCACCGAGCCGCCCCGCAGGATCAGCCGCGCGGAGCTCCGGGGTCATGGCCATCACCTCGTACAGCCCGGCCCGGCCCTTGTAGCCGGTGCCACTGCACGTATCACACCCCGTGCCCGTCATGGAAGGTCAGCTTCTTCATCTCCTCCACATCCACCCAGCGACTTGAGTTCCACGTCGGTGTAGGTGTGCGGGCCCTTGCAGTCCCGGCAGATCCGCCGCACCAGCCGCTGGGCCACCACCAGGTTGACCGCGCTGGCCACGTTGAAGGCCTCGATGCCCATGTCGATCATGCGGGTGATGGTGCGACGGCGCGTCGTTGGTGTGCAGCGTGGAGAGCACCAGGTGGCCGGTGAGCGCCGCCTTGATCGCGATGCCGCCGGTCTCCAGGTCCCGGATCTCGCCGATCATGATGATGTTCGGGTCCTGCCGCAGGAACGCCTTCAGCGCCGCCGCGAAGGTGAGCCCGATCTCGTTGCGCACCAGCACCTGATTGATCCCCATCAGGTTGTACTCGACCGGGTCCTCGGCCGTCATGATGTTGGTCTCGATCGTGTTGACCCGGGACAGCGCCGAGTACAGCGTGGTCGTCTTTCCCGACCCCGTCGGCCCGGTGACCAGCACCATGCCGTACGGGTTCAGGATCGTTCCGCATCAGGTCCGTCCTCGGCCTTCGTCTCGAACCCGAACTTGCTGACAGGTCCAGGGTCAGGTTGCCCTTGTCGAGAATCCGCAGCACGATCTTCTCGCCGAAGATCACCGGCAGAGTCGAGACCCGGAAGTCGATGACCTTGTTGCCGATCTTCAGCTTGAGCCGGCCGTCCTGCGGCACCCGCCGCTCGGCGATGTTGAGCTGGGACAGGATCTTGACGCGCGAGGTGAGCGCCGCCTTCATCTTGACCGGCGGCTTCATCACCTCGAGCAGCGCGCCGTCGATCCGGTAGCGGATGCGGATCTCGTGCTCGAACGGCTCGATGTGGATGTCGGAGGCGCCCCGCTTCACCGCGTCGGTCAGGAAGCCGTTGATCAGCTTGACCACCGGCGCGTCGTTGATCTGCGCCTGGGTGGCGGCCTCGTCTTCCTTTTCCTCGACGACCTCGACGTCCCCCTCCCCCAGCGACTCCATGTCCTTGAGCAGGGTCTGCAGCTGCTCGTCGGAGGACTCGAAGTGCTTCTCGATCAGGTTGCGGAGGGTGTACTCCCCCGCGATGACGGGGAACAGGTCGTAGCGGGTGATGAACTTGAGGTCGTCGAGGACGCCGGTGTTGGTCGGGTCCGCCATCGCCACGGTGAGCGTCCGGCCCTCACGCTTGAGGGGCAGGACCACGTGCTTCAGGGCGAAGTCCGAGGGCACCAGCTTGATGATCTTGGGATCGACCTCGAAGCGCGTCAGGTCCACCGCCGGCATGCGGTACTGCCGGGCCAGCACCTTGGTGACCTCGAGCTCCTGGACCAGGCCGAGCTTCACCAGGACATAGCCCAGTCGGTGGCCGGTCGACTTCTGCTCCGCGAGGGCCACCGTGAGCTGGTCACGGGTGATCAGCCCCTCGCGCATCAGGATATCGCCCAGCCGGTCATTTGATCCGGCCGCTGCAGTCGCCATCGGCTCGCGATGCTGGATTGTGAAGTGCGACAACGGTTTACGTCGATTGATCTAAGCTAGGTTGTCGGGGAAGGGTGTCAAGAGTTCCGGATCACCGCCGAGCCCGATTTCCCCTGCCCGGCCTCACTCCACCCGCACCAGCCCCTGGAGCCGGCCAACTGTTGCCGGCCCGATCCCGGGCACTCTCACCAGGCTGTCCACGGCCGCAAACGGCCCGTGTCGCTCGCGAAAGGCAACGATCTGCCGGGCCATGTAGGCCCCCACGAAGGGCAGCCGTTCAAGATCTGCGGCGGTGGCGGTGTTCAGGTTGATCGCCCCCTGCCCCGCTACCCCTCCCCCCGCGGAGGGGAGGGGGCCGGGCGATGGCCCGGAGAAGCGCACGTTCGCGCTAATGGCCGCCAGCAGCCCCGGCCCCACCCCGGGCACCCGGTCCAGCCCCTCGAGGCTTCCGAAGGGCCCGTGGGCCTCCCGATCGGTCACGATGGTTCGGGCAAGAGTGAGGCCCACCCGCGGCAGTCGGGAGATTTCGGCCACGCCCGCCCGGTCGAGGTCGATTCGCTCACCCGCGGCGAGCGGCTGGGCGAGGACGAGGCCGGAATCGCGATGGGCGCGGGGTGAGCCGGGAGGGCCGCCGGCGAGCAACCGGGCCTCTCCCGGAGGAGTATCGGGCGGGAGGGTGCGGGTCCTGAGCCACTGGCCCAGCACCGCGAGCCCGAGGAGCAGGAGGACGGCCCGGCGCTCGGCAGGCATGAGAGACGATAGCCGACGGCGTCACGGCGAGGCGTAGCCGACCGACGCGGCACTGAGCCCGAAAGTACCGAGTTCCGAGTTCCAAGTACTTGGAACTCGGTACTCGGTACTCGGTACTCTACCGCTTCCGGACTAGCGCCATCCCGACATCCCCAACGACCTGCAGGCTCTGGGCACTCACCTTGTCGAGGGTGTCGGCCGGGGTGTGCCAGTTGATGTTGTCGGGGCCGTAGCTGAAATCGACGACGTCGATGGCGCGGATGCCGACCTTCTGCAGTTCGACGTGATCGTCGATGAGGTACGGCCCCGCGCCGGGGCTGTTGATGAAGACGCCGCCGTGGCCGATCTCCTTGGCGACGGTCCAGACCAGGTCCACCACTTCGGGCGCGGCCAGCAGCGACTGGCCTTCGGGATAGATCTTCAGATCCTTGTCGCCCACCATGTCGAACAGGATGGCGTACAGCGGCTTCGGCCCCGGCAGCAGGTTCCGGGCGTAGTAGCGCGACCCGATGAGCACGTCGTCCTTCTCGGTGTCGAAGTTTCCGTAGTCCTCGCCGTCTTCGAAGAGCAGATCGACCCCGACCCGCGGGGGGGCCTTCTTGAGCGCGTCCGCCATACCGAGCAGCACCGCGACGCCGGAGGCGCCATCGTTGGCACCGGGCACCGGCGTCCGCGGTCCCTTGTACCGCGGATTGTCGGAGACGGGCCGGGTGTCCCAGTGGGCCATGAAGAGCACCCGCTCGCTCGCGCGGGGATTGAACCGCGCGATGAAGTTGGTGAGCGGCAGGGTGTCGCCGCGCGCGGTGTGATGGGTCCACGCCTGCACGATCAGGGTATCGGCCCGCTGGCGGAGCAGCGAGTCGAGCCACGCTGCGGTGGCGGCATGTCCCGCGGTCCCGGGGATCCGGTAGCCGAAGCCGACCTGCGTTGCCAGGTAGCCGAAGGCGGTGGCGCCGTCGAACTCGCGCGGGGGCGCGCCGGCGCTGCAGGCGGAGAGCAGCAGGACGAACGACAGCAGCACGCGGCGCATAGGGCTGGGAGCCTGGGGGATCATCGGTAGTCCCCCGCGAAGAGGGAGAGCTGCAGCGTGGCCATGAGGATCATCTGGGAGTTCTTCTGGCTGAGATCGCGCTGCTCGTTGATGGCGTAGCTGAACTGGAGACCGCCGCTCAGCATCTGGCTGAACTCGGTGTCGAGGCCCGCCCGATACTCCTGGCGCCGGGAATCGGCGAGCGTGTCGCAGCGGTTGCGGCCGGGGATCTGCAGGCAGTTGGTGATGGTCTGCCGCAGCGCGCTGGCGGAGGTGCGCAGCCGCCGGCTCTGGGTGCCCTTCCCCGGGATCTCGAATGAATACGAGATATTGCCGCTCAGGTTGCGCTGCGCGAACTCGGTGCGGCTCCCCCGCTGGCTGGTGAGCTGGTCGAGGATGCCGTAGCTGCCCGTGACGGTGATCCCATTGTGGAGCCCCAGCTGGAAATCCGGCGTCCAGGAGTGCGACTGGGTAATGCTCTTGACCACCGTGCCGGCCAGCAGCGGCTGGGTGCCGATGGCCTCCCGGTTCTGGATCTGCACCCCGACACCGAGGGTCCGCACCGGGCCGTTGTTGATCGTCCGGCTCCAGCGCAGGCTGCCGCTCGGCCATTGTCGCTGGAAGGTCTCGGTGGCGAGGAAGCCGCTGGACACCGCCTGGAAGCGGGTGGTGCGGGAGCGGGAATAGTCGGAGGTGATCGAGAAGCCGAGCGGCAGATCGGCCCCCACCGTGAGGGTGGTGGTCTTCCCCTCCTGGGCGGCGCGCGCCTGCTCCCCCTCCCGGGAAAGGAAGGAGCCGAGCCCGCCGAACCCGAGCTGGTAGCCGAGGCTGGGGCTGAAGGCCGTGAGGTCGAAGGTCGAATTCCGCACCAGCTGCTGCCTGATGTCCACCGGACGGATGCGAATCGTGCTCACCTTTGCTGGCGGCAATCCGAAGATCTGCCCGATCAGCCGCGCGATGTCGACCGACGTGCCGATCTCCCGGATGCGCTGGTTGAAGAGCGTCTGGGCCAGCAGGAAGGCTCCGGCGGTGTCGCCGATCTCACGGATCGGGTCACGTCCGGTCAGGTTGCGGGTGAGCGCGAAGCTGCTGGTGGTCGAGAATCGCGGCTGCAGCCACGAGGTGAGCTTCGGGGTGAGGAGCAGCGAAGTGGTCAGGGTCCGCTGCGCCTCGACGCCGACATCGAGGCCGGCCAGTTGCCGGCGTTCCTGGGTGGCCACCCGGCCCAGGGTGGTCGAGTCGCCGTATTGCCGCAGATCGCGGGCGCTGGAGAGATCGGCGGACAGATTGAGCATGCCCAGCGGCTGCCAGGTGGTGCCGGCGGAGTTGCGCCACACGTGGGTGAGCGCCAGCACCGGCAGCACCAGCGAATCCGCCGGCCGGTTCACCGGCAGCAGGAAGGAGCGGAAGACGTTTTCCTGCCGGGTCAGCCCGCTGCCCAGCCGCACGCTGCTCGGCGCGAGATTGAGCGCCGGCCGGCGCAGCCCCTGGCCAAACAGGCTGCGGCGGATGAAGCCCGGCAGGTGATCGACCAGCCCCTCCAGCCCCAGCTCCACGCGCACCCGACCCGGCTGCAGACCGTACTGCAGCTGCACGGCGTAGCTGCTGGAGTTGGCGCGGGTGAGGTCGCTCTGGTCGTGGCCGTGGGTGTAGGAGGCGCTCATCGAGAGCGGGTCCACCAGCCCGCGGGTGAGCCACGACTTGCCCCGCGCGGTGCGGCGGATGACGAGGCCGTAGTTGTAGGTGGAACCCTCGGGGCGCCGCAGGCCGGAGAGCCGCTGCGCCAGGACGTCGCTGCCGCTGAGCAGCTCGGGATCCTCGGTGCGCCGGGCATACCCGAACGAGACCGGCATCGCGATACCGAGCGAGGCGGGGAGGAACCGGTCCAGCCGCAGCGTGGTGCCCAGCCGCAGGCCGCCACTGGTGCGGTAGGTCGGATCGCGGCCGAGCTGCTGGAAACGCCCGTCCTGGCGCACGTAGCTCAACTGCACATCGCCCACGTCGGAGGCGACCAGCCGGGCATCGAAGGCCATCGCCACGCCGACATCGCTGATCGGGTCGGTCACCCGGATGTCGTCCACCCACAGCTCCGCGCTGGGATCGCTGGTGGCGGTGCCCACCCGCAGGATGCCGGCCGACAGCTCCTGCACCGCGGCCAGATTGGGGGGAGCCACCGCGGGGTTGCCGACATACACCAGGTAGCGCCCGCTGCAGGAGACGTAGGCGGTCGAGATGGTGTCGCCGCCACAGGCCACCCGCTCGACGCTGTCCGCCGGCAGGCCGCTGAGATAGCGATTCTCCACCTTGAGCCGCAGCGCGCGCCAGGTGCTCAGCTCGACCACGACCTCCGGCACCCAGGTGTCGCTGCGAGCGTCGGCGAGATACTGGTAGAAGTTGGAGTTGTCGGTCCCCACCCGGATGAAGGCCTTGTAGTCGCCCTCGACCCAGCCGTTCCCATGGCCCCGCACCCAGGCCCGCAGCCGCTCGTACTTGAGCAGGTTCTGCCGACCGGTCTGGAATCCGGTGTAGGCCTCGGCGCGATCGCCGACGCCGAGCCCGGTGGCGACCACCCGGAGCGAACGCTCGTTGATCTGGAGGGTGGAACCGACGTCTCCCGCCTTGGGCCGCTGGGCGAGCACTCCCGGCGGCGAGGTGTAGCCGAGTTCGGTGTTCTCGGTCGAGACGATCGAGGCGACCACGGTCCCCTGCGGGTTGCCGGTCGCGCCGGCGAGGCCGTGTACCGGCGCGTCGGAGCGGCGCACCCAGGGGGAGCCCAGCAGCCGCATGCGGGCCAGCGCGAAGCGGCCGACCACCTCGTTGGGCCCGACGGCCGGCGGCGCCACCGCGGTGATCCGCAGCTGCTGGATCAGCCGCGCGTTGGGCGAGCCGAGAGTGAACTGGGGCGTGCGCAGGGGGATCCGGTACAGCTTCCAGCCGCCGAGCCCATCCGGGGTCTTTCCGCCGTCGCGAACGAAGTAGGTCGGATCGTTGAGGCGCACCACCCAGCGGAAGACATCCTCGCGGGGATTGGCCTGTCCGAGGTTGAGCAGGTTGTCGCCATTGAGATCCTCGGTGTTGAGCTGCCCGTTGCCGCGGGTGCAGCGGGCGCTCAGGTCGCCCCAGCGATACACCTGCACCGTCGCCGACAGGTTGGTGCGGCAGAGGGGCACGCCGGGGAAGGTCTCGCCCGGCACCCCGTTCCCCAGGGTGTCCGGCCGGTCACCCAGGATGCCGCGATCGTCGGTCTCCGCGTTGAAGATGCCGCTGGGCTGGCGCTCGGAATCGAGCTTGCCCAGGCCGACCAGCTGGCGGCCGGTAAAGGTCGTATCCCCAGCGGCGACCAGCATGTCGTGGGGCGCGAGCCCCACGGCGTCCTCGTCGACCGAGCCGAGGTCCACCATCAGGCGCACATCGGCGGAATCGGCGGAGTGATCCCCTCGCTGGAACACCCAGAATTCGAGGAACTCGCTCTTGGAGAGATCGACCCCGGCGGCGCTGAGCGCCGTGGTCATCGAGCGCCAGCGGGGGCGGCCGGGATTGGGGGTCTGGGTCCAGCGCGAGTGGCCGTCGAGCGCCCCGCCCGGGTCGTGGATGACGACCCCTCCTGAGGTGTCGGCGTGCAGCGTCATGAACAGCACCGTCTCGAAGACATCGGTGCCGTTGGAAATCTGCACCGTGGGATCGATATCGCGGGGACGGAACTCGGCGACCCCGCCGAGATTGTCAGGCACCAGGTTCTGCCAGGTGAGCTGCACGGCATCCGAGGTGGCGAAGCTGGTGATGCCGGCGTCGGTCACCCCGCTCGCGTCGTGGGGTGCGCTGCCGAACTCCCACGCCGTCTCCCGCAGCCCGATGGGGGTGCCGAAGTCGCCCTCGAACTCCTCCAGATAGGCCTGTCCCGAGCGGTTCGGATCGGGGCGGCTCATGGCTACCTCGCCCCGGAGATCGAGGAGCGAGGGCGCCGTCGATGGGGTGGAAGTGAGTTTGTTGAACAGCCGGGTGAGCACCGCCGGCTTGAAGTGCAGGTCGGAAGTGAGGCCCGCCACCAGGTTGGCGGTGGCCTCGAAGCCGAGCGGCGGCCGGCTGAAGGCGGTCTGCTCCCGCTGGTAGAAGGCGACGGCCCCGATCGAGCCGAGCCCGCCGAGGCTGTAGCTGGAGGACATGCCGAAGAGCTGGGTCGGCGCGACCGCGAAGACCCCGCGCTCCTCGAAGCGCACGTTCACCGTCGCCTGGCCGGTGCCGAAGATGTCGTTCGGATTGAGGAAGTTCACCTTGCCGACGTTGTAGTCGATGCTGTAGTCGGTGCCCCGCTCCAGCACCCGTCCATTCACGGTGATCCGTTCGCTGCCGCTGCGCACCGAGAGCGCGTTCAGGTCGAGCGAGGAGCGATCGCCGCCTCCCGAGGCGACGTAGCGGAGCCGCAGGCCGAAGCGGGCGGGCGGGCCCTGCGAGAAGAGCAGGTAGTCCGGCGTCCGGTAGAGCGAGTCGCTGCGTTCCGCCGCGGTGAGCCGGTTGGGATCCGCGAAGGGCTGCAGGTTCGGAAAGACGATGTACGACTCGGGGAGCGTGGCCTGGGCGCCGGCGTCCTGGGCCCGGGGGAAGAGCCGGCTGACGACGTCGAAGCTGGTGGCATCGGTCTGCAGCGCCAGCCCGAACAGCGCGAGGTAGGTCGCGGCGCCGCCGCCCAGCGGGGTCTGGGACCGGTTGAGCGAAAGGTCCAGCTTGAGGGTGTTGCGGTCGAGGTCCAGCCCCGCCACCTGGTAGACGTTGCGCATCTCGTAGCGGAAGGTCGGCTCCGACGGCCCCACTCGCGGCGCCTGGATCAGCTCCAGGCTGTCGTTCCCCGCCGGATTGTCGCTGGCGGGGAAGGTGCCCACCGAATCCCCCGCGGCGGTCACATAGCTCACCGCGAGGTAGTCGCCCTGATCGAGCTTCGCGCTCAGCACGAACCAGAGCCCCGACGGGTCGAGGTAGTAGTCGGAGCCCTGCAGCATCAGCTGCCACGCCGACTTGAGCGGCCCCACCCTGAGCGGGGTGTCGCCACGGCGGGCCACCGCGCTGATGCCGCCGATATTGGCATTCAGCGCCGAGAGGCTGGGCCGGTAGCGATAGATCCGGACGTTGCCCGGGCTCGGCCGGCCGCCCGGCGGGAGCAGCGACGGCGTGAGGTTGAGGATGTCGACCGCGGGATAGCCCGGCATGTTGGCGGGATCGACCACCCAGAAGAACCGCCCCGACTCGAAGTCGAGGTCGCGCACCTGGCGGTCCTCCGGCTGGGTCGTGGTCTGGCCGACGGTGTAGTTCCGCTCGGCGACCTGGCTCCCCTTCTGGGTGGCGACGATCGTCTGCAACTGCAGGGCGCCGACCTGGAACTCGGCGCTGACCCCGAAGTTGTTGGCCGGGATCGCGGCGGTGAGGAACTGGGAGGGCGGGGGCCGGAACTGGACGGTGCCGACCTCGATGCGCCGCACCGGCTCATCCTCGAGCCCCTCGTAGAAGACCTTGATGTCGTTGTTGGCCTGGAAGTCCCGCTCCGAGTCGTAGTCTACTGCGACATTCACCCGGCGACCGATGACCCCGAAGCTGCGCAACTGAAGCTGGGTATCCAGCCGGGGCGCCTTGAACCCGCCCCGGCAGTTGGCCCGCGGGTCGAGGAGGTCGTAGGCGTTGCAGCGGAGATTGCGGGTCTTGTCGGAGCGGATCTCGAGCCGGGCGGCGCCATTGAGGCTCAGGTCGGCGTAGCGACGGTCGAGCCCGAGGGTGCCCCGCCTGGCGGACTGCGCCGCTCCGGCCTCCCCCTGCGCCTCCTGCTCCGGTCCCTCCAGCACGGCCTTGCGTCCATAGATCCGCCGCAGCCGGAGCGCGGTCAGCCGGGCGATCTGCTGGGAATCGAGCACCTGGCGCACGCTGTCCTGCCACGCCGCTCCCACCCGCGCCGGGGACAGCCGGGGGCCCGAGGCCCACGGACTCCGGTAGATGGGAGGTATCTTCAGGGCGGGCAGCGGCTGGCTGATCCGGAACCGCATCCACGGGGACGCGGTCGAGTCCCCCTGTGCCAGTAGCGCGGCAGGGGCGAGCGCGAGGAGCGCCGCGAGGGCCAGGGAACGCACTAACCGGGCTGGGATTCGGGAAGTACCAGGGGCGTCAGGCTTGAAGGTGCAGGACACCGGGAATATACTGGCCGGGTAGAGGGCTCACAACTCGTTATCGCGCGGAGACTTCGGCTTTGGTACGATTGCTCGACCGGTACCTCATTCGGCAGTTCCTGCCGCCGCTGACGTTCGCCTTTGCGGCGATGACGAGCATCATGCTCCTCAATCAGATCGCCCGGCGGTTCGGCGCACTGGTGGGCAAGGGGCTGCCCTGGTCGGTGATCGGCGAGGTCTTCCTGCTGTGCCTGCCGTTCATCATCGCGATGACCCTGCCGATGGCCGTACTGGTCGCGATGCTCTACACCTTCAGCCATCTCGCGGCGGACAGCGAGATCACCGCCATGCGGGCGAGCGGGCTGAGCGTCTACCAGCTGCTGCGGCCCATGATCGTCGCCGGCCTGCTGCTCACCGGCGTCAACTTCTGGTTCACCGACCAGGTGCTCCCCGACAGCAACGCCAAGCTGCGCAACCTGCTGATCAACATCCAGCGCAAGAAGCCGACGCTCGAACTGCGGGAGCAGGTCATCAACGAGATCCCGCCCAGCGGGCTGTTCCTGCGCGCCAGCCGGATCGACGGCAATACCGGCCGGCTGCGCAGCGTGACGATCTACGACATGGCGGGCACCGACAGCCGCCGGATCATCTACGCCGACAGCGGCAAGATGGGCTTCACCGAGCAGGGAACCAACCTGCAGCTCAAGCTGTGGCAGGGCGCCATCCACGCCTTCAAGCAGAGCGACGAAGCAGTCATGCAGGTGACGGATTTCGCGACCAACACGATTCTCGTCAAGGACGTCTCCAACCGGCTGGATCTCGAGGCCAACGACGGAGTCCGCGGCGACCGGGAGATGGGCACCTGCGAGATGATGGGTGTCGTGCAGGATGCGGAGTACGAGGCCGACCTGGCCGAGCAGCAGCGGCGGGTCACCGCCGATCGCGACCTGCGGGCCCTGCTGGGGTTGCCGGCCCCGCTCCCGCTCCCCCGGCCTCCCCGCCCCGACACGGTCGCCTACTGCCGCGCCTTCGCCGCTCTGGGTCGCACGCTGGGGACGGCCAAGCCGGACTCGGGCGCACAGCCGCTGGGGACCGAGGCCACCTCGGCGATGGTCGGCCAGGATGACGCCCGCCCGATGGTGCCGCTGAGCGCGGTGATCCCCCAGCAGGCCCGCCCGCCGGGCACCCGGCGGACGGTGATCATGACCGCGTGGGGCACGGTGTCCTCCGCCCGGGACGAGATCCGCAGTTCGGGACTGCGCGCCGACCAGTACCTGGTGGAAGTACACAAGAAGTGGGCAATCAGCGTGGCCTGTCTGGTCTTCGCCCTGGTGGGCATCCCGATGGCGCTGCGCTTCCCGCGGGGCGGGATGGGTCTGGTGATCGGCGGCGGGCTCGCAGTGTTCGCGATCTACTACGTGGGGCTGATCGCCGGCGAGGGGCTCGGCAACAACAACATCGTCGATCCCTGGGTCGCGATGTGGGCGCCCAACCTGATCTTCGGCGCGCTGGGACTGTTCGGACTCTTCCGGGTGAGCCGCGAATCGGGCTCCACCCGCGGCGGGGACCTGAGCGAGCTGTGGGACACCCTCACCAGCCGGTTCCACCGGCGGAAGGCCGCCTGAGTGCGCATCCTCGACCGCTACGTGCTCCGCTCCTGGGTGGTGATCTTCGTACTCACGGCGCTCGGTTTCCCAGTCGTCTCGGTCATGATCAACATGACCGACAACCTCGAGCGGCTGATCTCCCGCGGGCTCACGCTCTCCCAGATCGTCGTCAGCTACGTCTACGCGCTGCCGGAGAATGTCTTCCTGGTCATGCCCGCCGCGGTCCTCTTCGCCACGGTGTTCACGGTGGGCAACCTCGGGCGCTACTCCGAGTTGACCGCCGCCAAGGCGGGCGGCTGGAGCTTCTACCGGCTCACAATGTCGATCTTCATCGCGGCGACTCTGGCCGCGGGGCTCGCCTTCCAGATCGGGGAACTCGCGCCGGACTCGACCAGCAAGGAGCTCGAGCTGCAGAAGGCGAAGCTCGCCAAGCCCCGGACGGCGCGCTACAACTTCGTCTTCCGCGCCGACCAGGGCTGGGTGTACACCATCCGCTCCCTGGACGTGCAGAACCGGATGCTCCGGCAGCTGGTGTTCGAACGGCAGGGGAAGGGACCGGACTACCCCGACCTCGCGGTGAGCGCGGACAGCGCGACCTACATTGACTCGCTGCGCACCTGGCGCCTGTGGTCGGGGAGCAGCCGCCGGATGTTCGGCCAGGGCCAGCAGGTGAGCCTGCGCTTCCATTCGGCGCGGCTCAAGGCGCTCTCCCAGGAGCCGGTGGACCTGCTGGCCGAACCAAAGGCGCCGGAGGAGATGCGTTACGCCGAGCTCACCCGCTACATCGACGCCCTGAAGCGCTCGGGGAACGACACCAGCAAGATCGAGGTCGACCGCGCGCTCAAGATTGCGCTGCCGGCCACCTGCCTGGTGATCGCGCTGTTCGGGGCGCCGCTCGCCGTCTCCTCGCCCCGGCAGGGCACCGCCATCGGGATCGCGATCAGCCTCGGCACCACGGTTCTCTTCCTCTCGCTGATCCAGCTCTCGAAGGCGGTCGGGGTGACCGGGATCGTGAATCCGGTCGCCGCCGCGTGGGCGCCCAACGCGCTCTTCTTCGTCGCCGCGATCTGGCTGATGACCAGGGTGCGGACCTAGCCGGGGCGTGGAGGCCCCGGTCCACGACTCAACGCACCTCGAGCAGGTCTCCCGAGTCCACCCGCACCGCCCCGCCCGCGCCGGGCCGCGCGCCGACCCGCCCCAGATCCCAGAAAGCCGAGGGGAGTCCCTCGGCGTCGAGCGCGGGACCCCGCTGCAGCTGGTAGTGGTTGTGGATGGTGTACACCGAACCCGAGAATCCCACCCGACCGATCGCCGCACCCCGCCGCACCCGATCGCCCGCGCGCAGCGTGACGCTCCCCTGTCGCAGGTGGGCGAGCAGGCTGAACTCGCCATTGCCGTGATCCAGGATCACATAATTGCCATACAGCGATGCGGGCCGCGCCATCACCATGCTGTCGGGGAGCGACGTCCGGCCGATCTCCCAGTCGGGCTGATCGTCGACCGCCGCCACTACCGTTCCCGCGCCCGGCGCGCGGACCACCGCATCCCAGCTGTACCAGTCCTCGTTGCGATCGCCGTCGCCCCGGAACATCCGTCCCGCCGAGTCCACGATCGAGAGGTCGTAGGCGTAGCGACCCGAGTTGCCGTGGAATCCCAGCTGGCGCATGAGCGGATGGGCGAGATTCCAGCGCCGGTGGTGGGCGTAATAGTCGTGACCGTCGAAGACCAGTACCCGCCCGGCGAGCGGGAGGATGAGCCTGGTCCGCGACAGATAGGGGTGCAGCGTCACCGGGACCCGCACGCTGTCGGCCGTCGCGCCTGCCGAATCGGCGAAGACCAGGGTGTACTCGAGGACCGCGATCTCCCGATCAACCGGCAGGGAATAGAACGGGTTGTAGAGGATCCCCGAGCCGCCGGCGGCGAGTTCCCGACCGGGGAGGGTGTGGATGCACGGGCTCATGCCGCTCTGGTCGCAGAACCGCCGCCACACGAGGCGGTTCCCGGTGTCGTACGCGGAGAGCCGCACCGCCGTGAGGAGGCGTGGCTCGGTGCGGCCATTGTCGAGCAGGAAATCGAAGTTGACCAGCCGGCTCCGCTCGTCCTGTTCGACATAGACGGTGTCCGGCGCGACCCGGACGGTGAGGGGGCCGCCGGGACTCGAGAGGGCGGCGGCCTGCAGCAGCGCGAGCAATCCGTGCATGAACGTTCCTCGGGAGCTGAACCGGATGGGGTGGCGCCCCCTACGGTCCAGTATGGTGAAGGTTCCAGCTTGCGGCAGTCCCGGGCGGGGCCGGCGGGGCTACCGAACAACCTCGCCACCCTATATTTCCCGCCATGGCTGCCTCCCCCCGTCCCGTCATCGTCGGCACCGGCATCGCCGGGCTGTGGACCGCCTGGCGGCTGGCCGCGGACGGTCAGGCGGTCCTGCTGCTCACCAAGGGGCTGCTCGCCGACAGCGCGAGCGCGTGGGCCCAGGGGGGCATCGCGGTGGCGCTCGGTCCGGGCGACAGCCCGAGCCAGCACGCCGCGGACACCCTCGCCGCGGGCGATGGCCTCTCCGACCCGGAGGCGGTCCGCATTCTCACCGCCGAAGGCCCCGATCGCATCCGGGAGCTGCTCGCCGCCGGCGCGGTATTCGATCGCGGCCCGGACGGGTCGCTGCGCTTCGGGCTGGAGGCGGCGCACACCCGGCCCCGGATCATTCACGCGGGCGGGGACCGCACCGGCGCGGCGATCGTCGCCTTTCTCACCGACCTGGTCCGCCGCCATCCGCTGATCGAAATCCTGCGCTACACCGAGGTCGCCTCGCTCAGCCACGACGGCTCGCGGGTGACCGGGGTGATCGCGGTGCGCAACGGCGAGCCGTTCGAGCTCAAGGCGCGCGACGTGGTGCTCGCCACCGGCGGCGTCGGCCAGTTGTACGCGGTCACCACCAATCCGCTGGTGGCGACGGGCGATGGCTGGGCCCTCGCCTGGCGGGTGGCCGCGGAACTCCGGGACCTCGAATTCCTCCAGTTCCATCCCACCGCGCTCAAGCTGCCGGGGGTGAACCCGGCGCCGCTCATCACCGAAGCGGTGCGCGGCGCCGGCGGCATCCTGGTCGACCGGGACGGACGGCGCTTTGCGTTCGACGCCGATCCGCGCGGCGAGCTGGCCCCGCGTGACGTGGTGGCGCGCGCGGTCGCCGCGGCGGACGCCACCGGGGGCGCGTGGCTCGATGCCCGGGAGATCGCCGATTTCGGCGAGCGGTTCCCCGGCGTCACCAAGATCCTGCACGATCACGCGCTCGACCCGGCGCACGATCTCATTCCGGTCGCGCCGGCGCTGCACTACGCCATGGGCGGAGTCCGCACCGATCTCGATGGCCGCACCACCCGCGAAGGACTGTGG
The DNA here is from genome assembly GCA_963825065.1 of uncultured Gemmatimonadales bacterium. Classification (GTDB taxonomy): domain Bacteria; phylum Gemmatimonadota; class Gemmatimonadetes; order Gemmatimonadales; family GWC2-71-9; genus JADJOM01. Next base: position 141,627 of record CAWGRU010000019.1, read on the forward strand.
GCGGTGGGCGAGGTCGCCTGCACCGGCGTCCACGGCGCCAACCGGCTCGCCTCCAATTCGCTGCTCGAGGGGATGGTGTTCGCCGACCGGGTCTCCCGCGCCCTGCTGGCCGGGACCCGCGCGCGGGAGGGAGGCGGCGCCGCCCGCGAATGGATGGAGGGCGTGCGCCTGCGCCCGGTGCCCCGCGGCCGGGGTGAGGCGTTCGCGGCGCGATTCCGCAACGCCACGCCACTCGAGTATCCGGTGCCCGCCTTTCCCCCTCGTCCGGAGACGAGTTCGCCGGCCGCGCGGCGGACGACGCGGCGCTCGCCGCGCTGGCGGAGATGCGGCAGGTGATGACCACCGATGTTGGCCTGGTCCGTACCGAAACGGGATTGCAGCGGGCACGGCGTACCCTGGCCCGGCTGAGCAAGGCCGTCCCGCCCGAGGCCTGGCGCACCCACAACCAGCTCCTGGTCGCGCGGCTCATCACTCACGCAGCACTCCGCCGGCGGGAGAGCCGCGGCGGGCACCGGCGACTCGACTACCCGCCGCTGGCCCCCGCCAGCGGGAGCCCGACCGCATGAGCCTCGCCCTGCCCGTCATTCGCCCGAATACCCTGAGCCCCGCGCAGATCTCCGCAATGCAACAGGAGATCAAGGAGCTGGCGCGCCGTCGCAAGGCGGTGATCCTGGCGCACAACTACCAGCGCCCCGAGGTCCAGGATGTCGCCGACTATGTGGGCGACTCCCTCGGGCTCTCCCGCAAGGCCGCCGCGACCGACGCGGAGGTGATCGTCTTCTGCGGGGTCCACTTCATGGCCGAGACCGCGGCGATCCTCGCGCCCGGGAAGCGGGTGCTGCTCCCCGACCTCGCGGCCGGCTGCTCGCTCGCGGCTACCATCACCGCCGATGACCTGCGGGCCTGGAAGGCGAGGTTCCCCGGCTACATCGCGGTCGGGTACGTGAACACCACCGCCGAGGTGAAGGCCGAGCTGGACTACTGCTGCACCAGCGGCAACGTGATCGAGGTGATCGACGCCATCCCCGAGGACAAGGGGATTCTCTTCTGTCCCGACTTCTTCCTCGGCGCCCATGTGAAGCGGATGCGTCCCAATCGCCGGGTGGAGGTGTGGCTGGGGGAGTGCCACGTGCACAAGGAGATCAACCCGCACACCCTTGACCGGGTCCGGCACGAACACCCCGGGGCCGAAGTGCTGGTGCATCCCGAGTGCGGCTGCGCCGGCCAGCTCATCTACGCCATCGGGCAGGGAGACATTCCAGCCGAGGGCGTCCACATCGCGTCGACCGAGCGGATGATCCAGCTGGTGAAGGAGCGGCCGGCGACCGAATTCATCATCGCCACCGAGACCGGCATCATGCACCGCATGGAGCAGCTCGCCCCTGACAAGCACTTCTTCGCTGCCGACCGGGGCGCCGTCTGCGCCTACATGAAGACGATCACGCTCGAGAGCACCCGCGACGCGCTGCTCAAGTACCAGTTCCACGTCACCGTCGCGCCGGCGATCGCCGAACGCGCCCGCGCCTCGCTCGACCGGATGGTGGCGCTGGGCCCGGGGGTCGCCAGGAAACCCGGCGATTAGCGTCCGCCATCAGCGAAGGAAGCCTGCCATGAAGCGGGTACGTACCGCGGTCCTGCTCACGATCCCCCTGGCGCTGCTCATCCTGCTCGGCACCACCGGCACCGCGCTGGTCCCGACCTGGCTCGGCCTGGGACCGTGCATGCGGGACTGGACCAGCCCCGTCTCATACCACGAGCGGGTGAGCCCGCTGGCGACGCTGCGTGCCCCGGTCGGCTCCGGCGAGATCCTGCTCTGCTACGGCCGGCCCTCGATGCGCGGCCGCCGGGTGTACGGCGGGCTGGTGCCGTTCGATTCGCTCTGGCGGACCGGCGCCAACGAACCGACCCGGCTCTCCACCAGCCGGGCGATCACCGTCGCCGGGATCCCGCTCGCGCCGGGGCGGTATTCGCTCTACAGCATCCCTGCCTCCGGTGCCTGGGAGCTGTTCGTGACCCGGTCCGTGCTGCACTGGGGGAACGACATCTCCCCCGCCGTGCGTGCCCAGGAAGTGGGGCACGCCCGAGTCACCGCCAGCGCGCTCGCCACGCCGGTGGAGACACTGACCGTGCATGGTGAACCGGCGGACGACTCGCTGCTGCTGCAGCTCGACTGGGAGACCACCCGGGTGACGATTCCAATCAAGGCGGCCTCATGATCATCGAGCACGACCTCCGGATCCGAATCGGGGCCGATGCCCGGCGCGTCGCCGAGGTGTCGCTGATGGAGGACGGGCTCCGGGACATCACCACCGAGGCCTGCGTGGCCCCGGGGCAGTTCGCCACCGGGCACATCCTGTTCAAGAGCCCCGGGATTCTCGCCGGAACGCCGTACGCCGACGCCGTCACCATCTCCTGCGGGCTCGATCCGGTCGTCTGGTACCTGCCACCCGGCTCGGCCATCCCCGCCGGTACCCAGGCGGGGCTGCTGCAGGGCGACCTCGCCTCTCTGCTGCGCGCGGAGCGGCCACTGCTCAACCTGCTGCAGCGCGCAGTGGGAATCGCGACCGCGACCCACGCCTACGTGGATGCCGTCGCGGGCACCCGCGCCCAGATCCTCCACACCCGCAAGACTGCGCCGGGGCTCCGGCTGCTCGACGTGAGTTCGGTGATCGCGGGCGGCGGCACGATGCATCGCATCGACCTGGGCACCACGCTGATGGCAAAGGACAATCACTGGCGGGCGCTGGCGCGGAGCGGCCGGACCCTGGCCGAGGCGCTCGCCGCCGCGCGCGCGCGCGGAGTGAGCGACTGCTTCGTCGAAGTGGAAACGGCGGAGCAGGTGGACGTGGCCTGCGCCGCGGGCGCCTCCCGGCTGCTGGTGGATAACCAGACTCCGGGGACGGTGGAAGCATGGGGGAAGATCGCCCGGGCCCGCGAGCCGGACATCGAGATCGAGGCGACCGGCGGAATCACCCTCGCCAACGTGCGGGCGTACGCCGAGGCGGGAGCGGACTACATCTCGATCGGGGCGCTGACCCACAGCGTCCATGCGGCGGACATCTCGATGGAGCTGACGGAGGAGTAGTAAGGAATCACGTGCCAACTTCAACTGCGACGAGTTGACCATGCTCCCCGAGACCTGCATAATCTGCGACACAGTCAGGTGGCGCCAGCAGTGACTCACAATCTCCGAGCCCACATGAATCGCATCGCTCGTCGCCGGTTCACCGATCTGCCACCGCACCGTTTCTTGTGGCTGCTCGGCGGTCTGCTGACCGCGGGCTGCGGAGGAGCAGGCGAGCCCTCTTCATACCAGCCACACAGCCGAATCGTCTTTTCTACCCCAGGCATCGGCACTATTCCGGGCCTCTATTCATTGGACCCGGATCTCGGCACCACCGACTCGTTGCTCGTGGACGGCTTCTCCAATCGCAACCCGGCGCTGTCGCCGGATGGAAAGCGCGTCGCCTTTTCGACGGATCGGGACGGCAATTCTGAGGTCTACGTACTGACGATCGCAACCGGGGCACTCCAACGGATTACCCACGACACCCTCCCCGACGACGAACCCGCATGGGCACCCGACGGGTCCCAGCTGGTCTTCGCTCGCACGACGCAGACCAGTTCAGGTGGAGGGCTGTTCTTCGTGGCTCTCGATGGGAGTACGCCACGCCCCCTGACCACGACGGGCACAGACCATACGCCGGTCTGGTCACCATACGGCGGAAAGATCGCGTTTGACAGGAATCCCGGAACGGTCTGGGTGATCGACACCAACGGCACGAATCCCCACCAGCTTCTGCCGACTACCACCACTGACGGAACTCCGGCATGGTCACCTGATGGTTCACGGCTGGCCTTCCTGCACGTCACAGCCAACGGGCAGGAGATCTTCGTGATGGACTCTGACGGCACCCACGCGGCCTCCATCACGCCCGACGTGAGCGGGAACATCGAACCGACCTGGTCGCCGGATGGCAAGTATATCGCGTTCACGGGATATCGCGCTGGAAGAGATCAGATCGTCCGACGCTCGGTGGCAGGTGCAGGGGAGAAGATCCTCAGCGCCCAGCCGAAGGCGTGCCGACACCCCAGCTGGGGGCCACCGTGAAGCGCCGGGCACGTGGCGAGCAAGATCTTCTAAGGGACGCTCAGTGTGCCCACCGCCTCCAGCCGTAGTACACCGGCACTCCGGTGAGGATGACGCCCACATCAATGGCGAAGTCATTCGGCAGCGACACCAGATAGTTCCCCAGCAGGAAGAGCGACGCGCCGAGAAAGAGCAGCGGCACGACCGGATAGCCGAGGGTGCGGTAGGGCCGCGGCAGGTCGGGCTGGGTGCGCCGCAGCACGAACACCCCCGCCACTGCCATCGCGTAGAACGGCCAGATGCCGATGACGAACTGGTCTGCCAGCGCGGTGAAGGTCTTGATCAGCACGAAGATCACCCCCATCACCGCGGCCAGCAGGATCGCCGCGGTGGGGGCGCCGGTCTTCGGATCGACGCGGGCGATCGCCTTGGGGAAGAGGCCGTCGTCCGCCATGGCGAAGAAGATCCGGGGCGCGGTCATCATGGAGCCGTTCAGGGTGCCGAAGGTGCTCACCGCGACCGCGGCCGAGACGGCGACGATGCCGGCGTGCCCGATGAGCAGTTGCGCCACGTCGGCGGCGACCAGCTCCGCCTGCTTCATCTGCACGATCGGGATCAGATAGAGGTAGACCAGGTTGGCACTGAGATAGAGCACCACGACCACGCTGGTGCCGATCACCAGCGCGCGCGGCAGGGTACGCTGCGGGTCCTTCACCTCGCCGCCGACGAACGCCAGATCGGCCCAGCCGTCATAGGCCCAGAGGATCGAGACCATCGCCAGCAGGAAGGGGGAGACGCCCACCTCGGCCCGCTGGGCCAGCATCGGCCCCAGTCCCTGGCTGTCTCCCATCGCGAAGCCGAGCAGCACCAGCACCGCCAGCGCGCCGACCTTGAAGACGGTGCTGAGGTTCTGGATCACGGCACCACGCCGGATGCCGAAGTAGTTGACACCGCCGACGAGGATGATGAAGCCGGCGCCGAGGAGCTGGTCGCCGCGGAACGGCAATCCCATGAGTTGAGCCGCGGGATCCAGCCCCACGGTGCGCAGCGCGTAGGCCGAGGCGGTGATGCCGATGGCGCCGTAGGCGCCGGGCCGGATGATGAGCAGCTCCGCCCAGCCGAAGAGGAACGCCGGCAGCGGGCCGAAGGCCTCCCGCAGGAAGACGTAGATCCCGCCGCTCCGCGGAAAGGCGGCCGCCAGCTCGGCGTAGGTCAGAGCCCCGCAGACGGCCACGATCCCGCCGATCACCCAGGCGGTCAGGAAGAGGGGGACGTCGTCCACCCGCTGGGCCACGGAGGCAGGGGTGCGGAAGATACCGCTCCCGATGGTGGACCCGATCAGCACCGCGACGGCGCTCCAGAGGCCCAGGCGGCGGGGAAGACGCTCGCCCCAGGGGTCGGCGGATTGGGTCATAGGCCAGAGAAAGGGGAGGACGCGGTGCCCGATTCCGGGCACCGGCCAGGCGGGCAAGCGATACCAGTATGGACCCGATCGGTACGCTTGACAACCCGGTGTCCCGATCCGTTCTTTAGCCCCGTTCGGGGCCCGGCCGGCCCGCCCTTCCTTATATAGTCCCGGAGCATTCTCGATGAATTCCCAGGCTGGCGACGGCGCCCAGCTCTACCGCCGCGGGGCCATGATCGCGGCCGGACTCGCCGTCGGCCTGATCACCCTTGGCGGCGTGGTTCGCATTACCGGCTCAGGGATGGGCTGCAGCACCGACTGGCCGCTCTGCAACGGCCGGCTCCTGCCCAATCTGGCCGACACCCAGGAGGTGATCGAGTGGAGCCACCGCTGGGTGGCGGCACTGGTCAGCTTCGCGGTCGCCGCCCTCGCGGTGATCGGCTGGCGCCGTCACCGCCACGAGGGGTCGCTCCGCAACCCCGCCCTGCTCGCGGCCGGCATCCTGCTCGTGCAGATCCTGCTCGGCGCCGTCACGGTCTGGCTGTGGAACGCCGCCCCCACGGTGGTGATCCACCTGACCAACGCCATGCTGCTGCTCGGCGTGCTGGTGGTCGCGGTGCTGCGCGCCGGCGAGCGGCTGCGCGGCGATCAGGTCATCCCGGGCCGCGGCCCCACCGGCGCCATGCTGGCGCCGGGCTTCGCGCTGCTGATCGTCATCTTCGGCGCCTTTGTGGCCAACTACAACGCCGGGCTCCATTGCCTCGGCTTCCCCTTCTGCGGCGGCGAGGTGCTGCCGCCTGCAGAATCACTCGGCCGGCTGCAGTGGGTGCACCGGCTGCTCGCCTTCCTGTTCGTCGGCCACAGTATCGGCCTCGCCTTTGCCTCCGGCCGTTTGACCGGCGAAGGCTCGGCGGAGTACCGCCGGGCGGCCTGGACGCTGGCAGGGCTGGTGCTGCTGCAGGTGACCGTCGGCGCTGCGATGATCCTGCAGCTGCTGCCGACTTCGCTCCGGGCCGCGCATCTCTTCGTCGGTGCGCTGGTGTGGACCGCCGCGATCGTGCTGGCCTTCCGCTCCCGCCGCATGCTCGCCGCCCGCGCGCCACGGCACGCCGACCCCGCCATGGCGCCCGCGACCTCGGGGGGAATCATCGGCGGGGCCGCCACGCGGACCGACGCGGCCGAGGAACTCGCGCCGCGGCCCTCGCTCATGAGCGACCTGGTCACCCTGACCAAGCCGCGGATCATCTCGCTGCTGCTGCTCACCACCGTCGCCCCCATGTTCATCACCGGACACGGGATGCCGAGCGTGGCGCTGGTGCTGTGGGTGATCCTCGGCGGCTACCTGATGGCCGGCGGCGCCAACACGGTGAACATGTGGTTCGACCGGGACATCGACATGCTGATGTCCCGCACCAGGCTCCGGCCGATTCCCTCGGGGCGGATCTCGGCGCTCGCCGCACTGGCCTTCGGGCTGGCGCAGGGCGGGCTCGCCTTCTGGATCTTCTGGCACTACGTGAACCCGCTGAGCGCCTGGCTCGCCTTCAGCGGCTACCTGTTCTACATCTTCGTGTACACCGTCTGGCTCAAGCGGATCTCGCCCCAGAACATCGTCATCGGCGGCGCCGCCGGCGCCTTCCCGCCGCTGGTGGGCTGGACCGCGATGACCGGGACGCTCGACCTGCCGGCGATCTACCTCTTCGCCATCATCTTCTTCTGGACCCCGCCGCACTTCTGGGCGCTGGCCCTGATCAAGAAGAACGACTACGCCAAGGCGGGCATCCCCATGATGCCGGTGGTGCAGGGCGACCGCTGGACCAAGATCCAGATGCTGGCCTACACCCTGATGCTCATTCCGCTCACCATCATGCCGTCGGTCTTCGGCGCGCTGGGGCTCTTTTATGCGGTCGCGGCACTGGCGCTCGGCGGGCGGCTGCTCTGGTACAGCATCCGGGTGCTGCGCGAGGCCGGGGTGACCCCGACGGCGTGGAAGATGTACAAGTACTCGCTCCTCTATCTGGCGTTGCTGTTCGTGGCCATGGGGGTCGACCGGGCGGTGCCGTTCGGGCACGGCTTCGAGCGGGCACCGATCCTGATCCTCGATCAGCCGGAGGAGTCCGCGCTGGGTGCCGGTGCCGGGATGGCGATGCCGAAGCAGGCGCCGTAGCTCGGCCGCTCGGCCCCCCCCTCCTCATCCCGAGGGAGCGAAGCGAGCGAGGGATCTGCTCCCCATTCCTTGAACGCGCCCCGCTGAACCGTCATTCAAAACAGCGTTCCGCCAGATCCACCCACCCGGCGTTGGTGCGCTCTATCAGACGTATCTTCTTTTCCCGCGACCAACTCTTCACTTGCCGCTCCCGCGCGAACGCCGTGCGGGCACTGGGCGTCTCCTCGAAATAGACCAGGCGCGTCACCCTGTATCTGCTGGTGAAGCCGGCTACGAGCCCTTCGCGATGCTGATAGACACGCCGCACGAGATCGCGAGTGCTTCCCACATACAGGACCCGCGACAGACTCGCGAGCATGTAGACGTAGAAACAATTCCGAGGCATGCCGGTACGCTACTCGGCGCGACTCAACCGCCAGTCAACCCGGTTCGTTGGCCTGAAACCGCACTTCGGCTCCTTACTCGGCCCAGTAGATCCCTCGGGCTTCGCCCCCGGGATGAGGGGGGATCCGGGTGATGTACTGGGACACCAGCCCAGCGAGCAGGCAGTCTAGATCCCTCGGGCTTCGCCCTCGGGATGAGGGGGGATCCGGGTGATGTACTGGGACACCAGCCCAGCGAGCAGGCAGTCTAGATCCCTCGGGCTTCGCCCTCGGGATGAGGGGGGATCCGGGTGATGTGCTGGGGCACCGGCCCAGCGAGCAGGCAGCGTAGATCCCTCGGGCTTCGCCCTCGGGACGAGGAGAGAGGGTCATTACTTTTCGCGCATGACATCCACTGCCCCCAGGCGCCGGCTCCCACCCCCGACGGCGCTCAAGCGGCTGCTGCCACTCATTCGTCCGTATCGCTGGACGCTGGCGCTGGCGGTGGTATGCCTGATCGCCAGTGCTGCCGCCAGCCTCGCCTTTCCGCGACTGACCGGCTGGCTACTCGACGCCGCATTCCTCAAGGGCGGGCGCGCGGCGCTCGACGCCAAGGCGCTGCAGCTCTGCTTCGTGGTCGTCGCCCAGGCGATCCTCAACTACGCCCAGGCATATCTGCTCTCGGCCACCGGCGAACGCGCGGTGGCGGGCCTCAGAGAGTCGCTCTTCTCCCGGCTGCTCGAGATGCCGCCCGGCTTCTTTGCCGAACGGCGCACCGGTGAACTCATCAGCCGGCTCACCACCGATATCAGCCTGCTGCAGGGCACCCTGAGCCACCAGTTCGCCGAATTCTCCCGCCAGCTCCTGACCCTGGGGGGCGGGATCACCATGCTGATCGTCGTCCAACCGCGGCTGACGCTGACCGCGCTCGGCGCGGTGCCGGTGGCGGTGGGGGCCATCTTCTTCTTCGGGCGGCGGCTCCGGCGGATGAGCACCGGAGTGCAGGACAAGGTGGCCGAGGCCACGGCGCTGGCCGAGGAGGCGCTGAGCCAGATCCGGACGGTGCAGAGCTTCGTGCAGGAGGACCAGGAGCGGCGCCGCTACGGCTTCAAGATCGGGCAGGCCGTCACCGCCGCGATCGTCAAGGCGCAGTTGCGTGGGGTGTTCTTCGGGGTGATCACCTTTGCGACCTTTTCGGCGATCGTGCTGGTGCTGTGGCAGGGGGGCCGGCTGGTGCTCGACGGGCAGCTCACGCCCGGCACCCTCTTCACCTTCATGATCTACACCATCATGATCGCCGGTGCCGTCGCGTCGCTCATTTCGTTCTTCAGCCAGTATCAGGAGTCGGTAGGCGCGGCGGAGCGGGTGTTCCAGCTGATCGAGATGACCAGCCCGATCACCGATCCCCCTGCGCCCCTCGCTCTGCCCTCCCCGGTTCGCGGCCGGGTGACGCTCGACCGGGTGTCGTTCCGCTACGCCGATACGACCGAGAGCCCCTGGGCACTCAGGGAGGTGACTCTGGATGTCGCGCCGGGGGAGACGGTAGCGCTGGTGGGGCGTTCCGGCGCCGGCAAGACCACGCTGGTGTCGCTGGTGCCGCGGTTCTGGGACGTGACGGAGGGGAGCATCTCGCTCGACGGCGTGGATGTGCGGAACGTCCGGCTTTCGGAGCTAAGGCAGGCGATCGGGATGGTGCCGCAGGAGCCGGCGCTATTCAGCGGGAGCATCCGGGAGAACATCGCCTACGCCCGGCCGGAGGCGACGCTGGCGGAGATCGAGACCGCGGCCCGGGCGGCGCACGCCCACGAGTTCATCGACCGGCTTCCCGAGGGGTATCAGACGATCGTGGGGGAGCGCGGGGTTCGACTCTCCGGAGGACAGCGGCAGCGGATCGCCATCGCCCGGGCCATCCTCAAGGATCCGCGGGTGCTGATCCTGGACGAGGCGACCAGCAGCCTGGACACCGAGAGCGAGCGGCTGATCGAGGATGCGATGGAGCGGCTGCTGGTGGGCCGGAGCACCCTGATCATCGCGCACCGGCTGTCGACGGTGCGGCGGGCCGACCGGCTGGTGGTGCTCGATCATGGCCGGATCGTGGAGCAGGGGACCGCATGCCGAGCTGCTGGCGCAGGGTGGGCTCTACGCCACGCTGTACCAGCGGCAGTTCCGGGAGGGGGATGTGGAGTACGCGGGGTAGGTGAGTGGCCGCACAGGTGGCCAGGAAAGCAGAAGCCCGGCGCAATCGCTCGCGCCGGGCTTCTTTGTTGTCCAGTTCAGTCCTCTAGCTTTTCCTCAATTGCCGGTGAGCGTGATCGTGAAGGACACGGGATCCACGTTGTTCGGCGGCGGATAGGCCGAGGTGAATGAGTTGACGTAGAGGTAGTAGGTCCCAGTCAGACCGGTGATTGTGCAGGTCTCTGGATGGCCGCTGGGACCGTGACCGCCGTTGTCACAGCTGTGTAGGCCGGTATCCGTTCCGGCAGCATCGGTGAAGTAGATGCCCAAGTCGCCGTCGTTGGTCCACGTGGCGCTTACACCCACATCGGCGCCGGTGAGATTGAGCTTATACACCCGGCAGGGGAAGCCACCAGGGTTCGCAGAACAGTCGGCGCCGCTGCTGAAGCCGCCAGCACCAATGTCGTTGAGCTGAGTGGTCTTGCCAGCCGGCGGAATCGAAATCACGGGAGCGGTCGCGATCGCGTCGGTTCCGGCCAGGGGAGTAATGGTCGCGCCGACGGTCAGCGTGTTGACCGAGGGGATGCTGGCCAACGGCGCCCCGGTCAGGAAGTCCAGCGCAACGTTGCTGAAGCTGACCACACCGGCCGCCGCCGACTGGCTTGCGCGCATGTAGACAGTGTTGCTGTCGCTCGAGATCGAATCGATGGTCTGATACTGTCCGCCGTAGAGCGCCTGGGTATTCGGCAGGAACTTGAAGCCGGCCGCGGTGACCGTCACCGGGTCGTTGATGTTCGGCGTCGCAGTGGAGAAGACAGCCGGCATGCTCGTCACGGGGGGAACCGTCAATACGTTGCTGGTCGTGAAGCTGACCCGTCCGAGCGAGGGCGCGTAGGGAAGCGCCACGTTTACCGTTGCGGCCACCGGCGCGGGCCCGGGAAGCGCCGGGGGAGCCGGATTGGCCAGGTACCCGGAACCCGGAACTGGAATGAATGACAGCGACGTGCCGCCGGGCCCGATCGCGGTGACTACCGCCTGAAGGGTGCCGAAGGTCACCGTGGTGGTGTTATCGAAGACAATGTTGCCGAACGCCTGCAGCGTGATCACCTGACCGATGGCGGCGCTGACCGTCACGGTATCCCCGCTCGGGGCACCGTTCATTGTACCAGCGATTGCATTCTTCGGGCTTACCTGCACCCGGACCGTGTCGGTGTGCCCGGCGCCGGTGAGCGTGATCACCCCGGAGTCCGGCACCAGGCCGGTGATTGCGAACTGGAGCGCCAGCTTGTCCTTGACTCCCTGGCGGAAGGTGTCCACCTCCGCCACGCTGATCGCGGCGGGGTTGTTGCTGGTGGCCGTGATCGCGCCGGGAAGGGGGTTCCCCTGCTCGTCGACAATTGAGGAGGTGATAAAGGTTGTCTTGCCCAATCCGACGTTCACGAGCACGAAGTCGGTGCTGAGTTTCTGGGCCCCATTACGCAGGTCGCCCGTCGGATCGCCGCAGGCGAGCAGTCCCGTAAGGGCGGCAAGCGCCGCAACGCCAAACACTTTACGTGCCATCGTGGTGCCCTCGTGGTCCGAGTGAAGTAGAGGTCGTCGGGCTCAGTTGCGCTGCCGAGACGACTCAGCGCCGAACAGATTCACCCCGAGGTACTGGCTGACCTTGGTCATTCCATTGAACCCCAGGATATCCTGCCAGCCCGGGAGCGACGGCTCCCGAAGCTCATTGGTGTACGTCAGCTTGAAGGTGCCCACGTACAGCCGGTCCGCAAAGATGAAGTACCGGTCCCGGTTCCGGGGGTACCGCCAGACCTCGAGCGGCGGGGTCTGTCCCTCCCGGGGCTGCGTCCAGACATCATCCGGCTTGCCGAACTTGAGGTAGATCCGACCGCGGTCGGTGCGCCATCCACGGGCGCGGACCGAGGCGCGGCCTTCTCTCTCCCCGTACAGCTTGTTGGCCTCGTCGATCCGGGCGTAGAAGTTCTCCCGGATCGGGTTGTTGGCGCCACCGGCATTCGGGTTGCGCTTGTGCCAGAACTCGGCCAGGAACTTCGCCTTCGCCGCCGCCGAGAGGCCGCTCTTCCAGACGCTCAACTCGCCCGATTCGGCGATGTACGACAGCGGCGCTTCGGCTTCGTCGAGTTCCTCGGGCGACATCGCCGCGAAGAAGGCGACATCGGGATCGGGCGGCGGGGGCGCCTCATGCTCCCCTTCCTGCATCACCAGCGGCGCCTGCCGCTCCAGGTGCCGGTCTCCGACATCCAGCCGGAGTGCGAACGTATATCGTCCCGGCGGCGTTCCGGCGAGGTCGACCTTTCCGCTGAGCACGCCACCGCCTTCGTACAGCTTCACCCGCCGCGGGGGGGTCACCAGGAGCTGCCGCCCGGTGGAGTCCATGACCGCGACGACGACCTTGCCGGAATCCTCTTTCGAGGCGTACGCCTCGAGGAGGTAGAACGCCATGGAACGGGTCGGCGTCAGCACCAGATCGGTCGCCGTGGTGATGACCGAGTTGGCGTACCGCCACTGGCCCGGCAGCGGCATGGTGTCCGCGGCTCCGGCGGGCCGGATCGACGGCGCCAGCAACAGGTCGGAAGAACCCGGATCGGCCGAGAACCCCGTCAGTACCGCCTCAGACTGCCGGGAGGTGCCCGCAACCGAGTCGTCGATGCTGACGGCCAGGTTGTAGCTGCCCTGCTGGATGGAGAACTCCATCAGTTCCACCGTGAAGGCATCGCTGCCCGGGGGTGGTTGTGGAGCGTGGCGCATCCAGCTTGCGTTGGCCAGCGACAGTCCGGCGGAGTCCTTCACTTGCGCCGTGACCCGGAAGACGACCTGCCCATCGGGGCCGGGGGTCAAGTTCGTCAGCGGCACGTTGACGAACGCCTTGACGTTGGTCTGTCCCCCCTCGGCCCGGTAGAACCGGACCAGCCGGATCCCCGGTCCCGCAGTCGCCTGGGCCGCCGAGTTTCCGGGCCCCGTTGCTGAGGCCATTGTCACCAGCCCCAGCGCGACCACACCAGCCAGACGAGAGATCCGCACAGTCCTCCAAGTTCCTTGCATTACTTCAGCCTGCCTTGGTGCGTGTTACCAGCCGACCGTGATGCTGACGAAGTTGGTCGGACCGAGGATGCCCATGTACTTGAACGCGTAGTCCGCACCGAGCAGGAAGCCGCCGGTCTGGTAGCTGATGCCGCCACCGACCGCGATGCCCTGCAGGTTCTCCTCGTCGCTCAGCGCCGTGGGAATCTGGTTGGACAGGTTGACGTTGTTGGCCGGTGCGTAGCCGTAGCTGCCGCGGATCGCGGCGCCGAACGGACTGCCGCCCAGCTTGCTCGCCGACCACTCGAGCGCGCCACCGAAGCCGGCCCGGTTGTTGTTGGGCTGGTTGAAGGCGCCCGCGACGGTGACCGAGCTGTTGGCGAAGTGGAAGGCCTCGTAGGCCAGCGCGACCTGGAAGTTGGTCGGCAGGTTGAAGCCCTTGGTCTTGATCTGGCCGGCGATCGGCTCGGTGCCGCCCGTGGTATCGCGCGGAATGTCCCGGCTGAGATCGCCGCCGCCGTACTTCAGGGTGGTGCCGAGGTTGGTCAGGGTGAAGCCCAGCTTGATCGGGTGGCCGCTCAGGTTGGCGTGGAACGCGGTCCCGAAGTCGAGCGCGAAGGCGGTGCCGTTGGCGCTGCCGAGCTGATCGAACACGCCCTTGGCCGTCAGGCCGGCCGAGAACCGGTCCGAGAAGTTCTGGGCGTAGGTCAGGCCGGCGAAGGTCTCACTGACGTTGTACGTGGCGCCGGTTCCGTTGGGCGACTCAGGCGTGTAGATCGGCTGGTCCTTGAAGCCGAAGGTACCGAGCTGAATGCCGATCGCCTTGGACCCGCCGCCGAAGGGGAAGACCAGGCCTCCCCAGGAGTAGCGGGTGTTGTCGACGTAGGAATAGGTGCCGATCATGGCCTGCGGCCGCGGCGCGAGCGCCGCTCCCGCCGGATTGTAATAGAGGGCGCTGGCATCCGTGGCCATGGCCGCGAACGATGCACCCAACGCGGTGCCCCGTGCGCCGGCGCCCAACAGGAGGAACTCGCCCGCCGTGGTGCCGTACCCTGTGTTGTCCGGGTTGGTCGGCGCCTGCGCGAGGAGGGCGCAGGGCAGACCGCATGACCCGAGGGCCATCGCCAGGAACAGGCTCCGAGAACTGAGACGCATATCAGGATTCTCCGTGGTGTGGAGGCGGACCCGGAGGCCCGCCCCCGCCCGATGCTCGCTACTTGGCGAAGTTGATGATGGTCATGCGGCCGATGCGACGGGCATCCCCGGCCTCGACGTGATAGAAGTACACCCCGCTCGCGACGAACTGACCGCCCCGGTTGCGGACGTCCCAGATCTCCTCGCTCGAGGTCGCGCTGTTGTGCTCGAGGACCCGCACCAGCACGCCACCAACCGTGTAGATCCGGATGATCGCCTTGTTGGGCAGGTTCACGAACTTGATGATCTTGTTGTCGATCGAGGTCTCGTACGAGCTGGTGACGTAGTACGGGTCCGGGATCGTGTGCACCTGCGCCAGCGTGACCTTTTGCAGGGTGTTGGGGCGGTTCACGTTCCAGCCGAGCCGGAGCGTGGCGCCCACCGCGTTGAACGGCCGGACGACTTCGTAGAAGGAATAGGGCCCGTCATCACCCGCGGCACCGTGGCCTCCATTGATCGCACCGACGTAGTCGCGCAGCGACCAGACGGTCCCTGCCGCCGGCAGCGCCCCCGCGGGGGGCAACTCGAACATGAATGTCTGGCCGGCGATGTACATCCCCCAGCCGAGCCCCAGCGCTGTCGTGGCCGTCTGGGAGTTCGCGGTCGTTCCGTCCCACATGGCAATCGGGCCGGGGATCGCGCTATCCGAGAGAGCGTAGGCCGGACCGCCGCACGGGATGCGCGCCGCGGTGGTGCCGAACCCGTTGAAGGGCACTACGCACCCGAAGTCGACGGAGGTCAGTTCCGTCCGCGCATCGAAGCTCAGGGTGTTGTTGGCCGCGGCCTGGTTCAGGAAGCCCCAGGAGGCCCCGTGCACCGCCGTGGCCTCGAACGGCACCGCCACGTCGTGGGTGATGTCGATGACCGAGTCGACCTTGCCGGCGGTACCCCAGTAGACGTTGAAGTCTGCCGCCCGCATGGCTCCAGACATCTGGCCTTCCATCTCGCGCCAGATGTTCTGGGCGTTCTGGTAGGCCCGCTGGCTCGAGATCGTGGCGATGCCCGGGAGCAGGCCACCGTTGTTGTACTTGCCGGTGCCGAGCGAGTCTGCCATGAGGTTCGTGGTAAACACGGGCGGCTGATTCGCCATCGGATTGGCCTGCGTTTCGTTGTTCGCAGGCGACGGGCCGGCGAACCAGCGTGCTCCGTTGTAATCGCAGGCGGTAAAGCCGGTGGCGCCATTGGTGCAGCCGCGGCCCCAGTTGCCGGCATAGTAGATGCCGTCCTGGCCGAACTGGATTGGTACCGCGATCGGATAGCCTTGACCGCCGTACTTGCCGGTCAGGGCGGAGTCCTGCACCTGAAGTCCGGCCACGCCACTGAACGACACCACTCCTTCGGTCTGGGACTGGAGGATGGGGAATGAGACCTTGGCCGTGTCCCCGCCGCCGGCGACCGTGAGGAAGTAGTTGTTCGGGATGTTGTCCCAGGCCGAGCCGAGCTGCATGCTGTCGAGCTTCATGTCGACTCCGCCAGCGCCCGGCTGGGCGAACTGGCTGACCGCAAGGAAGCTCTGCAGGCTCCCGCTGAGGCCATTAGCGGGCGGGAAGGGCCCGCTGAACTTACCGGTGACCGGGTCGATGGTCGGCACCGGGCCGGCCGGCACCGGGCCGTTCCGTCCGACGACCACCGGGGTGGCCAGGGTGGTGGTCTGGGAGAGGTTCACCCCGGTCTGCGGCGGCGGCAGCGGCACGATCGCCTTGGTCCCCGACTTCGAGGACTCGAGGCTGGCCGGGCCGGAGCGGATCGAGTTGATGTCGAACGCCGTGACCACGTAGAAGTACCGCTTGTTGGTCGTGACGCCGCACTTCTGACAGGAGCCGGTGGAGTCGACGAACACAAGCGGCACTCCCGTATCCCTCAGGTCCGGCAGGCCGCCGGTGATCGCCGTGTCCGCCTTGGTCACGTAGGCGACTGGCGGGTTGCTGATCGTGCTGATGTTCTGGGTGATCACGCCAGCGAGCGGCACCTCGATGCCCTGGATAAGGTGGACGCCGTAATTCGTATCTGCCGGGATCGGTGCACAGCTGACGTACACGCCGCGGGGCGGGTCGCACTCGGTGGTGCCGGTCGCCGTGATCTGGTTGACCTGACCGGTCGAGTCGAGGAACGTGGTGCCGCCCTTGTCGAACTGGGTCAGCAACTGGAGGTTGCCGGCGTCGCCGCGGGTGCCGCGGTAGATGCGGTAGCCTTCGACATCGTGGCAGCGGAAGTTCGGGTCGTACGAGACCGGTGCAGCGCCGGTTGGGAGGCCGACAAGCGTGCCGAGGCCCTTAGCCACATCGCAGTAGGAATCGCCGTCCGCCTCGCTCTGCGATGGCTTCCAGATGATTGTGACCTTGCTGTCCCCGGGGATCAGGAAGAACTGGGGATCCTTGGGCGACTCGACGGCGGAGAACTTGGTGTTGAACACCGACTGGGCGGTGAGCGCCTTACCCAGCAGCGACCCAGGTACAACCCGAATTTCGTCCTGCTGGACGATATGGTCGTTGTTGAAGTCGGCCAGGTAACCGGCATAACCCGTCATTGAGTCCACCGTGTTGACACCGAAGCCGATGGAGTCACTCTGGGCCATGCGGGTCATGCTGCCAGTGGGCACGTTCGGCCGCAATTGATTGCAGGGCGCCGGGGAGTTTGGTGCGACGCACAGTCCCACGGCGACCGGGGCGGCAAAGATGTACGCCACCGCGATCGTCGCCGACTGACCGGGAGCGAGGTCCAGCGGTCCGGAGGACTGGAAGAAGCGCATGTCCGCCGGCAGCCCGATGTTCACGTAGCAGATCTTGGTGATCGCCACGGTGCCGGTGTTGCAGGCGTCGTCGCCCTTGCTCGGATCGAGGTTGCCGCTGAGGTAGCGATAGAGCTGCTGCGAGCTGTTCGGGTCGCTGAACTCGGCGCCGTTGCTGAAGCCGGAGAACAGCGTCAGGCCGACCTCGTTGCCGTTGACGATCGGGCTGCGCAGGTACTTCACGCCGATGAAGCCGGCGCCCTTGACGAAGCCGGGTCCGTAGATCGTGGCGTCGGTAAAGCTCCAGCTGGCCGGCGCCAGGAAGCCGGACTGATAGGTATATCCGGTGGCGAACGGCACGTTTACGCCGGCGTAGTTCTGGGCGGAGTTCTCGAACGTCACGTCCATGTCGGCGCCGAAGGCGACGTAGGCGTGCTTGATGGTGTAGCCGCCGTCGGGGATGGCCCCGACTTCCGGATCGGGCTCGTTCAGGGCCTGGAACCGGACGCCCAGCGAACGCAGTGTGTCCGCCAGTTCCGGGCGGGTCGCCTGGTAGGCGTCGTAGGCGTGCGGGTCACTGGCCGTGACGTTGTACAGCGTATAGATGAAGAACAGCAGGTCGTTACGGTCCGGGGTCGCGTAGGAGAGACCACGGGTTTCGACCGCGATGCCCAGGGGGTGATTCCGGGCGTTGTTGACGCTCGGGTCGCCTTCCCAGCTCATGAACCAGATGTCGTTGTTGGAGGCGGTCTTTTTCCCGAACAACGTTTGGGCGTAGAGCGTCGAGTCAGGTGGCACGTAGGCGATCGCCGGCCAATTGGCGTTGTCGCTCTGGTCTGCGCTGTTCCAGACGTCGGTCACCTTCTTGCCGTTACCGCCACCGCTGGCGTTGAAGAAGAAGGAGCCGTCGATCTTGCCGGCGGTCCCGACCGAGCTGGCCGAGTCGACGATGCCGGCGACCTGCATGCCGCTGTTGAAGATGTACTGGTTGGCGGTGCCGGTCGGCCAGAAGCCGCCGCCGCCCTGGGTGGAGCCGGCTGCGGAGCAGATCTGGCCCTCGTTGAGGACTCGGCAGTCGACCTTGTTGCCGCGGAACAGGGTGTTGACCCCCGCGAACAGCCTGAAGCCTGGGCGGTACCCGGGCTTGGGGCGGGCGGTGGCAGCCGTGGGGAGAGCCATCAACAGCGCGAGCATGGCGCCCAGGACCACCGTACTGCGTGAACGGACCAGTTGATTGTGCATGTTATCTCCGAATCGTGCACAAGGAGGGGGAGCGGGCGGCACGACCAGTCTGCACCCGCCCCCGGTTTGGCGTCACTCGCGTTAGAAGCTGATCTCCATCCCCACCCGGATCCGGCGCGGCAGATCCAGGAAGTTCGCGATGCTGCCGCGAATCGTGTCATACCGGGCCCGGCTCGCGCGGCGCTGCTCCGCCACCGTGTAGACTCCGTCGCCGTTGCCGAAGCGCTGCTCCGCCCGGCGGATCGAGACGCAGTTCACCGGACCGGGAGAGCCGCCCGTGAACGAAACCCAGCTGTCGCAATTCACCGCGGACAGATCGACCGAGGCGTTGGCGCCGTACACCCCGGCATTCTTCTGGGCTTCCGCGGCGGTGTTGGAGCTGTCGTTGCCGAAGAAGTTCGCGAAGTCGACCGGGTTGGAGGTGGTGCCGGTGGCGGCGAAGACGTTCAGGGTGTTCCGGAAGTTGAACAGGTTCCGGAAGTCGCCGTAGACCGTCAGGTCGAGCCCGCCCAGCGAGAAGCCGCGGGTGACCTTGAGGTCGAACTGCTTGTACGCCGGCAGCCGGGTGGTGAGCAGGTCCTGCGACCCGGTCACCGGGCTGGCGCAGATGCCGCCGGAGACTACGGCCGCGTTGAGCGAGGCCTGGTCACCGGCCGGACAAGAGGTGTAGGGCGTGCCGCTGGAGTAACGGAAGGTCGCCGTCAGCCCGGTGTTCTGCAGGATGGTGCCGATCGTGCTCCCCTTGTGCCAGTCGTTCGGGAAGTTGATCGCCGCCGCACCGGCCAGGTTGTGCGGCCGGCTGTCAGTGGTGTTGAGCACCGACTGCGGGGCCACGTTCTGGACCCCGCTCGCCGACGGCAGCTGGGCAAAGTACGACACCGTCGAGGCCGGGTTGGTGCCGGTGCTCTTGGCATTCTGGTAGGTGTAGGCCAGCGTGCCGTTGAACAGCGACCCGATACGGCGGTCGAGCCGGACGTCGATGCCGCGCACGGTGCCGAAGTCGGAGTTGGTGTAGAAGAAGATCTCCTGCGGGATACTGTCGGCGCCGAGCAGATTCTTGAACTGCCGGGCGGAGACGTCGGAGAGCTTGTTCTTGTTGTAGAGCGCCAGGTCGAGGACCATGTCCTCGCTGAAGGCGTGCCGGATGCCGAACTCGAAGGTCACCGTCTTGGCAAAGTCGAGGTCGGTGCCATAGAGCTGGTTGCCGTTGGTGAACTTGATGTCGGTGTTGATGCCGGCGTAGACCAGTGAGAAGTCCGGCGCCTGGACCTGATGCGCGTAGGAGAGCCGGAAGTTGGTCTTCTCGGTCACCGGGAACGACACCTGCACGTGCGGGCTCAGGTAGTTGTGGCTCTTGTCCCGCTTGTAGAAGGCGGTTCCGGGAAGCGACAACCCCGTGTAGGGGAACTGGTAGCCGGCCCAAGGTTGGTTGTTGAACGGATGCTTGGCCTTGGAATCGTAGTAGTCGTAGCGCAGGCCGCCCACCACCACCACGTCCCCGAGGTCGAGGGTGTTTTCCGCGAACAGGTCGTAGCGGATCGGGCTCTCGATGTAGGCGTCGCAGAAGCAGGTCAGGTTCTGGTCGGCCGGCACCCGGTTGTAGTGCACCATCTTGTACTTGGTGTACTCGCCGCCGAACTTCATCCGGTTGTAGCGGTCGATCTGCCAGTCGAGGTTCGCCTTGCCGATGTAACGGCGCTCGCGGGAAAGCCGCAGGTACGCCGCATCGCCGATGGCACTCCCCGACCCGAACTTGTAGAACCCGTTGCTGTTCTTCACCCCGTACGGGTTCATGAACCAGGTCGGGGTCTCCGAGTAGACGCCGGTCGGATCGGCCGGAGAGGCCGGGCCGGTGCCGTCGCGGAAGTCGTTGATGACCTTCTGGGTGATCGGGAAGTTGCTGAAGTCCCAGGCGAAGTCGAGCGGCTTGACCAGGAAGCCGCCGAAGACGCCGCGGGTATCGAGCTCACCCTGGGTGGTCAGGTTGCCCTGCTGGGTCCGGTCTTCCTGGTAGGAGAGGTAGGTCTCCAGGGTCAGCGCCCGCTCCGACGACTTGGAGAGGTTCTGCGACCAGTTCAGGATGTACACCTGGCTGCGCAGCTGCTGGGCCGTGTTGAGCTGCGGCGCCAGGATGGTGGAGTTGGTGTTGGCAGCGCCGCCGGCGCCGGCCGCCCCACTGAGGGAGAGCCGGGTCTGGTTCTGGCTGACGATGCCGCTCACGCTGACGCGCGACCCGGTGCCGAAGCTGTAGGTCAGCTTGGCGCTCCCTTCGAGGGTGCCGCGCGGCGTGTAGGCCGACCGGACACCGAGGCAGCTGAGGCCGTAATTGTCGCGAATGTCGTTGATCGCCGCCGTGCCGATGCCGTTCTTGAGGCCCTGATCGCCGGCCTTGCTGAATGCGCTGCACTCGCCCTTGCCGATGGCGAAGCGCGGGATGTCGACGTTCGACGCGTTGCCGTTGGCGTCCACCACCCGCACGGTGGTATCCACGCCGGCTACCACGAACTCCGGGGTCTTCTGGGCGTCGAAGCCGTTGTCGAAGCCGCGCCGGCCTTCCAGCGCGGCCGAGAACGCGAAGGTCAGCGCCTTGGCGATCGGGCCGCCGATGCTGGCCTCGATCCGGTTGAAGCCCGGGCCGTGGTTGACGCCGAAGGGCGCATCGGTCTCCCAGGACGCGGAGCCGGCCCACTTCGAGCCGCCCGACCGGGTCTGGATGTTGATGATGCCCGACTGGGCGTTGCCGAACTCGGCCGAGGAGGCGCCGGTGGTCACCGAGGCTTCTTCAAAGGCGTTGGTGCCGACGCTGATGTTGCTGCGGGCCACCGACACGCCGCCGGTACGGGAGTTCGACGCGGTGCCGCGGTTGCCGCCCGAGACCGGCACGCCGTCGATGTAGGTCGCCGCTTCGTCGGTACGGCCGCCGCGGATGTTCAGGTTGCCGCCGCGGGGATCGGCCACGACGCCCGGCTGCAGCGCCAGCACGTTGGCGATCCGGTCGACCGGCAGCTTGTCCACGAAGTCGCCGTTCAGCCGCTGCTTGGTGGTCACCTCGTCACGCGGCACCAGCACGTTCTGCGCGCCGACCACCTCGATTTCGCCGATGTCCACCGCCTGCTGCTCCAGCGCAAAGTCCTGGGTGATCGTCTGACCGGCCAGGACCCGCAGCGCCGTCACCCGGACCGGCTTGTACCCGACGAACTGGGCCAGGAGACTCACCTGGCCCGGCACGACGTTGTTGAAGAAGTAGTAGCCGCGACCGTCCGCGACGGCCGCCGCGGCCGTGCCTTCGATGCGGACCTGGGCACCGGGAATCGGTGCGCCCGCCTGATCCCTGACCCGACCTTCGAGCTTACCAGTCGACTGCGCGTGGAGCGTGCCCGCTCCCACGAGCAGCGCGACTGCCGCGAGCGCAAACAACCGCGCTACGCTGGCGAAGGCGCCGACACCGCTTTCTTTCATGGAGACATCCTCCGATGGCGTGATACAGAGCTGCCAACGACACGAATGCTGCAAACGCGCTGACGGACGAGACGCCGTCCTCGACCCGGACATGTGGGAGCGAGCTGCGCTTGACCTACCTGATGGAATTCCTGCGGGTAAAAACGGGTGTGTTATTGCGTTGCTGCCGACCGCGGCCCGGTCGTCGCAGGCATGAATATGGAGTGACCAAAATCACGTGTCAAGGAAGCAAGGGATGGCGAGTTTCAAACACGCAACAGATCGTAACCGCTTGAAACGATTGAACATTGGTGAAACGTGATGGATTGCTCACCGAAGCTCCGCATCACCGTGAAGCGGCCGAAATGGAAATCCGAGCGCGAGACGATTTCTTTCGCCTCCGGACCCGTCACCTCGGTGCTCGGACCGGTTCAGGGAAGAATCAGCTCGACCTGCGGCAGCTTCGGCGTCACCAGCGGGCCCGCCGGCGCCCACACCATGTTGATCTCGCTGCGCACCCCGAACTCGCCGGGCAGATAGATGCCGGGCTCGACGGAGAATCCGGCGCCCGGCTGGATCTCCCGGTCGTCGTGAGTCTCGTAATTGTCGAGATGCGGCCCCGAGCCATGCAGGTCACGGTCGATCGAGTGCCCGGTACGATGCACGAAGTACTCGCCGTACCCCGCCCGCTGAATGACGCCACGCGCCGCGTCGTCCCCCTCGAAGCCGTAGAGCGGTTCCTTCCCGGCCTTGCGCAGCACCACCGCGATCGCCGCGTCGCGGGCATCGCGCACGATGCGCCACACCTCCTGCACCTTCGCGGGCACCTCGTGGCCCGAGAAGCCCATCCAGGTCTGGTCGGCGAACACCGTCCCCAGGCGCCGCCCGCCCCACAGGTCGAGCAGCACCACCTGGTTGTGTTCGAGCGCCAGGTCGTCCCCGGGCACCGGCTCGTAATGCGGATTGGCGGCGTTGGGGCCGAAGCCGACGATCGGTGGATGGTCGAACTCGAGCCCTTTCGCGTGAATCGCGTCGATGACCCGGCGCTGCAGTTCGCTCTCGGTGAGCCCGCTGCCGCCCCGGGTCACCGCCCAGCGGAGTGCGGTGTTCGCGATCTCCGCCAGCGCCTCCGCCGCATGCAGGTGTCCTTCGAGCTCCTCGGCATTCCACGCCGAGGCGAACCGGGTCACCAGGCTGCCGGAGCTCTGCACCGTCCCGCCCAGCCGTCGGACCAGCTCGACGACCCCCAGCGGCACCTTGTCGAGGTAAGGCACGGCATCCTCCGGCGAGATCTCCATCGCCACGGTCTTGCCCCCGACCAGGGACGCGAGGCCCGCGTGCAACTCCTCCCAGCGAGCGTACGGAATCACCCGGCCCGGGAAGCTGCCGCCGCTGAAGGCACCGAGTTCGATCTTGTGCACCAGCGCCACCGGCTCGCCCTGCCGCGGCAGCAGCACGAACAGCCGCCGGCTGGAGAAGCCGATCTCCCCCAGCAGCCGGGAGAGAATCGGATTGATGCCGCGGAAGTCGAACAGCAGCCAGCCATCGAGGCCCTGTTCGGCCAGGGTGGCCCGGACCCGGGCGAGATCGAGCGATGAGAGCAGCATCAGTCGTAGCCTCCGACGGCGGTGGCACGCCAGCGACAGCTGGTGTCGCCCCGACCGCGGCAGTGTTCGTGAACCAGGGCGCCCTCGAATCCGGTGAGCACCCGGAGCAGTTCGGCGAGCGCAGAACCATAGAAGGTACAGGCGGCCCCGTCCGGAAGGGCCAGGATGGAGAGCGGCTTGACGATCTCCGCCCCCGCGCCCGAACCCTCGACGGTCAGGTCGACGCCGAGATAGCGCTTGGCCGCGCGGGTGGCGGCGCTGGCGCCGAGCGACCGGCCGATGCCGCCGGGCGAGATCCGCACCGCCGCGCGGGCCACCACGGGCGCGCGGCGCGCCGCGTAGCGGGCCGCGCGCCGTCCCGCGTCCGCGAAGACCAGTTGCGCGTCGGGCCGCCGGCCCGCGAGGCGGAAGACCGAGATCGCCTCGTCGACCGACACCGGCTCGCCCCGGCGAACGGCGTCCTGGTAGCGCGCGATCTGGGCCGCGACCGTCGCGGAGAGACCGAGCCGCTTGGAGACGATCTCGCCGGCAAGCTCCTCGAGCCCGTCTTCGACGGGCGTGTCGAGATTGCGGAGCGCCTCGAGGAGGCTCATTGGAACAATGGTGGGGACCGTCACGGAGATACAATATAGAGAGCCCTCCTACCGGTAACGCTACTTGACCCTGCTTTTGGCATTCGCGCTCTCCGCCGGCATCGCCCTGCTCGGTTGGCGCGCCCGGGCGCTCACCGGGTCCGGCACGGTCGCCGCCATCGGGGTCGGCACCGCGATCCTCCGGGGGACCGGCTGGCCCGGCATGGCCGCGCTCGGCGCCTTCTTCGTCGGGGCGAGCCTGATCTCGAGACTCGCCCCGGACCGTACCACCGCATTCGACAGCAAGGGTACCACGCGCGACCCGTGGCAGGTCCTCGCCAACGGTGGTGCGGCAGCCCTCGGCGCCTTCGTCCCCGGCGCGGGAGTGTGGATCGTGACCGCGGCGCTCGCCGCCGCCTCGGCGGACACCTGGGCCACCTCGACAGGCGGCTGGAGTCGTCGGGATCCTCGCCTCATCGTCACCCTGCGGCCGGTACCCCCGGGCACCAGCGGGGGTATCACACTGATGGGCACGGCCGGCGCAGTGGCGGGGGCGGCCGTGGTTGGGGTCGCCGCGGCGGTCGTCTCCCGCAACACGGCGCTGCTGCCGCTCGCCCTGGGACTCGGGGTGCTGGGCATGCTCGCCGACTCGGTCCTCGGCGCCACCGTGCAGGCGAGATTCCACTGCGACCGGTGCGACCAATCGACCGAACGCGCGATTCACCGGTGCGGCGCGCCGAGCCGGCTCACGGGAGGGGTTTCATGGCTTTCGAACGACGCGGTGAACGGATTCGCCACCTCACTGGCCGCACTCGCTGGGTTCGCGGCCTGGTGCTCCTGGCATGGTTGAGTGCCGCCGCCTGCACGCCGTCGGGGCGCGATCCGCTGGAGAATGGCGGGCTCGGCAGCGGTGGTGGTGGACTGGGGAGCGGGGGTGGTGGGGGCGGTGGTGGTACCGGCGGCGGAGGTGGCGGCGGCGGCGGCGGGCCGGTCGGCGGTGGACCATCGATCCCGCAGGCGCTGGCGGGTCAGTGGCAGAACATCGTGATCCTGCAATTTGTCGGGGACATCCAGACCGTCACGACGACCTGGAGCTTCGATCTCGCCGGCCGGTGCAGCAAGGAAGTCCGTTCATTCTCCGCGATCGAGGGCTTCCCCCGCACCAGTACTCGCGACTGCACCTTCCAGATGGCCATTGTCGCCATCGATGTCACCTTCACTGATGGCGGCATGGCGCACTTCCCCATCCAGTTCCCCGGCACCAACGGCACCCGGCTGGTGCTCGGGGGTGTCGAGTTCGACAAGATCTCCTGACAAGGAGTTGGCCTTCCGGGGCCGGACCCCGCACTTTCAATAGATGCACTGCGACGTACTGATCGCCGGAGCCGGGCCTGCCGGAAGCGCGACCGCCACCCATCTCGCCCGCGCGGGGCATCGGGTGCTGGTGGTCGATCGCGCCGCCTTTCCGCGGGACAAGCCCTGCTCCGAGTACATGAGCCCGGAAGCGGTCCGCTTGCTCGACGGGCTCGGCGTCGTCGCGGCGCTGGAGCGGGCGGGCGCCCAGCCGATCATGGGAACCCGGGTCATCGCGGCGCGCGGCGCCTCGCTGGTCGGACGCTTCAGCGAGACCCCGGTCCGACCCTACCGCAGTTCCGGCCTCGGAATCGCGCGGCGCATCCTGGATCAGCAGCTCCTCGACACCGCTCGTGGCGCCGGTGCCGAGGTGCGCGAACGGACCACGGTCGAGGAGCTGCTGTACGAGTCGGGCGGAGTCGCGGGTGCGGTGGTGCGGACCGCCGGTGACGCCCGGGAGACGATCCGTGCGCGGCTGGTCATCGGCGCCGATGGACTGCGCTCGGTCGTGGCCCGCCGGATTGGGCGGCGCCGACAGGGGTTCCCCGCGCGGGTCGCGTTTGTCGCCCACGTTGCCGGGGTCGCGGGGCTGGAAGGCATCACGGAGATGCATGTCGGTGAGCGAGGCTACGTCGGCCTCAACCGCATCGCCGCCGATGTCGCCAACGTCGCGCTGGTGGTGCCGCGCGCGGTGGCCCGTGCGGCACAGGGGGACGCCGCGGGCTTCTTCTTCTCCATGCTGGAGCAGTTCCCCGGGGTGCGCGGCCGGGTGCGGCGGGAGCGGCTGGTGCGGCGGGTGCTGGTGACGGGGCCGTTTGCGGCGTGGTCGGGCCGGGTGATCTCAGACGGCGCGCTGCTGGTCGGGGACGCGGCCGACTTCTTCGACCCGTTCACCGGCGAGGGGATCGGCACCGCGCTTCGCGGTGCCGAACTCGCCGCGGAAGCCGCCTCGGCGGCACTGGCGCATCCCGGACCGGTGACCGCGGCGGCGCTGGACCGCTACCGGCTCGCGCGGCGTGCCGCCTTCCTGGGGAAGTGGGCGGTCGAGCGGCTGGTAGGCTACGGCATGCTGATGCCCGCACTGTTCGACCGCGCCGTGGGCCGGCTGGAACGGCGCGGCCTTGCGCACACCTTCATCGGCGTCACCGGTGACTACGTCCCCGCCCGCGCAATCCTGAATCCCTGGTTCCTCTCCCGGATGATGCTGTGAGCCGCACCGACATCGAGAGCTTCCTCTTCCGGCAGCTGGTTGGCCGCTTCGCCACCGGGGTCACGGTGCTCACCACCCGGGATCACAGCGGACAGCCGGTGGGGATGACCGCCTCGAGCCTGGCCTCGGTGTCGCTGGCGCCGCCACTGGTGTCAGTCTGCGTGGATGTGTCGGCCGACATGCACCGGGCGCTCTCCTCGAGCGGCGATTTCGTGATCAACATCCTCGCTGCCGGACAGATGCCGCTCTCCCACCGCTTCGCGAACATGCCGGCGGACGAACGCTTTCAGGGAGTGGCGTGGCATGAGACCACGGACGGTCTGATCGTGCTGGACGGAGTACTCGCCCACGTCGAGTGCGAGCGCTTCGCCGACTTTCCCCTGGGCGACCACACCCTCTTCGTGGGCCGGGTGACCGGCGGCGCCGCGGGCGATGGCGAGCCGCTGCTCTACTTCCGCGGCGGCTACGGCTCGCTGCTCCGGCCGTGATCACGTCCCCTTCGCTCGCCCCTCTCGGCGACGAGCTGCTCGATCATCCCGACGCCGATCCCGGCGTGGTGCGGGAGTCGCTGCATCACATCGCCCGCTCCAATCGCTGGTTCGGCGGCTGGTGGGCAGTGCGCCACGGACTCGGTCGGGTGCTGGCGGAAGTGCCGCGCGGGCGCGCCGTGTCGCTGCTCGACATCGGCACCGGTCTCGCCGATCTGCCGCGTGCGGCGGTGCCGTGGGCGGCGCGGCGCGGGCTGACCCTCACGCCGCTCGGGCTCGAGCGGCATCGCACCGCGGCGGCCCTCGCCCGGGGCCACGGCGTTGCCACCCTGCTCGGCTGTGCCGGGGCGCTGCCCATCCGGGACAGGAGTGTCGACGTGGTGATCGCGAGCCAGCTGGTCCACCACCTCGCTCCGGAGGCGATCGTCGCCTTCTGCCGGGACGCCGATCGCATCGCGCGGATCGGCGTGGTCATCGCCGACCTGCGCCGCTCCCGCTGGGCGATGGCCGGCTTCTGGGTCGGCTCGCGGCTGCTCGGGTTCGACCGCGCGACCCGGGAGGACGGGCTCACCTCCGTGCGGCGCGGATTCACCCGCGCGGAACTGGAGGCGCTGCTGGCCCGCGCGGGCCTCGCGGCGCGGGTCGAACGCACCCCCGGCTTCCGGCTGGTCGCCACCTGGACCGCGGCGGCGCGCGGGTGATCACGGTCGACGAGCGCCACATCGCCGCGGCACCGGCGCGGGTCTTTGCCGCGGCGCGGGAGGTCGAGGGGTGGCCCCGGATCCTGTCGCACTATCGCTGGGTCACGATGCGGGAGCGCCGCGGGGATGGTGGCGTCGTCGAGATGAGCGCCAACCGTCCCTTCGGTCCGCTCAACTGGCCCACCTGGTGGGTGTCGGAGATGTGGATCGACTCCGCCGCGATGGAGGTGCGCTACCGGCATATCCGCGGGATCACGCGCGGGATGGATGTGGTCTGGCGGGTGGTGCCGGAAGGAACCGGAACCCACGTCACCATCGTTCACGAGTGGACCGGGCCCGCCTGGCCGCTCATCTCCCGGATCGCGGCCGACTTGGTGATCGGACCGGTGTTCGTGCACGGCATCGCCTCCCGCACCCTCGCCGGGATCGCGCGACACCTCGAGACGTCGGCGCCATAACCCATCCGGGCGACCATGCGGGTCACCCGTGGACTACAGGATCTCATGCGCACTCCCCGTCGCGTCGTCATCACCGGCATCGGTGCCGTCACTCCCCTCGGCATCGGCACCGAGGGTCTCTGGGCCGGGCTGCAGGCACGGCGGTCGGTGGTCGGCCCGGTCACCCGGTTCGACCCGACCCCGTTCCGCACCCGGATCGCCGCCCAGGTGCAGGACTTCCATGCCACCGATTTCATGGAGGCGCGGCGGACCAAGCGGCTCGATCTCTTCGGAAAGTTCTGCATCGCCGCCGCGCGGCTGGCGCTGACCGACGCCGAACTCGACCTCGGCCTGGAAGACCGGGAGATGGTGGGGGCCATGATGGGCACTGCGCTGGGCGGCATCGGCTACGCCGAGGAGCAGTACCCCAACTACATGCGCGAGGGGGTGCGCGGGGTGGACCCCGCCCTCGCGCTGATGGTGTTCGCCGGCGCCGCGAGCTGCAACCTTGCGATCGAGTTCGGGGTGAGTGGTCCCAACTGCACCAACGGCATGAGCTGCGCTTCCGGCGCGATGGCGATCGGTGACGGCTTCCGGGCGATCGCCCGGGGCGAGGCCGATGTCATGCTGGCGGGCGGCGCGGAGGCGCCGCTCGCCCCGCTCTGCTACGGCTCCTTCGCGATCATCCGCGCCATGTCGACCCGCAACGACGACCCGGCCCAGGCCAGCCGGCCCTTCGACCGGGGCCGCGACGGCTTCGTGATGGCGGAGGGGGCGGCGATCCTGATCCTCGAGGAGCGTGGCCGTGCCCTGGCGCGCGGCGCGCGGATCTACGCGGAAGTGCTCGGCTACGGCACCAACAACGACGCGTACCACATGACCGCCCCGCGTCCCGACGGCCGGCAGGCGGCCCGCGCCATGCGAATGGCGCTGCAGGAGGCGCAGATCACCCCCTCCGAGGTGGGCTACATCAACGCCCACGGCTCCTCGACCCCGCTCAACGACCCCACCGAATCGAGCGCCATCCGCCAGGTCTTCGGGGAAGCCGCCGGCACGGTGCCCATCAGCGGCACCAAGGGCTACTACGGCCACGCCCTCGGCGCGAGCGGTGCCTTCGAGGCGGCCATCTGCGCGCTGGCCAGCCAGCGGCGCTGGCTGCCGCCGACGGTGAATCTGGAAGAGCGGGATCCTGCATGTGACCTGGCGTACCTCACCGGCGACGGCCATGCCGCCGACCCGGAGTTTCTGGTCAGCAACTCCTTCGGATTCGGCGGGATCAACGCCTGCCTGGTCTTCCGGCGGGAAGACGGCCGGTAGTCTTTACCACCGTGCCTTCCCGTGATAGACTCACGCCGCCTCAATCCACGGACCTTCGACATGCCGTCTCTCTCGCGTCGCTGTCTCGCCGAATGCCTGGGCACCTTCGGGTTCGTCCTGGTCGGCTGCGCCTCGGTGCTCACCAACAACATGGCCGATGCCCGCTATGACGTTATCGGCATCGCGCTGGCCCACGGCGCGGCGCTCGGTCTCTTCATCACCGCGGCCCTCGGCACCTCCGGCGGCCACCTCAACCCCGCCGTCACCCTCGGACTGCTCTCCACCCGCCGAATCGACACCCGCTCGGCCGGCGCGTACATCGTGGCGCAGCTCGCCGGGGCGGCCCTGGCAGCCCTCGCCCTCAAGCTCGCCTTCCCCGTCGGCCTGACGCACCCGACCACGCTCGGCACGCCGGCGCTGGCCAACAACATGTCGTTCAGCCAGGGCATCGCGGTCGAAGCGCTGTTCACCTTCGTGCTCATGTCGGCGGTGTACGGCACGGCCGTCATTCCCGAGACCCCGCGCTTCGGCGGGTTCGGGATCGGGCTCGCGCTGCTCGGCATCGTCATGGTCTCGGGGCCGTTGACGGGCGCGGCGGTCAATCCGGCGCGTGCCTTCGGACCGGCGCTGGTATCGGGGACCTGGGTAGGTCAGGCGATCTGGTGGATCGGCCCCATCCTCGGCGCAGTCGTCGCAGCGCAGGTGTGGGAGCGGGTGATCGTCCGGAAGTAGCGGCGACCGCCAGTCGGTCCCGTAAACGCCACGGGGGCGACCGGTTCGGTCGCCCCCGCTGCGTTTCCCCTGGCCGCCCGTGGCTCAGCGCATGCGCCGGGCTCGCAGCACCAGCGATATGGCATAGGCGAGATAGATCACACCGGCCGCGACGTAGGCTGCGGTCAGGTACCCGGAATTGTCAGGCGGCATCGGCGGCCTCCCGGCTGTCCTGCGCCAACTGGATGCCGTAACGGAGTGTCACCAGGCCCACGTACAGCAGCAGCGCCGCGCCGATGCCATACAGCAACGCCCGCAGCATCTCCGGCGGGAGGCTCGGCTGGCTCGGCTTGAGGACGATGGGCTTGGGGTGCAGCCCCCGCCAGAGATAGACGCTCAGGTGAATGAAGGGCACCAGCACCAGGCCCATGACGCCGAGGACGGCGCTGAAGCGGGCCCGCTCCACCGGATCGCGAATGGCCGCGCGCAGCGTCTGGTAGCCGAGCAGCAGGAAGAAGAGGAACAGGGTCAGCGTCAGCCGTCCGTCCCAGGTCCACCAGGCACCCCAGATCGGCCGGGCCCAGATCGGACCGGTGATGATGGTGACGAGGCAGAAGACCAGTGACACCTCCGCACTCGCTGCGGCGAAACGATCCAGCCGCGGGTCCCTCAGCCACAGGTACAGGAGACCCGCGGCGGCGGTCGCCGGGACCGCGATCCAGAGCGCGGTGAACGCGGCGGGGACATGGACGTAGAAGATCTTCTGTGCCAGACCCTGACTCACCTCGACCGGCGTGAACAGGAGGGCCACCGCGCCGGCCGCTGCCACCGCGAGCAGCGCCAGCACGGTCAGCACGAGGCCGCGGGTCATGACCGAACGGGCATGGCTGGCGTCTGGGATCATTCGTCGACCACGGCGGAGAAGAGGAGGACGGCGAGCGTCAGGAAGACGACGTCGTAGACGGCGAGAAACCTAAGCCCGTCGATGACCTCGCTCAACGGGCGCCCCGCGAAGAGCGGCACCGTGGTCTTCACCGCCAGAATCAGCGGCGGAACCATGAACGGCAGCAGCAGGATCGGCAGCATCAGCTCGGCAAACCGGGTCTTCACCACCATCGCGCTGAACACCGTCCCCACCGCCACGAACCCCATGGTCGCGAGGAACATGGTGAGCAGCAATCCGGGGAGCGCGTGTGCCAGATCCAGATTGAAGAACAGGATGAAGAGCGGCAGCGCGATCGCCTCGACCACCAGCACGAAGGCCAGGTTGGCGAGGTACTTCCCCAGATAGAGCACCTCGCGCGGCAGCGGCGCCAGCAGCAGGCCGTCGAACGCGGCATTCTCCCGCTCGACGGTGAAGGCCCGGTTCATCGCGAGCACCGACGCGAACGCGATGGTGACCCACAGGACGCTCGGCGCGATGTCGATCGTCGCGACGGCGGTCGGGTCGCGCGCAAAGTTGAATACCATCAACACCAGCGCGGCGAACACCGCCGCGGAGAGGAGGCTGGTCCGGCTGCGGAGTTCCACCCGCACGTCCTTGCCGGCGATGACCAGGGCCAGCCGCAGCGCCCTAACCACGGGCGAGTTCCTGGTAGGCACGGTCGAATGTCGAGAGGTCCGCGGGCCGCGGCGCATCGAGTGCCCAGCGCCCTCCGACCAGGATGCCCACCCGTGTCGCCAGCTCCCACGCTTCACTCGCGTGATGGGTGACGATCACCATCGCCCGGTCGGGAGTGCAGTGCTCGCGAAGCAGGGTGCGCAGCCGGTCGCCGGCGACGGCATCGAGGCCGGTAAACGGCTCGTCCAGCAGCAGCACGGCGGGATCGTGCAGCAGGGCTCGGGCGATGGCGGCCCGCTGCTGCATGCCGCGGCTCAGATTGCGGGGACGGTCGTTCTTGCGGTCGGACAGGCCCTGGCCGGCGAGGGCCGCCTCCGCCCGGGCGCGCGGGTCGGGCACATCGTACAGGCGGGCGGTGAAGATCAGGTTCTCCACCAGGGTGAGCTCGTCGTACAGCAGCGACTGATGGGAGAGGAGCCCGATCGGGCGCCTGGCATCGGGGTCGTCGCCGGTGAGCGGTCGCCCGCCGATCCGCACGGTACCGGCCTGCGGACGCAGCAGGCCGGCCAGACTCCGCAGCAGGGTCGACTTCCCCGCCCCGTTCGGGCCGAGGACCAGGAGCACCTCGCCGGCCTGGAGCGTGAGGTCGACGCCGCGGAGGGCGCGCACTGCCCCGTAGTTCCGGGTCAGGCCGCGCGCCTCCACCAGCGGCGCGTCAGCGGGCGCCATCAATGTGCCGGCCGAGGTCCGCCAGATCGAAGGGCTTCACGAGATAGGCGTTGTGAGGAAGGTCGAGCACCTGGAGCTGGGGTTCCAGGCTGACGTAGGCGGTGGTGATGATGACCGGCAGCGCCGGCCGCGCCGCACGCATGCGCCGCAGCAGATCGATGCCGTCGGTATCCGGCAGCCGCAGGTCGAGCACCACCACGTCGGGCCGGTGCGCGCTCAGGAGCCGCATGCCTTCCGCCCCCGTCGCGGCGAAGGCCGCATCGTACCGGGAGGCAAAGGCTCGTTCGTAACTCTGGCGCAGGGCGGGCTCGTCCTCGACGAAGAGAACCCGCCGACGGGGCGCGGCATCGGCCATGCCCCGAATATAGCGCTACGCCGCGTCCGCCTCGACTTCGAAGAGATCGTCGAGCTTGGTCAGCACCAGCAGGAAGCGGAGTTCATCGTTGGGCCGCTTGAGGACCACCACCTGGCGGCGCTCCGAGGCCTTGCGCTGAATCAGCATCAGCGCGCCCAGCCCTGCCGAATCCACCGTGCGGGTTCCCCGCAGGTCGATCACCAGGCGCCCGGTGCGCTCGGGCAGCTGCTCCAGCAGGCCGATGGCGCTCTGCCGGAAGATGGTACGGCTCTCCAGCCCGAGATGCTCCGGGGCCGCGAGTTCCAGGACATTCGTCTGCGTGCTCTGCATGGTCTGCCTCCGGCGCTCCAAGACATAGAGCGCGATGCTTCCGCCGGCCTGGCCTGCTCGCGGGGGCGCATCGCGCTCTGCAGCGCGGGGCACCCGCCTTCGGCACCGAGCTATCTCAGGCGGAACCGGACCCTTGTGTCCGGCCATAGCGGGCAGTGCGCCCACCCCACCAAAGACCTCTAGTTTTGCGGCCCCGGATCACTCCGGGTGTGCTCTTATCGGGCGGATCGGTTGTCAGAGACCTTGTGGTCTCGGCCGGGTAGAAGGCGAGCCCGGTGCCACCCGACCAAGTGCCTGAAGAATAATGACTTACGAAGTGTCGTCGGACCCCCGCAACGGCCCGAAACCTCGCATGGCGCGACGCC
This sequence comes from uncultured Gemmatimonadales bacterium, assembly GCA_963825065.1. Classification (GTDB taxonomy): domain Bacteria; phylum Gemmatimonadota; class Gemmatimonadetes; order Gemmatimonadales; family GWC2-71-9; genus JADJOM01. The sequence continues at coordinate 175,203 of CAWGRU010000019.1, forward strand.
CTTGGGCCAACTGCAAGTCCCCCCGGGAGCCCTCCGCCCGGAGTGTGTCCGGCGACACACCTGTCGCGCCGCTCTTGCAGAAATGGCAGAGGCAGGCCCATCCTCAAGGCAGCCGGCCGACGGCGGACGCCGACCCGCCGCCATTCGACCCCCACCCTCGACCGATTCGGTTCCATGACCGACCAGCTGAGCACGCTGCTCTCCGAAAGTCGCCGCTTTCCGCCGCCGGCCGCGTTTGCCAAGCAGGCGAATGCCCAGCACGGGATCTATCGCACCGCGCAGGAGGACCGGCTGGGCTTCTGGGAGGAGCAGGCCCGGGCCCTCGACTGGATGGTCCCGTGGACCTCGGTCCTGGAGTGGACCCCGCCGCATGCCAAGTGGTTCGTCAACGGCAAGCTGAACGTCTCGGCCAACTGCGTGGACCGGCACCTCAAGACCGCTCGCCGCAACAAGGCCGCGATCATCTGGGAAGGCGAGCCAGGCGACCGCCGCACGATCACCTACTGGGAGCTTCATCGCGAAGTCTGCCGCTGCGCCAACGCGCTGAAGAAGCTCGGCGTGAAGAAGGGTGACCGGGTGGCGATCTACCTCCCGATGATCCCCGAGGCGGCGATCGCCATGCTCGCCTGCGCCCGGCTCGGAGCGGTGCACTCGGTCGTCTTCGGCGGGTTCTCGGCCGAGTCGCTGCGCGATCGGATCAACGACGCCGAGGCGGTCTGCCTGATCACCGCCGACGGCGGCTACCGCCGCGGCACCGTGCTGCCGCTCAAGCGCTTCGCCGATGAGGCAGTGGCCCAGTGTCCCAGCATCAAGAACGTGATCGTGGTCCTGCGGCGGCCGGGGACGGGGGCGGGGGACGAGTCGTTCGCCAACTTCGTCGAGGGTCGGGACCACTGGTGGCACCGCCTCCTGGATCAGGCCGATGACCCACTGCACCCCGGAGGCAGTGGATGCGGAGGACCTGCTCTTCATCCTCTATACGTCGGGCACCACCGGGCAAGCCGAAGGGCATCGTCCACACGACCGGCGGCTATCTCACCCAGGTCACCTCGACGATGAAGTACGTCTTCGACCTCAAGGAGGAGGACGTCTTCTGGTGCACTGCGGACGTGGGGTGGGTGACCGGTCATTCGTATGTCGTGTACGGCCCCCTCGCCAACGGCGCCACGGTGATGATGTACGAGGGCGCGCCCGACTGGCCGGAGCGGGATCGATTCTGGAAGCTGATCGCCCGGTACGGCGTCACCATCCTCTATACGGCCCCGACGGCGATCCGCGCCTTCATGAAGTGGGGGGAAGAGCTGCCCGCCCGGCACGACCTCTCGACCCTTCGTCTGCTCGGCACGGTCGGAGAGCCGATCAATCCGGAAGCCTGGATGTGGTATCACAAGTTCATCGGCAACGAGCGCTGCCCCATCGTGGACACCTGGTGGCAGACCGAGACCGGCGGCATCATGATCACCCCGCTCCCCGGCATCACCACCACTACCCCCGGGTCGGCGACGGTGCCCTTCCCGGGGATCTCCGCGGTGCTGGTGGACCAGAAGGGCATCCCGATCCCCCGAGGCGGCGGGCTCCTCACGCTCACCGAACCGTGGCCCGGGATGCTGCGCACCATCTACCGCGACGACGCCCGCTACCAGCAGACCTACTGGAGCAAGTTTCCGGGACAGTACTTCGCCGGAGACGGCGCCAAGCTCGATGAAGACGGCAACTGGTGGATCCTTGGCCGGGTGGATGATGTGCTGAACGTCGCCGGCCACCGCATCGGTACCATGGAGGTGGAGAGCGCGCTGGTCGACCACCCCGCCGTGGCCGAGGCGGCGTGCGTCGGCAAGCACCACGACCTCAAGGGCCAGGCCATCGCCGCCTTCGTCACGCTCAGGGAGGGACACAAGCCCACCGCGGAGCTCAAGGACGATCTCAAGGACCACGTCTCGAAGAAGATCGGCGCCATCGCCCGCCCCGACGATGTCCTGTTCAGCGCCGATCTCCCCAAGACCCGCAGCGGCAAGATCATGCGCCGGCTGCTCAAGGACATCGCGGAGGGTCGCGCCCTGGGTGACACGACCACGCTGGCCGATCCCGGCGTGGTCGCGCGGCTCAAGGACCAGTACGAGAGTGAAGAGGGGTAGGACGACTCGACCGGAAGGAAATCATCCGGTTAGATTGTGGCTGCACCTAAACTGGAATCGAGAGTTGCGAACATGCGTCTCCACCGGAGTATCCTGCTGATCGCAGGTCTGGGCGTGCTGACGGCGGCGTTCGTGTCGCCGGGTCGCCATGGCGCCGAGCCGGCCACGATCACCGTCTATCACTCGCCGACCTGCGGCTGCTGCAAGCAGTGGATCACGTACCTGAAGGCGAATGGCTTCGCGGTGAAGTCGATCGAGCAGGAGGACCTCTCCGACATCAAGGCGGAGGCCGGGATCACCGGCAAGCTCGTCTCCTGTCACACCGCCCTGGTGCAGGGCTACGTCATCGAGGGACACGTGCCCGCCGGCGACATCCAGAGGCTGCTGAAGGAGAAGCCGAAGATCACCGGGCTGACCGCGCCGGGGATGCCGGGCGCCGGCCCGGGAATGGATACGGGGAAGGAGCCGTACGAAGTGCTCACCTTCGATGCGAAGGGCAACACGACCGTCTGGGCGAAGCACTAGACGGCTCGGCAACTCAGCGGCAGGCAGCCAGGACGAAGGGCGGCGCTCCGATCGGAGCGCCGCCCCTTTCCATACCCGCGAGTCAGAACTGGATCTGTGCCCCCATCTCGACCACCCGGTTGGGCGGCAGATTGAAGAACGCGGTGGCCGACTGCGCGTTGCGGCTCATGAGGATGAACAGCTTCTTGCGCCAGAGGGCGAGCGGCGGCGGGGCGTCGGGCGGCACCGGCTTGGGGTCGGGACGGGCGATCAGGGTCTCGCGCCCGAGGTAGAAGGTGGTATCCATCGGGCGCACCGACACTCCCCAGGCCTGGAGCCCCCGGAGGATCTCGATGGCGTCCGGCGATTCGACGAAGCCGTATCGTGCCTTGACCGAGTAGAACTTCTGTCCCAGGGCTTCGCAGCTGACCCGCTCCTCCTCGCTGACGTGGGGTACGTCCTCGGTCTTCACCGACATGAGGATGACCTGTTCGTGCAGCACCTTGTTGTGCTTCACGTGGTGGAGGAGCACCGGCGGGGCGCCGCCGGGATGCGACGTCATGAACACCGCGGTACCTGGTACCCGCACCGACAGGCGCTTGGCGATGTCGTTGAGGAAGAGCTCCATCGGGAGCGAGTTCTCCTCCATGATCCGGTTGAGCCGCAGACGCCCGCGCTTCCAGGTCGACATCAGGGTGAAGATCAGGGCTGCCACCACGATCGGGAACCAGCCGCCATGGGTGAACTTCACCAGGTTGGCGGAGAGGAAGGCGAGGTCCACGAACAGGAACAGGCCGCAGACGCTCCAGGCCTTGGTGAGACTCCAGCCCCACTGCTCCCGTGCCACCACGCTGAAGAGCACCGTGGTGATGGCCATCGTGCCGGTGACGGCGATGCCGTAGGCCGCCGCCAGGTTGGTCGAGGAGCGGAAGCTCAGCACCAGCCAGATGCAGGCGACCATCAGGGCCCGATTCACCTCGGGCACGTAGATCTGGCCGCGCTCCCGTTCCGAGGTGTGGGTGATCGTCACCCGGGGGCAGTAACCGAGCTGCACCGCCTGCTGGGTGAGCGAGAACGCGCCCGAGATGAGGGCCTGGGACGCGACGATCGCGGCGCTGGTGGCAATCACGATCATCGGCACGAGCAGCGGTGGCGGGACCAGGGCGTAGAAGGGATTGAAGGCCGCGTCGGGGCGCTCTAGCAGCAGTGCCCCCTGGCCGAAGTAGTTGAGCATCAGCGCCGGCAGCACCACCGCGAACCACGCCAGCCGGATCGGCCGGCGGCCGAAATGCCCCATGTCGGCGTACAGGGCCTCCCCGCCGGTGAGCACCAGGACCACGGCACCGAGAATGAGGAAGCCCTGCACCCCGTCGCGGATGAAGAACTGCACCGCGTACCACGGGTTGATTGCCACGAGCACGCCTGGCGCGTGCAGAATCCCGCCGATGCCGAGCAGCGCGATGCATGTGAACCAGACGACCATCACCGGCCCGAAGACCATGCCGATCCCCGCGGTGCCGAATCGCTGGGAGAGGAACAGCACGAACAGGATGAGCACCGTGAGCGGCACGACCCAGGAGTTGAAGACCGGCGCCACGAAGCCGATGCCTTCGATGGCGCCCAGTACCGAGATGGCCGGCGTGATGACGCCGTCACCGTAGAGGAGTGCCGCGCCGAACAGCCCGAACATCACCAGCACGATGCGCCGCTTTCCCTCGTGCCCGCTCACCAGCGCGAGCAGCGCCAGGATGCCCCCTTCGCCGCGATTGTCGGCCCGCATGACCTGCGCGATGTACTTGTAGGAGATCACGAAGTTCATCGACCAGAGGATCAGGGAGAGCACGCCGAGCACGTTTTCCCGGGTCGGCGGGACGCCGTGGGCCTCCCCGAAGCATTCCTTGAGCGCGTACAGCGGGCTGGTGCCGATGTCCCCGTAGACCACGCCGAGGGCGGCCAGTGACAGCGCGGCGAGCGCCTTGCCCGTCGGGGCCGGCTGGCCGTGTTGATCGCTCATGTGGGGTGCGCGGCGGCCGGCGAGCGCCGGTCCAGCCAGGCCGCCACGAAGATCAGCAGGATGATGACGGCGGAGCCCACGCACCACCGGCAGATGGCGTGGATGACGAAGAGTTCCAGGTAGGTGAGATAGACGGTGAAGAGCACGCCGACACCCGACATCGCGAACAGCAGCCGCGGCCAGCGGGGCTCCGCCGGCTGCTGCAGCGCGAGCAGCGACAGTCCGAGCAGCAGGCCGTACCCGGCGAGGCCGATCAGCGGCACCGGTGCCCCGAGGAAGATGGCGTAGGGAGAGAGCTGGACGGTCTCACAGCCACCGGTCCCGCAGGCCAGTTCCCCGATGATGCCGAGCTTGTGCAGGTACAGGTACAGCGCGTCGAACAGCCCGGCCAGGCTGAACAGGGCCATCGCCATGCGGGTGCGCATGCTACTTGGCTGGTGTGCCCTGAAGCGAGTCCAGCAGCGACTTGAGCATGTCGTAGTGGACCCTGGTCCCGCCGGCGTAGAGTTGTCCGTTGATCAGAAAGGTGGGTGTCGACTGGACTCCCACCTGGATCCCCTCCCCCTGGCTTGCCTGGATGCGTCCGGCGTAGCGGGCCGCCTGCATGCATCCGTCGTACTTGCCGAGGTCGAGCCCCAGCTCCTTGGCATAGCCCCGGAAGGTGCTGGCCGCCGCGCTCATGCTCATCTCCGGCCACCGCGGCTCCCAGGCGTAGATGCGCTGGTTCATGGGCCAGTATTTGCCCTGCTCGTCCGCGCAGGCCGCCGCGTGGGCCACCAGCCGGGTGTGCGGATGCGGCGCGTCGAGCGGAAAGTCCCGGTACCGCCAGCGAACCTTGCCGGTCTGGATGAGACGCTCTTCGATGGTCGGGAACTGGACGGCGTACCATTGCTGGCAGGCGGGGCACTCGAAATCGGCGTACTCGGTCACCGTGAGCGGGGCGCTGTCGGAGCCGAGGTAGTAGCCGTGAAATCCGCTGGTATCACCAATCGAAATGACAGGATTCGCCGGAATGCTGACCGGTTTGCGCCCTGCCATGAAGATGAGAGCGCCGGCGCCAACCACCGCGACCGCCCCCAGGATGTAATAGAAGCGGTTCAACCCGTTTGCGGCGGCCGCCATGGTTCCTCGTCCTCCAGATCGTCGGGAGAGAATGAGCCCTGCCGCGCCTCGTCGACGATCCGCCGGCTCTCGGCCTCTTCCGGGGAGTCGTAGGTGCAGCGGACTTCGTAATGGAACAGTTCGCTTCGGGCGTCGCCCAGCAGGCGCTGCAGCTCCGGCGCCGCGTCGAGCAGGCGCCCGGTCCGGTCGAGCTCGGCGATCCGCGCGGCGAGATGCCGCAGCAGCGCGAGGAGCTGCTCCTCGCGTGCCTTTCCGTACAGCTCATCGTGGTCGTTCATGCGTCCGTCTCCCGGCCCGCCGGGTTCCGGCGGCGCGACGCCGCCGGGTCCGGCTCGGGGGGGAATCTAATCAGCCCCGGCATCCCGGGGGGCAAACCCCGCAATTGCCCGAAGGCGTCGCGCCCGGTTATATTCACACCGGACATCTTGGCCCTTGGAGACATCATAGAATGGCAAAAGGTAAGCCCCCCCGTCGTTCCTCGACCCCGCCTGCTGCACCCCGGCTCTTCGATCAGGCCCGCGATGAACTCTTCAGTCACATTCTTCGCTGCGGCGTTCTCGAAGCCCTGCCCGAGCACCAGAAGGAGTGGTTCGACGATACCATGAGCTACCTCACGGAGCGGTACGAAGACCTGTCCGAGGAGGAGCTGGGGCAGTTGCGATTGCTCGGTGAACGGTACTGCCAGCCGGTCGCCAACCGGCCCGCGGCGCCCTCCGCAGAAACCGAGACGGAGACCGCGACCGTCAACTGAGCGGCCTGGCCAAGCACCAGAGCAACGACGCGCCCCGGCAGCCTGCCGGGGCGTTCCCGTTTACGGCTCCGCCGGTGTGGGCAGACTGAGCCAGCGCCAGCGCCACCCCGCCGCAATCCGCACCCCGCCCCCTACTCCTGCCTCGAGATACCAGCCGCTCCTTCCTGCCGGCGCCGCCTCCACGCCCAGCCCCAGGACCAGCACGCCCGCGTCGTTCGCCCCCACCACGCCGGCCACCCCAGCCAGCCCGTAGACCCCGAGGCCATCCCGCCTCCGGGGCGCGAGCAGCAGGTGACCCACGAGTTCGCCGCGGGCCGCAAATTGGCGGCGCTCTGCACCGGCCACCAGCGACAGCAGGACCCGGGCTCCGCCCCCGGGACGCACTCCGATGGAGAACCCGCCCCCTGCGAAGTCCCGGTCGGCAAGCGTCGCGATTCCGACCACGCCCGCCTCGAGGCCCGTGGGTTCCTGAGCGGCTCCCCGGGAGACGGCCGCGAACAGCAGGAGGCCGGCGCAGGCCAGTGCCCTCACCGACGGCTCATCCCAGGACGACGTCGTAGGTGATGGCGATGTCGGGCGCCAGCGAGTGGACCACCGAGCAGTACTTGGTGAGCGACAGGTCGATCGCCCGGCGGGCCCGCGGTTCATCAAGATCGCGCCCGGCGAGGTGAAAGACCAAGTGGATGGCGGTGTAACGCCGCGGCTCGATTTCCCGGCGAGTCCCCGTGACCTCGATGCGCAGGCTGGTCGGGCCGGTGCGCATTTTTTCGAGGATGGACACGACGTCGGCACCGCTGCAGGCGGCCGCGGCGAGCAGCAGCGTCACCATCGGGCCCGGACCGGCGGCGGCGTCGCCATCGATCACCACGCTGGGCCCGCCTGGTACGCCGCCTTCGAAGGCCAGTCCGTGCGTCCAGGTGAGCGTTGCGCGGCGGAGGTTGGACATGGCGTCGAACTGGGTGGAAGTGGGCGATGGGATCGGGGAGGGAAGAAGTAAGGAGGAGGTGGAACACAGTCCACCCCCTCCCCTTCCCCTTGCACTGCAGCACTGATGCGCTGCCACGCCGGAGAGTCACTCCGTCGGGAGCTTCTCGTAACGGGCTTCGATTTCGGCGATCATCCGCTGGCGCTCCGCGATCTTGGCGCCCATCGGTACGCCCAGGAAGCGCCGGCTTTCGAGTGCCATCCAGGCTCCCACCATCACCACGATCATCCCGATCGTCAGATAGAACACCTTCTCGTTGGGCGGGAAGAAGCCGGTGATTGCCAGGATGATCGCGCCGAGCACGGCGAACCCGGCAATCGGCTTGGACCATGCGCCCAGGTTGAACGGCCCCTTCTCCGTCCAGCCCTTGCCCTCGGCGAGCAGCCCCGCCACCACGGGCATGGTGTACGACAGATACAGGAAGACCGCGCAGCCGGTGGCGAGCACCACGAAGGCGTCACCGTACACCACGGAAAGCCACGCGATCACGACCGTGGTCCAGATGGCGTAGGTGGGGGTACGGAACTTGGTGCTGACGTGCGCGAGGGTCTTGGAGGCCGGCAGACCGCCGTCGCGGGCAAAGGCGTACATCATGCGAGAGGTGGACGTCATCCCGGCGAGCGCACACAGAAAATTCGCGAGGACGATGCCGATGCTCAGGAATGCGCGCACACCCCCCGGCATGCCGGACGCCTCGTACAGATAGTAGAAGGAGTTCCACCCCTGCTTGGCGCCTTCCGGCACGCTCGGCATGACCAGCACGAAGGTGCAGACCATGACCAGGCCCGCGAGCCACGACACGAGGACTGCCGTCCACATGCCCTTGGGCACATTCACCTGGGCGTCGTGGGTCTCCTCGGAGGTATGCGCCGAGGCGTCGAAGCCGGTGATGGTATAGCAGACGAAGAGCAGTCCGAGCAGGAACGCGAACGGCGCCACACCCGTGGCGGGGAACACGCCCCCGCCGGCGTCACCGGTGTAGTTCTCGAAATGAACGAGACGGCTGAAGTCCAGCGAGACCGGAGAGCCGACCAGGAGGGCGCCCACCAGCACCACCGCCACGACGAAGATCAGATAGCCGCTGAAGTCCGTCAGCATCGTGGTCAGCCTGATGCCGTAGTGATTGATCAGCCCCTGGGCCGAAAGGAGGATGCCCACCGCGATCAGCTGCCACATGTCGATCGTGAACGCCGGGGAGAGCACGAGCTGCCAGTTGGGCTCGATCCCGAACATGGGCTTGAGCACCAGAGACTTGAAGAGCAGATAGACGCCGACATCGACCGAGGACACCACGAAGATGAGGCCGAGCAGGTTGAACCAGGCCGTCGCCCAGCCCCAGGCCCGTCCGCCCAGGATCGAGGCCCAATGATAGAGCCCGCCAGCGGTCGGGAAGGAGGACGCGATCTGTCCCATGGCCACGGCGACGCTCATGGCGAACAAGCCGCCAACCAGCCAGCCCACCGCGACGGAAAACCCACCCCCTGCGCCCAGTGCGACCGGAAAGGCGGTGATGCCGCCGGCGAGAATGCAGATGATCGAGAACGAGATCGCGAAGTTGGAGAACAGGTTCATCCGCCGGTGCAGTTCCTGCGCGTAGCCCATCCGGTGCAGCACCTTCTTGTCGTGTTCGCTCCCGGTTTCAGCCATTTCCATCTTCTCCTGGGGATTGGGAAGTGTTGCCGTCGACCACCGGCCCTCCGGACGATCTGCCCCCTGTCATCCGCCGGCTGCGGGAGGGGCCATGCCCCACCGGCTCCGGTTTCGCGCACCGTCCACCGCCTGGCGGAATCAGTGCCGACCGTGTCGGCCAGCGAGTTGGGGCTGCTGCCGTATGGCGCGGCGCCTCGCGCGCGAGGCGGCCGGACCGTTGGCGCGCACGCGGCGGTGCGAGCTGGAGATGGCGATGCTGGAGAATGGGTCGGACGCCTCGGATGCTCCGGCACAGTCGGGCGGTCGGGCACCGGGCGCCGACTACCGTTATACCACCTGCCGGCAGGCCCCGCTAGGGGACCCGCGCCACTACTCCCCGACGGGACGCTTGGCCCGGGGTGCGGCGGCGTTGTAGTCCCAGATCGCGTACAGGGCCACCGCGCCGGTGGCCCAGGCGAGCGGCCGCAGCAGCGGCGACTCGGTGAGGAAGGCGATGAGGGTGAGCACCTGCGCCACGGTGACCGCCTTGCCACCGAGCCGCGCGGGGATCGCCATCGCGCGGCCGGAGACGTAGGTCACCACGAACGCGATGGTGGCGACGAGATCCCGGAGGAGGACGGCGGCGATTTCGTACCAGGTGAGTCTGCCGGAGAACGCCACCACGAGGAAGGCGGCCAGCATGAAGAGCTTGTCCGCGACGGGATCGATGAAGGCCCCGAATCGTGAGCTGCCGATCCGCCGCGCCAGGGCGCCATCGAGCAGGTCGGTGGCCGCGGCCACGGCGAGAATCAGCAGCCGGGCGAGCGCGTCGGGAATCACCAGGAAGGCGACGGCGAGCGGCAGACGGGCCAGGGTGAGGAGATCCGCGATCGTCACCCCGCGGCGGCGCGGTGACGGCTGACCTTGCTCCCCTTCTCTCCCGGGACTAGCTTGGGTTTCCGGCCCTCGGACCTGCCGCTTGTGCCGCCCGCTCACCCCTCACCGCACCCGACCATGGATCTCGAGCTCCTCAAGAAGACGGCGATCTTTGCCGACCTGGATGAGGGAGAACTTGCGCGCGTCGCGGAAATCTGCAAGGAGCAGAAGTACACGGGCGGACAGTACGTCTTCAAGGAGGGCGAGCCGGGCAACCGGTTCTACATTATCGTGGCCGGGGAGGTGCGGATCAGCCGCAACATCCCCGGTTCCGGTGAGGAGGCGCTGGCCGTGCTCAAGCAGGGGTCCTGCTTCGGCGAGATGGCGGTCTTCGACCGCTCCGAACGCAGCACCGATGCCATCGCCAACGGCCCGGTGACGCTGATGACGATCTCCCGGCCCGATTTCGAGATCCTGCTCGATTTCAACCGGGACATGGCGTACAAGATCCTCTGGTCCATGACCCGGCTGCTCTCAGCACGCCTGCGGGTGACGAACGACAACCTTCGCTCGCTGCTGGCCATCTCGATGTTCTAGCTCAGGGGCCGTCGGTTTCCGGTGCGCCGCCGCCAGCCAGGACGACGGCCCGCCGTCCGCCGATGGCTGATCGCCGATGGCCACCTTCTCCCACAGCATTACCGACCTCGGCGGCATCACCGCTCCAGCGCTCGCCGACGAACACGCCCTCGCTGCGCTCACCATCGCGGCCGCGGGCGCGATTGGCATCACCGCCCATGGCCCGCCCATCACCCGCTCCGGACCGCAGGGCATCGCCGTGAGCCTGCTCGGGCACGGCGGCCACATCGTGCTGCACGCGCGCCCTGCCGGCGGCGCGTGCCTGGTCGACGTGCTCACCTCCGGCACCACGTCGCCTCAGCGCGCGGTGGATGTGATCGCCCGCCGGCTCGGCGCCACCGTCCCAGCGACCTGATCCCGTCCCTTCCGCCCACTGCCATCCGGTCATTCCCCATGCTCAAAGAACTGCCCGACCACTTCGACGCCGACCTGCTGCTCAAGATCTACGATCTCCGCCGCGAGGAGGTCATGCGCGAGTCGCGCAACGCGATCAATCGGGATTACTGGCCCAGGAATGCGGACGAAGCGCTCGCCGTGCTCCGCACCGACCATCCTCTGAACCGGGCCTGGCGCCAGACCACCGGATACTGGGAGATGGTCTACAGCATGGCCCGGCATGGCGTGATCCACGCCGACTTCCTCGCGGAGAACAGCGGCGAGGGCCTCTTTCTCTTCGCCCGGGTGGAGCCATACCTCGATGCCATCCGCCAGGCCAGTTCGCCACGGGCGTTCCGTAACGCCGAGTGGGTGGCGACCGAGACCGAAATGGGGCGCACCATCGCCCAGATGTTCCGCGCCCGGGTGCAGAAGATGCTCGCCGGGAAGTGATCCACCGGCTCGTTCGAAGCCTCTGGCTGCCGCGCCCGCGCCCGGAGATCTTCGCCTTCTTCGCCGACCCGACCAACCTGGAGCGAATCACCCCGCCGGAGCTGCACTTCCGGATCAACACCCCCGACCCCCTCGCGTGCCGCGCGGGCACGACCACGGAATACCGCCTGGCGCTGTTCGGCGTCCCGCTACACTGGCGCACGCTGATCACGGTCTGGCGTCCGGGGGAGCGATTCGTGGATGAGCAGATCGAGGGGCCGTACCGAATGTGGGTTCACACCCATCGATTCCGCGATGAGCTTGGCGGGACCCGCATGGATGATGAAGTGCGGTACCGGCTACCGGTTGCGCCGCTGGGCGAACTGGCCTGGCCGCTGATCGCCCTGCAGCTGCGGCGGATCTTCGACTTCCGAACGCGGGTGGTGCTGGACCTGCTGGGGCGGGCGTCTGGCACCCATTGATCCCGCGACGGGCGGCTCGATGGCGGAGAGGGTAGGACGGCAGGCGCGCGCTGCCCGGTGCATGTCACAGCGCCAGCGCGGCCACCGCCATGGCAACGGGGTTGAGCGGCGCGTCGGCCGCGGCTGGGGCGGCGAACTCCAGCGGGCCTGGCTGGGCGCGTCGCTAGATGCGGCAGGGATCCCTCGCTCCTCGAGTCTAGGCGGCGCCGCGCACAACTCCCTCGCCCCGGGCGCCGCTCAGTGTCCGGGCCGCCACCTCCCGGATCTGCTCGGCCGTCACCGCGCGATAGTGCCCCGCGGGGTCCCGCAGATCGCCGAGCCCCTCTCCCGCCAGCCATGCGTCGAGCATCTCGCCGGCGATCGCGGAATTGGTCTGCCGGTTGACCGCCGTCTGTCCGGCGAGGTACTCCGTCGCCTGGGACAGCTCGGCGGGCGTCACCCATTCTGCCGCGAAGCGGCCGAGTTCCCGCAGCATCTCGTCACGGGCCTCTTCCTCCCGCGCCGGTGCGGTGGCGATGTAGCTGACGAAGGCGCCGCCGCGCGCCTTCTGCCACGACGACGCGACGACGGTGTAGGCAAGCGACCGCCGGTCGCGCAGCGCTTCGAACAGCCGTCCGCCCAGCCCGCTCGCCACCGCGCTCCACACCTCCGCCGCATGGCGCGTCGGGTCCCGCCGCGAGGGCCCAGGAAAGACCATCGCGAACGCGGACTGCGCCTTCTGGCGGGGGACCACTCGGGTGACATTCTCCGTACCGAGCGCCCAGGGTACGGCACTCGTCAGCGGCGCCGCCGGCCGCGCCGGGTGCCGGCCGAAGGCGGCGCCGAGGGTGGCGAGCGCAGCCTCGGGATCGAGGTCGCCGACAGCGAGGACTACACCTCGCGGACCGAGCAGGGCGCGCCGGTGCCACGCCCGCACGTCGTCGACCGACACCGTGCCCAACTGGTCGGGCCAGCCGAGCGCGGGCACGCCATAGCCCTGCTCGCCGAATGCGGCGGCAAAGGCGAGCTGGAAGGGATAGCGGAACATGTCGTCGCTGACCTGCGTCGTCTCCTCCACCAGCAGACCCCGCTCGGCCATGACCTGCTCCTCGGCGTACCGCGGCTCGCGTGAGCACCTGGTCCAGCAGAGATGCCGCCTCACCGAGATTGCTCGCCAGCACGGTGGTCCCCAGACCCAGCCAGTCCAGAGCCACGCTCGAGGCGAGGGTCCCGCCGAGACGCTCGAAGGCGAAGGCCAGCCCCGCTGCATCCAGGTCTCCGGCGCCGCGGATCGCGCCGCGCACCGCGAGGGCGCTCACCCCGGCCTGGCCGGCGGGATCGAAGGCGACCCTCGGCAGGTACACCCCGAGGTTCACCAGCGGCACGCCGGACTTGGGACGGACCAGCAGGTCGAAGGCGGGGAGGGCGACGTGATGAACCCCGGATTGAATCTCGGGGCGAGGCAGTGATCCGGCCGGTCCGGTTCGCGGGGCGGTCACTCGCGGGGCGGCGCCGGTTCCCCGCGCGCTCCCGCCGATGGCCGTCAGGGCGAACGCGCGCGCGAGGCGGTCCTGGGTCAGATCGGCGCCCCGGTCGCGCGGCTGATAGGCGACGGCCGATACCGCCTCAGGATCCAGGCACTGCGCCGCGGCCTCTCGCACCTGGTCGCCGGTCGTCGCGGCGAGCTCGGCGAATTCGCGATCGATCAGCCGATAGCTTTTCAGCGCCTCCGCACCGGCGAGCGACGCGGCCCGGCCATCCATCTCCTCCATCCGGCGCGACCAGCGCGAGAGCAGCAGGGTACGGGCACGCTCCAGCTCTTCGGGGCCCGGACCGTGGAGGGCCAGTCGTGCGGTCGCCTCGGCGATCCGGTCGACTACGGTATCGATGCGGTCGGCATCGCACTCGGCGCCGATCGAGAAGACCCCGATTTCGGTCGGCGAATAGTGATGCGCGCTGACCGATGTCGCGATGCCGGTCTCCCGGAGCGACTGGTAGAGCCAGCTTCCCCGTCCGCTGCCGAGCACGGCGGCGGCCAGGTCGAGGGGGACCGCGCGCGGGTCGAGCGCCGGCACGCCGCGCCAGCCGAGGGCCAGCTCCGACTGGGTCACGTCGCCACGAAGCGTTCTGGCGCGCACCGCGCGGCGAGGAGGTTCCGTCGGCGACGGATTCACCGCGCCTTCGGCCGCGGCCCACCCGCCATAGGCCGCCCGGGCCAGGGACAGTGCCTCCGCCTCGTCGACATCTCCGACGATCGCGACGATGGTGCGGCCCGGCACGTAACGCGAGCTGTAGTAGCCGAAGAGATCCTCGCGGGTGAACTTCGCAAGGTCCTGCTCGTATCCGATCCGCCAGCGGCGGATCCGGTGCCGGTCGTACATCACCTCATGCAGCGTCTCGTGGGTGACCGCACCGGGGTGATCGAGCTTCCGCTTCGCCTCCTGGATGATCACCTGCAGCTCGCGGGCGAGTTCGTCCCGATCGATCAGCGCGTGCATCAGCGCGTCGGCCTGGATGTCGATCGCCTCGCGCAGCCGGTCGGCAGGGAGCACCACGAAGTAGCTGGTCTGGTCGTAGGTGGTGCTGGCGTTGAGGTAGCCACCCGCCGCTTTGGTTTCCTTTGCGATCGCGCCGACGCCGCGTGTGGGGGTGCCCTTGAAGAACATGTGTTCCAGCACGTGCGAGATCCCGACCCAGTCGTCGGGCTCGTCGAAGAATCCGGCCTTCACATGGGTGACGACGGAGGCCACCGGGGCGGATCGGTCACGCTGGACGAGAAGGGTCAGGCCGTTGGGCAGCACTTCGCGGTGCACGCCGGTCGTCCAGGCGGGCATGGTGTAAGTCGGCATGGGAGGAACGGTAAGCGACAGCGGGGAAAAGCGAAAAGGGAAAGGGGTGCGCACCCCCTTTCCCCTTCCCTCTTCCCTGGTGGCTGGTGCTACTGGATGATGCGCACTACGCCCGCCTGCGCGCTGCCGCGCAGGAAGGCTTCGGCGTCGGTGGTGGGGATGACGACGCCGGTTTCGGCGGCGCCGCGACGAGCCAGATCCACCATGAACTCCTGCACCGGCGCATTCGCCCAGTCGCGGTCCGAGTTCTTCATCTGATCGAGAATCTCGTCCCAGGTCCCGCGGAAGGTCTTCCCGCTCAGAGTCGGCGATCGTGTGGGTGCCCGCGGGCACCGTCCGCTTCTGCATCGCCTGCAACTCGGTGAGCAGACGTGCCGAAGAGCTCGAGCTGGGTGGGATCGCGGGTCGTGCCGTCGGGCTGGGTGGCTTCGACCTCCGCGAGCAGCTGATCCACCGCGTCGGGCTCCCCCGACACCTCGCCCAGCCGCGCGAACCAGGGGCGTAGTTCGGGATCGTCGTCGGGCAGCCGGTAGAGGGTCTTCTTGAGCTCGACGTAGCGCCAGATGCCGAGTTCGTCGAAGTGATCCTCCGGCACCGTCTGGTGCAGGTGGTGCATCGCGGCCTCGGACTCGCTCCGGTCGTACAGCATGTTGGCCAGGTAGATGCGGGCCTCGCTGTACTGCGGATCGATCTGCAGCGCACGGCGGAGCCAGTAGAGCGCGCCGCCGTCGTCGTTCAACCGGTGACAGGCGTAGCCGACGCAGGCGGCCGCCTCGGGGCAGTCGGTCTGGGCGGCAACCGCATACTCGAAGAACTGTCTGCGCCGCGGCGAGCAACCCCTCCCGGAAGAGGGCCCGCCCGACCTGCAGCATCAGCTCGTGATCTTCCTTGAACCCGAGCGCCAGGATGCGGTCGAAGGCCTGCAGCGCCTCCGCCCGTTCGCCGAGCTTGAGGAGCACCTCGCCGTAGCCGGCCAGGGTGTCCTCGTGGTCAGGGTCCAGCGCCCGGGCCCGCTCGAAGCTCCGCCGCGCCCAGGCGACATCCTCCCTCGCGAGGTAGGCATACGCCATCCCGACGTGGAGTTCCACGGAGTTGGGATAGAGCTGGATGCCGTCCTGGAGGAGGTCGAGCGCCTCGTCGAAGCGGCCTTCGTTGTAGAGCTGGTGGGCGTGTTCGTCGTAGTCGTCGGAGCTGAGAAACCGATCCGGCATTGAGAAGGGCCTCCGGCGGTGAGTGAGTCTAAGGTAGTGCTGGGCATGGGCCTGCAGCAAGAGTGAAGGGCGACGAACCGGCGGGAGGGAAGCGGCCCCGCCGAAGCAGAGTTGACAGATCGGATTCGGAAAATACATTACTGACCGGTCAGTTACTTATTCTGGAGTGCCTTTCATGCCCCGAGCCAGCCGCAAGCCGGTCCCCAGTCGCCCCAAATGGCGCCGCCGGCCGGATGCGCGCCCCGAGGAGATCCTCGCGGCCGCGCTGGATGTGTTCGCCGAGCGCGGCTTCACCGGCACCCGCTGCGAGGAGGTCGCGCGCCGGGCGGGCGTGAGCAAGGGGACGTTGTACCTCTACTTCGAATCCAAGGATGTGCTCTTCCGCGAGATGGTCCGCGCGATGGTCGAGACCTCCGTCGTCTCGGCCGAGGAGTTCGTGAAGAGCTGGGAAGGCAGCGCCGAGGGGCTCATCCGGGCGCTGATCGCCCGCTACTGGGAGAAGGTCAACCGGCCGCAACACCTGCGGCTGTCGCGGCTGGTGATGTCGGAGCTGGCGAGCTTTCCGGAGCTGGCGCGCTTCTACTACCAGACGATCATCCTCCGGGGCCGCCGGGTCATCGAGTCGGTGATCGAGCGGGGCGTCGCAAGCGGGGAGTTCCGCACGCTCGACCGCGCCTTTGCTGCGCGGGCCTTGCAGATCCTCTGCGTCCAGCTCGCCCAGCACCGCCACTGCTTCCAGCAGTACGACCCGGCGCCGATCAGCTCGGACGAGACCCTCGCCGGGCTGACCGACCTGTACGTGCATGCGCTGCTCCGTCAGCAGGCCCAGGAGAAGTAAGATGCGATTCCCCCTGATACTGATGCCCGCGCTCCTGCTCGGACTGCCGTTGCAGGCCCAGACGCCTGCGCCGGTGACCCTCACTCTCCCCGCCGCGGTCGCGATGGGGCGACAGCGCGGCGTGGCCGTCGCGCTGGCCCGGTTGAACGAGCGGGTCGCCGACGCCCGGGTGGGGCAGCGGCGGGCGGACCTGCTGCCGTCGCTCAGCCTGGGCGCCTCCACCACCCGCCAGACGGTAAATATCGACGAGTTCGGGATTCCCTTCGCGAAGGGCGTCACCGACCCGTTCACCGTATGGCGGTTCCAGCTTCGCGCCTCAGAGACACTGTTCGATGCCAGCGCGCTGGCGCGGTTTCGCGCCGCCAAGGACTCCGCGCTGGCAAGCGGTGCCGACGCGCGCGCCGTGGGCGAGCTGACCGCGGCCGGGGCCGGCCTCGCCTATCTCCGGGCGCTGAGCGCGGGGGAGACGGTCCGGGCCCGCGAGGCTGACAGCGCGGTGGCCGCTTCGCTCCTCGACCAGGCCCGTCAGCTGGTGTCGGCGGGGGTGAGCGCCGCGATCGACGGCACCCGGAGCGAAGTCCAGCTCGCCTCGGTGCTCACCCAGCTCGAGGTCGCCCGCAACCAGCGCGACCGCACGCTGCTCGACCTGGCGCGCGCGCTCGACCTGCCCCCCGAAACGCCGCTGGTGCTGGCGGATTCGCTGGCGGCGGCCGATGCCGGAATCCCTCGCGACCCCGACGCCGCGGTCGGCTTCGCGCTGGAGCATCGCGCCGAGATGGAGGCCGAGCGCAGCCGCACCCGGGTGATCGCGCGGTCGCTCAAGGCGATCGGGTACGAGTATGTCCCCAGCCTTTCGCTGTCGGGCGGCTACCTGCAGAGCGGCACCACGCTGAGCTCGCTCGCCGGCAGCTACAACGTGGCGCTCCAGCTCAGCATTCCGCTCTTCGACGGCCTGCGGCGCCCCGCGCGGCAGCAGGAGCAGGCCGCACGGCTGGAGGCCCAGCAGCTCCGGCAGCATGACCTCGAGCGGCAGATCGCCACCGATACGCGGCAGGCGCTGCTCGACCTTTCGTCCGCGGATCACCAGGTGCAGCTCGCCACCGAGCGGCTGCGGCTGGCGGAGCGGGAGCTGTCGCAGGCCCGGGAACGCTTTGCCGCCGGCGTCGCCGGCACCGTCGAAACCACCAGCGCCCAGGGAGGGCTCGTCGCCGCCCGCGACGGTCTCATCCAGGCGCGTGTCAACGCCGCCGTCGCGCGCCTCGTCGCCCTGCGCGCGCTCGGCGTCTTGGAGCAGATCCAGTGACCACCGTTGCTCAGGAACCGATCATGACGTCCCCCGTTGCCGTCCCCGCGCCGCGGCGCCGGCCCATTCTTCCGTTCATCGCCGCCGCCGCCGCGATCGTGGTCGCCATGTGGGGCTGGCGCCGCTACCAGTTCTCCCGCACCCACGTGGAGACCGACAACGCCCAGGTCGACGGCCACATCACGCCAATCGCTCCGAAGGTGCAGGCCTTCGTCGCCGGCGTGCGGGTAGAGGAGAACCAGGCGGTGAGTGAGGGCGACACGCTCGTCGTGCTGGACGACCGCGACCTGAGAGTCCGGCTGTCGCAGGCCGAGGCGGACCTCGCGACCGCGCTCGCGGCCGCAGGCAACCACGGCCGCACCGGGCAGGTGCAGGCTCAACTCGCGGCGACGGAGGCCCAGGAGCAGTCGGCCCAGGCCACGGTGGCATCGGCGGAGGCGGCCCTGCGCAAGGCCACGGCGGACCTCGAGCGGATCCGGGGCCTCGCGGCCCAGAAGATCGTGGCCGCCCAGCAGCTCGACGCGGCCCAGGCGGCATATGAATCGGCGCAGGCCAACCTCGACGCCGCGAAACGGATGGCGGCCGCCGCGGGGAGCCAGGTGACCGCATCGGGGGCGGCGGTGAGCGCCGCCGACTCGCGGGTGCTGAGTGCGCGGGCGGCGGTGGAGACGGCGCGGCTGCAGCTGAGCTATACGGTGCTGACCGCACCGGCATCGGGCATCGTCGGGCGGCGCACCGTGGAACCCGGTGCGCTGGTGCAGGTCGGGCAGACCCTGATGTCGGTCATTCCCGATCACGAGGTGTGGGTCACGGCCAACCTCAAGGAGACCGACATGGCGCACATCGCCGTGGGCGACTCGGCGAGCTTCACCGTCGACGCCTTTCCCGGCCACCGCTTCACCGGCCACGTGGAGAGCCTGAGCCCGGCCACCGGCGCGCGCTTCGCGCTGCTGCCGCCGGACAATGCCACGGGCAACTTCACCAAGGTGGTCCAGCGGGTGCCGGTGCGGATCGCGGTGGACGGCGGGGTCGACACCACTCACCGGCTGCTCCCGGGGATGTCCGTGGTCGCCACGATCACCACGAAGTAGCCCGTGGCCACACTCGCCCTGCCGGCCCGCCAGGCACGTCTGTCGCGGGAAGAGGTCTACCGGCACCGCTACCTGATCGCCTTTGCGGTGGTCTCCGCCAGCGTGCTCGAGCTGGTGGACACCAGCATCGTGAACGTCGCGATCCCCCACATGATGGGGAACCTGGGCGCCACCCTCGACGAGATCGCGTGGGTGAGCACCGGGTACATCGTTGCGAATGTGATCATCCTGCCGCTCACCAGCTGGCTGTCGGACCGGTTCGGCCGCAGGAACTACTACACCGGCTCGATCATCCTCTTCACCGTCGCCTCGTTCCTCGCCGGAAACGCCCACACCCTGACCGAGCTGGTGGGCGCCCGGGTGATCCAGGGGATCGGCGGCGGCGCCCTGATCTCCACGGCCCAGGCGATCCTGTTCGACGTCTTTCCGCTGCACGAGCGCGGCAAGGCGATGGCGATCTTCGGCATGGGCGTGATGGTCGGCCCGACGCTCGGCCCGACCCTCGGCGGGTGGATCACCGACAACTACTCCTGGCCCTGGATCTTCTACATCAATATCCCGCTGGGCATCGCCGCGGCGATGCTCACCTGGCGCTACGTGCCGGAGCCCTCCCACGCCAACGAACGCTCGGATTCGGTGGACTGGCTGGGGCTGCTGCTGCTGATCGCCGGCATCGGCGCGCTGCAGATCATGCTCGAGCGCGGCGAGGCCAAGGGCTGGTTCGACTCCTCCGAGATCCGCATCGAGGCGGTGATCGCGGCGATCTCGCTGGTCGGGTTCGTCTGGCACGAGCTGACCACCGAACACCCGGTGGTGGAACTGCGCATCCTCGGCAACCGGCAGCTCTCCGCCGGCGTGGTGTTCGGCCTGATCCTCGGCTTCGCGCTGTATTCCAGCGTGTTCGCACTGCCGGTATTCCTGCAGTCGCACCTTGGCTATACCGCATGGGACACCGGCAAGGTGATTCTCCCCGGTGCGCTCGCCAGTGCGGTGACCATGGCGGTCACCGGGCGGATCACCGGCAAGATGGACGCCCGCTATCTCATCACCCTTGGTGTCGGCCTCTTCTTCTGGTCGATGTGGCTGCACTACCACTTCACGCTCGACATCGGCATGGGAGACACGGTGTTGCCGATGATCCTGCGCGGGGTGGGGCTGGGACTGATCTTCGTGCCGCTCACCCAGGTGGCGGTGGCCGATCTCCGGCCGCAGCAGCTCGCGCAGGGCACCGGCCTCTTCAACCTCTCGCGCCAGCTCGGCGGCAGCTTCGGCATTGCGGTGACGGCGACGATCCTCTCCCGGTTCACCGAGCAGAGCCGCGAGGCGCTGCGTGCCCACCTGAATCCCGCGGAGCCGACCACCGCCGGCTGGCTCGACGCGGTGACCCGGAGCATGCTGCGGCTGGGCGGAACGGTGCAGGAGGCCCAGGCCCGCGCCTTCGAACTGCTCGACCTGAAGCTGTATCAGCAGGCGAGCGTCATCGCCTTCGAGAAGGTCTTCCTCATCATGGGCGTGACCTTCGTCGCCGCCCTGCCGCTGCTGCTGGCCTTCCGCACCGGGCGGACCCAGGGCGGAGGCGGCGGCGCGCACTAGCCCCTCCGAAGTCGCCCCATCCCGCGCTAGGTTTGGGGATGCACGACGACCTGCTGGCCCAGCTGGATGCCGACGCCTCACCAGAGGCCGGCGCCCTCTTCCTCGATCTGGTCAGCCGGTACCTCGCCACGACGGCCCGTGGCGAGGGCCCGGTCTCGACCGCGCTCTCCCCCGATGCCCTGGCCGAGCGCTTTGACGAGCCCCTGCCCCTCGAGGGTCACCCGCTGACCGAAATCGTCGCCCGGCTGGAGCGGGAGGTGATCAGCGACGCCACCCGGCTCACCCACCCGATGTACCTCGGCCACCAGGTTTCGGCGCCGCTGCCCGCCACCATCTGGTGCGAGAGCCTGATCAGCGCGCTCAACAACTCCACCGCGGTCCGGGAGATGTCCCCCTCGGTGAACGCGATCGAGCACCGGCTGGTACGCTGGTTCGGGGATCTGGCGGGACTCGGTGCGGAGTGCGGCGGCACCCTCACCTCGGGCGGGACGGAGGCGACGTTCACCGCGCTCCTCGCGGCCCGCGCGACGGCACTCCCCGACGCATGGGAACAGGGCGTCGGGGCCAACCCGCCGGTGATCGTCTATGGCGAGCAAGCCCACTACGCCGTCACCCGCGCGATCGGCGAACTGGGCATCGGGCTCCGCTCCGGCATTCCGGTGCCCGCACGTGACTACCGCATGGACACCGAGGTGCTGGTCCAGGTGCTCGATCGGCTGGAGCGCGAGGGACGCGCCGTGATGGCGGTGGTGGCGACGGCGGGGTCCACGCCGGTCGGATCCTTCGACGATCTCGAGGCCATCGGGGAGCTGTGCACCGCGCGCGGGCTCTGGCTGCACGTCGATGGCGCCCACGGCGCCTCGGCGCTGCTGTCGGCGCGGCACCGCCACCGCCTCGCGGGACTGCAGCAGGCCCGGTCGCTGGCGTGGGACCCGCACAAGGCGATGCTGCTGCCGCTCTCGGCGGGACTGGTGCTGGTGCGTCACGAGCGGGAGCTCGACCAGGCCTTCGCCCAGCGTGCGCCCTACCTCTTTCATGGCAAGGGCGCGGGGCGGATCTGGGACCAGGGGGTGCGCAGCTTCCAGTGCTCCCGGCGCGCCGATGCGCTCAAGCTGTGGGTCGCCCTGCAGCGCCATGGGGCCAACGGGATCGGCCGCTTCTACGACCGGCTCTGCGATACCACCATGGCGTTGTTCGAGGCCGTACGGGCGCACCCGGCCTTTCAGACCGTGCACCAACCCGAATCCAACATCCTCTGTTTCCGGTACGTCGGGGACGGAACGGTCACCGGCGCCGCGCTGGACGAACTGAACTTCGAGCTGCGTCAGCAGTACAACCGCTCGGGTCGTGGGTGGATCACCACCACCCTGCTCGACGGCCGGCGGCTGCTCCGGGTGACGGTGATGAACCCCCGCACCGGCCCGGCGCACCTCGATGCCCTCCTCGACGGGTTGGTGGCAGTGGCCCGGAGCCTGTAGCTTCTCCAGCGTGACCTTCCAGCGGAAGCTTCTCCTCGGCGTCTCGCTCATGGTGCTCCCCGCCCTGCTGATCGGCGCGGAGGCCATCCGGAGCAATGCGCTGGAACAACGCGCCCTCGAGACCCTCGGCGAGCGGCTGGGCCGCAACCGGATCTACGCCGAGCTCGAGACCGCGATGTTCGACCAGAGCGAGGTGATCTGGCGCTACCTCAGCGGGTTGGATCCCAGCGCCCGCAAGGAGTTCGTGCTCGCCGGACAGGTAGTCGATTACCGCTTCGAACAGTGGAAATCCGAGCTGGGTCCGGACGAGACGCAGCTCGCCGATGCGATCGCGGCCATCCAGCGGCAGTTCGTCGCCGTCGGCGATTCGGTGTTCACTCTGGTCGACCACGGAAAGCGCGAGCAGGCGTATGCGATCGCGCAGGTCGCGCTCAAGACCAACCTGCAGCCGGCGCTCACCAGCCTCAACCGGCAGATCTACCGCCGCACCCGCGAGAGCAGCGTGCAGGGCGCCTTTGCCCGGGTCGAGGGGATCGTCCAGGACGAGAAGCGGGTACTGGTCGCGATCTTCCTCGTGGCACTCGCCGCCGGCATCGGCTCCGCATGGTTCATGGCACGAAGCCTGGCGCACCCCATCAGCGAGCTGCGCCAGGCGATGGCGGTGGTGGGGGGCGGCAATCTCGATCATCCGATCGAGTCGCGCAGCCGGGACGAAATCGGCGAGCTGGCCATCGCCTTCGCTGGCATGACGGCGCAGTTGCGCGAGTCACGCGACCGGCTGGTCCAGTCCGAGAAGCTCGCCTCGATCGGCGAGATGGCCGCGGCCGTGGCCCACGGACTCCGCAATCCGCTGGCGAGCCTGCGCGCCTCGGCGCAACTGGTCCTCAGGCACCCTGAACTCCCCCGCCGCCGGCGAACAGCTCCGCGCCATCATCGAGGAGGTGGATCGCCTCGACCGGCGGATCACCCATCTGCTCACTTTCTCCCGGCCGGCGCCATTCCATCCGCTGCCGGAGCGGGTCGGCGCGCTGGTCCAGGGGGTCCTGCCGGCGTTCGCGGAACGGATCAGGACCCAGGGGGTCGCGCTGACGGTGGACGTGCCGGACACCCTCCCTGAGGTGCAGGTCGACCCGATGAAGCTGGAGCAGGCGCTGGTCGAACTCATCGCCAACGCCCTCGATGCGATGCCCACGGGAGGCACGCTGTCGCTCACGGCCACGACTGCGAGCGACCATGAGACCGCGGCGGGCGTGGCCGTCGTGGTCGCCGACAGCGGCCGCGGCATCCCGGCCGAGGCGCTGGCTTCGGTGGGGCAGCCGTTCTTCACCACCCGGCAGGAGGGCACGGGACTCGGCCTCGCGACCGCCCGGCGCTTCGTGGAGCAGCACGGCGGGCGGCTCGATCTGGAGAGCCAGCCTGGGGCCGGGACGACCGTCCGGGTCTGGCTGCCGGTATCTTCCGCGCCATGAGTACCTCCACGATTCTGATCGTCGACGATGAGCGCACCCTCGCCCGGGCGATCAAGGCGTTCCTCTCGGAGTCGGGCTACGAGACCGAGGTCGCCGGGGATGCGGAGACCGCGCTGCAGCTCCTGCCGTCGCTCCGGCCCGACGTGGTCTTCACCGACGTGCGGCTCCCCGGGATGGACGGGATCTCCCTGCTCAAGAAGATCCGGGAGTTCGACGCGGCGATTTCCGTGGTCGTCATGACGGCCTATGGCTCGATCGAGGGGGCGGTGGCTGCCGTCAAGCTCGGTGCCTTCGATTACGTCAAGAAACCGCTCGACCTGGAGGAGCTGAAGCTGCTCGCCGACCGGGCCCGGGAGACCAGCGCGCTCAAGCAGGAGCTGTCCTACTACCGCAAGCGGGTGGCCCCGGACGTGCCGTTCGCCGACGTGATCGGCACCTCGAAGGTGATGCAACAGCTCCTGGAGCAGGCGCGGCAGATCGCCGCGCTCGATGAAACACCTCCGGTACTCATCACCGGCGAGACTGGCACCGGCAAGGGGCTCATCGCCCGCACCATTCACACCTCCGGCTCCCGCTCCGGCAAGCCGTTCATCGACGTGAACTGCACCGCGCTCCCCGCAAACCTCATGGAGGCGGAGCTCTTCGGCTACGAGCGTGGCGCGTTCACCGATGCCAAGGAATCGAAGCTCGGGCTGTTCGAGGCGGCGGAGGGCGGGTTCCTCTTCCTCGACGAGATCGGCGACGTGGAGATCTCGCTCCAGGGCAAACTGCTCAAGGCGATCGAGGATAGGGTGGTTCGTCGCGTCGGCGGGATCCGGGACCGCAAGATCGACGTGCGCATCCTCGCGGCGACCAATCGCGACCTCGAGCGGGAGGCCGAACGGGATCGCTTCCGCAAGGATCTGTATTTCCGCCTCGCCGTGCTCCTGCTCCGGCTGCCGCCGCTGCGCGAGCGCGGGGACGACGTCCTGCTGCTCGCCGATCACTACCTCAAGCGGTTTTCGTCGAAATACGGCAAGGACGTGCGGCGGATCAGTGCCGAAGCGCGGCAGCTCCTGCTCAGCTATCCCTGGCCGGGGAATGTGCGCGAATTGTCGCACGTCCTCGAGCGCGCGGTGCTCTGGAGCCGGGGCACCGAGCTGTCGCCGGAACACCTGTCGCTCACCCGTCCGGCGGAGGAGCCCGTCGGCGCCGATCGCAGGAGCGGGGAGATGCCCGTGGCGCCGGCTCCCGCGGAGGAGTCGGCGTCGGCCCGTCGGTCCGTGGAGCAGCAGGCCCTCCCGCCGGAGGGGATGTCCCTCGATCAATGGGAGAAGTCGCTGCTCGAGCAGGCGCTGCGGGAGGCCGGCGGCAATCAGACCCGGGCGGCGCAGCGGCTGGGGATCTCCCGGGACACGCTCCGCTACCGGATGAAGAAGTACCAGATCGGTGGGTGAGAACACCCAACCGTCACCGGTTCCCGCACCCAGTCTCCGTCCGACCTCGATCGCCGGCGGCCACCGTAAGTCTCTGTCAGACAATCGCCTATACCATGCAGTACGGTCGAGTCGCCAGACGGCACGGCGAATGCGTTCTATCGGGCATGGTCAGGGTGGCCCTCCCACTGACTGGGTGATTCAACCCAACGCTGCGTTACCTCTCTCGCTGGAGTTTCCGATGACCTGGACCAAGCCCGAAGCTGAGATCGTCGCTGTGACGATGGAAGTCACCGCGTACGTCGCGACCCTCTAAGTCGCGATGAACCGGACGGGGCTCGCGACCATCGCGGGCCCCGTTTCCTTTGCATGCAGGTCGTCCTGCTCGGCACCGCCGCCGGTGGTGGCTTCCCCCAGTGGAATTGCTGGTGTCCTTCGTGCCGGGTCGCCCGCACGGATCCCCGGCGAGCCCATCCCCGCAGTCAGTCCTCCGCGGCCATCTCCGCCGACGGCGCACGCTGGTTCCTCCTCAATGCCTCTCCGGATGTCCGGGATCAGCTCCGTCCGCTGACGATCGGGGAACCGGCGGGCACTCGGCATGTGCCGGTCGAGGGGATCATCACCACCGACGCCGAGCTGGACCATACCCTGGGTATCGCCCTGCTGCGCGAGGGACGGAAGCTGCAGCTGTACGCCACTCATGCGGTGATCGAGGTGCTGACCGAGGATTCGCGGATCCTGCCGGTGACCTTCGCCTTCGCGACGGTGGCGGTGACCGAGCTCGTCCTCGACACTCCGGCACCGCTCCGCTACGCCGACGGGAGCGCGACTGGGCTCACCCTGACGCCCTTCACCGTGCCGGGCGATCCGCCGCGCTTCGCCCGCCGCTCACTGCCCGGCCACACGGTGGGCGTGATCGTGGAGGACCAGCAGAGCGGTGGCCGGCTGGGGTTCGTCCCCGGATGCGGCGCGATCGACGGGGACCTGCTGGCCCGGCTGGGCCGCACCGACCTGCTGCTCTTCGACGGCACCTTCTGGACCGATGACGAGATGATTCGCCTGGGCCTGTCCGAGCGCACCGCGCGACAGATGGATCACCTTCCCGTGTCGGGGGCCGACGGGAGCCTCGCCCTGTTGTCGCGGCTCCCCTGCCGGCAGAAGGTGTATACCCATATCAACAACTCCAATCCCATCCTGATCGAGGACTCGCCGGAACGGCGGGCGGTGGAATCGGCGGGCCTGGTCGTGGGAGACGACGGCATGAGGTTCACGATATGACGCTGACGACCGAGCTGCGCGCATCGGAGCTGGCCACTCCTCCCAAGCCGCCGATCCCCGAGCTGAGCCGGCCGCTCACTCCAGCCGAACTGGAGGGCGCCCTCCGGAACTTCCACGGCTCGTACTACGTGCAGCACCCCTTCCATCGGCTCATGTACGAGGGGAAGCTCACCCGGCGGCAGTTCCAGGGGTGGGTCGCCAACCGGCTGGCGTACCAGCGGGTGGTGCCACGGAAGGATGGCGCGATCCTCTCCAACTGCCCCGACCCGGCGGTCAGGCGCGAATGGATCCAGCGGATCGTGGACCACGATGGCACCCGTCCCGGCGAGGGCGGGATCGAGCTGTGGATCCGGCTGGGCATCGCGCTGGGCGTACCGAGAGAGGAAATGGAGGACGAGCGGCATGTGCTGCCCTCGGTCCGCCTGGTCTGCGAGTCATACGTCTGGTTCTGCAAGTCGAAGCCGTGGGTGCAGGCCTGCGCCTCCTCGCTCACCGAGCTGTTCGCGCCGCGGATCCACCAGGAGCGGATCGAGTCCTTCCCCATCCACTACCCGTGGATTCCGGCGGAGGGGCTCGACTACTTCAAGAGCCGGCTGGTTCAGGCGCCGCGGGACGTCAAGCATGGCCTGGCCATCGTGCAGCAGCACTGCACCACGGTCGAGACCCAGCGGATGGCGTTCGAGGCCCTCGCCTTCAAGCTGGAGATGCTGTGGGCGATGATCGACCTGATCCACAACGCGTACAAGGATTGAGCGCGCCCGGAATGTCACTCGCCCCGCTTACCCGCCCCCGCCTCTGGCGGCTCGCCCGCATCGGCTATGACCGGGTGCGCCAGCGGCCCGTGCTCCTCTACCCCGAGGGGGCGATGTTCCTGAACGACACCGGCAAGGCGATCCTCGAGCTCTGCGACGGCGCGCACACTGTGGGCGACATCACCCGGATCCTCGGCGAGCGCTACAGCGCGGACGTGCACGCCGACGTCACCGAGTTCCTCGAGGGCATGGTGCGCCGGGATCTCGTCACCCTTCCAGCGGACGGCGCCCAGGCGCCGAGTCATCGAGTCGCCGAGCCATGACCAACCAGCCCACCACGCTCCTGGCGGAGCTCACCTACCGCTGTCCGCTGCACTGTCCCTACTGCTCCAACCCGCTGCAGATGTCGCGGGCCGACGCGGAGCTCTCGACCGATGACTGGAAGCGGGTCTTCACCCAGGCCCGGGACCTCGGCGTGCTGCAGCTCGGCCTCTCGGGGGGCGAGCCGCTGGTGCGCAAGGACCTGGAGGAGCTGGTCGCCCACGCCCGCACCGAAGGCCTCTACACCACCCTGGTGACCTCCGCTCTCGGCCTCACCCAGTCCCGTGCCGAGCGGCTCAAGGAAGCGGGCATCGACCACATCCAGATCTCCTTCCAGGACACCGATACCGCGAACGCCGACCGGATCGCGGGAATCAAGCTCGGCCGGCAGAAGTACGAGGGCGCGGCACTGGTGAAGTCGCTCGACCTGGCGTTCTCGGTTAACGTCGTGCTGCACCGCGGCAACCTGGATCACCTCGAGCAGATCATCGCCATGGCGGCAGAACTGGGCGCGGACCGGCTGGAGCTGGCGAATACGCAGTACTACGGATGGGCGGAGAAGAACCGGCACCTGCTGATGCCGACCGAGGCGCAGGTCCAACGTTCACGCGGCATCGCCGAGGCGGCGATCAGGAAGTACAAGGGGAAGATGCAGATCCTCTACGTGCTGCCCGACTATTACGAGAAGTATCCCAAGCCCTGCTACGGCGGCTGGGGAAACGTCTACATCCTGGTGACTCCGGAAGGCCGCGCCCTCCCCTGCCACGGCGCCACCCAGATCAGCCATCTCCAGTTCGTGAATGTGCGCGATCATGCCCTGGGCTGGATCTGGGAGCAGTCGCCGATCTTCAACGCCTTCCGCGGCGACGCCTGGATGCAGGAGCCCTGCCGCAGCTGTCCCCGCAAAGCCCAGGACTTCGGCGGCTGCCGCTGCCAGGCATTCGCGCTCACCGGTGACGCCACCAATACGGACCCGGTGTGCACCCTGAGCCCCCGGCACGAGATCATCGAGGCGGCGCTCACCGAGACCACCGCAACCGACGACTACGTCTATCGGGCCGTGGAGCCCGTCGCTCCCTAACTCCCCGGGGAGGACGTGCCGCACCCTCCCGCCACCCGCTGCACCGTGATCGTCTGCTCGATCCGGGTCCGGAAGGGCTGCCGGACCGGCCCGCCGGCCGGCACCGTGACCTCCACCGTGATCTCCCGCTCCCACCGCACCGGCCCGAGCTCGCCGGACCAGGTCAGCACCGACGTCTCGGTCTCCTCGCGCTCCGCCTTGACTGCCGTCGAGTCGGAGAGCAGCCGAGACTCCTCCCGCTCGCTGCGGCGATTGATCCGGTAGCGCTCCACCCGATGGCCGGCCTCGCTGCCGTCCGGGATCCGCAGGATCACCGTCCCGAGCGGATCCTTCCACGCCGCCCCGGGAAGGAGCCCCTCGTCCGGCAATGGGGGGAAGAGCTCCTCGAGGGCGTCCCCGACATCGGCCACCTGGGCGATCTCGTCGGGGACAAACGGCCGGTCGATCGCCGTGAACCCACCGGCCCTGGTCAGGGTACCTTGATAACGGCCGCCGATGATGCCGTCCGTCTCCGGCTCAAGGTGCTCGCCGGCTCCTTCGCGCCAGACTGTCAGGGTATCGAACCAGGCCTCCAGGTGGATCAGCGAATCCACCGGCGCGGCATGGACGACGAGGGTGCCATCCCGACCGGTGGTCTCCCGGGAACGCTGGCCGCCTGCCTCGAGCAGGATGGTGCTCTTGACCTGCTGCCGATACCGGCCACAATCGAGCTGCAGGGGATGGTAGCGGGGTGGGGCCGGCGTCTGTGCGGGAGCGGGTCGAACGGAGAGCAGGCCCAGCGAGACGGCGAGCAGCGCTCGTCGAAGGGGGTGCACGCTCAGGGGCCGCCGAACAGGCCGCGCAGGCTCGCGATGGCGCGGTCGCTGAAGAAGTAGAGAATGCCGGCGACTACCGCCAGCACCCCCAGGACGGTCGCGGTGATGAGCCCCCAGCGGATGGGTTTCGAGTGCTGCGACTTCGCGTCGGGCATCATGATGGGCGTATCGCCCCCCGACGATCGCCGTCTTTCTTTCGCCACCTGATGCACCCCCGGCCCAAGGTTCCCTTCAGCGAGGCTTCGCCATTATGCCATCATTCGGTCGCCACCGCCATCTCCTGCTCGTGGTACCGCTCCTCGCGCACGAGCATCCCCCTCGTCGGCCAGACGCCCGTCCCGCGCATCCTGGTGCACGCCGGCCGGCTGATCGACGGCGAATCCGATCGGCTGCGCACCGATCAGGGCATCCTGGTCGAGGGCGACCGCATCACCAGGGTCGGGCCCTACCAGGAGATGGCCGCGCAGGCCGGCGATGCGCAGCTGCTCGATCTCGGTGGAATGACGGTGCTCCCGGGGTTGATCGACAACCATACCCACATCCTGCTGCAGGGCGACATCACCGCGGCCGACTACGACGACCAGTTGCTCAAGGAGTCGATCCCCTATCGCACCATCCGGGCGACAGTGGCGGTGCGCACGGCGCTGCTGAACGGCTTCACCACCATGCGCGATCTGGAGAGCGAAGGCGCGATGTACGCCGATGTCGACGTGCGCAACGCCATCAACCGGGGCGTCATCCCGGGCCCCAGGCTCTTCGTCGCGACCCGGGCCTTCGCGCCGACGGGGATGTATCCCCTCTCCGGCTACTCCTGGGAACTCCGCGTGCCCGAGGGAGTACAGATCGTCGACGGCGTGGACAACATCCGGCACGCAGTGCGGGAGCAGGTGAAGTACGGCGCCGACTGGATCAAGGTCTACGTCGATCGGCGCTACTACCTTGCGCCCGACGGCCGGCTGCACAGCTGGGTCAACTACACCGACGAGGAGCTCAAGGCCTTCGCCGACGAGGCCCACCGGCTGGGCCGCAGAATCGCCGGCCACGCCATCGGCTGGGACGGCATCGATGCCGCGCTCCGCGCCGGATTCAATACCGTCGAACACGGCGACGGCCTCACTCCCGACCTGATCGATCGGATGATCCGCCAGAAGGTCTACTGGTGCCCCACGATCTTCGTGGGAGCCTACGTCGCGGAGGGCCGGGGCGGGATCTGGCCGAAGCTGGTGGAGCTGGAGAAGACCGCCTTCGGCGAGGCAGTGAAGCGGGGGCTGCTGCCTTACATCTCCTACGGCACCGACGCCGGCGGCTATGCCTGGACCGAGAACCAGGCCCAGGAACTTGACTACATGGTGAAGTATGGCATGACGCCGATGCAGGCCATCCGTTCGGCCACCAGCACCGCCGCCCGTCTGCTGGACAAGCAGGACGAACTCGGCGCCGTCGCGCCAGGCCACCTCGCCGACCTGGTGGCGGTGCGGAACGACCCACTGACCGATATCACGGAGCTGCAGCGGGTCGCCTTCGTCATGAAGGCCGGAGTGGTCTACAAGGAGCCGCGATAGACCGCTCAGGTCTTCGCGTAGGCGCCGATCGCCTGGGGTGGGTAGAAGGTCGCGTCGTGCTCCAGCAGGGCCGCACTCAGCCGCTCGGCCAGGGTGTCGACCTCCACCTCCGCGGCCGTGGCGATGCCGTGACGTTCGATCATGGGCAACGCGCTGCGGACGGTCTCCGCGAGGTAGCGGCACGCCGCCAGCGCCGGCGGCGGCTCCAGCCGGGAGCGGATCAGAAGCCGCGGCCGGTTGAACCCGGCGGTGCGAAACACCTGCCAGAGCCTGGCGCCGAGATCGGAAGGCGTGCCGGCCGCCCACGAGGCCTCCCAGAGCCAGTCGATCGCCCGCTCCACCAGCGGGGTCATGGGGGCGGAGCGGGCAACGCTGGTATCGAGATCGAGGAACGCCACGATGACGCCGGGACGCAGTCGGGCCACCAGCCGCCGCAACGTCTGTCCGGGATTGGCGAGGTACATCAGGACGAACCGCCCGATGATCGCATCGAACGATTCATCGGGCACCAGCGTCTCCAGGTCAGCCTGGCGGAAGCTGACATGGTCCATCCGGAGCTCGGCGGCGCGCGCGGTCGCGCGGCTCACCGCCGCCCGCGAGCGATCCACCCCGACGACCCGCCCGGCGGGGCCGACCAGACCGGCCGCGAGAAAGGTCACGTCGCCGTCGCCGGAGCCCAGATCGAGCACTCGCATCCCCTGGGCGAGACCGGCCTCGACCAGCAGAACGCTCGTTGCGTCGCTCCAGTAGGCATCCTGCATCGTCAGGCGCCGGAACTCCGAATCCGGCTGCCGGAAGAGGCACTCACCCGGCGACGGGTCTGTCACCTGCATCAGCATTCCGCCTGCGCGAGGGGCAGGCGAAAGCTGCGTTGCGCCGCACCGACCGCCTATCGGCGGCAGTGGAACCTGACTGTAGGCGTGAGGCTGACAGCCGCACTCGGGAACGAAGATCAGGTCCGGAGTCCGTGATCGCTGACGTAGCGGACCAGGTCGGCGTTGGTACGCATCTGCAGCTTTTCCAGAATCCGCGCCCGGTAGGTGCTGACCGTCTTGGGGCTCAGGCCGAGTCCCTCGGCGGCGACCTTCACGCTGAGGCCGGTACCCAGAGCGCGGAGCACTTCGTATTCGCGGTCGGACAATCGCTCGTGGGGCGCTGTGGCGCCGCCGACTTCCAGACCGGTGGCGAGCCGTTCGGCCAGCGCCGCGCTCACGTACTTGCCGCCGCGATACACCTTCCGGATGGCTTCGGTCAGTTGCTCCGGCGAGTGATCCTTGGTGAGGTACCCGGCGGCTCCCGCGCGCAGTGCCCGCACCGCCCACTGGTCCTCCGGATGGACGCTCAGCACCAGCACCCGCACCGAGGGATGGTCCCGCCGGATCGACTGCACCACGTCGATGAAGCTGGGCCCCGGCATGGACACATCCAGCAGGACCACGTCGACGGGGGTGTCGGCTACCCGGAGCAGCGCCTCGTCCGCCGAGGCGGCCTCGGCCATGACGCTGATGCCGGGCTGCTCGGCGGCGATGCGCCGCAGCCCCTCCCGCACGATCGGGTGGTCATCCGCGATCAGCAGCCGGATCATCTCATCACCTCGTGTGCGCCCGTGGTATACGCGGGGATGCGTACCCGCACGGTGGTCCCGCGCCCGACCTCACCGTCGATCGTCAGCTCCCCGCCGCAGGCGATGGCGCGCTCGCGGATGCCGACCAGCCCGAGCGAACCGGCGCCGACAAGCACCTTCGGGTCGATCCCCCGCCCGTCGTCCGCCACCTCGAGCCGGATCTCCTCCTGAGTCTGCACGTACGTGATGCTCACCCGCGCCGCCTCCGCATGCCGCGCGACGTTGGTGAGCGCCTCCTGCAGGATGCGGAAGACATTCGTGGCGCGGGCATCGTCCACTGGTGAATCGCCGGAGCGGAGGTCCAGCTCGATGGCGAGTCCCGTCCGCCGGCTGAACTCATGGGCCTGCCATTCAATGGCGGCCACCAGCCCCAACAGGTCCAGCACGCCGGGTCGCAGCTCGGTCGCGATGCGGCGCACCTTGTCCACGGTGGCGTCCACGCACCCGATCGCCGACTGCAGGCCGTCGGCCAGCTCAGGCTGTGCCTTCACCAGGCGACTCCGCACCCAGGAGAGATCGAGCTTGAGGCCGGTGAGCGCCTGGCCGAGTTCGTCGTGGAATTCCCGTGCGATGCGGGTCCGCTCCTCCTCCCGCACCGTCTGCTGGCGGGCGGCCAGGGCCCGCAGCTCGCGGCCGGAGCGACGGAGCGCCTCCTCATCCCGCTTGCGGTCCGTCACGTCGTACACGATGTCCAGCATGCACGCCTCGTCTCCGACGGTGATCCTCTCCGCCCACAGGACGTTGATGCGATGCTCGTTGCGGCGGTTACGGACCTCGAACTCGAACTCCCGCACCATCCCGTCCCGTTCGAGCCGGTACACCAGCTCGGCGCGCCGCGCCGGATCCATCCACAGCCCGAGCTCCAGCGCGGTCCGGCCGATCACTTCTTCCCGGGGATACCCCACATCCTTCAGGAACGCCTCGTTGACGTCGACGAACCGTCCCTCGGCCAGCGTCGCGATCGTGATCGGGAACGGCGAGGACCGGAACGCCTTGGCAAACTTTTCCTCCGACTGTCGCAGCGCCTCCTCCTGCTGGTAGCGTTCGGTCACGTCGCGCTGGATACCGAAGTGGCCGGTGAGCCGGCCCAGCTCGTCGTAGAGGCAGAGATAGTCGCCCTCGATCCGGATCGGCGTGCCGTCGGCCCGGCGCTCGAAGGTGAGGGTATGCCGGCGGCCTGCATCGAGAAACTGCCGGAACACTGCGCGCCCGTGCGCCGGATCGTGGGCGTAGAAATCCTCCGGCGTCATGCCGAGCATCTGCTCGCGCGTGAGCTGGTACTGGGCCAGCATCGCGTCATTGACGCGGGTGATCTTCAGATGCTTGAAGACGTGGTCGAGCAGCCGGTCCTTGTCCGGCGCGTTGTTCCACTCGACCGGCTCATCGAGCATCATGAAGAAGAAGCCGTTCATCGACTGCGAGAAGAACAGCTCCAGCAGCCGCTGGCTCTCCCGAGCCTGCGCCTCGGCCGCGAGCCGCGGCATCAGGTCGCGGTACAGGCCGTAGCTCGCGACGTGCCGCCCGCCGGCCTGGATCGGGCTGCCGAAGAAGGCTACATCCACCAGGTGACCATCCCTGTGCCGGCGCCGCGATTCGATCGATACCGTCTCGCCCCGGGCGAGCCGGGTGCCGACCGACAGCCCCTCCGGCATCAGGAAGCCCGGTGCCAGCAGATGATCCACATTCTTGCCCAACACCTCGCCCACCGAATAGCCGAAGATCTCCGTCAGGCGGGCATTCGCACGGAGGATCGTGCCGTCTGTTCCGAACAGCATGAGCGCCTCGGGGAAGGTCTCAAACAGGCATTCGAGATGCGCCTGCGGGATCTGCAGGTCGGAGAGCTTGCGCCGCAAGCGCATCACCGCGACGAGGCACGCCCCCGAGAGCAGCAGGCTCACGGCGGCGAGCAGGAGCAGGGAAAGGTCCATCGCGGTTGACCCCCGAACAGGATAGGGCACATGGTATCGGCCCCGGGAGGATCGGTCAACGCCGCGCCTTCCGGGGGACCCGCAGCCCGCTAGGCGACCGCCCGACCCCCTCCGAACTCCTCTCGCGGCACCTCGATCAGGTTTTCACCGCAACGGGGGCAGAACGGCGCCGCCACCATTTCCCCGAAAGGCCGCGAGTCCGGCGTGTCGGCAACAAGCCAGCGCTCCTGCCGGCCGGTCACCCGGCGGACGTAGTAGCTGTCGAGCACACATGGGAACGACAGGCAGACCCGGCGCTCCCATTCGATCGGATCAGCGGCCATCGGGCCCTCCGCTCGCCGGTTCCAGCTGGGCCTGCCACGCCGGAGAGGAGCCAAAGGTCAGATCGAGGTGCACCAAGATATCCTCATGCATCCCGAGCAAGCTCAGTGTCCTGCTCGGACCGCCGAGCGGAGAGTCGTGGAGGTTGAACGGCGCCTGCGCGCGGACCCGGACCTGGTCCGCGCCCACGTCGACGCGGGCGGGCAGATCGGCCTCCCGCGAGATCCCGTGGATCATGAACCGACCGTGCAGGACGACGTCCGCCATGTCCCCCGACCAGGTGCCCGGGCTGACGCCGGTGATCTCGAATCGGTGAATCGCGAGCTTGTCGGACTCGATCGACTCGTTCAGCTCGGCGTCCTGCGTCCCCATGGCGATGAGGTCACCCGTTGCCACCCCGGCGCCGCTGTTTACCGCGACCGAACCGGTCGTGCCCGTGCCCGCCGGCGCGCGAACCGGGGAGATCCGCGAACTGGCCAGCAGCATCAGCAACCCCGTGCCGCTGAGTCCGAATCGAGTCCCGTGACGATTGGGAAGCTGATGGTGATGCACCTGCCGACCCTCCCGCGAAAGCGCCGGCACGGGCGGCGATCCTCCGCACGCCCGTACCGGAGCCCTGCGACTTAGTTGTTGATGAAGAACGGAATCCGCACCAGGTTCGACGCCAGGCCGATCGCCCGGACATCGTCCGGCGTGATCTTGCCGTCGTTGTTGGCATCGGGGACGACATTGGGCGCGTCGTTGTAGATGCCGTCCTCGTTGAGATCCGCCACCACCGCCACCAGCACGGTCGACGCCACGCCCTTGCCGCAGGCCGGCCCCGCCAGGATCCAGGTGTCCCAGAGCTCGGTCTCATCGGCGTCGATGTTGGTCACGCCGGTCAGGTTGAACAGCCCAGCCAGGTTCTGTCCGGCGCCCGCGCCCACGGTGCTGGTGGAGCAGAGGACCACGAGACCCGGCAGGCTCTCGTCACGGCCGGGGCTGCCGGGCTTGGGGAAGGGCGCGGCGTTGGCGTGGACACCGGGGCCGGTCAGCTGGAAGCCGTTGAAGCCAGTGGTAGCCAGGTCGGCACCGTGAAAGTCCACCTCCATGTCGATGAACCAGCCGGCGCCACCGATTCCCGCATGGTCCCCGGCTCCCGGCGCGAACACCTCGATCTGCACCGGGAGACTGCTGACCGCGGCCTGCCGCGGAGCGCTGCTGGTCTCGACCGCCGGCGCGTTCGCGGCCCCGGGCGCGATGGCCGAGCCGCCGGTGCTGGCCCCGGTGGTGGACTTGCTGTCGTCGCCGCATCCCATCGCGACCAGACACAGCGTGGCCAGGCCGAGCCCCTTGAGCACGTGCTGCATGACTGCCTCCATGAATGATTCCCCTGCCCCGCCGGATGCGGGACAACCGTTGCGGGATCAAACTAGAAAGCAGAGCGCGCCCCGCGGATCGGGGGCGCGCCGAGAGGTCGGTCGGATTTTGAAGCGACGGGGGGTAGGACGGAGGACTACACCTGGGCGCCGAGGGCGGCGGCCTCGCGGAAGCTGTACCACGTTTTACTCTCGTAATCGTACAGCTTGCAGCGCCGGAAGATCATCCGCACCGTGGACCAGCGGAACCGGTACTCGTGAATGTACTGGCCGTACTCCTGCTGCAGTTCGCCGTAGGCGCGCTTCAGCCGGTAGAACGGAATCCGGGCGTCCACATGATGCGGCACGTGGATCATGATGTTGTGAATGAGCAGCTCGCTCACCCGCGAGCAGCGCCACACGATGCTGCAGTAGACCTGTCCGATCGTGTTGCTCCACTCCGGCCGCTGGTCGAAGAACGGCACTTCCGGATGGGTGTGGTGCAGATACACGAACAGGGCGATGAAGTAGTTGAAGACGACGAAGGGAATCACCACCCCGGCGAGGACCCCGAGCACTCCGCCACCCCAGATCCAGGCGGCGATCGACAGCAGCGACGCGAAGACCAGGGTGATGACCTTGTGCACGTTGTAACCGAGCCGCTCGCGCGACTTCTTGTCCGGCTGGTAGAGGACCATTCCGGGCAGCCACACCTTGTTCACATAGTGCAGGGCGCAGGTATAGGGCGACCGCTCCAGGCGGTAGACCAGCTTCCGGTACCAGGGGAGGGCAGCGTAGGCGGCCGGCGTCAGCGGACGCCAGATCCAGTCGACCGGGCTGAACGAGGTGAACCCGTGATGCACCCGGTTGTGCCCATGGCACCACAACCGGTACATGTTGAGCGACGGCAGCATGAACAGCGTGCCGAGAATCTCGGCGGTCCAGTCGCTCTTGAAGAGGGCGCCGTGCGCCGCATCGTGGGCCCACACGAACATGAACGCCACCGCGCAGCCGGCGCCGATCCCCAGCAGCAGCTTGGCCCACCAGGCGTCGACCAGGAACACTCCCGCCATCAGTCCGAGGTAGAGCAGCAGGTCGAACGCATACCAGCCAAAGGTCTGCAGGGCAGACCGGTCATAGGAACCAGGCGAAATCGCCTTGCGCACGGTAGTGAGCTTGATGTCCTTGAGCGACTGATAGAGCGTCGAAACCGTCATGCACACCTGTCCGTGAGAAAGGGAGTCAACGCGCAGGGTTCAATATACCCACCGCGAGCCGCCCGCGGATGAGGGCCGGCTCATGGGCTACTCCGCTGCCATGAACGGGTAGCGGTAGTCCTTCGGCGGCACGAAGTTCTCCTTGATGCTCCGGGGCGAGACCCAGCGCACCAGGTTGAGGATCGACCCCGCCTTGTCGTTGGTGCCGCTGGCCCGCGCACCTCCGAAGGGCTGCTGTCCCACGACCGCACCCGTGGGCTTGTCGTTGATGTAGAAGTTCCCGGCCGAGTGGCGCAGGGCGGCGTCCGCCTCCGCCAGCGCCCGCCGGTCCTGCGCGAAGACCGCACCGGTGAGGGCATACGGGCTGGTCGAATCCACCAGCGCGAGGGTCTCGGTCCAGCGCGCATCCGGATAGACGTGCAGCGTGAGCACGGGGCCGAACAGCTCGTCGCACATGGTGCGGTACTTCGGATCCTCGGCCTGGATCAGCGTCGGCTCGACAAAGAACCCGACGTCCGCCTTCGAACCGCCGCCGGCGAGGACCGTCACCCCGGGATCCTGCTTCGCCCGGGTGAGATAGCCGGTGAGTCGATCGAACGCCCGCCGGTCGATCACCGCGCCCATGAAGTTCCGGAAGTCGCGCACGTCGCCCATGCGGATCTCGGCAATCATGGCGAGCACCCGCTCCTTCACCTTCGGCCACAGACTCGCCGGGACATACGCCCGGGAGGCCGCACTGCACTTCTGCCCCTGATACTCGTAGGCCCCCCGAACCAGCGCCACGGCCAGCGCATCGACATCGGCGCTCGAATGCGCCAGGACGAAATCCTTCCCCCCGTCTCGCCGACGATCCGCGGGTAGCTGGCGTACTTCGGGAGGTTCTCGGCGATGGTCCGCCACAGCGACTGGAAGACCGCGGTCGAGCCGGTGAAATGAATGCCCGCGAAGTCCCGGTCGCCGAGCAGGGAGTTGCTGACCTGCACCGAATCGCCGGGCAGGAAGTTGATCACCCCGGGCGGGAGCCCCGCCTCCTGCAGCAGTTTCATCACGTAGTAGTTGGAGAGCATCGCGGTATGCGATGGCTTCCAGACTGCGACGTTGCCCATCATCGCCGGCGCGGTGGGGAGGTTGCCGCCGATCGCCGTGAAGTTGAATGGCGTGATCGCGTAGACGAACCCCTCCAGAGCCCGGTGCTCCATCCGGTTCCAGACCTGCGGCGACGAGCCGGGCTGCTCGTGGTACAGCTTCTCCGCGAAGTGGACGTTGAAACGCCAGAAGTCGATCAGCTCGCAGGCGCTGTCAATTTCGGCCTGGAAGACCGTCTTGCTCTGCCCCAGCATCGTCGCGGCGTTGACTCTGGCGCGCCACGGGCCGGCCAGCAGATCGGCCGCCTTGAGGAAGACGGCGGCCCGGTCCTCGAAGCGCATCACCGACCAGTCCTTCCACGCCGCCCGCGAGCTGCGGATCGCCGCGTCGATCGTGGCCTGGTCCGCATGGTGCGCCCGCGCCAGCACCCGCTTGTGATCGTGGGGGCTCACCACATCGTGCAAGTCCCCGGTGCGGATCTCCTTGCCGCCGACGATCACCGGAATCTCGATCGTCTCCTCCGCCATGGCCGCCAGCTGGGCCTTGAGGACGGCGCGCTCCGGTGACCCGGGGGCATACCCGAGAATCGGATCGTTCTGCGGGCGGGGAATGTTCGGGAGTCCGCTCATGGTGCCTTCAGGTTGGTCGAGGGCGGGGAGATTAGCCCCTGAACGGCTCGAGCGGCAAGTCTGGACGCGGAAGCCCGGCCCGCGCCGTTCGTTCAGACGGGGATCAGGGCCGGGACCGCGTGCACCCGCGCCGGGTCGAAGGAGGCAACCAGCTCCGTGCCCGGCTCGAGCCGCAACCGCTCAACGGTGCGCTGCGCCGCCAGCGCCACCAGAGGGACGCCGGCGTCGAGATGGATGCGCCATGGCACGCCAAACGGCACCATCCGCTCCACCCGGGCGGCCAGCCGGACGCTCCCCGAATCCGGCGGCGTCGCCGACGGGGAGAGATGCACATCCTCGGCACGCAGGCAGAGCACCGCCGTGTCGAGGATGTCCGGGGAGAGCGGCAGGAAGAAGCGCTGGCCCGCGAGCTCCACCTCACCTTCCTCGCCCGGGTGCGGTCCGACCCGCACCCGGAACAGATTCTCCACCCCGAGGAATCTGGCGACCGCCTCACTCACCGGCTGGGAGAGGACCACCCGCATCACGTCGCGCTGCACCACCCGGCCCTCCATCAGCACCGCGACCTCGTCGCCCAGCATCATCGCCTCGGCCCGTTCGTGAGTCACCAGCACGGTGGCGATCTTCGATTCGCGCAGAATTGCCTCCAGCTCGAGTGCGAGCGCCTCCCGCCCATGCAGGTCGAGCGACGCGAAGGGCTCGTCGAGGAAGAGCAGTTCCGGCTCGACCACGAAGGCACGCGCCAGGCTCACCCGCTGCGCCTCACCGCCCGACAGCGTCCGCGCCCGCTGCCGCGCGAGATGACCGATGCCGAGGCGCTCCAGCCAGCGCGACACCCGCGCCGCGGTCCCCGCCCCGCGAATGCCCCGGAACCGCAGCCCGAGGGCGACATTCTCCGCGACCGTCGCGTCGGTGAGCAGCGGCGCCTGAAAGACCGTCGCGATCCGGCGCCGGAGCGCGAGCCGGCGGGATTCACCGGGCGCCACCCCCTCGCCCAGCAGCATGAGCCTCCCCTCTGCCGGCCGCTCCAGCAGGGCGAGCACCCGGAGCAGCGTGGACTTGCCCGAGCCGTTGGGACCCAGCAGCGCGAGGGTCCGGCCCGGTACGAGCGAGAGCCGGTCCACGTCCAGCACCCGGCGCCCGCCGTAGCGCACCACGAGCCCCTCCGCGACGAACGCCGGAGTCCCGTTCACGGCCGCGCCCCGCGCTGCTGGATCAGGGTAAGGATCATGGTGACGAGGAAGGTCACCGCCAGCAGGAGCACGCTGAGGGCGATGGCGACATCGAAGTTGCCCTTGCTGGTCTCGAGGACCGTGGCCGTGGTGAGCACGCGGGTCGAGTGCAGGATGTTGCCGCCGACCATCATCGACGCGCCGACCTCGGAGATGACGGCGCCGAAGCCGGCCATCACCGCGGCGAGGACCGAGAATCGTGCCTCGCGGAGCAGCAGGCCCAGCGCCTGGATGCGCGATGCACCGAGGCCGAGGAGCTGCAGCCGGAGCCGTGGATCGAGCTGCTGCACCGCAGCCGCCGTCAGCCCTGCGACCACCGGAAAGGCGATCACGCACTGGGCCACCACGATCGCGGTCGGGGAGTACATCAGTTCCAGGAAGCCGAGGGGGCCGCTCCGCCAGAGCAGGATACTCACGAACAATCCCACGGCCACGGGCGGCAGCCCCATCCCGGCATTGATGAGGCCGACCAGGAGTCGCCGCCCGGGAAACCGGGCCAGCGCGAGGACGGTCCCGAAGGGGACACCCACCAGCAGGCTCACCAGAGTGGCAATCCCCGAGACGCGAAGGGAGAGCCACATGATCCCCATCACCTGGGGATCGCCGCGCAGGATCATCGACAGCGCGTGCCTGAAACCTTCAAGAACCAGATCCATGCGCGCCGGGGCCGGAGTCAGGAGGCCGGCTTGAGGAGATCCTCCTCCCGCCTGCCGGCCTGGGGAACGAAGAGTGGCTGACCGAACACGGACGTGCCGAATGTCCGGATGAATGCCTGGGTCGCCGGCGCCACCATGAAGTCGGCAAAGGCCCGGCCGCCGTCATGGTTCACATTGGGCCAGATCTCGGGGTTCACTTCCATGACGTGATAGATGTTCAGCAGCTCGGGAGCGCCCTGAAAGAGCACTTCGAGCTGCAGTCCCCCCCGCACCGCGAGGAAGGTGCCGCGATCGGTCAGCGAATAGGCCCCCTTCTCCGAGGCGATCTTGAGCGTCGCGGCCATCCCCTGCCCGACCTGAAGATACCACGGCCCCGAGGGTACCACCCCGACCGCCTTCCATTGGTTGAGCTCCAGGATGTTGGTGCCCGAACTGTCCGCCCGCGACGCGAACGGCGCAACGCCCGCGCTCAACCGGCGGAGCGCTTCACCCAGGGTGCCGGCCCCGCGGACGCCGGCCGGATCGGTCGCGGGGCCGACCAGCACGAAGTCGTTCGTCATGACCAGCCGCCGATGGATGAATTGGCCTTCGGCGACGTACCGTCTCTCGAGCGTCGGCGCGTGCACCAGCACCACGTCCGCTTCGCCACGCGCCCCGAGCGCCAGCGACTGGCCGGTGCCGACCGCAATGGTCTTGACCCGGCATCGGCACTGCTTCTCGAACTTCGGCACCAG
This sequence comes from uncultured Gemmatimonadales bacterium, assembly GCA_963825065.1. GTDB lineage: Bacteria > Gemmatimonadota > Gemmatimonadetes > Gemmatimonadales > GWC2-71-9 > JADJOM01. The sequence goes on from CAWGRU010000019.1 coordinate 216,943, forward strand.
AGAGTCGAGCAGCCCGGAGTCCTGGGTGCTGGTCGTGGTGGCGAGAACCACGTCCCGGCGGGCCTGCGCCGCGCCCGAGGAGGGCAGCCCGATCGAGGCCAGCGCGCCGAGGAGCATGATCCACCGGCCGCTCCCTCCCCGGTGGCCGGCGGGACCACCCCGTACCCGATCGACTGGCGGAAATGTCTTACCCATCTCAGTACCTCACCTGTAGCTGAGTCAGCACGAGTCCCTTGCGCTTCCCCGGATCGCCCACCTTCCGGGACACATACTCCGCCGTCAGCTTGACCGCGTTCCCGGCGAGGAAGACACTTGCGCCCGCCGTCCACGCCTTGTTGCGCTGCTGGAGGCTGATCTGATCACGACGGAAATCTTCGTACTTGCCGACCAGCTGCACCGCATCGACCACCCGCACCCCGCCGAGCGCCCACCAGCCGTGGTCCTTCTTCCCGCCGGCGCTGTCGCGCGCCTGGGCCACGTACTCGCCGCGGACCGTGAACCGCGGCCCCTCGTAGTTGACGTCGGCGCTGTAGCGGGTGCTGTCGCCGAAGTAACGGGCGGCACCGGCTCCGATGGCGATCTCCGGAATGGGCCGCACGACCAGCCTCGCGACGCCGAGCAGGGTCGAATCCTTGTTGGATGTGGTGTTGACCCCCTCACCATTGAACAGCCCGGCGTAGACCGTGGCGGTCTTCCGAATCTCGTAGTCCGCCATCAGACCGATGTCGCGCTTCGGCGCCAGCGAATCCACCACCGTTGAGCGATCTGCGGACTCCAGATCCGCCAGGCTGGTCACGTATTCCTTCGTGAACGGAGTCTTGAATTGGCCCGCCTGGATTCCGAGGTCGTCGTGCTTCCAGCGGATGTAGGCGTCGGTCAGGGCGACCGATGCCTTGCCGTTCCCCACATTGCCGGTTCGGAATTCGCCCTGGATCCGCCAGGTGAACGCCGTCGCGATGCCACCCGAGGCAGTCAGCCGTGCGCGATTGAGCGTGCCCGTGAGCCCGGCGTCCCGTTGCCAGGTCTCCCTGGCCTGGAGGTAGCCGCTGAGCTTCACGCCGGAGGACGCGGGGGCCGGCTTGGCCGCCGGCGCCGGGGGTGGAGCCCCGGCCGGCTGCTGCGCGGCGGTGGAGCCCGCTGCAAGCAGCAGGGCGACGAGACCGGCGGCGGACGCTCGAACGAAGGCTCCCATGTTCATCCTTACTGAAGAGTGGTGGATGCCAGTGGCGGCCGGAGGTGTCTCCACCCCGGTCGCAGATTCGGTGTTACTCCATCCGGTGCAACTGCGCCGTATCGGTGACCGTGATGGCGGGCCAGCGGTCGTCCTGCATCCAGATCCGCCCGGACACCCGCACTCGCCTCCCAGCCAGGGCCGCGGGGTCGGCGAGCCTGGCAGCCACCGAGTCGGGGATGTGCACCGTGAAGGTGATGTTCGGGAACGCACCGCCGAAATTGAGATAGGTCACCTGACCCCGGGCGGAGACATGGACGTCGTGCACCTGGCCCTCGACGGTGACCTGCTCCTGCGGATGCCGTACCGCCGCGCTGTCCGCAACCGCCCCCTGGGCCCGGGCGGACCGGGTGCCGAACAGGGCCAGCACCAGCAGCCACGCCCCCCGCAGCCAGCGCGAACGGTGCATGTGGAGACTGCTCATGTTGTGGCCTTCGCCAGACCGACCGGCTCGTGCTCGAGGCGCGCTCAGGCACAATGCGGGCAGGTTTGCTGGAGTTGGGAGCGGGACGACTGGCCCAATCTATCAGCACCGAGATCCGATAGGCAACAAGATACCTATCGACCGGCGATCCGGCGCGATCGCGGTCCTCGCTACCCCCCGGGCAGCAGCTGCACTGCGCTTGGCTGGATCGACACCGTCCACGCCCGATCGTAATGCACGCACAACTTCTCGTGCACCAGGCGCGACACTTCGATCTCCAGGTCGTACCCCCGCGCGGGTGAGGCACCCTCCCCTTCGGCGCGGAACTGGAGTGCGACCGTCGACCCCATGTCCACTTCGCCTACGATATCACCCACGATCAGATTGGTGCGGCGCTCCACCTCAGGACCGGGCCGGTCCTTCCGTAGCAACCGCACATGTTCGGGCCGCACGAAGAACGCCACTCGCCTCCCGGTGGACGGCAGGTCGGGATGGCCCGGCCAGTTGGCCGCGACAATGGTCTGACCCCGCCAGCGGATATGGACGAAGTCCGGGTTGGCGTCCTCGACCACCCCTTCGAGGATGTTCCGGATACCGAGAACGGTGGCCACCTCGGGTGATGCGGGTCGGCCGAGGACCTCGCTCTTGCGCCCGCACTGGATCACCCGACCACGGTCGTAGACCACGATCTGGTCGGCGAGCTGGCACGCCTCCGCCAGGTCGTGCGTAACCACGATCGCCGTCTTCCCGAAGCCGCGCAGGGCCGCCTGCAGGTCGTTCCGCAGGCTGCGCCGGAGCGGGCTGTCCAGCGCGGCCAGCGGCTCGTCGAGCAGCACCAGGTCGGGGTCGGTCGCGAGCGCGCGCCCCAGTGCCGCCCGCTGCTGCTGGCCGCCCGAGAGGGCGGATGGGCGAAGCTCGCGCACCGCGCCGAGTCCCAGTCGCTCCAGCATTTCGTCGGTCCGGCGGCGCCGTTCGCGTCGCGCCACCCGGTCCAGCCCGAACCCGATGTTCTCCGCGACGGTCAGATGGGGAAACAGCGCATACCCCTGAAACACGACCCCGAGACGCCGATCCCGGACCGCCTGATGCACGCCGTGGACCGAGTCGTACAGCACTCGGCCGCGCACCGAGACCCGTCCGCCGTCCGGGCGCATCAGGCCAGCAAGGCACTGCAGCGTCAGCGTCTTCCCCGCACCCGACGGACCGAACAGGGCCACCACTCCTTCCTCGGCCTCCCACTGCACATCGAGGGTGAAGCCGGGAAAGCACTTGAGCAGCTCGACGGAGAGCACCGGACTCAGCTCCGCGCGCGGGTCAGCCGCCCGACGAAGAGGAGCAGCGTCGCGACCAGCACGAGGGTGAGGATCGAGAGCTGGTCCGCGGCATCGAGCCGGTTGGCCTGCACATGGTCGTAGATGGCGAGGGGAATGGTCTGAGTGCGGCCGGGGATGTTGCCGGCCACCATCAGGGTGATGCCGAATTCGCCCACCGCGCGACAGAAGGCGAGCATTGTGCCGGCGACGACCCCGCGCCAGGCGAGCGGCAGGGTCACATGCCAGAAGACACTTCGCTCGGAACGGCCGAGGGTCCGCGCCGCATCCTCCAGCCTGGTGTCCACGAGTTCGAAGCCGGCCTGCGCCGAGCGGGTGAACATGGCGAACGAGCCGACCCAGGCCGCGATAACGGCACCGCGCCAGGTGAAGGCCAGCTCCATGCCGAATCGATCGAACAGACTCCCGATGGCACCCTGCCGGCTCAGGAGCACGAGCAGGTAGTAACCCAGCACGGTCGGCGGAAGCACCAGCGGCAACAGCACCGTCGTCTCGACAAAGGTCTTACCGCGGAACCGTCGCCGGCCGAGCAGCCACGCCAGCGGAAGCCCGCTGAGCACCGTGAGTACCGTGGCGGTGCCAGCCACCTGGAGCGAAAGAAGGATGGGGGACATCCGATCTACCGTGAGCGCGGGCGAATGAAACCGTTTCGTTCCATGATCGGCCACGCTGCAGGGCCGGTGACGAAGGCGATGAACTCCGCTCCGACCCGCGCGAGGCGCGAGGAGCGATTCACCGCGGCGGCCTGGTCGATCGGCTGATGCAGGGCATCCGAGATCAGCCTGAAGCGAATCCCCGGGACATTCGCGACAGACAGGGCGACGATTCCCGCGTCTACCGCGCCGCTCTGCACGTACTGCAGCGTCTGCCGGATGTTGTCCCCGAGCACGAGCTTCGGCTGCACGGAATCCCACAGCCCGGCGGACTGCAGCGCCTCACGTGCGGCAATGCCGTAGGGCGCGTGATCGGGATTCGCGATGGCGATCCGCCGGATCTCAGGCCGTAGCAGGTCGCGGAGGCCTGGCGAAGCGATCGAGGAACCCTGCGGAACGGCGACCACGATCCGCCCCCGTGCATAGAGTGTCTTCGTCCCCGCCACCAGACTCCCCTGCGCGACCAGCCGATCGATGTAGGAGACGTTGGCCGCGAAGAACACATCCGCCGGTGCGCCATTCTGGATCTGCAATGCCAGATTCCCGGACGATCCGAACACGAAGTTGACCGCGGCACCCCGCTGCGCCTGAAACAGGGTCGCGATCTCCGGCAGGGCGAGCGCCAAGTCGGCTGCAGCGAAGATCGTCAGCGTGTCGCGCGGAGCCTGCGCTGCAGCCGGGACCGTAGTGCCCGCAAGGAGGGTGCACGCGACCGTGAAGTGAAACGCCCTGGCCAGCACTAGTGGGTTCCTTCCTTGCCGATCATGACTTCGGTCGACTTGATCACCGCCAGCACCTCCTGGCCCACCCGCAGCTTCAGTCGATCCATCGAGGAGCGGGTGATCACCGAGACCAGCTCCTGGCCTCCGATCTCCAGCCGAACCTCTGCCATGAGGCCATCACCGCGGAGTCCAAGGATCCGGCCCCGCAACTGATTGCGCGCGCTGAGTTCCACCCCGCGCGTGTGCTGCTCGGTCCGGGTGACACCACAGAGCGCCTCGATGCGCGCCCGCGAAAACAGCCACTTCCGTCCGACCCGGGTGGCCGGCAGTTCGCCGGCGCGGGCGAGCGATTGCACCCGTTTGACGTGGAGATGCAGCAGCGCCGCCGCTTCGGCGGCGGTGAGAGTCTCAGCCTTGGCCATGGGACTTCCGGGGCGAGATCGAGGGAACTGAGAGGACTGTTGGGGAACTTACAGGCCGATGGTGAGGCGCGGAAGGAGGCTGGGAAACCGGCCCGATCAACCCTTCAGGGCCCGCTGGAACGCCTGGTCGGAGAGCCGGTGCATCTCTCCCCGCCACTCGCCGAAGAGCCGCACCAGGCGCTTCGCCTCCGGCGTGAGGCGGGCGCTGCCATGCTCCGATCCACCGCGGGTGGTGATCAGCACCGGACCACCGAGGGCCGCTTCCATCTTGCGGATGCGGTTGAGACAGGTGCGATAGCTCCAGCTCACCCGTTCGCCCGCCTCCCGGATCGTCCCGGTCTCCCCGACCGCCTCGAGGAAGTGGAAGTAGTTCGGCCCCATGAGGAAGCCGCCCTTCCAGGCCAGCCAGACCTTGATGCGGGGCGAGAGGTCGCGCTCGATGGGGCGTGGAGGCATGCCGGGAAAGGTGCCGCCCGCCCGCCGGCGGGACAAGGCGGGGCTACGTGACCCGCGTCGCGGCGATCTCGAGCAGCTTCGCGGGATCCAGCGGTCTGCGGAGCACAGCGCGGGCGCGCTCCGGACACGCACCACTCCCCGGGCGCGTTCGGGGCCCGATCGTCGCCGGGCGCCCATGTCTCCTTTTCTTGCTCTCGGCCGGAGGCACTGCCGTGTGGAGCACCAACTCGCGGCGACAGTCTCGCGGCGCGGATGCGCCCGATTATCGATCAGTCAACTCGGAGTATCTTCGGGGCGGCGCTGGGGGGGTAACTACTTGGGCCCCAAGGCGCTCGTACGATTGCGCGGCGTCAACCCCCGAACGCCGCATGCGCAACCCATCCGAAGGGGGGCTGGACAGATCGTGGGGGTCGGCACCAGACTGGCTCTGCGGCCCCCGTCTTGGCGGGGGGCGTGTTTGAATCCTCCGATCCTCGGAGGGTCCGATCTCGCGACTGACAACACCCTTGAGTTGCGACCCCTGTCAGCGGGGGGGGCGAGGTGTTCCTGGGGAGCCGGCGGCGTCGGCTCGAACGGGCACCAGACCGAGGCCCGCTTCACAATGAAAAGAGGAGTCTGTGAAAGTCCTGGTGTTGGGTTGTGGCGCGGTGGGGACCGTGTCCGCCCTCAAGTTCGCGCAGGAAGCGATGTGTGATCAGCTCATCATCGCCGATGCCGTGCCCGGGCGAGCCCAGCAACTGGCCGACCGGATCGGACGCCCGCACGTGCGGGCCCTCACGCTGGACGCTGGTGATCGTCAGGCCCTGGCGCGGGCCATCCAAGAGACTCAGAGCGGTATTCTGCTGAACGCCGCGCTACCGGCCACCAACCTGACTGTGATGCGCGCCTGCCTCGACGCCGGCTGCGACTACATCGACATGGCCAGCGGAGGGGCCGAGAACGACGGCACGCCCAAACTGCCGGACCAATTCGCCCTCGACGCGGAGTTCAAGGCGGCCGGGCGGCTGGCGCTGCTGGGGATGGGCGCCGATCCCGGCACCAGCAACGTCTACGCGGCCTACGCCGCCAAGCACCTGCTCGATGAAGTCACCGAACTGCGGGTCCGCGACGGAGACAACTCGGTCTGCGCGGGACATGACGGCTTCCTGGCGACGTTCAGCCCGTGGGTGTTTCTCGACGAATGCACCTGCGGGGCCATCTCCTGGCGCGACGGGAAGTATCACCTCGAGGAGGCGCTCTCCGGCTTCGAGCCCTTCAACTTCCCGGACCTGGGGATCCTCAACACCTATTACGTCGACCACGAGGAGTCCCGCACCTTCCCGATGTTCTTCCCGCAGGTGAAGGTGGCGGACTTCAAGCTCTGCATGGACGAGACCACCTGGCAGACGCTGAAGGTGCTCAAGGCGCTCGGCCTCTCCCGCAAGGACAAGCTGCAGGTCGGCGGGGTCGAGGTGTCGCCCCGAGACGTCGTCGTCTCGCTCCTGCCGGAGCCGAAGTCGCTCGGCGGACGGATGATGGGGAAGACCTGCGTGGGGACCCTGGCCCGCGGCATCCGCGACGGTGTCGAGCGGGCGTTCTACATCTACAACGTGACCAGCCACGAGCAGACCTGGAAGGAACTCGGCGTCCAGGCAACCGCCTACCAGACCGGCGTCCCGCCAGTCGTGGCGGCCAAGCTGATCGCTTCCGGCGCCTGGTCCGGGACTGGCGTGCTCTCGCCCGAACAGTTCGATCCGGACCCGTTCATGCAGCTGCTCGATGTCTCGGGGATGCAGTGGCACATCCGGGACGAAGAGTCCGGCGTCATCGACCCGGAGTACATCTGGATCGAGGAACCGCTGGCGGCCTGAGGACTGCAGGAGACGAGGAGAGAACGGGGGAGGGGACAGCTGCAGCGGACCTCCCCTTTCCCCCTTCCCCTTTCCCCTAGAACTGAAACGACAGCCCGACCCCATCCGGCTCCAGCAGAAAGCGCGGTGCCCCCACCCCGAATACCCGCCAGCGACCGCCCATCAGCTTGGCGCTGGTGACCCCCAGCGCCGCCCCCGCGAGGACGTCGCTCAGCCAGTGCCTGTTGTCATTGAGCCGGGACCAGCCGGTCAGGGCAGCCGCACCGTAGAGCCCAATGGTGACCGGCGTGCTGTGAACCTCGTCGCTGACCGAGGTGGCCAGGGCGAAGGCCATCGTGGTGTGGCCGGAGGGCCAGCCGTCATTGCCGGAGAAGGGCTTGAATCGGTAGGCCCCGCCGGTCAGGTCGGGGCGGTGGCGTCCGACGATTTCCTTGGTGACGACCACCAGGGTTCCGGCCACTAGCAGTCCGGCGCCGATCCGCTCTCCCGAACGCCGGATTCGATCATTGCCCGTCAGGACCCCGAGGGCGATCGTGCCCAGCGCCACGCTCCCGTAGATCTCGGGCTGGCCCATGCGCCGGAAGACCCGCGCGACGTCATCCTTGCCACTGCTTCGATGGTCCTGCAACTGGTCGCGCAGGGATTCGTCCAGCAGTGAGGCCAGGGCGATGACGCCGAGCGTGGCGCCGGCGTGATACCACCTGAATTCGCCCGGTGATCGCACGGGCAGGGCCGGGGATTGGGCCGCCGACCGGAGTGAGTCGAGTCTGCCGGAGAGCGATCCGGCCCGGGCCAGGGTCTGGCACGACAGGCCGGCGGGCCACCCCAGGGTGACGATCAGGAGACCGGTGGCGAACCGGTGGGCTCGAGAGTTGCGCATGGTGCCGGGAATCTAGTAGCTTCGTCCGCTCAGGAGACCATTCCATATATGCGCGCCATTCGGATTCCAGCTCTGCTCGTGCTGCTCACCACTGCCGGCCTCGGCGGGTGCCGGGACTACAACAACCAGCGCCACGTGGCGGATCAGGCGGGCCTCATCCCCGCGGACCAGTACGCGCGCTATGGTCGGGAGCAGGCCATCACGGTGGCAATCGGCCGGGAGTTCGGCCGGCCCTACAACTCCGGCCCCGACGCCCAGGCCGACCTGGCGCTCAACTACGCCCGCAACAACTTCGGGAAGGACATCGTGGACATCTCCGCCGACCCGCAGGGGAATCGGCTGGTGGTGACGTTCAAGAGCGGCTGGCGCGCAGCCATCGTCCCGATCAAGGATGGCAAGGCCGGGAACGACACGAAGATCCCGACCTGATGACATCTGGCAGTGGACAGTGAGCAGCCCCGGCTGCTCACTCTTCGCTGGATCACCCTAGCCGACCCTCCCCCTTCTCCCCTCGGAGGGCTGCCTTGCCTTCCCGCCCGACCCCTCCGCCCGGCGAATTCCTGTATCTGCTCGCGGCCGACCACGACAGCTTGATCGAGGCCTGCACCGACCTGCTTCCTGCGGACATCGCCGAGGCGCTGAGCGATCTGCCCCCCGATGCGGCGGCCAAGGTCGTCGGCGCGCTGCCCTTCCACCTGGCCGTCCAGGTCTTCGACGAACCATCGCTCGAAGCCCGCGATGAGCTGATCGAGCGGCTGCCGGACGACACCGTCATCCCGATCATCCAGGCGATGTCCGCCGACCGGCAGGTCGGCCTGTTCCGCGGGCTCAAGGAGGCCGACCGGGCGCGCCTGCTGCACGTTCTGGACGCTCCCACCCGCGACCAGCTCCGCCTGCTCATGAGCTACCCGCCGAAGAGCGCGGGCGGCATCATGACGACCGAGTTCGTGGGGGTACCCTCCCGCTGGACCGCCCTCGACGTGCGCAAGCACATCAGTCAGGTGGGCAGTGCAAAGGAGACGGTGTACGCGATCTACGTCCTCGACGAGAAGACCCAGAAACTGCTCCGGGTGATTTCGCTCCGCGAGGTGATCATGGCCACCTCCGAGACGTCGGTCATGGACATCGGCGAGGGACGCAAGCCGGTGACCACCCGGCCCACCGCGACGCGGGAGGATGTGGCGCGGCTCATCAGCAAATACGATCTCCTGGCGATCCCGGTGCTCGATGACGGCGGCCACGTGCTCGGCATCGTCACCGTGGACGATGTGATCGACGCGATAATCAGCGAGCAGACCGAGGACGTCCAGAAGATGGGCGGCCTGGAGGCACTCAACGAGCCGTACATGGAGATCGGGCTGCTCAGCATGATCAGGAAGCGGGCCGGCTGGCTCTGCGCACTCTTCCTCGGCGAGATGCTGACCGCCACGGCGATGGGGCACTTCGAGCACGAGATCAGCAAGGCGGTGGTACTGGCGCTGTTCATCCCCCTCATCATCAGCTCGGGCGGGAATTCGGGGAGTCAGGCCACCTCGCTCATCATCCGGGCCATGGCGCTGCGGGAAGTGACCCTCATCGACTGGTGGCGGGTCGCGGTACGCGAGATCCCGACCGGCCTGGCGCTCGGGCTGATCCTCGGTGTCATCGGGACGATACGCATCGAGCTCTGGCAGCACTTCGGCTGGTACGACTACGGCGTCCACCACCTGCTCGTGGCCCTCACGGTGGGACTCGGGCTCATCGGCGTGGTGCTCTTCGGTTCGCTGGCGGGCTCCATGCTTCCCTTCGTGCTCCGCCGCGTGGGGTTCGATCCCGCCAGTGCCTCCGCACCGTTCGTGGCGACGCTGGTGGACGTCACCGGACTGGTGATCTACTTCTCAGTGGCGTTTCTCGTCCTGCGCGGAACACTGCTCTAGCGGCCCGCGCGGGCCGCGCCCGCGCTACCGGCCCCCGAGTCCCGCCAGCGCCGCTGCGATCGCGGGCAGTGGCAGGACGTGCTGCGCCGCTCCCCGTGCGACCGCCGCGCGCGGCATGCCATACACCGCGCAGGTTTCCTCGCTCTCCGCGATGGTCATCCCGCCACGCGCCCGGATCAGACTCAACCCCTCCGCCCCGTCATCTCCCATGCCGGTGAGCAGGACACCGAGCACGCCACCAGGCCGGGCCCGGTCCGCCGAGCGAAACAGCACATCTACGCTGGGCACATGCCTGAACCCCTCCGTCTGCGTCGAGACTCTGGCCTCGAGCGAGGCCGTGAGCCTGAGGTGCAATCCGGCCGGCGCGATGAGCACCCGGCCGGGGAACAGCCGGTCGCCGTCCGCGGCCTCGATCACTTCCAGGCGGCAGAGGCCATTCAGCCGCTTGGCGAACGGCCTGGTGAATCCGGGCGGCATATGCTGCACGATCGCGATCGGGAGCGGGAAGTCGGCGGGCAACTGTTCCAGCACCGTCTGCAGCGCCGCCGGACCTCCGGTCGAGGCGCCGATCACGCACAGGCTGGTCCCGCGGAGATCGGGCAGGCCCCCGACCGGAGCCGGCCGCGGCGGCGCCGGCCGCTCGTGGCCGAGGAGCCGGATCCGCTCACTCAGTTCCCGCCCAACCCGCTCGAGGTCCATCAGGTTGAGGGTCTGCTTGTCGATGAAGTCCACGGCGCCCGCCGCGAGCGCCTCGAGAGTCGCCTCGGCTCCCTCATGGGTATAGGACGAGAGCATGATGACCTGCAGACTGGGCCGCCAGATGAGCAGCTGCCGCAGGACCTGGAGGCCGTTCATCCCGTGCATCTGCAGGTCCAGCGTGACCACGTGCGGCTCCGCGACCGGGATGCGCGCGATCGCCTCGTCACCGGTGGCCGCCTCACCGACGACCTGCACCGCGGGATCGGCCGACAGCACCCGGCGGAGCATCTTCCGCACGAACGGCGAGTCATCCACCACGAAGACGCGGATCATTCGGCTGCCGGTTTCCGACGATAGGCCATGGTATTCCTGAAGTGCACCGCCTCGAAGGCCGGCGAGCGCTCGAAGAGCGACTCCGAGTGCCCGAGAAAGAGATAGCCGCCCGGCCGCAGCAGTTGCGCGAAACGGGCGATCAGGCGGTCGAAGGACTCGGGGCCGAAGTAGATCAGCATGTTGCGGCAGAGGATCAGATCGTAGCTCCCCCATCCCATGCCGGCGAAAGGACCCGCCAGGTTGGCCTGGAAGAAGCGGAGTCCGCGCCGGTACCGCTCCCGGATCTCGAAGCGGCCGGGCGCGACCTCCCGGAAGCAGCGCTGCCGGGTCGCATCGTCGCAGGCGCGGAAGGACAGTCCCTCGTAGATCGCGCGGCGGGCGTGGTCGAGTCGGAGCGGATTGAGATCGCAGGCGTCGATCTCCCAGCGGAGCCCACCCAGTTCGAGTCCGGCATCGGTCAGCGTGATGGAGAGGGAATACGGCTCTTCCCCGGAGGAGCAGGCGGCGGAGAGGATCCGGAGCGAACGGGACTGGCAGCGCTCCTTCAGCTCCGGGATGACCTGCTGCACGATGGCCTCGAAGTGGGCCGTTTCCCGGAAGAAGTAGGTCTCGTTGTTGGTGATGCGGCGGGCCAGCTCCGCGAACTCCTCTTCGCGGCCGGGATGGGCCCGGAGATAGTGGTAGTACTCCCGGATGTCGTCGAGATGCAGCGCTTCGAGGCGCGGACGCACCCGCCCTTCGAGAATCTCCTGCCGAGTTCCGGCGAAGCTGAGGCCGAAACGTTCTTCGAGTAGATCGGTGAGCAGCTTCCAGTCGGATTCTGTCGCGGCACTCATGGCCGGCCAGCGAGCGCCGCCCGTGCGGTTCGGGCGACTGCCGGCTCGAGGTCCCGCGCGAGATCCAGCAACACCGAGTGGGCCGCCGGCAGCCCAAGGCGGCCGAGGGCGCGGGCCGCCTCGCCCCGAAGTGCCCAGTCGGCGTCGGTCGCGAGCTGCTCCAGCAGGGCGAGGTCCTCGGGATCCGCGAGTTCGGCAAGCCCCTGGGCCGCCGCGCGACGGATCTCGGCCTGGGGATTGGACAGGCACTGGACCAGAAAGGGCCGGGCCCGCTCGCCCCCGATGCGCGCGAGCGCCGTGAGGATCTCCAGCCGCTCGTGAAGCGGCGCGTTCGCAAAGAGCGCCTCCATCGCGGGGGCTGCCCGGGCTGCACCGAGGCGGCCCAGCGCGCGGATGACGTGGTATCGGAGAGAGTCCGCGACACCCAGCATTGCGAGCAGCGTGGTCAGCACCCGATCGCCGCCCCGCGACGAAAGCAGGGTCAGCGCCTCGGCCTGCAGGTCGGGATCGCGGTCGGCCAGGGCACGCAACAGCAGGACCTCCGCCTTCGAGCCTGGGCAGAGGGCCGCCGCGCGCAGCGCGCCGCGTCGTACCTCCCGCTGCCGGCTTTCGCACAGGTCGTACACCCGCTCCTCGAAGCCCGGGACGTGCCCGGCCGCGAGGACGGCGAGTGCCGAGAGCGTCGATGATTCCGATGCCTCTGCGGCGAGCCGCGGGGCGAGGACCGGCTTCAACGCCTCGTGCGGCAGTCGGGACAGAGCGCCGCACGCGGCCGCGCGCTCCGCGGCGTTCGGGCTGTCGAGACCGCGGGCGATCGGCAGGGCGGCGCTGGCGTCGCCGAGCGCACCGAGCATGTCGGTGGCCGCGATGCGCACCGCACTTTCGGGATCGTCCAGCGCGGCGAGCAGCGCGTCCAGGCCGGTGACAACCGCCGGAAGCGCCCGAATGGCCCCCGCCCGCACCGCCTGTTCAGGATGAGCAAGCAGCCCCGGCAGCGCGACCCGAAGTTGCGGCGCGTAATGCTCCATCAACGGCCGCACCCAGACGAGCGCGTCCCGGTCCGCGCCCCAGCGGACCACCAGGGGCAGCAGGCTCGTCATTCCGGCCGCCAGGACCAGAGCGCCGGCGGCGCGGGTGCGCGTGCTGCCACCGCGGCTGCTTCCGCGATCGTCGACCCGGCCCGGCTGGGGTGGGTCGTGCTCCCCCTCGCCGAGCGATTCGGCAACGAACCACCAGAGGCCGCCCGGGGCACGGTCCCGCTCGATGGTCCGGCCGGCGGCCAGCACCTCCGCGGTGGACGGGGCCGTCGTGAGCGCCGCACCGATCGCGCCCAGGAGGGCGGGCCGGAGCTGATGGTGAGCCGGATCGAGCAGCAGCGGCATCAGTTTCGGGAGTCCGGCCGGAGCACCGATGCGACGGAGCGCGTCGAGGGCCGGCTCCGCGATGAAGCTCTCCGGCACGAGGTCCAGCAGCGGAGCCGCCGCCTCCGGCGCGCCGATTGAACCGAGCGCATCGACCGCGGCGAGCTGCAACCAGGGTTCACGGGTGAGGAGCGCCACCAGTGCGGGCACCGCATCGCGCGCCTGCAGCCGGCCCAGCGCCTCGGCGGCGGCCTGCACCACATTGATCTCCGGCCGCCCCAGCGCCGCGAGCAGCGGGACGCTGCTGCGCGGACCCCCGATACTGCCCAGCACCTGGCAGGCGAACATCGCCACGTCGGGATCGCGGTCGCCCGTCATCTGCTCGACACAGTCGACGGCGTAGGGGCCCTGCCGCTCGAGGGCGGCAAGCGCGGCGTTGCGCCGCAGGTCGTCGGCAGTGTCGGCGACGAGCGGCATCAGCGCCGCCGGTTCGAGGCAGCGCGCGGCCCACGCGACGGCCACCTCCCGCACCGACGCCTGCGGGTCTCCCAGCGAGACGAGGATGAGCTCCTCGCGGGTCGCCCGATGCTCGGGCCGGTCGAGCGCGGCGAGTCGCGACCCAACCAGGGAGGGAGAGCGCCCGCTCATGTGCGGAACATCTCCACCTGCTGCCGCAGCTTCTCCGATTCCGACGCCAGCCCCCGGGCCGCGCCGCCCATCTGTTCCACTCCGACCAGGTTCTGGCGGGAGACCGAGGCGATCGACTCGATGGCCTTCACGACCATGTCACCACCGCGCTTCTGTTCGGACACCGCCTCCGACATCTGATGAGTGAGCCGGTTCATCTTCTCGGCGGCCTGGGTGATCTCCCGCGCGCCAGCCGCGTTCTCCTTCACGGAGTTGGCGATCTGCCGGGTGAGACTCGACATGCTGGAGGCCATCTGGAGCAGCTGGCGGGCGCTGGCCGCCTGTTCCTCGGTGGCGTGCGCGGCCTCGGTCACCAGCCGGGAGGTCTGATCGACCGAGCCGACGATGCCCGAGAGCACCTGCTCCATCACGGCGACGGCCCCGCGGGTCTCGCGCTGGACGTTGTCCACCACGTCCGCGATCTCCTGGGTCGCCTGCACCGATCGCTCGGCAAGACGCCGGACCTCGTCCGCCACGACCGCGAAGCCCTTCCCCGCGTCACCGGCCCGGGCCGCTTCGATGGTCGCGTTCAGCGCCAGCAGGTTGGTCTGGTCGGCGATGTCCTCGATCACCCGGACGATCTTCCCGATCTCGGCCGAACGCTCGCTGATCGCCCCGATCGACCCATGCAGCCGCTCCCCGCCGGACCGGGCGTCGGTGACGGAGCGGGCCGAAACGTCGTCGACCTGGTGGACCCGGGTGGCGATCGACCCGACCTGCTCGATCATCTCCGTCAGGGTGCCCGTCACGGATTCCACGGACGTCAGCAGCAGCTCACCGTTCTGGGCCGTGTGCGCCAGCACGCTGCTCATCTGCTGAATCGACGAGGAGGTCTGGTCCACATTCGCGGCCAGCGCCTCGGCATTCTTCGACAGCGCCTGCATCTGCGCCGCCATCTCGACCATGGTCGAGGAGGTCTCTTCGGTCGAGCTCGACTGGGCCTCGGCCCCCTTGGCCATCTGCGACGTGGAGGCCGAAATCTCCTCCGCGGAAGTGGCGACGGTACGCGAGGTCGCGGTAATCTGTCCGACCATCTCGTGCAGGTTCTTCACCATCTGGCGCATCGAGTGCTCGAGCCAGCCGATTTCGTCTCGTGAGCGGCTCTTGATGTCCGCGGTCAGGTCGCCCTTCGACACCTTTTCGGCCTCGAGGCCCAGCCGGGTCAGCGGGTCGGCGATGAGCCTGGCGAGGAAGACCGCTACCGCGATGCCGAGGACGACCGCCGTGATCAGCAGGACGAGGATCAGTGTGCGGGCATCGTGGTAGAGCTGCTCCGCCGCCAGCCCATCCGTCGCGGCGGCGCGGTGCATCCGGTCGAGCGCGCTGATGGAGAAGACCCCCACGGCGAGCGTGACCGCAAGCACGAGGGCGAATCCGGTCATGATCTTCCGGCGGATGGTCCAGTCCCGGATCATCTGCATCACGTTGTCACTCATGGGGCCGTCGAAGAAGTGGAGGGAGACTCGTTGTCGGTGCGGAGCAGTCGTTCGAGATCGAGAAGGACCAGCAGCCGGTCGCCGACCCGCGCCACGCCGGTCACCGCTTCGGCCCCGGCGTTGCGGACCTCCTCGGGGGGCGCGGCAACGAGACGCTCACCGATCCGGGTGACCTGCGCCACCGCGTCGACCAGCAGGCCGACCGTCCGCTGCTGCACCTCCACCACCACCACGCGGGAGCGTGGCGTGAGTTCGGCGGATGTGAGTCCGAGCCGGGTGCGGATCTCCACCACCGGCAGTATGCGGCCACGGAGGTTCATCACGCCGCGGATGTGGGCCGGCGCGTGCGGAACCCTGGTGACGTCGGTGACCCTGACGATCTCCCGCACCGCGGCGATGGGGACTGCATACTCTTCCCGGTCCAGGTGGAACACCACCAGGTGGAGCTCACGCTCCTCCGGAGCCGCGGGCACCGCCGCGGTGCCGAGCTGGTCGGCAAAGTCGAGGATGTCGTCGGCGGCCATCAGGCGGCTCCAGCGCGCGGTACGCTCGCGGGCGCGAAGTCACTGACGCCTTCGGCGATGCGCCCGGTATCGAGGATGCAGGCGACGCGACCGTCGCCGAGAATCGTCGCCGCGGCGACGGCCGGGGGCCGGCCGAGCGTCGGGTCGAGCGCCTTCACCACCACCGAGTTGTGGCCCAGCAACGCGTCGACCAGGAATCCGCGATGCCGGGAGCCGGAACGGAGCACCACGCAGTAGCGGCGCTCCGCACTGCCCGCGCCGCCCAGCAGCCGGCCGCCGTCGCTGACGGGGATGACCTGGCCGCGCCAGGTCATCATGCCCTGCCTGGCCACCTGGTGGATCGTTCCGCCGCTGACCCGGATGGTTTCCGACACGTCGGTGAGCGGGAGGGCGTAGCGCTCGCCGTCAATCTCCACCAGCAGCGAACGCAGCACGGCGACCGTCAGGGGAAGCCGTAGGGAGAAGGTCGTGCCGCGTCCCGGCTCGCTGGCCACCGACACCTGTCCACCGAGAGTGCGGATCGATCCGGCGACCACGTCGAGCCCCACACCCCGGCCCGACAGGGCGGTCACGCTGTCCGCGGTCGAGAGGCCCGGCAGAAACGCGAGAGCAAGGATCTCGGCGCGTGAGGGATGATCGGTGACCGGCGCCACGCCGAGTGCTCGCGCCTTGTGGAGGATGCGCTCCGGGTCGAGGCCGCGCCCGTCGTCGCTCACGGTGAGCAGCACCCGGTCGGAGCGCTGCACCGCGCGGAGGGAAATCACGGCCTCCGCCGGTTTCCCCTGCGCCAATCGCTCCTCGGGCGACTCGATGCCGTGAATCACCGCATTGGTGAGCAGGTGGACGAGCGGCTCACCGAGCCGGTCGATGATGGTCTTGTCGAGCCGGGTCTCTCCGCCGGCGACTTCCAGGCGGACCTGGCGCGCCTCGGCGCAGGCCAGGTCCCGCACCTGGCGGGTGAAGCGGCCGAACAGCGTCGCAACCGGCAGCAGTCGCGTCTCCATCAGCGCGCCCTCCAGCCGCTTGAGGGTGCGGTCGAGACCCAGCATCGCCTGTTCGAGGGCGGCCGCCTCGGCGCCGCCCTTCTGTCGTGCCTGCAGGGTGCGGGCGGCATCACGGAGGCCGGCCTGCGCGATCATCGCTTCGCCGAACGACTCCAGCAGCGCATCCATGCGGACAGAGTCCACTCGGATCATGCGAATCGCGCCGTCGCTACCCAGCTCGCCAGCCGCCACCGAGCGCCGCTCGACGTGGCGCCGGTCGTTCGCCCGCCGCTCGACCTGCAGCGCCTCCCAGGCGCCCGCGTCCGCGGCAAGAAAGGCCCGCGTCTCCTCGATGAACTCCTCCGTCAGGCCATCGGGCAGCGGCCCCGCCGCGACCCCACGGATGAGGTCGGCGAGGAGCCCCGCTCCCCGGACCAGGAGCGGCGCCCCCGCGACGCGGGCACGTGGCTCGGTCGCAAGCAATCCGACCAGGTCCTCCAGCGCATGGGCCAGCCCCTGCAGCGGCGTGAGGCCCATCATCGCCGAGTTGCCCTTGATGGTGTGCAGCAGCCCCTTCAGAGGAGGAAAGTCCTGTTCCGCCACGGCGCCGCCGTCGCACTCCCGCTCCAGCCGCAGCGTACGTTCGACGACCTCCTCCGCGAGCGGGAGGCACTCCCCGACGTATTCCCCGGCCAGCTCGGCGAAGGGATGCTCCGGCGCGGTCATGCGCGGCTCGGCAGGGGAAGCCCGCGCCGCTCGACCCGGCTCACCACCGCCTCGAGCTGCTCCGGCGTGAACGGCTTGGTGAGGTAGGCTGTCGCCCCGGCCGCGAGGCCGCGGGCCTCGTCCTCCGCGCTCGCCTCGGTGGTCACCAGCACGACGGGGACCTGCGGGTGCAGCCCCTCCGTCCGCCGTCGCAGCAGAAACTCCAGCCCCGTCATTCCGGGCATGTTCAGGTCGAGGAACACCGCCGAGAGTTCTGGATGCGCGGTGAACGTCGCGTAGC
Organism: uncultured Gemmatimonadales bacterium; assembly: GCA_963825065.1. Taxonomy (GTDB): domain Bacteria; phylum Gemmatimonadota; class Gemmatimonadetes; order Gemmatimonadales; family GWC2-71-9; genus JADJOM01. The sequence continues at coordinate 234,693 of CAWGRU010000019.1, forward strand.
CTTCCACCCCATCGTGGGCGTGCAGAAGGGAAGCGCCCGCGAACGCGGGGCGGTTGAAGATCAGCCGGTACATCTGATGGTGGAGTCTGGAATCGTCGATCGCCAGGAAGACACGGGGCGCGCTCACGACAGGGCCTCCGGGACGAGTTGGCGGACGACCTCGCGCAGCTCGAGCGGCTTCCACGGCTTGTGCACCACGGCGGCGATGCCGAGCGTCTGGGCCTCCCGGATGAGCGGAGAGTCGGCCGGCTCGGCGGTAGTCAGGACCACCGGGGGCGGGGCCGTCGGGTGACGATGCAGCGCCGCCAGAAACTCCACGCCGTTCATGTCCGGCATGCGCAGGTCCAGCAGGATGAGATCGAATGGTTCGGACTCCGCCTCGAGCGTCGCCAGGGCATCCCGGCCGTTGGTCGCGGTGACCAGGACGTGGCTGCGCTGCGAAAAGGCAAGTCCGTACATCTTCTGGACGAGGACCGAGTCCTCGATGATCAGAATCCGCACGAGTGCTACTCCTCCGGCGGGAAGCCGGCTGGGCTTGAAGACCGGAGCGGTTCGGGACGATAGCGTGAAGGCAAGAAGGGGACCAACCTTGAACAAGCTCGCACAGCCGGCTTCATCCGAGGCTGTTGATTGTTGCCAACTCATTATCCTGTTTGAAGTTCTAGTCCGACGTGGCGCCGATCGAACCGGGACGAGGGTGGGCGGAGAAAGCAGAGTCGGCGCCGTCAGCGCGTGAGGTTCCCGGCAGGATGCAGGGTGCCGCCGTCTGATCTCCCGAGTCTCTCGTCCGGGGAAGCGAGGTCCCGAGCGACCACCGCCATGGTGTCATCAGCCGGCTCAACGCGGACGAGGTCCCGCGGTCTCGGTCGCCCGCTGTTGCGGATCGGCCAGGGTACGGACGGGTGCATATGGTGCCGAGCCGGTGTTCGCGGCCTCGACCCCGAATCCGGGATCGGGAGCGGCGGGCGCTGCCGCCATGGTCAGCAGGAGAGCCGCGGCAGGGAGTCGGGACCGCCAGTACGTACTTATTATCCGTACCGGCACTCGGAGGGCGCGCCGATTGACACCCGCCGATCGGAACCCACGTATGTCGCCCGCCGGCCGGGTTCGCCATTCCACCCGCTCCCCCATCACGCCATGACCGCCACTCCGTCCGTCGAACGCGCTCCGTCCGTCTGGGAGGACCTCCTCGAACTCTTCTACGCGCCGCGGGCTGTCTTCGGGCGACGCCGGGAAACGCCCGCATTCGGCCTGGCGCTGATCGTCTTCGCGGTGGTGATCATCGGGCTCTCCTTCGCCTTCCGCGGGACGATGGAGCCGGTGTTCGACGCCGAATTCAAGCGCGGCATGGCGCAGGCGATGAAGCAGAACCCCCAGTTGAAGCCTGAGATGGTCGAGCAGATGAAGGTGATGTCGAAGAAGTTCATGTTCGTGGGCATCGGCATCTATGCCCTGCTCACACCGATCGTCCTGGGCATCCTGCTCTGGATCGTGGGCAAGTTCCTCGAGAGCAAGGCGGAGGTCGGCCAGGCCATCATGGTCACCACCTATGCGATGTTCCCCCGGGCCCTGGAGACAATCCTCAATGCGGTACAGATGCTGGCGCTCCCTGACGACGCGATCAGGTCGCGATTCGACCTGACCCTCGGCGTCGGCCGATTCCTCGATGCCGACACCGCCAGCCCGTTGATCATGGCGATCGCCGGACGGATCGACCTGTTCACACTGTGGGTGACGACGCTTATCGCGATCGGCATCGCCGTGATGGGACAGATCTCCCGGCCAAGGGCAGTGATTGCGGCGGCCTCGATGTGGGTGATCGGATCGATCCCGGCGATCTGGGGCGCGCTACGCGCGATGTGATCCTGGCGACGACCCGCAGGAGAGCCCGCCGCCGTCGAGCGGTACGATCAGTCGACAGGTGGAGCACCAGCCCCGCTGAGGAGCGCGGAGCCTCCTCCGTCCCAGATCGACCACGTCAGCGGACAACCCGGGCCGAATGGCGGATCGGGATGACTCGGCCGGCGTATCAGGTCATGCGGCATCTCATGGCGTACTACCGTCTCGTTGGTCAGCCAGATATCGGTGATGTAGATGGCGTGATCGTCTTCCCGCCGTCCGACACACCCGCCGGGATAGTCGAAGGGATCGCCAGGCACGACACACCAGCAGATCCGAAAGCAGATCCGCATGGCCACGCCGGGCGGCCCGCGTTCTGCCCCCGCATCACCACGGTCATGCCGACTGGGGCTGTCGCAGCTATGCCTGACGTGACTTTGTGGCACGCCGACAACCGCCTTGCTGCACTCCCCGCCGAGGCGTACCTTCTCCCTCACAGCTCAACCGTCCCCATCTCGCGGATAGCCATCGGGCCGTCGTCCTCTCGACTCAGATCGACGGGCCGACATGATGGGTCGACCGCCGAGACACCATCAGATGACGGCATCCAGCCCCAGACCCGTTTCACCCGACGGGCCGCTCAAGCTCACCACGCTTGGCGGGGCAAGCCTCGTGTCGGCGCCTGCCGCCCCCAGTCGGGGGAGTGGCGGCCTCGATACCCCGGTCCTCGGCCCCGGAAAGCCGCTCGCGCTCCTCACCTACCTCTGCTGCTCCCCTCGCCGGACGGGGTCGAGGGAACACCTCGTCGATCTGCTCTGGGCCGACCTGGAGCCTGACAAAGCCCGGCACGCCCTCCGACAGACCATCTGGTATCTCAGGCAGCTCCTGGGCTCCGAGGGCATCACGGCCCAGGGCGCTGAACTCACCCTGGCGGCCCCGATTCAGCTGGATCGCGACAACTTTCTCTCCGCAGTCGGTGTCGGTGACCTGGCCGCCGCCGCCGAGCTCTATCGCGGCGACTTCCTGGCCGGCTTCGCCGCGCCCGGGAGTGTGGAGTTCGAGCATTGGGCGGACGTCGAGCGGCAACGACTGCGGGTCGCCTTCCTTCAGGTGGCCCAGCGCCTGGTGCGCGACTGGCTCGACGGCGGAAGGTTCCGGGAAGCGACGCAACTCGCCCGCCGCGCCCGAGATACCGCACGCAGCAGCGAGGCAGCCTGGCGGCTGCTGCTCGAGGCGTTGCTGGCCAGTGGCGAGCAGCTCGGCTTCACTCTGGAGTCCAGTGCCCTGAGCGTGATGCTCGCCGGCGACGGCCGCGAGCCCGAGCCTGCGACACGCGCCCTGCTGCGGCGGGAGGAGGGGAAGGGGCCGCCTGCTCCGGTCGCGAGCCGTGCGCTCGTTCCGGCGCTGGTCGGCCGCGAACAGGAATTCGGCGCCGTCATCGCCGCCTGGGAGCGGGTGACCCAGCAGGGGGGCCAACATCTGCACCTCACCGCACCACCGGGCTTCGGCAAGACCCGGCTGCTCGCCGACGTTCATCGCCGCCTGCGTGGTCTCGGTGCGCGGGTCGTGGCGGTGCGTGCCAACCCCGGAGATCGGGCGATTCCTTATAGTCTGGTCGGCGAACTCGCGCGCGCCCTCGCGGAGCTGCCGGGCGCGGCCGGGGTCTCTCCATCGGCCGCGGGCACCCTGGTCAGCCTGCATCCTTCGCTGTCGAGCCGCTTCAGTGTCGTGGCAGACGGCAGCAGCGGCGATGAGGCTCTCCGGCGGCGATCCACGGCACTCGGCGAGCTGCTCAGTGTGGTCAGCGAGGATCAGCCCTGCGCGATGCTGGTCGACGATCTCCACTGGGCGGATCCGGTCTCCCGGCAGGCCCTGCGGCCGCTCGTGGAGCGACTCGCCACAACCAGAGTTCTCCTCGTCACCGCGGCGAGACCGGTGCCCGGCCTGGACGCAGAAGGAGAAGCGACCGAACGGGTCGCACTGCACCCGCTCAGCACCACCCACCTCGCCGAGCTGCTCGCCAGTCTGGGACAGCTGCCTGAAGAATCCTGGAGCCGCGCACTCCCCGCGCTCCTGCGTGAGGTGACCGGCGGCTCCCCGCTGCTTGCGCTCGAAACGCTGCAACTGGCGCTCGATCGCGGGCTGCTGGATCTCGCTGGCGGCCTCTGGTCCTGTTCCTCGCCCGAGGCGCTCCAGCGGCAGCTGCGGGCCGGCAGCGCCCTCCGCAACCGGATCGAACGCCTCGAGCCGGAGCCGAGGCGCGTTGTGTGCCTGCTCGCGATCGCCGGGACGCCTCTCGGCCTCGCCCAGATCGCCCGGGCGATGTGGCGCGGAGAGGCCACGGTCGAGCCCGCCCTCGGCTTCCTGGAACAGCGCGGCCTCGCACAGCGCACTGGCGACCTGTGGCAGCCAGCCCATGATGAGATTGCCGCGCTGGCCATCGAGCTCGCCAGCCAATCAGACCTCACGGACGCGCACGTCGGCCTGGGCACGATGTTCGCTGACCAGCCGGGCGCCCGCCGAGCAGATCTGGCGCGGGGCGCCAGTCATCTCGCAATCGCCGGCCGGTGGAACGACCTCAGGCCCATCTTCGTTCGCTACGTGCGCCGGGCCCGGCAGGAGGGGGATGGCCGACGGCTTCGCCATCTGGTTCGCGAGTTTCTGCCCGACAGCGAGGCCGTCACCCAGGACCTCGTGGTCCGGACGATGGGGCGGTGGAACCGGGTCCGCTACAGCCCGGCGCGCACCGCCGCCCTCGGCTTCACCGCGCTCCTCCTCGGAATGGTGGCGCTGGTCGGGCTGCGTGAGCGGCCCGTTCCGGATGCGGAGCTGCTGATCGCGAGGACGGGCCCGAATCGGGAAAGCGAGCGCCAGATCGTCCCGATCTACCGCCAGCCCTGGCAGCCTGGAGTTCCCCTCACGGCCCATGGCGCCACGACGAAGCACGTCTCGCTCCCGCTGCCCCACATGTACTGGCCGGTCGAGAGTCCAGACGCGAAGCACGCGGTCATCGTTCGCGAGATGGGAGACTCGACCACCTACGACCTCTATCTGTCCGATCCGGCCGGACGGGCGACCAGGGTCGTCGATTTCCCACGCGATGACATCGCGCCGAGTTGGGCCCCCGATGGCTCGGCGTTCGTCTTCGTCACCTCGTTCTGGAGTCCCAAGGGCGCCGACAATTACGACATCGCCGTCTACGATCTCGCGACCAGGAGCATCCGCAGGTTCACCAGCGGTCGGGGGGCGGACAACCTCCCCGCATACTCCCCCGAAGGCTCGAGGATCGGCTTCTTCCGGGGGAATGACAGCGACCGCGCGCAGCTCTGCTGGATCGCGTCGGACGGTATCGGCGAGGTCCGCTGCGTGAGCCCCGCGGACATGGATTTGTTGTCGTGGAACGGGTGGCTGGACGAGCACAATGCCCTGGTCCTGGTGGACTCCGCCGGCGATCCCGACCTCGGTCGCCTGAATCTCGAATCCGGCAGGGTCACCGTCCTCGAGCGCCAGATCGACGGGGCGTCGCTGAGCCCGGACGGCGGGTGGATCGCCGTCCTGATGCAGCGGCCCGGAACGTCCGCGCCGCGGTGGTATGTGGAGCCGGCCGAGGCGCCCAACCGGCGACGCGAGCTGGCACTCGACGGCGATGACCCGGCCGGCATCCAGATCGCCTGGCAACGGGCCTCGCGCCCCGAAGCCCACCTGGAGCGGATCGAATTCCTGGGCCTCCCCGACACTATCAGCCGCGAGGCCTCGTTCCAGGTGCGCACCGTGGGCTACACGGCCACCGGCCAGGAGCGGGAGGTTGCCGGCCCGATCCGCTGGGCCTCCTCCGATCCTGCCGTGTTCTCGGTCGACGGATCGGGGAAGCTGCATCCTGGGCGGGCCGGCAGTGCGACCCTCAGCGTGTCGGTCGGCGGCTGGCGGGGCGCTGCTCGGCGACTGACCATCGTCGACCGGCGGCATGACAGCCTCCTCCAGGAAGATTGGGGAAAAGGGATCACCAGGAACTTCATTCCGTTCGGTGATCCATGGCCCGACACGACCACCGGCCCGGCGGGAATCCGCGGACTGTGGAATCGCGGCGATGGCTCGTACGTCAGCGGCGCTTATTCCCGAGCACACTGGGACGCAAGCCGTGGACTGGGCGTGGAAGTCATGATTTCCGCACACCTCACCCGGGGGCAGTTCCAGGTGGCGACCCTGCAGCTCCTTGGCGGCCTCGACTCGCTCAGCCTCCAGGGCTGGGACCACCGATCGATGGGGATGCCGATCAAGACGGCCAATTACGCCCTCCGCGCCTGCGAGATCGGGTATCCCTCAGGCGAGGGGCCGCTGGGTCGCGCGCGGATTTCCGCCTACGCCGCGTCCGGGGGAAGACGAATCGTCGTGGACTCGGCCCTCGGCGACGGGCACTGGTTTCGCCTCAGGCTGCAGATCTTTCAGGACGGACGCTGTGGGGCGGCGCTCGACGGCCACCCGATCTGGATCTCCCAGAAGCGCCTGCTCACCGATCGACCGTTCGCAGTGCAGCTCGGGTACGCCTCCTACGAGACCAAGGTGCTGCACGGCCCCCTCGAGATCTGGCAGGGCGTGCGTGACGACGTACAGTGGGACCTGCTGGACCGCCGCTAGCACTGGCCGAATCCGGGCGCGTTCGCTAACGTCTCCGGGGGTCCGGAGGCCACTCCCTTCACTTCTGCCCGATGCCTGCCATGAAGCGCGGTACCGTCATCACCATTGTCGCGATCGTCGCCTTCGGCGCGCTGCTGCTGTTCAACACCCTGAACGCGCAGAAGGTTGAGTGCACCGTATGCGTCGAGTTCAAGGGCGTGCGCAACTGCGCCACGGCCTCCCATGCCAATGAGAAAGACGCAAAGAGCTCCGCCCAGACTACCGCCTGCGGCACGCTCGCCAGCGGCATGGACCAGGCGATCGCCTGCGGACGGATCGAACCGATCTCGGCGCAGTGCAAGACCCGCTAGGCGGCTGCCGCCGCCCGACTTCGCGGACCAACAGATCGGACTTCCCCAGCCGGCGTGGCTCACGGCGGTAGGCCCTTCGAGGCTGCCGGTCAAATCCCTCGGCCGCGGCCCGGCCGTGCCGCAAGCCAATGAACCGGCTCGCACTTCCCCCACCGCGCTCCCAGCATGCGATTCCCGCACCCGCTCGTCCTGCTGGTCGGTTGCATCCTCGTGGCCGCTGCCCTCTCACACCTCCTGCCGGCCGGCCGGTTCGAACGGCGTGAGGACATCGCGACCGGACGGAGCATCGTCGTGGCGGGCACCTACGCCAGGGTCGCGCCCGCTCCGGTCAGCGCGTTCGAGGCGATCGTCGCCATACCGAAAGGCATGGTGGATGCCGGCGCGATCGTCTTCTACGTCTTCCTGGTCGGCGGAGCCTTTGCCGTCGTCGAAAAGACGGGTGCGTCCACCCGGATGATCCGGGGTCTGGTCACGCGGCTCGCCCATCGGGACGCGCTGGTGATTCCCCTGGTCAGCGTCGTCTTCGGCATGGGCGGGATTCTCATCCAGATGCAGGAGGAGCTGATCGCATTCGTCCCTGTCCTGCTGCTCCTCACCCGGCGACTCGGCTACACGCCGCTGGTCGCCTGTTCGATGAGCATCGGAGTGGCCGCGGTCGGCGCCGCATTCAGCCCGTACAACCCGTTCCAGGTGGTGATCGCCCAAAAGGTGGCCGAACTCCCTCCCCAGTCAGGGACCGGGTTTCGGCTGCTTCTGCTGGTGCCGGCGATGCTGTTGTGGATCTGGGCCACTGTGCGCTACGCGGCCCGGACCCGGGTCGCGGTCCGTGTCGAGGCACGGGATATCGCCGGTGACGAGCAGGACATCGCCACCCGCGATGTGATCATTGCGCTGATGGTGGGCCTGACCTTCGTCCTGTTCATCGTGGGCGCCCGGAAGTGGGGCTGGGACTTCCCGGAATTCAGCGCGCTCTTCTTCCTGATGGGCGTCGCCGCGGGCATGGCCGGCGGACTGCGCATTGAGGGAACCGCGGAAGCGTTCATCGAGGGATTCAAGTCACTCGCCTACGCGGCACTGTTGATCGGTTTCGCCCGCGGGATCTTCGTCGTCCTCAACGAGGGCCAGATCATCGACACCATCGTCCAGGGGGTGTTCGCGCCGCTGGCCGGACTGCCGCTCGCGCTTTCGGCCATCGGCATGATGGTCATGCAGGCCCTGGTGCACTTTCCGGTGCCTAGTACCAGCGGCCAGGCGGTGCTCACCATGCCGGTGCTGGTGCCGCTCTCCGACCTGCTCGGCCTCTCGCGGCAGGTCACGGTGCTGGCCTACCAGTACGGGGCAGGACTCTGCGAGCTGCTCACCCCGACCAACGGCGCCCTGATCGCGATGCTCGCCGCAACCGGAGTGCGGTTCGATGAGTGGCTGCGTTTCGCGGGACGGCTCTGGGGACTGTTGATGCTCCTTGGGCTCGGTGGATTGCTCCTTGCGATCCGCCTGGGCGTCTGAGCCGGGTGTCTCCTACCGCCGAAACGGCGCGGCCAGCTGACCTGGTCCGTGACACCGCCGCGAGCGCCCTGGTCTCACCCGCCGACCGGGGTACCGCCTCCCTGTGGTAACCTGTTTAATTTCAACAAGTTGATCGCAGGCGAAATCCCGGCTCGCGCAATCGCCGTTGGCACCAAGGTTGCTGAATTATTCGGCGCGACTGGAACCTTTGGTCCCAGTTTCCGATATCAGAGGTACTTATGAGCGAGCTCACGATTCGCGAAATGGAAAACGGCGAGGAATTCGCCGACTGGTTCGCCGACCTCACCCTGCGGGAGGAGGAGGCGAGCGAGGATGTCGCGCATCTCGAGGACCATTATCTCATCCTGAGTAATGAAATCGGGGATTGGATCGGTGGCCTCCGGTACTCGCTCCGGGGCGGCGTCGCCCACGTCCAGGACATCGCCATCCGGCCCGAGGAGCGGCATCGCGGTCATGGACACCGGCTGCTCGCCGCATTCGAGGACCGGGCGCGGGAGGGTGGAGCCCACCTGGCCGAGTTCTGGACCGACGACGCGGGCGGGGAGGCGGAACTGCTGGCACATGGCTGGCTCAGGGTCTTCCGCCGGGAGAACTACATTGGCGGCCGGACCTGGTTCCTGATGGAGAAGCCGCTCACCCCGATGATCTAGCGTCACCCCTCGCGGGCGCCTATTCTTCCCTTCGCGCTCGCATTCCCCTGACACGCAAGGTGGCGGCCCGGGACGGATGCCCAGGCCGCCACTATCTTCTTGAGGATGCCCGGGCCGATGGCTCTCGAACACACCGCACGCGCCTTCTTCACCAAGATCGAAGTCCTGAAAGATCTCGAGAGCCGGGTCAACGAACTGACGGCGGCGCACGATGAGAAGCGCCCTCTCTGGTTCCCGAGCGACCTGCTCGGCCCCAAGCCGGGCGAGGATCCGGATCGCCACGCCGAGGAGCTCCGCAAGCGCGCGGAGGGAATTCCCGACGCGGTCCGCGCGGCCCTCGCTCTGAATCTGCTGACGGAAGAAGGGCTTCCCCATTTCCACCGGCTGTTGGCGGTTCACCTGCCGGAGGACAGCCACTGGCGCAACTGGAACAACCTGTGGACGGCCGAAGAGGACCGCCACGGTGCCGTGCTACACGACTACCTGCGCGACACCCGCATCCTCGACCAGCGCCGCCTCGAGGTCATGCAGTTCAGCTACCTGAAGAGTGGCTTCCAGCCCGATTGGGACAAGGATCCGTACCGGGTCTTCGCCTACACCACACTGCAGGAACGTGCCACCCAGCAGTCGCATGCCGAGACGGGCCGGATCGCGGGCGAATATGAGCCGCTCCTGGGCGAAGTACTGAGCAACATCGCCACCGAGGAGGCCCGGCACTTCAGCTTCTACCGCACCATCTTTGAGGAGATTCTGGTGCGCGATCCGGACGAGGCCCTGATCTCGGCCGCGCACATTCTGCCGAGCATCGAGATGCCGGGTCACAGCATGCCGAACTTCCGGGAGATCGCCGACGTCATCCGGCGCTCCGGCATCTACGGCCCGCGCGACTATCTGCGCATCGTGCAGGAACAGATCCGCTACTGGAAGATCGAAACCGTCACCGGCCTCAACGAACTGGGCAAGCGGGCACAGGAGAAGATCCTCGAAATTCCCGAGCGACTGCAGCGGATTGCCGAGCGGATCGAAACCAAGAGTGTGGCGAAGACGTTCAGCTTCGAGGTGGTCTTCAACCGTGAATTCGCGATGGAGTAACCGGAGGGCGGGCTTCGGGCCCGCCCTCCTGCTCGTCATCCTGAGTCTGGGGTGCGGGAAGAAGGACAAGCCAGCAGCACCCAAGACTGGCGGCGATAAGCCGGCGGACCCCACGCAGGTGGAGGCGGAACTCCTCGGCCGGGAAGCGGCGGACATCGTCGACCGGGTGCTGGCGTTCAAGAGCGCCCACCAGGGCAATCTCCCCACATCGCTCCGGCAGGCCGGGCTCGACAGCCTGACCCCGCGATTCATCCGCCGGCTGGGCCGCAGCGGCAACGATCCCGTCATCAGCATCATCTTCCGGCAGACCAGCGGTCACCAGCTGAGCCGGTGCGATGGCACCAGCCAGATTGTGGAGGATCTGGCGCTCCGCGATGGCACCTTCGAAGTCACCTGCGAACTCGCCGCCGGCGGCCGCCGCACCTTCACCATCGCTCCACCCCCTCCCCCGCCCAAGTCCGGTTCATGATCCCGATCATCGTCCTGGCAACCCGCATCCTCGTGGTGCTGGTGTTCGGGATCGCGACGCTGGTCGCGGCAACACACTGGGCGGTGAAGCGAGGCCACCTCAAACCCTTCGGTGCGCTTCCGCGCACGGTTCGTACCCTCGGACAGCCCCTGCTCCGGCCCTTCGAGCGGAAGCTCTACCGCAGCGGCGGCAACCCGGCCAACGCTCCGTACATCTTCTTCTGGGTTGCACTGCTCGGCGGCCTGGCCGTCATCGGCCTGGTGCAGTGGCTGATCGGCACCGTTCTGTCCCTGGTCTACAGTGCCTCCGCGGGGCCGCGGGGACTCATCGTGTTCCTGGTCGACGGGCTCTTCTCCGTCCTGACGTTCGCACTCTTCGTGCGGATCATCTCCTCCTGGTTCGGCTTTTCGCCCTACTCGAAGCCGATGCGCGTGGTCCACGCGCTCACCGACTGGCTGCTCGACCCGCTGCGCAAGGTCATCCCCCCGCTCGGCATGATCGACCTCTCCCCGCTGGTCGCCTACTTCATGCTGTGGCTCGCGCGCTGGTTCGTCGTGGGAATGCTTCTCCGATCGTAGCCGACGACGGAGTGGAACCCCGTCGCTCGCTTCCACCATGCCCGTGATCACCCAGACATCTTCCGGGATTCGCATCGCCGTCCAGGTGCAGCCGCGCGCCTCGAAGACGGAGGTCGCGGGACTGCACGGGGAAGCCGTTCGGATCCGGCTGGCTGCTCCGCCGGTGGACGGCGCGGCGAACGATGCCCTGGTGCGCTTCCTGTCCGATCTGCTCGGGGTACCCCGCTCGGCGGTCACCATCTCCAGCGGGCTGAGTGCCCGCCGCAAGACCGTGTTGGTCGCGGGGCTGGGCGTCGCGGACGCCACGAGACTGCTCAAGGTTGGCGGCGGCTGACAGATCTGCTATCATTAGCGTCACAATTCCTGCTCCGTGGTGATTTGCGCCTATTGCAGCCACGTTAAACAACTGCTAAAACGGTGGCCCCCGGGTGCCGTTTCGGCGCCAGGGGGCTTTTTCGAATGAAGAAGATGCACGACAACCGCACCGCACGCCTCGCCCGACTGCCGCAGCTCCTGGAAGAGCGCATCCTGGTGCTCGATGGCGCGATGGGCACCATGATCCAGCGCTACCAGCTCTCCGACGCGGAATTCCGCGGGGAGCGGTTCGCGGGCTGGGTCGGAGACGTGAAGGGAAACAACGACCTGCTCACGCTCACTCGGCCCAAGGTGATCGCGGAGATCCACTCCGCCTACCTCGAGGCGGGCGCGGACATCATCGAGACCAACACCTTCAGTTCGACCGCGATCTCCATGGCCGACTACGGCATGGAGTCACTGGTGCCGGAGCTCAACCGGGCCGCGGCCACGCTGGCCCGCGAGGTCGCGGACCGGTTCGAAACCCAGGACCCGACCCGTCCCCGGTACGTCGCCGGAATCCTCGGCCCCACCACGCGGACCGCGTCGCTCTCCCCCGAGGTGAACGATCCCGGGTTCCGGAACGTGACCTTTCCGCAACTGGTGGAGGCCTATGGCGAGGCGGCCGCGGGGCTGCTCGAGGGCGGCGCCGACCTGCTGATGGTCGAGACGATCTTCGACACCCTCAACGCCAAGGCCGCGATCTTCGCGATCGAACGCCAATTCGAGCGCTCCGGACAGCGGGTGCCGGTGATGATCTCCGGCACGATCACCGATGCCAGCGGTCGGACGCTGTCAGGCCAGACGGTCGAGGCCTTCTGGAACGCGGTGAGCCACGCGCGCCCGCTGAGCGTGGGGCTCAATTGCGCTCTGGGTGCCAAGCAGCTCCGGCAATACGTCCAGGACCTGGCGCGGATCGCCCCGGTCCCGGTGAGCGCGCACCCGAACGCCGGTCTCCCCAACGTCTTCGGCGGGTACGACGAGACACCGGAGAGCATGGCCGCGGTGATCCGGGAATTCGCGACCAGCGGACTGGTGAACATCGTCGGTGGCTGCTGCGGGACGACACCGGACACCATCCGGGCCATCGCCGAAGCCGTGCGCGGCGTCGCCCCGCGTGCGCGGGTGCATCTGCCGCCCCGCTGCCGCCTCTCGGGGATGGAGCCGCTGACCATCGGCCCCGAGACCAATTTCGTGAACGTCGGCGAGCGCACCAACGTGACCGGGTCGCGGAAGTTCGCCCGGCTGATCCTCGACGGGCAGTACGAGGCGGCACTCGAGGTGGCGCGCCAGCAGGTGGAGAGCGGCGCGCAGATCATCGACGTCAACATGGACGAGGGGCTGCTCGACTCCGAGGCCGCGATGGTGAAGTTCCTGCGACTGGTCGCCTCCGAGCCGGACATCGCCCGGGTGCCGGTGATGGTCGACAGCTCCAAGTGGTCGGTGATCGAGGCAGGGCTGAAGAACCTGCAGGGCAAGGGCATCGTCAACTCGATCAGCCTCAAGGAAGGGGAAGCGCAGTTCCTGCATCATGCGGAACTGGTCCGCCGGTACGGCGCGGCGGTGATCGTGATGGCCTTCGACGAGCGAGGGACAGGCCGACACCGCCGACCGGAAGGTGGCGATCTGCGAGCGGGCCTACCGGCTGCTCACCGAGCGGGTCGGGTTCCCCCCAGAGGATATCATCTTCGATCCGAACATCTTCGCGATCGCGACGGGTATCGAGGAACACAGCGGCTACGCGCTCGCCTACTTCGACGCGACCCGGCGGATCAAGGAGCGGCTGCCGCACACCCTGGTCAGCGGCGGCGTGTCGAATGTCTCCTTCTCGTTCCGCGGCAACGACCCGGTGCGCGAGGCGATCCATTCCGTGTTCCTGTACCACGCGATCCGCGCCGGCATGGACATGGGCATCGTGAACGCCGGCCAGCTCGCCATCTACGACGACATTCCCGCCGACCTGCTCGAGCGAGTGGAGGACGTGGTCCTGAACCGGCGCCCCGACGCCACCGAGCGGCTGCTGGAAATCGCCGAGCGCTACAAGGGCACGGGGACGGAGCGGGTCGCGAAGGCGGAAGCCGAATGGCGGGCACTGCCGGTGGAGGAACGGCTGTCGCACGCACTGGTCGAGGGAATCGACACCTGGGTCGTCGAGGACACCGAGGAGGCCCGCAAGACGGTGGCGCGCCCCATCGAGGTCATCGAGGGGCCGCTGATGCGCGGCATGAACATCGTGGGCGACCTGTTCGGCTCGGGCAAGATGTTCCTGCCGCAGGTGGTCAAGAGCGCCCGCGTGATGAAGAAGGCGGTCGCGCACCTGATTCCCTATATCGAGGCGGAGAAGCTCGCCACCGACGACACCCGGTCCAAGGGAAAGGTCCTGCTGGCCACCGTGAAGGGCGATGTGCACGACATCGGCAAGAACATCGTGGGCGTGGTGCTGCAGTGCAACAACTACGACGTCGTGGACCTCGGCGTGATGGTGCACTGCGCGAAGATCCTGGAACGCGCGCCGCGAGGTGAAGGCCGACCTGATCGGGCTCTCGGGACTGATCACGCCGTCGCTCGAGGAGATGGCCTTCGTCGCGGGCGAGATGGAGCGCGAGGGGTTCACGCTGCCGCTGCTCATCGGCGGGGCCACGACCTCGCGGGTGCACACCGCGGTCAAGATCGCACCGAAGTACTCGGGCCCGGTGGTGCACGTGCTCGACGCCTCCCGCGCGGTGGGCGTCACCAGCAACCTGCTGAGCGACACCCTGCGCGATGACTTCGTCGCGCAGACGCACGCGGAATACGCCACGATCCGCGAGGAGCGGGTCGACCGCGACGGCGACAGCCGGCGGGTGACGCTGGCCGAAGCCCGTGCCAACCGGCTGCGCCGATCGCCTGGACGGCATCGGCGCCCCCCAGTCCCGGCTTTCTGGGCCTGCGGACGCTGGAGCACTACCCGCTGCCGGAGCTGATCGAGCGCATCGACTGGACCCCCTTCTTCCAGACCTGGGAGCTGGCGGGACACTACCCGGCGATCCTGCAGGACCCGGCGGTCGGGAAGACCGCGCGGAGTCTCTTCGACGACGCCCGGCGCCTGCTCGATCGGATCGTGCGGGAGCAGCGACTCGAGGCCCGCGCGGTGTTCGGGTTCTTCCCCGCGGCGGCCGTCGGCGACGACATCCAGCTCTTCGCTGAAGGGACGGGCGCGCCTCCCCTCGCCACGATTCATACCCTGCGGCAGCAGGCGAAGAAGGGGGATGGTCGCCCCAACCTCGCCCTGGCCGATTTCGTCGCGCCGGCCGGCAGTGGCGTCGCCGACTATCTCGGACTGTTCGCCGTGACCGCAGGCATCGGCCTCGATTCGCTGGTCGCGGAATTCGAGGCTGCCCACGACGACTACAACTCGATCCTCGCCAAGGCGCTGGCCGACCGACTGGCGGAGGCGTTCGCCGAGCGGCTGCACGAACGGGTGCGACGCGAGTTCTGGGGCTACGCCACGAACGAATCGCTCGACAACGACGCCCTGATCCATGAGAAGTACCAGGGCATCCGCCCGGCGCCCGGCTATCCGGCCTGCCCGGACCACACGGAGAAGGCCACGCTGTTCCGGCTGCTCGACGCGGAACGCCGCGCCGGGATCCATCTCACCGAGAGCTTCGCGATGCTTCCGGCATCCTCGGTGAGCGGCTACTACTTCTGGCGGCCGGAGTCACAGTACTTCGGCGTCGGCAAGCTGAGCCGCGACCAGGTGGAGGACTACGCCCGGCGGAAGCAGGTGCCGCTCGCCGAGATGGAACGCTGGCTGGCGCCGAATCTCGGGTACGATCGGTGACTTCACCGCCGGGCGGACCTTGCGGAGAGCCGATCATCGGACGGACGGGCCGCCCCCACGGAATGACGAGAATATGACGACGCTTCGGGAATTGATCGACGACGGACGCACCCACGTGGTCGATGGCGCGATGGGCACCCTGCTCTACAGTCGCGGGGTGTTTCTCAACGTCTGCTACGACGAGCTGGTGCTCCGGCAGCCGGATCTGATCCGGGACATCCACCGCGAGTACGTGCGCGCCGGCGCCGAGATCCTGGAGACCAACACCTTCGGCGCCAACCCCGTCAAGCTGGCGCAGTACGGCCTCGCGGACGAGACCGAGACGATCAACCGGGCCGCGGCCTCGCTGGCACGCGATGCGGCGGGGCAGCGCGCCTCCGTGGTCGGCGCGATCGGGCCGCTCGGCGTGCGGATCGAGCCGTTCGGCGAGATGTCGCACGACGAGGCCCGCACGGCCTTCGGTCGGCAGGTGGACGGCCTGCTGAGCGGCGGGGTCGACGGGTTCATCATCGAGACCTTCAGCGACGTCGAGGAGGTCCGCGCCGCCTTCGAGGCGATCCGGGCGCGGACCACTCTCCCGGTCATCGCCCAGATGACCGTCGGCACCGACGGCAAGACCTACTACGGCACCGACCCTGCCACCTTCGGGCCACTGCTGCAGGCGATGGGCGCGGACGTCGTCGGGGTGAACTGTTCGGTGGGACCGCACGGGGTGCTGGAGGCGATCGAGCAGCTGGCGAAGGTCGTCAGCGTGCCGATGTCGGCCCAGCCCAACGCCGGGCTCCCGCGCGAGGTGGGCGACCGCAAGATCTACATGGCGAGTCCCGAATACATGGCAGAGTACGCCCGGCGGATTGTCGAGGCCGGCGCCCGCTTCGTGGGCGGCTGTTGCGGCACGACACCCGATCACATCAAGGCGATCATCGGCTTCGTGAAGAGCGTCTCGCCCCGCCAGGTGGTGCCGCGGGCCTCGGCCTCGACCCTCGCCCAGCCCCTCGAGCCGGTGCCCTTTGCCGAGCGTTCGGACTTCGCCGCCAAGCTGGCGCGAGGCCAGTTCGTCACCAGCGTGGAGATCGTGCCTCCCCGAGGCGTGGACCCGGCGCCGATGTTCAAACAGGTCCGGGAGCTCAAGGCGGCCGGTGTCGACGCGGTCAACGTGCCGGATGGCCCGCGAGCCCAGAGCCGCATGGGCGCCCTGCTGTCGGGTCTGCTGATCCAGCGGGAGGTGGGGCTGGAGGCGGTGGTCCACTACGCCTGCCGCGATCGGAACCTGCTGGGGATGCTGTCGGATCTGCTGGGCGCGGCGGCGAGCGGGCTGCACAATCTGCTCATCGTCACGGGAGACCCGCCGAAGATGGGGCCCTATCCCGAGGCCACCGCCGTCTTCGACATCGACAGCATCGGGCTGACCAACCTGGTCAGCCGCCTCAACCGCGGCCTCGACCCGGGAGGCAACGCCCTGGGCGGGCAGACACGGTTTGTGTTAGGTGTCGGCGTCAATCCGACGTCCACCGACCTCGACCGGGAACTCCGGCGCTTCGCCTGGAAGGTGGAAGCCGGGGCCGAATTCGCGATGACCCAGCCGGTCTTCGACCTCGACCAGCTCGACCGCTTCCTCACCCGGGTCGAGCCCTTCGGCATCCCCATCATCGCCGGCCTGTGGCCGCTGGTCTCGCTGCGCAATGCCGAATTCCTCGCCAACGAGGTCCCCGGGGTCACCGTCCCCAAGGCGGTGCTCGACCGGATGCGGACCGCCTCGGCCAGGGGTAAGGAAGAGGGGCTGGCCGAAGGGATCCTCATCGCGCGGGAGATGCTGGCCGCGATCCGCAGCCGGGTGCGCGGCGTGCAGGTGGCGGCCCCGATGGGGCGGGCCGAGGTGGCGATCCAGGTCATCCGGCCCTGACCTCCGGCGAGCTCCCCCGCCACGCTATATTGGGCCCTGCCCCAGCCGCCTTGGAGTGACCGTGCCTGATGACAGTCGCCGGGGGGTGAACCCCACCCCGTCCGGCTCCTTTCCTGCGTCGTCGCTCGGGCGGCGCATCAAGCACCTGGTCATCGGCCGCCCCCGGGATCTCTCGGACACCGGCCTGTTTCACCGCCTCTCGCTCATCCCCTTCCTGGCGTGGGTCGGCCTGGGCGCCGACGGCCTCTCCTCCTCCTCGTACGGCCCCGAAGAAGCCTTCAAGACCCTCGGCGAGCACACCTACCTGGCGCTCGGGCTCGTCGTGGTGATGGCAGTAACCGTCATCCTCATCTCCGCCGCGTACAGCCGGATCATCGAGCAGTTCCCGCACGGCGGCGGCGGCTACGTCGTCGCAACCAAGCTGCTGGGCTCGGGACCGGGGCTGGTGTCCGGCTCGGCGCTGCTGGTCGACTACGTCCTGACGATCACCGTGTCGATCGCCGCCGCGGGCGACGCCCTGTTCAGCTTCGTGCCGCCGGCGCTCCACGGCGCCAAGTTCGGGGTCGAGATCTTCCTGATTCTCGGGCTCACAGTTCTCAACATCCGCGGCGTCCGTGAATCGGTGCTCGCGATGCTGCCGGTGTTCATCCTGTTCCTGTTCACCCACGCGATCGTGATCGGTGGGGGCGTGCTGCTGCATCTCCCCGAGTTTCCGGCCACGGTGGCGCATGTGCAGGCCGGCTACCAGCAGGGCCTGACCGTCCTGGGCACGGGCGGGATGCTGCTGCTGTTCGTGCATGCCTATTCGCTGGGCGGCGGCACCTACACCGGCATCGAGGCGGTCTCGAACGGCCTGCCGATCATGCGGGAGCCGCGGGTCCCGACCGCGCGACGCACCATGCTCTACATGGCCTCGTCGCTGGCGATCACCGCCTCCGGACTCCTGCTCTGCTACCTGCTCTGGCAGGTAACGCCGGTCGGCGGGAAGACGCTGAATGCGGTGCTGGTCGAGCGGCTGGCGGGCGGGATGGCCGCTGGGCGGCTTGTTCGTCGTGCTGACGCTGCTCTCGGAGGGCGCTCTGCTGGTCGTCGCGGCACAGGCCGGCTTCCTCGACGGACCGCGGGTGCTGGCCAACATGGCGGTGGACTCCTGGGTACCGCGGCGCTTCGCGGCGCTGTCGGAGCGGCTCACCACCCAGAACGGAATCCTGCTGATGGGCCTCAGCTCCCTCGCGGCGCTGCTCTATACGCACGGCAACGTCGGCCACCTGGTGGTCATGTACAGCATCAACGTCTTTCTGACGTTTTCGCTCTCGATGTTCGGGATGCTCAAGTTCTGGGTCGGGACGCGGGAGCGGTCGGAATGGCTGCGCCGGGCGGCGCTGTTCGGCGCGGGCTTCGTGCTCTGTGCCACAATTCTCACGATCACGGTGTTGGAGAAGTTCCTCGAGGGAGGCTGGGTGACACTGGTGGTCACCAGCTTCCTGATCCTGGCCTGCGTCCTGATCCGGCGGCATTATCGCCAGTCCTCGGCGACCATGGCGAAGCTGTACGCGGAACTCGACAGCGTACCATTGGGTAGCCACGATCCGGCACCCCCCGATCCGAAGCATCCAGTCGCGATCGTCCTGGTGAACGCCTACGGCGGCCTCGGCATCCACACCGTGCTCAACATCTTCCGGGCCTTCCCCAATCACTTCAAGGGACTGGTCTTCGTCTCGGTGGGCGTGGTGGACTCCGGCGAATTCAAGGGGGAGGATTCGATCACCGGCCTCACCGCGCGCACTGAGGAGATGCTGCAGCAGTACCTGCGGCTCGCCGCCGGTCTCGGCCTGCCCGCCGACTACCGGTTGACCATCGGCACCGAGGCGGTCGAATCGGGGGAAGCGCTCTGCCTGGCGGTGGCGCAAGAGTATCCGCGCTCGACCTTCTTCGCGGGGAAGCTGATCTTCCAGAAGGAGCGCTGGTACCAGCGGCTGCTGCACAACGAGACGGCTCTCGCCATTCAGAAGCGGCTGCAATGGGCGGGGAAGACGATGGTCACGCTGCCGGTGCGCCTGCGAGAGAGCTGACTCGGTAGGACGCGCCGCCGCGGCGCTACTCGTCGGTGCGGAGCCGGTACCCCACACCCGGTTCGGTGAGCAGCAGCCGCGGCTGGGTCGGGTCCTTCTCCAGTTTGTGCCGAAGCTGGGTCATGTAGACCCGCAGGTAGTGGGTCTGGTTGATGGCGTTGATACCCCAGACCTCCTTGAGGAGCTGCCGGTGGGTGAGGACCTTGCCGGCCTGCTTCACCAGGCTGGTCAGCAGCTTGTACTCGAGCGGCGTGAGGTGCACCTCTTCCCCCTCGCGGAACACCTGGCGCCGCGCGAGATCCAGCTTCACCCCGCCTGCCTCGAACACCGGTTCCTCCATCCCGTCGGACGCCCGCGCATGCCGCAGGGCTACACGAATCCTGGCGAGCAATTCACCGACCCCGAACGGCTTGGTGAGGTAGTCGTCGGCCCCCGCATCCAGGGCCGCGACCTTATCGCGCTCCTGCCCCCGCGCGGAGATCACGATGATCGGCGCGCGGGACCATTCGCGGATGCGGCGGGTAACGTCCAGCCCGTCCGCATCGGGAAGGCCGAGATCGAGCAGGATGAGTTCGGGATTCCGGCCGGCGGCCTGGGCCAGGCCCTCGCGGGCCGTTGAGGCCTCGACGAGACTGTATTCCTGATCCCCCAGCGCCGCCCGGAGGAAGCGGCGCATCTGGGGTTCATCCTCGATGAGCAGCACGACCGGGGGAGCAGCCGTCATGACTCTGCAGACTGGTCCCGATCAGGCCGACTCGGCCTCCTCCGGAATCGGCGGTGGCGCGGGCCCGCTCAACGGGAGCGTGAAGTTGATCAGTGTGCCACCGCCGGGGCGCGGTTCGGCCCAGATGCGGCCGCCGTGGGCGGTAATGATGCCGCGACAGATCGTGAGACCAAGGCCGACGCCCCGGCCGGCCTCGGCCGCGGCGCCGCGGTAGAACTTTTCAAAGATCCGGGTCTCCTCCCCCGGGGGCAAGCCCGGCCCGCGATCGGCGATACTCACCTGCACGGCGCCCGGGACCGGATGCGCGCTGATCTCCACCGGCGTGCCGACGGGCGTGTGCTTGGCGGCGTTCTCGAGCAGGTTGATGAAGACCTGTTCCAGGAGCACGGCATCGATCGGCACGAGGGGGAGATCGGGGGGAAGCAGGACCGTTACCGGATGATCGCGCATCCGTTCGTCCAGCCTGAGCAGCGCCACGCCCACGGCGTCCTCCAGCGGCTGCCATTCCTTCTGCACCTCCAGCGATCCGGTCTCCAGCCGGATCATGTCGAGCAGGTTGCGGATCAGGCGATTCATCCGCTCGGATTCCTGCAGGATCGAATCGAGCAGAGCCGCACGGTCGACGGCAGGCATCTGATCGCCGCGCTCGCGAAGGCCACTCGCGGCGCCGGTGATGACGCCGAGCGGGGTGCGCAGGTCGTGCGAGAGGGAGCTGAGCAGCGAGGTGCGTAGCCGCTCCGCCTCGACCTCGAGACGTGCCTGCTGGGTCCGTTCGGAGAGTGTCACCCGCTCAAGCGCGACGGCGACCTGCCCGGCGAAAGTCTCCAGCAGGTGGCGATGCGCCGGGTTCTGGATCAGCTCCAGGTCGGTCGCGGCGACCATCAGCACGCCGACCACACCACCCGCTCCCGCGAGCGGGAGATGCAGGGCCGAGGCGCCGGGAAGGGTCGCGGTGCCGGCGCCGGCCATCTCGTTGCGGCGGTAGACCCAGTCGGCCACGCTACGTTCCTTCTCGTCGAAGGGGGGCACCGGGGCGGCCGGCGCCAGCACGTCGAGCGTGCCATCCTCCCCTGGCGCCAGCAGCTGCATGCTGCACTCGAAGGTATCGGCCAGATGGCGGCGGGCGACCTGCACGATCTCACCGCGAGTCCGGCTGTCGGCCAGGTCCCGGGTCAGGGCGTAGAGCGCCGCGGTGCGCCGCTCCCGGTCACGGGCGGTTTCCGCCTGCTCCCGGATCCGGAGCGTGTACCCGCTGATCACCAGCGCGGTGAGCAACATCGTCGCGAAGGTGAGGACGTAGCGCAGGTCGGCGACCGCGAAGGTGAGGATCGGCGGGACGAACAGGAAGTCGAACAGCGCAATGCTGCAGAGCGCGGCGAGGACCGACGGGCCCCGCCCGCACCGGGTCGCCACCACCATGGCGCCGAGCAGATAGACCATGGCGACATCGGTGACGCTGAGCCGGCGGAAGAGCAGCCAGCCGAGCACGGTGGCGGCCCCGACCAGCAACATGGCGAAGCCGTACTCCTGCCACGGCGAGCGGGGGGCGCGCATGACCGGCCGCCGGCGGGGCCGGTCCTCCACCTCGCCCGTGATGACATAGACATCGACGTCACCGCTCCCTCTAACCAGCCGATCGAGCAGCGAGCCGCGGATCCGGTCGCGCCAGCGGCGATGCGTCGGCTTGCCCACCACGATGCGGGTGACGTTGTGGGCACGGGCGTGGGCGAGGATCTCTTCCGCGACGTCGTGGCCCTGCAGGGTCACCGTCCTGGCCCCGAATTCGTCGGCGAGCTGGAGATTCTCCACCAGCGACGCCTGATCGCTCTCGGCGAGCGGGGCGGCACCGGGCGTCTCGACGTGCACCGCGATCCACTCGCAGCGCACGGTGGCCGCGATGCGACGACCCGCCCGCACCAGGCGGGCCGACGCGGGGTTGGCCCCGACACAGACCAGCAGCCGCTCCCCGGCGGGCCAGGTCTCGCGGATGCCGTGCTCGCGCATGTAACCCCGCATCTGGGCATCGACCCGCTCCGCCACCCGCCGGAGGGCGATCTCGCGGAGCGCGATCAGATTCCCCTTCCGGAAGAACCGCTCCCGCGCCCGCTCCGCCTGCTCGGCCAGGTAGACCTTGCCCTGCTTGAGGCGCAGCAGCAGGTCGTCCGGCGTGAGGTCCGCCAGCTCGATCTCGTCGGCGGCGTCGAAGACGCTGTCCGGCACCGTCTCCCGCACCTGCACGCCGGTGATCTGGGCGACGACGTCGTTCAGGCTCTCGAGGTGCTGGACGTTGAGTGTGGTATAGACCGAGATGCCGGCGGAGAGCAGCTCGTCGACGTCCTGCCAGCGCTTCTCGTGCCGGGAGCCGGGCGCGTTGGTGTGGGCCAGCTCATCCATCAGGATCAGGGTAGGATGGCGGCCGAGCGCGGCGTCGAGATCGAATTCCTCCAGGCTGACGCCGCGGTAGGCGTACTCTCGACGGGGGACCAGTTCGAGGCCGGTCAGCAATGCGGCGGTGTCGGCGCGGCCGTGGGTCTCGACCACACCGACGACGACATCCATCCCCTCCAGCCGCCGCGCCCGTGCCTCCTCCAGCATGGCGAAGGTCTTGCCCACCCCTGGGTTGGCGCCGAAGAAGATCTTGAGACGACCCCGCCCGGCCCGCGCTTCTTCTTCGCGGATCCGGGCGAGGAGCTCTTCTGGACTCCGGCGGGGTTCGGTCATCCTACCACTATGGTGCCTTTCTCACACTATCCAGAGCAAGGTTGAGCGGAAGCACGGTCACCCTGGGCTCTCCCAGGATCCCGAACTGGCGGCCCCGGGTGAAGCGCCTGACCAAGGCGCGCACGTCGGCCTCGGGCAGGCCGCGCAGCCGGGCGACGCGCGGCACCTGGTACTCGGCCGCCGCCGGCGAGATATTGGGATCGAGCCCGCTGGCCGAGGCCGTCACGAGATCCACCGGGACCGGGGCGGCATTGCCGGGGTCCGCCGCCTTGAGGGCCTCGACGCGGCCCTTCACGGCATCGAGCTGTGCCGGATTGGTGGGGCCGAGGTTGGACCCGCTGGAGATAGCCCCGTTGTAGGGAACCGGGCCCGTCCCGGATGCCCGGGACCAGAAGTATTGCGAACCGCTGAAGCTCTGGCCAATCAGCTCCGAGCCCAGGACCGAGTCCGCCTTCATGATCAGGCTGCCCTCGGCCTGATGGCGGAACAGTACGGTGGAGATGCCGGTGACGACGCCGGGATAGATCCCCCCGGTAATGACCGTCAGGACCACCATCGAGAGAATCGAGGGACGGATCAGGTTTCGCATGGCAGCTGCTCAGACGAGGTGAAGACCGACCAGGAGCATGTCGATCAGCTTGATCCCGGCGAAGGGAACGATGATTCCCCCAAGGCCGTAGACCACAAGGTTGTTCCGCAGCAGGGCCGCCGCACCGATCGGGCGGTACTTCACGCCCCGGAGCGCCAGCGGCACCAGGAAGACGATGATCAGCGCGTTGAAGATGACCGCCGAGAGAATGGCGCTCTGCGGCGTCGCGAGCCCCATAATGTTCAGGGCCTTCAGCACCGGATAGGTGGTCGCGAACGCGGCCGGGATGATGGCGAAGTACTTGGCGACGTCGTTGGCGATGCTGAACGTGGTGAGCGCCCCCCGGGTGATCAGCATCTGCTTCCCGGTCTCGACAATTTCAAGGAGCTTGGTGGGATTGGAATCCAGGTCCACCATGTTGCCCGCCTCCTTGGCGGCCTGGGTGCCTGAGTTCATCGCCACCGCCACGTCCGCCTGGGCAAGCGCGGGCGCGTCGTTGGTGCCGTCGCCGGTCATCGCCACCAGGCGGCCACCGGCCTGGTGCTTCCGGATCAGCTCCAGCTTGGTCTCCGGCGTCGCCTGGGCCAGGAAGTCGTCCACGCCGGCCTCGGCGGCGATCGCGGCGGCGGTGAGCGGGTTGTCACCGGTGATCATCACGGTGCGGATCCCCATCGCCCGCAGTTCGGCGAAGCGCTCCTTGATACCGCCCTTGACGATGTCCTTGAGTTGAATGGCGCCCAGCACCCGTCCCGCCTCCGCGACCACCAGCGGGGTGGCACCCTGGCGCGCGATCGCGTCGACCGCTGTCCGCACCCCGGCCGGGAACTGGCCACCCTGCTCCTTCACCCACGCCTCGACCGCATCGGCGGCACCCTTGCGAACCTGGCGGCCGTTGAGATTGACGCCGCTCATCCGGGTCTGGGCGGTGAACGGCACGAAGGTGGCGCCGAGACTCGCGATGTCCCGCTCCCGGATGCCGAACCGCTCCTTGGCGAGCACCACGATGCTCCGGCCTTCAGGCGTCTCGTCCGCGAGGGAAGCAAGCTGGGCCGCATCCGCCAGCTCCTGCTCCGTGACGCCGTCCGCGGGAATGAACGCGGTCGCCTGACGATTGCCGAGAGTGATGGTGCCGGTCTTGTCGAGCAGCAGCACATCGACGTCGCCGGCGGCCTCCACCGCCCGGCCCGACATCGCGATCACGTTCTTCTGGATCATCCGGTCCATACCGGCGATCCCGATGGCGGAGAGCAGACCACCGATCGTCGTGGGGATGAGGCAGACCAGCAGCGCCACCAGCACCGTCACGGTGATCGGCGTGCCGGCCCCCGAGGCCTGGACCGCGAAACTCGAGAACGGGGACAGCGTCACCGTGGTGACGAGGAAGATGATGGTCAGCCCGGCGAGCAGGATCTCGAGCGCGATCTCGTTCGGGGTCTTCTGCCGCCTGGCGGCTTCGATGAGCCCGATCATCCGGTCCAGGAATGATTCGCCCGGGTTGGTGCTGATGCGCACGATGATCCAGTCGGACAACACCCTGGTCCCGCCGGTCACGGAGCTGCGGTCGCCACCACTCTCGCGGATCACCGGGGCGCTCTCTCCCGTGATGGCGCTCTCGTCCACCGAAGCGACGCCGTCGATGATCTCACCATCTCCGGGGATGAGCTGCCCGGCGTGGACCAGAACGACATCGCCCTTCCGAAGCGAGCTGGCCGGCACATTCTCGAAGCTCAGCTTGTCCTTCGGGTTGCTGAGCTTCTTCGCCTGGACGTCCCGCCGGGCGTTGCGCAGCGTGTCCGCCTGCGCCTTGCCGCGTCCCTCGGCCATCGCCTCGGCGAAGTTGGCGAACAGCACGGTGAGCCAGAGCCAGACCGAGACGGCAAGGATGAAGCCGGGCGACTCGGCGAGGCGGCCGGTATAGGCCATGACCGCCAGGACGGTGGTGAGGAGACTCCCGACCTCCACCACGAACATGACCGGGTTCCGGACCATGTGGCGGGGGTTGAGCTTCACGAACGAGTCGAGAATCGCCCGCCGGGTGATCGGACCATGGAACAGGGGCCGCGCCTTGGCGTGAGACATCGTCAGGTTACCTCGCAAAGAGCTGCAGGTGCTCGACGATCGGACCGAGCGCGAGCCCGGGCAGATGGGTCAGAGCCCCCACCAGAAGGACGGTGCCGACCAGCAGGACCACGAAGAGCGGGGTGTGGGTCGCGAGCGTCCCGGCACTGGCCGGGACCAGCTTCTTCCGGCCGAGCGAGCCGGCCACGGCCAGCGTCGGAATGATGATCCAGAAGCGGGAGGCCCACATCGCGATGCCACCGAGCAGGGTGTACAGCCAGTTGGTCGCGGTGAGCCCGCCGAAGGCGCTGCCGTTGTTGTTCGACATCGACGAGAAGGCGTACAGCACTTCGGTGAAGCCGTGCGCCCCGGGGTTCAGAATGCCGGAGCGTCCGGCCGCGGTCGCGACGGCGATGGCGGTACCGAACAGCGCCAGCAGATTGGGGATCAGGATGGCGAGGCTCGCCATCTTCATCTCGTAGGCCTCGATCTTCTTGCCCAGGTACTCCGGCGTGCGCCCGACCATGAGCCCGGCGATGAACACCGTGACGATGGCGAACAGCAGCATGCCGTAGAGACCGGAGCCCACGCCGCCGTATATGATCTCTCCCAACTGCATCAGCCAGAGCGGCACCAGGCCACCCAGGGGCATGAAGGAATCGTGCATGGCGTTGACCGAGCCGTTGGACGCCGACGTCGTGGCCGTGGCCCAGAGCCCGGAATTCGTGATCCCGAAGCGGACCTCTTTCCCTTCCATGTTGCCGCCGGCCTGCATCGCGCTGGGCGACTGATCGATGCCGAGGGCGACGTACGCCGGATGGTGCGCGTTCTCCGCCAGGACACACGGGATGAGCAGGCCCACGAAGATGATGGTCATCGCGGCGAGGATGGCCCAGCCCTGGCGGGTGTCCTTGATCATCTTGCCGAAGGTGTAGCAGAGCGCCGCCGAGATCAGCAGGATCGACAGCACCTCGAGGAAGTTGCTGAACGGGGTGGAGTTCTCGAACGGATGCGCCGAATTCACGTTGAAGAAACCGCCGCCGTTGGTACCGAGCTGCTTGATGGCGATCTGGGAAGCTGCCGGCCCCATCGGAAGGACCTGGGTGGTGACCCGGGCGGTATCCGGACCGAGGGCCTCCACCAGCGGGACCGTCTTGTAGGCCGCGAAGCTCTGCACCACGCCCTGGGAGACCAGCGCCAAGGCGAGGATGAAGGCCAGCGGCATCAGGATGTAGAGCGTCCCGCGCACCAGGTCGGTCCAGAAGCTGCCGAGGTTGTTGGTCTCGTGCCGGGAGATGCCCCGGATCAGTGCCACCAGCACCGCCATGCCCGACGCTGCGGAGACGAAGTTCTGGACGGTGAGCGCCAGCATCTGGGTCAGATAGCTCATGGTGGCCTCGCCACCATAGGCCTGCCAGTTGGTGTTGGTGACAAAGCTGACGGCGGTGTTGAAGGCGATCTTCTGCTCCACCGCGCCCATGCCGGCCGGATTGAGCGGCAACATGCCCTGGAGCCGCTGGAGCCCATAGGCGAACAGGAATCCCACGAAGCTGAACAGCAGCACCGCGACGGAATAGCGCTTCCAGTCCATCTCCTCATCGGCGCTGACGCCCATCACGCGGTAG
The DNA here is from genome assembly GCA_963825065.1 of uncultured Gemmatimonadales bacterium. GTDB lineage: Bacteria > Gemmatimonadota > Gemmatimonadetes > Gemmatimonadales > GWC2-71-9 > JADJOM01. The sequence goes on from CAWGRU010000019.1 coordinate 261,702, forward strand.
CAGAGGCGCTCGACCGGCCCGAGCCAGCGGGCGAGGAAGTGCTTGTCCCCTTCGTAGACCCGGGCCATGAACGAGCCCAGCGGCTTGGCCAGGCCGATCAGGACGACCAGGTAGAGGCCCAACTGCAGCCAGGCATTCGCGGTCATGAGAAGAACTCCGGCTTGAGCATCGCCGCAAAGAGGTAGATCAGGAGCACCAGGGCAATCACGCCCACGATCAGGTTCAGCGCGCTCATAGGCTCACACTTTCTCGCACAGGCGCACCAGTCCCCACGTGAGGAGGGACAGCACGACGATGAGGAGAATCATCAGAAAATCCACGGGTTCCTCCGTACTCGAGTCGGGGCTTAAGGTCGCGACCGTGAGATCAAGGAATGGTGAGGAATGCGTGCAACGGGCATCAGGATCTCATCAAGACCGGCCAATCCACCGGGAGAGGAGCCCCCGCCGCGGGCGCCGTGCCGCCTCCTCTCCGCCCTGCCTGAGCAGTTCCGAGAGTTGGGCCATCGAAAGCAGGGTCGGCTGGTCGTGATCAGCGACGGTGCAGAGGGTAGCCAGCAGTGACCCGACCCGTACGGTGGTCCCAGGGAGCGGAGAGGCTTGTTCCCAGAGCGAGAGCACCAGGCCGGCCGCAGCGCGGACATCCTGCTGACGTGCCTTGGCGCCGTGGAGAGGACGGCTGGGCGGAACGACGACGACCTGACCGCTCTGCAGCAGCACCGAATCGAGGCCGAGTTCCCCGTGGGCTTCATCTCTGGCGTGCCAGTACCCTGCGGCGCCGGCCATATCGGCCGCAGCCCGCAATGCCTCGACGGCCGGCAGCGGCTCGGGTCGTGCGAGCGCCTCACGTAGCGTCTGTCCGGGCACAAAGGGACTGATATAGCACAGCGTCCCCCTCCCGTCCGCCGCCCGCCCCGGATTGAGTACGTGTGGTGTCCAGGTTTCCCTAGCGTCGCCCAGGCCCCGAATGAATTCGGCGGCCCCGACGTCGTAGGCGAGGTCGTCGTCGATCAGCTTGATCGTCACGAGGCGCTCGGTCCGCCCGTCGATGGCCAGGAAGAGGCTGCCGAGCCGGGTGCGGCCGAGCACGCGGTCGACCAGGTAATAGGGAAGTCCCGATGTCCGCAGCCGGCGTGTGAGGTCGGCCGCCTCCGCCGCATAGTCGGGGGATGGAGGACTCTGAGAGAGGTGGCGCACGCGATCCATGCGAGACCTGGGCGAAGGGGACGCAGCGAATCTGCTGGTCCGCCGGTCCGAGAAAGCTCAGAATTCGGCGCACCGGCGTTAAGAACCCGTCAAGACCCTATCTGCGCGACGAGCCGGTGGCGGCCCGCGAGAGGTTGTCGGCCCGATTGCCAGCGCGCTACCTTCCTCCCATGACCGACACCGCGAAGCCCCAGCCCCTCACGTTGCTTTCGGAAGAAGAGGAACTCTTCCGCGCCACGGTCCGCGAATTCGCCGAGACCGAGATCAAGCCGTATGTCCATGAGATGGACGAAGCCGCCCGGTTCAGGCCAGAACTGATCCGCAAGTTCTTCGACCTTGGGCTGATGGGCATCGAGGTCCCGGAAGAGTGGGGCGGCGCCGGGGGCAGCATCTTTCTGGCGGCGCTGGCGATCGAGGAGCTTGCCCGGGTGGACGCCTCCGCGGCGATCTACGTCGACGTGCACAACACCCTGGTGAACAACGCTCTGCTCCGCTGGGGAAGCGGGGAGCAGAAGGCGCGCTACTTCCCCCGTATGACCACCGAGCTGCTCGGTGCCTTCGCGCTGTCGGAGCCGGCCAGCGGCAGCGACGCCTTCGCGCTCGAGACGAAGGCTGAAGACCGAGGTGGCCACTGGGAGTTGACGGGCCGGAAGTTCTGGATCACCAACGGCGCGGAGGCGGGGGTGTTCCTGGTGTTCGCGAACACCGACTTCAGCAAGGGCTACAAGGGGATCACCGCCTTCCTCGTGCAGAAGAACGCTCCCGGCTTCAGCGTGGGTAAGAAGGAGAACAAGCTCGGCATACGGGCCTCCAGCACCACCGAGCTGATCCTCGAGAAGTGTCAGGTACCCAAGGCGGACGTGCTCGGCCCCGTCGGGCAGGGGTACAAGATCGCGATCGAGACGCTCAACGAAGGCCGGATCGGGATCGGGGCGCAGATGATCGGCGTGACCCAGGGGGCGCTGGAAGCCGCGACGCAGTACGTCAAGGAGCGCAAGCAGTTCGGCAAGCCGATCGCCGAATTCCAGGGGGTGCAGTTCCAGCTGGCCCAGATGGCGACCGACCTCGAGGCGGCGCGGCTGATGGTCTACAACACCGCCCGCATGAAGGACCGCGGTCTCCCGTTTCAGCGCGAGGCGGCGATGGCCAAACTGTTCAGCTCCCAGGTGGCCGACCGCACCACCTCGCAATGCCTCGAGCTGTTCGGCGGCTACGGGTATTCCAAGGAATATCCGGCGGAGAAGTTCTATCGGGACGCCAAGATCGGCACCATCTACGAGGGCACCAGCAACATGCAGCTCTCGACCATCGCGAAGATGGTGCTGAAGTAGACTCCAGCTTCACCGCCGCGGTACCGCGGGCGGTGATCGATCTTTGCGCAGGACCCCGTGAGAGGCGTCACCCGCGATCCCAGGTGGCGCCTGTCTTGCTCTATAGGAACCCGGTGCCGGGCTCTCCAGCATGAATAAACGTTACAAGTTGTTGCAGCGAGCCGACTTGCCAAAGATTGAACGGCCGGTAGATTGATCCCGCCCGCATTGGGCGGCTGCAGTAGCCGAGCCTTTTTGCCGAGGATAGTGACAGAGTGCGCCTTCTCGCCCGCATTTCCGCCCTGACCCTTGTTGCCGCGCTGTTCAGCGCGGGCGCTCCGTCGGGTGCCTCGGCGCAGGAACTTCCCGCAACCCTCAAGACCAAACTCGACCGCTGGTATCGCGCGGCCCGGCGCTCGGCGCCCGGGACGTGGGGCATCGTGGTCGCCGATCAGCAGGGCCAGATCCTCTGGAGCGTCAATCAGGATTCTCCGCTCATACCGGCCTCGACGGTCAAGCTGCTGACGACCGGCTACGCCCGCACCGTCCTCGGCGCCGATGCCCGCCGGGCGACGCGTGTGGTGGGCTATGGTCAGCTGGACGAAGGGACAGGCGAGTGGGCCGGCCGCTGGGCGCTGCAGCTCAATGGCGACCCGACCCTGGAAAGCCCGGATGGCCGGGGCCCGAAGCTGCAGGATCTCGCCAACCAGTTGGCGCAGTCCGGCGTCCGAGTGCTGCGGGGTCCGCTTACCGTGCTCAGCAGCGACGGCAGCACCGCCGAAGCGCATTTCCCCGAAGCTTGGCGGGCCGGAAACTGGGGGAGCATCTACGCTCCGCTGATCGGCGCGCTGACACTGCACGAGAACGTGGTGTGGCTGCAGGTGGCCCCGGGCCGCAGGTCGGGCGCACGGCCGGTCCTGGTGGGCACCTCGCCCGATGGCATCGGGGCGCTGGTCAACATCCACGCAACGACCGTCGCGGGGAGCCGCTCGCGGCTGCGCATTACCCGCATGAAGGATGGCGGCTACCTGGTCACCGGCGCCGTGGGCTCGCGGGCTGGGGTCCGTCGGCTGGTCACCGTCGCCGGCGACACCAAGGCCGTGCTGGCGGCTGCGTGGGCGCAGGCGCTGCAGGAAGCGGGCATCATCTGGGACCGGACGCCGCAGCAGATCGCCGTCGAGAACGATCCGACCGAGGTGCTGGCAGAGGTGGAATCGGCGCCGTTCGACTCCGTCGCGTACGAAATCAACCGGCGCAGCCTCAACATCGGCGCGGAGCTGCTGCTCCGCTGGGCTGCCGGGACGGAGCACGGCCCGGAACTCCTCACCGAGCACGTGCAGCAGATCGCGGGCGTGGCCGGCGGCGTGAAGCTGGTGGATGGCAGCGGGATGTCGCACGACGACCGCGTCACCCCGGCAACCTTCGTCTACTACATGGCCAACTTCCAGAACACTCCCGCGGGCCGGAATTTCCCATCGCTGCTCCCGGCCAACGGCCAGGGGACGCTGGCCAAGCTGGCCGGCGGCCTGCCGGCGCAGGGGGTGGTCCATGCGAAGACCGGCACCCTGGCCAATGTCTCCACCCTGGTCGGCTACCTGGGCCGCAAGGACGGGATGTTCCTAGTGTCCCTGATGTACAATGGTCCGCGCTCCAAGGCCGCCAAGCGGCAGCAGTGGGCCGCCTTCCGGCTGCTGGGCGCGGATGGCGCCTCGATCCCCGCCGACGATGGTGACGAGGCCGCCGACGATGAGGGCCAGCTCGGCGGCGATCCGATCAACGACTAGTCCGCTCCGTGATCATCGCCGAGCCTCATCCTGGCCCGCGCCCACCCGGCGCGGGCTTTCTGTTATTTCCTCCCGGGAGGGTTAATCATGCATTCATCTGCTCCGGCTAGGTTCTTTCTCACGAACCCGAACGGAGCCAGGTATGAATCCCGCGCATCTGCACCTCATGGTCAACCACCTTCCCATCATCGCCACGCCGCTGGTGGCTGCACTTCTGCTGTGGGGATTGATCCGGGGATCCCGGGAATTGCGACGCACCGCGCTCGGTGCGGCCGTGATCGTCGCCGCGCTGAGCTACCCCGTCTTCCTCACCGGAGAACCGGCCGAGGAGAAGGTGGAGGATGCGGGCTGGATGCAGGAGCGCCTGGTGCACGAGCACGAGGAACGGGCGGAGGCGGGGCTGATCGCCATCTTCATCACCGGCGCGCTGGGCCTGGTGGTGCTGTGGCAGAGCCGCTCGGGGCGGGAGGTGCCGGGGGGGACCGCCGCGCTGACCCTGGCGGGACTGCTGGTCAGCTCCGGCCTCTTCGGCTGGTCGGCCCTCGCGGGCGGCGCCATCCGGCACGACGAAGTCCGCTCGCAGGCGGCCAGCATCAGCACGGTCGCGGACACTGCACAAACCAGCATCACGGATGGAAATTCCCGTGGCGACCGCGACGACTGAGGGGGTAGAAGCCTTGCGCGTACTGCTGGTGGAGGATGAAGCCCGTCTGGCGGACAGCATCGCCCGGGGACTTCGGCAGGCGGCGCATGCCGTCGACATCGCGGACCGGCTTTCGACCGCTCGGGAGAAGCTCGAGCTCGGACGCTACGATGCCGTCATCCTCGACGTGAACCTGCCTGACGGTTCGGGCTTCGGGCTCGCGGCCGATCTCCGGAAGCGGGCCGTCCCGGTTCCGATCCTGATGCTGACCGCGCGGGACTCGGTGGAGGACCGGGTGGCGGGGCTCGACAGCGGGGCCGACGATTACCTGGTCAAGCCGTTCGCGTTCGACGAGCTGCTGGCCCGGCTCCGGGCCCTGCACCGGCGGCAACCCGAAAGCCGGCCCACCCTGGTCGAGGTGGCGGATCTCTCGCTCGATCCATCCACCCGGACCGTGACCCGGCGGGGCACGCCCGTGGAGCTGACCACGACAGAATACGCGCTGCTGGAGTATCTTGCCCGGCATGTCGGCCAGGTCTGTGGCCGGGCCGCGATCAGCGCGGCGGTGTGGGATGAGAACTACGACCCCTTCTCCAACATCATCGACGTGTACGTCTCGCGCCTGCGGCGGAAGATCGACCAGCCGGGGCTGGTACCGCTGATTCACACGATCCGTGGCGCCGGGTACTCGCTCGACGCCGCGCGGGGCGCCCGCCAGGGGTGACCCCGCTCGGGCTTCGTGTCCGGCTCTCGCTGGTCTTCACGACGGGCTTCGCGGTCCTCCTGGGCCTCGGGGCCCTCGGCCTTTTTCTCTACCTCGCTCGCGGCTATCGCCGCGACTTCGACCACAGCCTGGTCGACGCCGGCCGCGGCGCCCGATCGCTGTTCCGGCTCGACCGCGCCGAGTTCGGCACGACATCCGCCACCGTCACCCATATCGTCAGCGAGCTGGTCTACGGCGACCGGACCCTGGTCGCCTTCGACAGCGCAGGCCAGTTCCTCACCGCCAGTCAGCGCATCCCCGGCGAGCCATACTTCAACGACGTCCCCCCCAACGGCGCACACGACCGCCCCATCACGGTGACGCTTCGGGACGGGCCGGCGCGGATCATCCGGGTCCCGCTCGACGAGGGGGTGGAGCTGGTGATCGCCATGAGCACGCTCCCGCTCGAACGGCGACTGGTGTGGCTGCAGCGGGCACTGGTCACGATGCTGCCGCTCATCCTGGTCCTGGGAGCCGTCATCGGAGCCTGGGGAGCGCGCCTGGTGCTGCGACCCATCATCCGCGTGGCCGAATCGGCCGAGCGGATCGGGAACGAGGTCGCCACCGGCGCGGTCCGGTTCGACCGGCTGCCCCCCCATGCCGCCGGCGACGAGATCACCACCCTCACCGATGCCTTCAACCTGCTGGTGGACCGCCTCTCCACCGCCCTGGAGTGGGAACGCGGACTCGCCGAGCGGCAGCGCCAGTTCCTGGCCGATGCCGCGCATGAGCTGCGCACGCCGGTGGCCATCCTGCGGAGCGAGGCCGAGGTGACGTTGCGTGGCGAGGTGGACATGGGGGCGTACCGGCAGGCGATGGAACGGATCGCGGTGGAGGCGAACGAACTCGGTCTGCTGGTCGCCGACCTGCTGCTGATCGCGCGCGGCGACGCCAATGCGATCGCCCCGGCGCGGCAGCGGGTGTACCTGGACGACATCGTGAATCAGGTGCTGTCGCGGGCCCGGCTGCATCCGTCGGCGCGGGGCCGGGAATTCCGGCGGGGCGAGTTCGAGGCGGCGCCGGTCGACGGCGATCCCGCGCTGCTCGAGCGCGCCCTTTTCGTGCTGGTGCACAACGCGATGATTCACGCCCCCGGCTCACCGATCGAGCTGAGCACCGGGACGATCACCGCGGGAACGCCGTCCTGGTCCTGGGTCACGGTCCGCGATTTCGGGCCCGGAATCCCCGCGGATCAGCGCGAGCGGGTCTTCGAACGATTCTCCCGACTCAATACCGCGATCCCCGGCACCGGTCTCGGCCTCGCCATCGCGCGATCGATCGCCGAGTCGCACGGCGGCAGGCTCACCCTGGACGAGGTGTCCCGGGGAACTTCCTTCACCCTGCGAATTCCCGCGCCGGTCTGATCGGCCGGAGCACTCCGGGCGCAGCGCCTCGCCGTGAGCGCCCGTCACGCCGCCTTGAGCAGCCACCCCGCGAGAGCGGCCGCCAGCACGATGAGCGGCTCCGGCACGCGGCGCAACCGCACCGCCACCGCGAGTGCCGCGAGTGCGATCAGCACCGTGGGCAGGTCGCGCAGCGACTGACGCGCCAGCACGACCACCGCGCCGAGGATCGCCCCCACCGCGCCCGCCGTGATGCCGCCGACCAGCGCCTTGAGCCAGGGCTGCTCGCCGTGCCGGCGGAACCAGGGGGCCGGGAGCACGGTCAGCAGGAAACAGGGGAGGAAGGTCGCGCCCGCCGCGACACAGGCGCCAGGAAAGCCGGCCACCAGGAAGCCGATGAAGCCGGTGGTGATGACCACCGGACCCGGCGTGATCATGGCCACGGCCACGGCGTCGAGAAACTGGCTCTCGCTGAGCCAGTGATACTGCTGCACCACGCCGCCGTGCATGAACGGGACGATCGCCAGCCCGCTGCCGAAGACGAACGTCCCGGCATAGGTGAAGAATCCGAGCAGCTGCAGCAGCACGAAGGCGCTGGCGACCTCGAGTGCGTTCCCGCCGGGCCGGAGCCACCGCGGCGGGCAGCGCCAGAGCCAGGTCAGCACGCCGCCAACCAGAATGAGCGAGGCGATCTCGCGCCCGGTCACGATCGTCGTCACGGCGAGCACGAGGGCGATGCCCCAGAGCAACCCATCTCGCGCGAGCGTCTTGCGAGTCAGGTTCCAGGCGCTGCGACTGATCAGGCCGATGACCGCAGCGCCAACACCGTAGAAGACGGCCTGCATCCACGCCATGCCGCCGAAGCGCACGTAGGCCCAGCCAAGGACGACGACAATCACAAAGCTGGGAAGAACGAAAGCGGCGCCGGCGAGCGCGGCACCCGGCCAGCCACCACGCACATACCCGACATAGAAGCAGAGCTGCGCCGCCAGCGGTCCGGGGGAGAGCTGCGCCAACGCCATCCCCTCGCGATACTCGGCCTCGCTGAGCCAGCCACGCTCCTCGACGAGGTCGCGGTGCATGGCACCCACCAGTGCGATCGGCCCGCCGAAGCCCAGCGTCCCGAGGCGGAGGAAGTAGCGGGAGACGGCGAGCGTGGAGGGAGCAGCTGGGGAGGCAGGGACGGTCATCGCCGTCAAACTTAGGGCCGGATGACCACACCGCCACCCGGCGGGACTCAGAGCATCAGGTGCACGAGTTGGAGGCCTTGCGGCGCGGGGCTGCTGGAGCCCGCAGACTCGATGGAGAGCGCCGCGCCCATCACCTTCCCAGGCGCGTTGGGCATCCCCAGCGTCAGGAACGCGGGTGCACCCATGTGGGTCTGCACGGGAACGCTGCGGACCATCCCCGAGTCGGTGATGAACCAGAACTGGCAGACCTGGCCGGCTTCGGGCGCCGGCAGGCCGTAGACCATCACATTCCAGCGATGGGTCTGCTCGTCGGCGAAGATGATCAGGCCGCCCTTGTGATCCCCCATCGTGATGTCGGCGTGGCGGACCAGCGCCGCCTGACGGATGATGCCGAGCGTGTCGCGGGTCATGGCCAGTTCGCGCACCAGCTGTTCCCGTTCGACCGTGACCTCACCCGAAAGCGCCCGCACGGTGGACCAGGCCCAGAACCAGGAGCCGACGGCGAGCAGCAGCGAGGCGGCGAGTGCGGCCGGCACCAGCCAGCGCATCGGCTGCGGGCGCGCGCCGATGGCGCCATCGACCAGCGAACGCGTGAGACCCGGCCGGGGCGTCACCGGGGCCACCCCCATCGGCATCCAGGCCAGGTCCCGCTCGCGCTGTTCCACCTCCGCCCGGCACTCGGCACATCCCGCGAGGTGCTCCCGGAAGCTCCGCTCCTCATCCGGCTCCAGCGTACGGATGACGAATGCGGTGCGGTGTTCGACGAACCATTCATGCGCTGTCATATCACCCACTCCCTGATCGAGGCGAGTCCGGTACGCAACTTGTCGAAGGCCAGCCGAAGGCGGGTCTTCACGGTGCCGAGGGGAATTCCGAGCCGCGCCGCGATCTCGGAATGTGTGAGTCCCTCGAAGTAGGCCAGTCGGACGACGGCCTGCTGCTCGTCAGGCAGCAGCCGCAGTGCGGCATGGACGGTCTCATGGACATGCCAGCCCGGACGCGCGGCCTCGTCGGGCTCCCGGGGCGGTGTGGAGCCGTCGCCGAAGGCCTGATAGGTCTCCAGCCGTCGGGCCTTGAGGAGGCGGCGGCGGTGACCGCGGAGGCGGTCGATCGCCCGGTTGCGGGTGATCCGGAGCAACCAGGGAATCAGCCGACCGCTCTCGCGATCGAACAGGTCCACCCGGCGCCATGCGATCGTGAAGGTCTCCTGCACCACCTCCTCGGCCTCATCGCGGTCCGAGAGCATCCCCTGCGCCACGCCGAGCAGCCAGGGCGTGGCGATGTCGACCAGCTCGACCAGCGCACGCTCGTCACGGGCGAGCAGCCGCGCCTGGAGCGACGCCTCCCGCTCGAGGGTGAGCAGCCGCGCGACCGGACCGCCGTCGGGGCGGTCCGGCCGGAGGGCATCGGGCGGGAGAGAACGGGCGTCGGCCACGACTCAGTTATGCATCATCATGCCGCCGCCCGCCAGTTCGGCCTTGCCGAGCGTCACGTTGTACTTCTTGCACCAGATGAGCACGTGGCTGAACTGCTTGAGGTCCGTGCCGGCCGGGATCGCGAAGGAGGATGCGCCCTTCTGCTTCTTCAGCTTGCCCAGAATCAGGGTGTGGACGCCGGAGCCCATCTCGTCCGCGCTCAGCACCACGTACGGATCCGGCGCCTTGTCGAGGGAGAAGTCGTTGGCGAGCACCAGGGTCTGCGTCCCCTCATGATCGACGATGCTGTAGCCGCCGGAGACGATGTGGTCGTGGTCACCGGCAAACATGCCGTGAGGCGCCATCATGCCCTTGTCCATCATCCCGTGATCCATGGCCATCTTGTCGTGGCCCATGGCATCCTGCTTCATCATCGTCGAATCCTGCGCGGCAAGCGGCAGCGCAGCGGCGGCGAGCAGCAAGCCGGCGACTACGCCAGTACGGAGACCTGCAAACATGACAACCTCGTTGAGGGGGTGAGAAGAGCGAACTCACCCTCTCAACGAGACGAAGCGGCGATCGGTTCTTGCGGAATCAGAAGATCCAGTCGAGCGATCCGTAGACGGTCCGGGGCTGGCCGGGAACGGTGAAGCCCCCCGCCTCGAGTTCGCGGTACCGGTGGCCCAGGAGGTTGCGCACCCCGACACCGAGGGTCGCGGTGCCGAAACGGACGCTGCCGAAGGCATGAGCCAGCGCATACGGCTTGATCACGACCCCCGGCATGTCGAAGGGGCTGTAGGGCCCGACGGCATTGGTGCTGAGCCGGATCCGCCAGATGGAAGCGAGGGGCGCCACTTCGAGCGCCGCCGAGCCGATGTAGCGCGCCGTATTGAAGACTCGGGCCCCGTCGAGCGTATCGCCATCCTCGGTGATGAGCCGCCGGTACTTCGCGTCGTTGAAGGTCCAATCCCCGGTCAGCGTAACGTCGTCGCTCGGCCGGAGGCGGAGTTCGAGCTCCACCCCCTGGCGCCGGCTCCGGCCGCCGCTGGTGGAGGCGAGGGTGATCGGGTTGAAGGTCTGCTCGTTGTTCACATCCGTACGGAAGAGCGCCACCGAGGCGCTGACCGTTGGCGCGTCGAGCTTCACCCCCGCCTCGTAGGCCCACGCCTTGATGAACGGAAGCGTCGGGTCCTGGACGATCCCGTCGGTCTGCCGGAAGCCCCGGGAAACATTCGCGTACAGGCTGGCCAGCCGCGGCAGGTGATAGAGCAGGCCTGCCTTCGGGGCCACAATGGACTTGCTGGCTTGTGCCGAGCCGCCCGTGTCGGGTCGAGCGCGGGTATCCTGCGTCTCCAGTCGGGCCCCGAGATTCATGCGGAAGTGATGGCCCAGATTGGTGGAGGACTCGACGAACAGGGCGCCGGTCGCCTGGCGAGCCACGACGGCCGCCTGCACCGAATCCCGCGACGTATTGGTCGTGAAGTAGTTCTCGTAGTGCGAGTGGTCGTAGCGGCCCTCGAAGCCGACGGTCGCCGTCACCCTGTCATGGGAGAGGGTGAGGGCGCTGGTGACCCCGAACCCGTACCGGCGATCCTCCTCTTCCGTCTGGCTCCCGCTGCCCTCTCCGCCGCCGCCTTCCGGCGGGGTGGTGAGAAAGAGCTGCCAGCGCCCCTGGGTGGCGTAGGCGGTGGACCGCCACAGCAGATTCGGGCCGGCAAGCACCCGGAGACTCACCCGCTCCTGGCCGCGACGCTTGAAGCCGTGATCGGTGCGATTGGAGACGACGTGGAACAGTCCCGCCGCGTACTGGCTGTCGGTGATGAAGCCGGGGCTGTTCCAGCCGGCCGCGTAGAGCTCCACCCCCGCATCGAGACTGGTCCGGTCGGAGAGATCGTGCACGATGCGGCCGTGGAACTGACCGAGCCGGTAGTCCGAATTGGGCCGCCAGCCACCCTCGCGCTCGCCGCGGATTCCGATCACCCCACCGGTGCGTCCGTGGTCGAAGCCGGTCAGTACCGCGCCCTCCAGCCGGCCATACGAGCCCCCCTTGGCCCACGCCTCGGTGCCGGTCATCCGCTCGAGGGTCCGAACGTTCACCACCCCGGACAGGGCGAAATTGCCATACAGCGCACTAGTCGGGCCCTTGATCACGTCGATAGTGCTGATGGCCTGCGGAAACAGCAGCGACCAGTCGTTGTACCCTTCGGAGTGCCCGTTGACCGGCTCGTTGATGGGGACACCGTCGACCCAGAGCGCGAGATCGGTCGCGTGGTCGGAGCTGAAGCCGCGGACCGAGGCGTCGGAGGCGAATCCGGGTCCCTGTCCCTGGTCGTGCACCTCGATTCCCGCGGTCTGGCGCACCAGGTCGTAGGCGTTGAGCGCGGCAACCTTCCGCAGCTCCGCCGCCGGGACGGTGACGCTGCTCGATGGCGCATCGCGCCGGGCGCGGGTAGCCGTCACGGTGATCTCCTCCAGCTTCACCGGGCGGGTGAGGGTATCCCCGTGCTGGTGCGTCGTGTCGGCCTGTTGCGCGGCGAGCGCCCCCGCAGCGGGGAACAGGCAGAGCAGCAGCGCCGCATGCGCCGCGCTGACAACATTCTGGAATTGCATGAAATCCTGTCACGTCGAACGTGGAGAGAACGCGGTCACCCTCGGCAGGAGTGGTGTCGCGCCGCGCGGCAGGCACCCTTGGGGTGCGGGCCGTTCGGGGGTCTCAGACGAAGTCGGACGGGACGGGAAGGGGGGGACCGATCGCGTAGGGGAGGCGGTGCGAGTGCTGCGAGCGGACGGAGGCGACCGGACCGGCGGTAAACTCGACGGCGAGGGTGGGGAGCGCAGTGAGCGCCGCGGTGCCCGCCGGCGCCAGGGCGATGGTGCTCTGGTGGCAGGCGCCGAGGCAGGGACAGACCCCGTGGTGCTCGCGGGAATCGCCCTGGTGCCCGCCGTGGTGATGTAACCCTGACGGCGCGCCGCCGAGGGCGAGCACACCGACGCCGCTATCGTGGTCGGGGCAGCGATGTACACCGCTCCCGTCCGCCAGTTGCATGGCGAACAGCAGGATCGCCTGCAGGACGAACCCGAACCGGAGGAGGGGGCGGCGGGACGCTATCATGGCGCGTCAATCATAGGCAGCGGCGCGCGACGAAGCAAACCACCCCTGGCCCGGTCACCGCTGCAGGTCCTTCGCCTCGCGGGTTCCGCCCCCCAGCAGCCGGGCCGCCGCTTCCACCAGCAGGTCGTCGGTCTTGCAGAAGACGAAGCGGACGTAGCAACGGCCCAGCTCGGGGCGGCTGAAGAAGCTCGACCCCGGCACCGGGGCGACACCCCGCTCCCGCGCGAGCCAGTGTGCGAAGGCGGTGTCGTCCAGGTCGGACAGCGCCGAGAAGTCGGCCAGGATATAGTAGGCGCCCTCCGGGGCGGTCGCCCGAAAGCCCGCCTGCAGCACGGCGGCGTAAAGCAGATCGCGGCGGCGACGGTACCCCGCTGCCATGCCATCGTAGTACTCGCGCCCGAGGGCATCCATCGCGACCGCAAGCCCCTCCTGGAGCGGCGCCGGCGCACCGACCGTCAGGAAGTCGTGGACCTTGCGGATGGCGTCCGTGGCCGCGGCGGGTGCGACGATCGTGCCGATCCGCCAGCCGGTGATGCTGAAGGTCTTCGATGCACCGCTGATCGTGATCGTCCGTTCCCGCATGCCGGGGAGGGTCGCGATCGGGATGTGGTCGCCCTCGTAGCGAATGTGCTCGTAGATCTCGTCGGTGATGGCCCATGCATCATGCCGACTGCAGAGCGCCGCGATCCCCTCGAGTTCGGCACGGCTCAGCACTCGGCCGCTGGGATTGGCGGGGGTGTTGATGATGATTGCGCGGGTCCGCGCGGAGAACGCCTTCGTCAATCGGTCGAGATCCAGCGGCTCGCCCGGGAAGAGCGGCACGTATACCGGGGACGCTTCGCAGAGGATCGTGTCGGGCCCGTAGTTCTCGTAGAACGGCTCGAAGACGATCACCTCGTCGCCCGGATCCACCAGCGCCATCAGGGTGGCGATCATCGCCTCGGTAGCCCCGCAGGTGACCGTGACCTCCGTTTCAGGGTCGACCGCCAGACCGTACCAAGCCGCATACTTGCGCGCCACCGCCTCCCGGAGGCGGCGGGCACCCCAGGTGATCGCGTACTGGTTGAAGTTGTCGCGGATGGCCTTCGCCGCCGCCTCCTTCAGAAGGTCGGGGGCGGCGAAGTTGGGGAAGCCCTGCGCCAGGTTGATCGCGCCATGTTCCGCGGCGAGGCGGGACATGCCGCGGATGACCGACTCACGAAAGGCGTGCGTGCGTCGTGCGGGGGTGAGCGCCATCGGCCGTCTGTGGTGCGGGGTGCGTGTTCCGAGCCAGCGTGGAACAGAATACTAACCCCGGACTCCAGGCGGCCGATCCCGGGCCCCGAGCCTAGGGTACCGGCCCGGTGGCGACGACCACGTCATCCACCCACATCGACTGGGCGACGGGCGACCCGACCCCGATCCACGGCGCGATCAGGAACTGATTGAACTTCATGGCGGGATTGGCCGCGGTGCGTAACAGCACATCGTGGTGATCGATGAGGAGCTGGCCGTCAAACCAGTACTGGACGACACCGTCGTTCTGCCCCTTGCCGTTCTGAATCGAATTGAGCTGAAAGTAAGCCTCGATCCTGTGCCAGTCGTTCTTGTATCCCGGGCCCGGGGTAGGCGTGAAAGCCGGCTGAGCTGCCCGCCAACCCTTCTCGTTGTACCAGATTCCGGCCGAGAGATAGCAGTTCGACGTGTAGCCGTCGCTGTTGCCGTTGCAGCCGGCGGCGGACCGCTGCTCCGTGACGTTGGAGAGATCGACGTTGATTCTGGTCGTGTCGATGTTCAGCGCGTCCTGAAAGGTGACCCTCGGGATCCCGCCGTTCTGGTAGACGTGCTCGACATAGGTGGTCAGATGGGTGGCCGAGGGCCCGACCCAGTCGCCGTCCAGGTCGGTGACGAAGTGGAACTCGTGCGGGTGGTAGTTCACCCCGGAGCCGACCCAGTTGGCACTGTACTTCACGTAGTAGCGCAGGTACACCCGGTCGGTGGGAGTGAATTTGTGGCGGATCGCCCCGCCCTTCACCGGCTTGGTGCCGCCCACCGCGAACGCCATCTGCAGTGCGCCGGACCCGGCGTGGTGTTCCACCGTCGAGATCGCCGGATTGACGTTGTCATACCAGCCCCGGGTGCCGACCGACGCATCCTCGAAGTCCTCGGTCAGCAATACCGTCCCGCCTCCCGGTGGCGTTGTGGTATCCCGCACCGTCACCAGCGCGGTATCGACCAGCGCCGGCGGCGCCGTCGCCACGACCCGATACAGGCCCGCCACCGGCCCCGCCCGGTACACACCGCCCGCGGAGATGCTCCCGCCGTTGCCGGACCAGGTCGGGGTGATCGGACTCAGGTGGCCATCGCTCCAGTGCGCCTGGGCCGAGAAGCTGGCCGACGCGCCGGGATCGAGAGTCGCGGAGTCCGGGGAGACGATGAGGCTGGTGATGATCGGGGCGACGGTGGTGTCCTGGATCTGGATGTGGGACGTGTCCGAGTGCGTCGGCGCTGCCGTCGTCGCGATGACGAGGTACTGCCCTGGGACGCTTCCGGCGTGGTAGACGCCCCCGATACCCATGCTGCCACCGGTAGCCGACCACCCCACAGGCACCGCGGACGACGAGCCATCACTCCAGTGGGCGCTGACTGCCAGCGCCAGCGAATCGCCGGGCCGAAGCGCCGCGTTGGCCGGAGCGATCTGGATGCTGTTGAGTACGGGTGCAGGGTCGAGCCCGCCCTCCTTCGAGGGCGCGCCGCAGGCAGCAATGACGAGAAAGACGACAGGGTGGAAGATGTGCCGTTGGTTCATGATTGCTTCACGGTTCGAGGCTTCCCCCACAATCGGCGCCGGGACTAGTCCCCTCAACGGCGTGGCTGCCACGAATGGAGTGATTGTGATCACCCCTCCGCCCCACAGGAGGCGGAGGGGTGCTCGCGGGAGACTGCTATTGGATGACGATGTGCGCGCTGTCGGAGAATTGCGCCCCGGCCGTCGCGACGATCACCAGGTACTGCCCCGGGACGGCTCCGGCGTGATAGACCCCGCCGACAATGCTCCCGCCGGTCGCAGACCAGCCGACCGGGATCGAGGTCGTCGAGCCATCGTTCCACTGCGCACTGACGACAAGATGCACCGAATCTCCGGGCGCCAGCGCGGCGGTGTCCGGGGAGACCTGGACGCCGGTAAGGATCGGGGCCGGATCGAGCCCTCCTTCAGAGGCGGGGGCGGTACAGGCGGCGGTGAGTATGAAGAGAAAGGCGCAGGAGGTGAACCGCTGGGTCATGAATGCTCCACTGTTTGGGTGTACCCCCACTATCGGCGCCGGTACAGCTTTGCTCAACGGCGTGGCTACCACAAAGGGGGTGATTGTGATCACCCGCCGGCCCACGCTGGACTTTCCGCGCCAGACTGGCAGATTCTCCCGCCGGCCCGCTCACTCCTACTCGGCAACCCATGGATACTCGCTCGCTGCAATTCCTGAAGACGCTCCTCGATTCGCCCGGACCTTCCTCATATGAGACCGTTCCCGCCCGGGTGTGGCGGGCCGAAGCAGAGACCTTTGCCGACCAGGTGCTCGCCGACGTCAGCGGGAACTCCTTCGCGACGCTCGACGCCACGGGCGCGCCGCGGGTGATGCTGGCCGGGCATATCGATGAGATCGGGGTCATGGTCACCTACATCGATGATGACGGCTACGTGAGCTTCGACACCATCGGGGGCTGGGACCACCAGGTCTTCGTCGGCCAGCGGGTCCAGCTGCTCGCGAAGCACGGGACGGTGCCCGGGGTGATCGGCAAGAAGGCCATTCATCTCATGGACAAGGAGGACCGGGAGAAGGTCTCCAAGGCCGATGATTTGTGGATCGACATCGGCGCGACCAGCCGCAAGCAGGCCGAAGGGCTGGTCCGCATCGGAGACCCGGGGGTGCTGGCGTCGGCGGTGCTCGAATTCCCCAACGGCCGGCTGGTCAGCCGGTCCCTCGACAATCGGGTCGGGGCATTCGTGGTGCTGGAAGCGCTCCGCCTGCTGGCGCAGGCGCGGCCTGCGGTCCGGGTCACGGCGGCCGCCACGACGCGGGAGGAGATCAGCTACACCGGGGGCGGCGCCCGCAGCGGCGCGACGGGCCTCGAGGCGGATGTGGCCATCGTGGTCGACGTCACCCACGCCACCGACTATCCCGGTGTCGAGAAGCGGAAGCACGGGGATTACAAGCTGGGGGGCGGACCGGTGATCACCCGCGGCGCGGCGATCAATCCGGTGGCGTTCGACCTGATCGTGGAGACCGCGGAGGCGGAGAAGATTCCCTACACCATCGAGGCGGCGCCCCGGGAGACGAGCACCGACGCGGACAACATCTTCACCGCGCTCAGGGGCATCGCCACCTGCCTGGTGTCGGTGCCGCTGCGCTACATGCACAGCCCGAACGAGATGGTCGTCGTCGAGGATCTGGACCGGACGGCGCGGTTGCTGGCGGGGTTCAGCCGGCGGGTGACGGCGACGACGGACTTCGTGCCGCGGTGAGCCTGTGGCCGCCGCGATGGATCGCGGCGGCTACTCCCAGAGCGTCGCGAGCGAGCGTTCCACGGCGTCGCGGATCTCCCGCTCGTCGTCGGTCAGCAGGTCCTTGAGCGCCCCGGCGGCGGATGGTCCCGCGGCGTGCAGCCCTGCGACCGCCGCCAGCCGGGTGGCGAGTGGCTTGCGCCGGAACAGCCGCCCGCCCGGCTCGGCCGCCTTGCGCAGCGCCTGGATCGCGTCGGCCGAGCCGATCCGGCCGAGGGCCAGGTACATCTCCCTCTGGACGTCGGCCTTGCTCTCCCCCTCCGCGGCGACCGAAATGGTCATCGCGAGACCGCGGTTCTTGCGGCCATCGAGGTCGCGCGCGGCCTGGAGGCGTACCCCCGGCGAGGCATCTCGCAGCGCCCGCCGCAACGGCTCGACCGCCCCGGCCCCGCCGATGCGCGCGAGGGCGCCGGCCACGGTCCGCCGCACCCGCTCGTCCCCATGCTCCATCTGGCGCGCCAGCGCCTGGACCGCCTTCTCCAACCGGAGTTCGCCACAGAGATCCGCCACGTTGCGGACCACGAACCACTGGTCGTGGCTCAGCATGTGGATCAGCAGATCGGCGCCCTCGGTCATCTCCTTGAGGGCGTTGAAGTAGGCGCGACGCTCGTTGACGTCCTCCGAGTGCACCAGTGCGTTGAGCAGCACCTCGGTGCCGTCGGCCCCCATCCGGCGGAGCACGGTCACCGCCTCCGACTTCATGTTGCCCTGAGCCGCCAGCCGCGCGATCCGCTCCAGCGCCGAGCGGGGCAGCAGCCGCCGCAGCGCGATGCCGTAGCTGCGGTGTTCGGCCCCGGGCGTGCTCCTCCCCTCCAGCGCCACCAGTCCGTGGGCCGCCTTCAGCACCTCGCGCCACTCCGACTGCCTTGCCGCCGCCTCGCCCGCGGTGATCAACTGGTTGAGCATCTCGGTCGAAGCCGACTCGGACTTGGCATGCGCGAGATTGTCCACCAGCCGGTCGGTGGGCCCGAGCGCGTGCGTCTGCAGCGTGGCGAAGTGCATCATGCCTACCTTCGCCTCGGTGAGCGCGTCGGGCCCGAGGGCGTCGAGGTGGCCATCGTCCTCCGCCCGGAGGCGGGGGCGGATCTCGGGGGCGCCGGGCGGGGCGACGACCGCCGCGCTCGAGCCGCCCTCGGGCAGCGGCAAGATCGTGATGATCCCGCAGCCGGCGGCGTCCAGCCGCGCCGAGAGATGATCGAAAGAGCCGTAGGTGCCGGCGGGAGCGCCGATGATCCGGAAGAACGAGAGGAGTGTCGAAGTCATCAGCGCCGCGGGCAGGCGGATCTCCCCGATCCCGTGCGCACGGAAGTGATCGTGGAGGGCCGCCGCCTCCCCGCGCCCCACCGGGATCTCGACCAAGTCCCAAACGAAGCCGAAAGGCATGACCTTCAGCACGTGGGTCTGATCGGTGAGATCGGCGACGAACCGATGGAACGCCTGCTTCGCCTCCTCCTTCTTTTCGGGATGATCCCGAAGCAGGAGCAGGACGGTCGCGAGGTCGGAGAGGGTGCCGGCCGGGGTTGTCATAAGGGCATGATCTCGACTCGAATGTACTGGCTAGCTGGATGCCCAGCAATGGGTTACACGATTTTGAATCACCCGGTGAGCGGAGTGCTTCAACCGGTCGGGGCCTGCGGCTAGCTTACAGCCCATGCCCAAAGTGATTTGCTGGATTCTCCTGCTCGCCCTGCCGCTGCTCGCGCCGGTCTCAGCCCTCGGGGCCCAGTCCACGTCGGACGCGATCACCCTGCTCAACGATGTTCGATACCTCTCGGACGATGCCCTCGGCGGCCGCCTGATCGGGTCCCCTGGCGCCGACAGCGCGGCGGCCTACCTCGCGCGCCGCTTCCGCCAGGCAGGGCTGCGGCCCTCACCGGCCGGCTGGTTCCAGACCTTCACGGTGAATCGTGATGCCCCGGCCGCGGTGCACGCCGGCATCGGCGGAGCGATCGGCAAGAATGTCATCGGCGTGCTGCCCGGGCGAGACCCCGATCTTCGCAACGAGATCATCATCGTCGGCGCGCACTACGATCATCTGGGCCCCGGCATCTTCGGGGCGCTGGATCCGGACAGCACCGGGAAGATCCACAACGGGGCCGACGACAATGCCTCCGGTGCCAGCGCGCTCATTCACATCGCCACCAAGCTCGCCGCCGCCCCGCCGGGGCGGACCGTGGTCTTCATCGCCTTCAGCGGGGAGGAGGCGGGGTTGCTCGGATCGGATTACTACGTGAAGAACCCGCTCTTCCCGCTGGCCCGTAGCTATGCCATGGTGAACATGGACATGGTCGGGCGGCTGCGGAACGAGCGGCTGCTGGTCTACGGCTCGGCAACCGCGGCGGAGTTTCCCGCGCTGCTCGATTCCCTGAATGGCGACCATCGCTTCGACCTGCGCCCCTCAGGGGATGGCTGGGGTCGCAGCGATCAGTCTTCCTTCTATGCCGCGGGAAAGCCGGTGCTCCACCTGTTCACCGACCTCCACGAAGACTATCACCGCACCACCGACGACTGGCAGAAGATCAACGCCGACGGCCTGGCCGAGGTCGCCGATTTCACCACGGCCATCGTTCGGGCGCTCGCCGACCGCCGGGCCCCGCTCACCTTCATCAACGTGCCCCCGCCGGCGCCCGTGGCCGGCAACTCCTCCTCCGGATACGGCGCCTATCTCGGCACGATCCCGGACATGTCCGAGAACCCCGGGGGAGTGCGGCTCACCGGGGTGCGCGCCGGCAGCCCGGCCGAGCAGGCAGGACTCAAGGGCAACGACATCATCACCCGCATCGGGGACGCCCCGGTGACCGACCTGCAGGGGATGACCAACGCGCTGCGACAGCACCGGGCGGGGGATGTGGTGGAGATCCGGTTTCTGCGCGAAGGCTCCGAACAGCGGGTGAACGTGACACTCGGCACCCGGGGCGGATGATGCCCGCGATTCTCGAGGCTCAACCCATCGTCGCGGGGCTCCGCGGCCTCTTCTGCAAGGACGCGGGGCGCCAGGCGCTGCTGCAGTACGCCGCCGACCGGATCAGGGCCTCGGGAGCGCCGTACACCTCGGTGTACCTCTACATGCTCCACGGCGAGGAACTGGTCCTGGAGGCGTGGAGCGGCCGGGACACGGAACACACCCGGATTCCCGTCGGCAAGGGTGTCTGCGGAACGGCCGTGGCCACCGGGTCCGATCAGAACGTCGGCGATGTCCGCGCCATCGGGAATTACATCGCCTGCAACACCGTCACCCGGTCGGAGCTGGTGGTGCTGATCCGCCGCGGGACCACGATTCTCGGCCAGATCGACGTGGACAGCGATGTCCCCGACCCGTTCACGGCCGAAGAGGAGACCGCCGTCCGCGCCGTCGCCGATGGCCTGGCGGCGCTGCTCTGAGCGGTGCTGGCGCCACTAACGACGCCGCCACGCCGATCCCCATGCGCGCCTGGTCCTCCGCCCGATTCACCGTCCCGCTCCCCGACGGCCATCGTTTTCCCATCGCCAAGTACGCCCTGGTGCGCGACACCGTCGTCCGCCAGGGGCTCCTGCCCCCCGAGTCCATCGAGGAGCCCGGGGCGGCGGTCCGCGAAGATCTCGCCCTGGTCCACAAGCCGTCCTATCTCGACGCCTGCTTCGGTGGCAGACTCCCGCCCGCCGAGGCCCGGCGCCTGGGGTTTCCCTGGAGTGCGGAGCTCCTCGAACGCGCCCGCCACACCGTACAGGGTACCATCGAGGCGTCGCACGACGCCCTGTCAGGCGGAGCCGGCGTAAACCTCGCCGGCGGCACCCACCACGCCTTCAGCGACCGGGGGGAAGGGTTCTGTGTCTTCAACGACGTGGCCGTCGCGATCCGGGTCCTGCAGCGCGGAGGCCAGGCGCGGCGCGCTGCGGTGATCGATCTCGACGTGCATCAGGGAAACGGGACGGCGCAGATCTTTGCGGGCGACCCCGAGGTCTACACCTTCTCGATGCATGGGGAGAAGAACTACCCGTTCCGGAAGGAAGTCAGCTGCCGCGACGTCGGGCTCCCCGATGGCTGCGACGATGCGACCTACCTGGACGAGCTGGCCCGCCACCTCGATGCGGTGCTCGACGCCGCCCGCGCCGACCTCGTCTTCTACCTGGCGGGGGCGGACCCCTATGCGGGCGACCGCTTCGGGCGGCTCGGCCTGAGCTTCGCGGGGCTGCGCGAGCGGGACCGGATGGTCTTCGAGGCCTGTGGCGCACGCGGGCTTCCCGTCGTCATGACCATCGCGGGGGGATACGCGCGCGAGATCGCCGATATCGCGGCCATCCACGCGGCGACCCTCGCGGAGCTGCTCGCCAGCTCCATGCCACTCCCGTGCTCGCGGCCGCCCGCGGCCCCGGAGGCGGGCATCTCCACCCCGCCTCCGCTCTACGCGCCTCCCCCGAGCCTGTCATGATCACCGAGACCACGAGGCACGTTGACGGCATCGCCATTCACGAGCGGCGCCGCGGCGAAGGGCCGCCGGTAGTCGTGCTGCACGGCGGCCCCGGCGCCCATCACGACTACCTGCTGCCGGCGTTCGACGCGCTGGCCGAGGGCCGGACCCTGATCTACTACGATCAGCGCGGCGGCGGACGCTCGCCGGTGGGGCGCGACGTCCCCGTGGGGTGGCGCGAGCAGGTCGCCGACCTCGAGGCGTTGCGCGCCAGCTGGGGGCTGGAGCGCCTGACGATTGCCGGCTATTCCTGGGGCGCCATGCTCGCCCTGCTGTACGCGATCGAGCACCCCCACCGGGCGGAGCGGCTCGCCCTGGTCTCGCCCGCGCCGGCGTGGCGGGCGGCGCGCGACGAATTCGAACGCCGCTTCCAGGCGCGCAGCATGAGCCCCGCCCTGCAGGAGGCCAGGCGGTCGCTGCGGGAGAGCGGGCTGCGCGAGCGCGATCCGGCGGCCCACGCCGCTCGGCTCTTCGAGCTCGCCGTCGCGGGCTACTTTCACGACCCCGCACGAGCGCTTGCCCTCACCCCGTTCCGCGTCACCGAACGGACCAGGAGCGAGGTGTGGGCGAGCCTGGGCGATTTCGATCTGCGCCCCGCGCTGCGCGACCTGCAGCTCCCGGCCCTGGTGCTGCACGGCGACGACGATCCCAACCCGTTCGAGACTGCGCGGGAGCTGGCGGATTGCCTCGGGGCCGAGTTCGTCCTCCTCGGGAACTGCGGGCACGTCCCCTACGTCGAGGCCTTTCCGGAATTCGTGCGGGCGATGGACGCCTTCCTGCCCACAGCCGGCCGTGGAGCGCGGCACGATTAGCTTTACCGACTTCCCGACCAAGCCCGACGACTGATGGCTCCTCGACCGACCCCGTACGACATCGCCTTCGGCGCCGAGTCCGATGCCCGCTTCCAGCGGATGCGCGAATCGCTGGCCCGCTCGGGACGGGACCCGCACGACGAAGATGCCTTCGTGCTCGACCGCGAGGTCGTGACCTATCTTCGTGAGCTGGTGCCGGAGGGGGGAGTCGGGGAGGGCCTGGCCCAACACGTGGCGCTCATGCACCAGGCCTATCTCTACTGGGCCGAGGGTGGGTGGCTCATCCGCCCCTCCCGGGAGCGGACCAGGCGGCTGCTGAGTGATGACGCGCCGTCGGTTGCGACCGGCTCCGCCCCACGGGCCTACTACCTGCAACTTCCGGAGAGGCTGGTCTGGGGTGAGCTCGCACCCGGCGAGCCGCATCAGCCACTCGACGGCCTGTTCGTCAGGCCCTGGCCCGATGGCGGCTACTTCGTGCTCGCCATCTTCGGGTTGCATCCTGGGCGGGATGGATTCAGCGTGGTGGACGCGGAGGGCTTTCCCGAGCCCGACCTCGTCCGCACCGACCAGACGCCGCTGTTCACCCCTCTGCTGCCCGGAGGGGCGGCCGCGGGCCTGTACTCGATTGCCGGCGAGGAGGAGCTGCTGGAGCTCGCGGCGCGCAGCGTGTCGCTCGCCGTGGAAGCGGTCGCCTGCGCCGGCGCCGCCCGCCGTCCGCACCTGGCCGTGGACCTGAGTTGAGGGGACGCATGGACAAGAAAGCCGTTGCCCAGGTGCTGGAGCAGATCGCCTCCTTCATGGAGCTCCAGGGCGAGAACACCTTCCGGGTGCGAGCCTTCCGGACCGCGGCGAAGGCGGTCGGTGCGCTGCCCGGCGAGGTCGCCGACGCGCTCGCGGACGGCACCCTGGCTGCCACCAAGGGCGTCGGGCCGGCCACGCTGCAGATCGTGCAGGAGCTGGTAAGCACCGGCCGCGCGGCCATGCTCGAAGAGCTGCGCGGCCAGGTGCCGCCCGGCCTGGTGGAGATGCTGCAGATTTCCGGTCTCGGCGTTGCCAAGATCCGGCAGATTCACGAGGCGCTGGACATCGACTCGCTCCCCGAACTCGAAGCGGCAGCCCGCGACGGACGGCTGGCCCGCCTGCCCCGGTTCGGTCAGAAGACGGCCGAAAATATTCTCAAGGGGATCGCCTTCCTGCGTCAGGCGAGTGCCTTCAAGCTTGCCCACCACGCCGAGGAGGAGGCCGAGGCGCTTCGGGCGGCCCTGCGCGCGCTGCCCGGTGTCCTCGATGCGGTCGTCGCCGGCGACGCCCGTCGCCGCATGGAGGTCGTGCGCGAGCTCGTGCTGGTTCTGGTAGCCGACGCGACGCCGGCGGACATCTTCAAACGGATCGGCGACCTGCCGGGCGTGCACGAGTTCGCGGGGCAGGACGAGCGGCGGGTGACCCTGCGGATGAGCGGCGGCACCCAGGCGCAGGTCATCGTCACGACAGCGAAAAACGTGGGCGCCGTGCTGGTACAGGCCACCGGCAGCGAGGAGCATCTCGCGGCGCTGGCTGCTTACGCGCGGAAGAAGGGCTTCGCGCTGGATGGCGCCGCCCTCTGGAAAGGAAGCACCTTCGTCGCGACCGCCGACGAGCGCGCCTTCTATTCGGCGCTCGGCCTGGCCGAGATCCCACCGGAGCTGCGGGAAGGCCGCGGCGAGATCGAGGCCGCCGCTGCTGGCACCATCCCCGATCTGCTCGTGCAGAAGGATCTCGCCGGCTTCCTGCACTGCCACACCACCGCCTCCGACGGGTCCAATTCGGTAGAGGAGCTCGCCCGCGCCTGCCGCGACGCCGGCTACCAATGGATGGGAATCACCGATCACAGCAAGGCGGCCGCCTATGCCGGCGGCCTCTCGGCGGACGACCTGCTCCGCCAGGCCGACGAAATCGACGCCGTCAACGCCAGGCGACTCGGCATCCGGATCCTCAAGGGGATCGAGGCCGACATCCTCGGCAACGGCGAGCTGGACTATGACGACGAGGTGCTCGGTCGGCTCGATTTCGTCATCGGCTCGATCCACAGCCGCTTCAGCATGAGCCGCGAGGAGATGACCGCGCGCATGCTCGCCGCGATGGACAATCCGCATCTCGCGATCATCGGCCACCCGACCGGTCGCCTGCTGCTCAGCCGCGACCCGTATCTCATCGACATGGATGCAGTGATTGCCAAGGCCGCCGCGAAGGGCGTCGCCATCGAGATCAACGCCGATCCGCATCGCCTCGACCTCGACTGGCGCCTGCTGCGGCAGGCGCGGGACGCCGGCGTGCCCATTTCGATCGGGGCGGACGCCCACAACCTCGCCGGCCTGCGGAACATCCACTACGGCGTGGGCATCGCGCGGAAGGGCTGGCTCACCCGGGAGGACGTGCTGAACACCCGCTCCGTGGACGGCTTCCTGGCCCACGTGGCGCAGCGCAGGGCCCGGTGACCGGCCGCCCGCCCCGCAAGGGCGCCCCGGGCGGACGCCTGCGGCGCACCCGCCCGGCTCACGCACGGGAGGCCGGTGCGGCCCGCACTGGCCGCGCCCATCGCGTCCTGGAGCGGCTCAGGCAGGCTTATCCCGACGCAGCCTGCGCGCTCGAGCACACCGACGCCTACCAACTTCTCGCCGCCACGATCCTGTCCGCACAATGCACCGATGTGCGGGTCAACATGGTGACCCCGGCGCTGTTCGCGCGCTACCCGACGCCGGCACACCTGGCCCGGGCCCGCCAGACAGATATCGAGACGCTGATCCAATCGACCGGCTTCTTTCGCAACAAGGCCAAGAATCTCATCGCCATGGCCCAGGCGATCGTCGCGGATCATGCCGGCGAGATCCCCCGCACCATGGCCGAGCTGCATGCGCTCCCCGGCGTCGGCCGGAAGACGGCGAACGTCGTGCTCGGGAACGCCTTCGGGATCAACGAGGGCGTCACCGTCGACACTCATGTGACTCGTCTGGTGGGGCTGCTGAAGCTCACTGGCTACACCGATCCGGTGAAGATCGAGCGCGACCTGATGGAGCTGATTCCGCGCGAGGATTGGACCCTCATCTCCCACCTGCTGATCCTGCATGGCCGGGCGGTCTGCATCGCCAGGCGGCCCCGGTGCGGACAGTGTGTCATCGCGAACGACTGCCCGTCGGCAAGTCGCTAGGGTACGCGTTCCGGGGAGCCGGCGCCGGGTGGACCCGACGGAATCGCGGTCAGGCCGATGCCAAGCACCCAGATCCCCGGGAATCCTTCCGCCAGGTACCAGTGACGGCTCCCCTCGGCACGAAGCCCGAGCCTTCCCGTCAATCGAATGATCATGCCGAGTCCCGCGTACGCACCGACAACCCCGCCACCGTTGCGCGACAGGTCGAACATGCTGGTAGCGCCCATGCGAAGCAGGACCTGCGCACCCGGAATCGGCTTGTTGTAAGCGCCGCCCAGCTCGAGTGTGGCCAGCGGGCGTTCGCCCGCATTGTGGCGGAACAGGGCTCCGACGCCGAGGTCGGTGCTCCAGCGATTGCGGTCGAGGCCGGTTCCGCGAAACCTGACCGAGGTAGCCCGGAGATCGGCGGAGTAGTATTGATCGACCGTGGCGCCTGCACTGAACCCGCGAGGTAGACCGAGGGTGGAATCCTGCGCCAGCGCGATCCCCGGGAACCGGGCCAGCAGCATCAGCATCGCACTCCAACGCATGTGGCTCTTGTCCAAGGTCGTTGTGATCCCCGGGGACGCCCGCATCCATGGTGGCGCACCGCCGTTACCCCGCCGTGACCCCGAATGACTACGACTCTCCGCCTCCTCGGCGCACCGGACCTGCACGACGCGTCGGGACGGCAGATTCCCGCGGTGCTTCGCCAGCCGAAACGCCTCGCATTGCTCGCGTATCTCGCGCTGCAGCCACGCGGGCGCTTCGTCAGGCGAGACTCCCTCGTGGGCCTCTTCTGGCCCGAACTCGACCAGGAGCACGCCCGGGCCGCACTCCGCAGGGCGCTGCATTTCCTTCGCCGCGCGCTGGGCGACGAGTGCATCGAATCCCGCGGCGACGAGGAGGTGCGAATTCCCGACGGCCCCTGAGGTGCGACGCCGCGGAATGCGTCGAGTGCCTCAGCCGGGGAGACCAGGAGGGTGCCCTCGCACTGTATGACGGAGACCTGCTCGATGGATTGTACGTGGCCGGCTCGCCCGGAATGGAACAGTGGCTCGATCAGCAGCGGGCGATGCTCCGCACCCGGCTCGCCCGCGCCGCCTGGAGCCTCGCCGCGTCCGTGGAGGCGCCACGTCCGGCGCGGGTGGCATGGATCGAGCGAGCGCTGACACTCGCGCCGGAAGACGAGGCCGCCCTGCGGCGCGCGCTGCTCGAACTCGAGCGACTCGGCGAACCAGGACTGGGGCTCCAGGCATACGACGGTTTCGTCAGCCGGCGCCTCACCGACCTCGAGAATTCGGCAGATGAGGGGCGACCACCCAACGCAGGCTTGAGGCTGCTCGCCAGCCTGACCGCTCAGGGAATGGCGGCCTGGTAGGTCTCTTCCCGAACGCTACGAAATCCCCGCTTGCGATAGTTAGGCAGTGCCGAGGGATGGTCCAGGCTGCAGGTGTGCAGCCATACCCGCGTCGGCCGCAGCGCCCACCCCTCCTCCACCGCGCGGGTCAGCAGGAACTTTCCCAGCCCCTGCCCCAAGAACTCCGGCAACAGCCCGAAGTAGATGATCTCGACCGAATGATCCTCGTGCCGGCGCAATTCGAAGTAGCCGGCGGGCGCGCCCCGCACCGACAGCAGCCAGATCGTGCTTGGCCCGGCAAGGTGCTCCCGGAACTGGGCCTCGGACCAGACCAGCCGGTCCCGCCACTGGTACTGCCTCCCCACCTCCACATAGAGATATCGATAGAAGTGCCATGGGCAGTCATGCACCTGCTCCAGCCGCACCTCCGGCCCGGCCTCTCCGCCCGGCACCAGCTCGGCGGTCGAGGTCATCTCGAGGTAGGTCCGTACCACATCGATGGTTGGCATGGCCCGAAGATAATCCCCACCGCGCCAGCCGATGCATGATGGCGGAGGCCGCCGACCCCGCGCCGGTACGGATGTGCAACAGACCCTCCCCGGCGCATCCCCCGCGCGTCCCGAACGCCCAATGAGGCCAGCCATGCATCGCATTTCCCTGGGCGCACTCGCGCTCATGCTCTCGGCCGCACCCGCGGCCGCGCAGGGGTGGATCGAGGTCGCTCCCTCCCGCGTCCCGAGTCAGAACAATCCGAATGTCGTCAGGGTCGCTTCGGACGTCCGTACCACCATCGAAGGCCGGGTGGTCCGGGTTGAAGTGGAGGAACGCTTCCGCAACGCCGGCGGCGGGCTGGCCGAAGGGAGCTACCTCTATCCGCTCCCAGGCGAAGCGGTGTTCCAGAATTTCTCGCTCTGGATGGGAGAGCAGGAGATCCGCGGAGAGATGATGAACGTCGAGCAGGCGCGCGGGATCTACGAGGAGATCGTGAGACGAAAGCGGGATCCCGCGTTGCTTACCCTCGCCGGCCACGGGCTGGTCAGGGCGCAGGTCTTCCCCATCCAGCCAGGCGAGACCCGCAAGGTGGTCCTGCGCTATACCCAGTTGCTGGATCGCACCGGCGACGCACTCCGCATCCGGTACCCGCTCGGGGCGCGGGGCGGATCGGCGGGGACCTGGCGCCTCACCATTCCCGACGCGGCCGCCTACGGCGTGCCCTACTCGCCGACCCACTCCCTGACCAGCCGGCGCACCGACGGAACGACTGGAGATCACCATCGACACCCGCGAGGGGGGCGATATCGACCTGCTGCTCCCGCTGCGCCGCGGCCTGGTGGGGACCACCGTCCTGACCAGCGCCCCTGGCGGCGAGGAGGGCTATGCCATGATCCTGCTCGCTCCTCCGATGACGGAGGAGGGCCCGGTGATGCCGCGTGATCTGTCGTTCGTGGTGGATGTGTCCGGCTCGATGTCGGGACAGAAGCTCGACCAGGCCAAGGCGGCGCTCCGGCAGGCGCTTGGCACACTGCGGCCGGAAGATCGCTTCAGGCTGGTGGCCTTCAGCAGCGGGGTCCGCAACTTCCGCGATGGCTGGGCACCGGTCACCGCCGAGATGCTCCGCGACGGCCCGTGGTTTTGTCGATGGACTCGAGGCCGACGGCGGCACCAATATCTCGGGCGCGCTCGACGCCGTCCTGGGAAGCAGCGTGGCCGAGGATCGGCTCTCGCTCATCCTGTTCCTCACCGACGGCGTGCCATCCGTCGGTGAACAGCAGCCGGACCGCATCGCGGCACTCGCGGCGGGCCGGATCGGCCGGGCGCGGGTCTTCACGATCGGCGTCGGCCACGACGTCAACACCTACCTGCTCGACCGGCTGGCCAAGGAGGGGCGCGGTTCCGCGGAGTACGTGGCCCCGGATGCCAACGTCGAGGTGGCGGTCGGTAACCTGGTGAGCAAGCTGCGCCGGCCCGCGCTGGTGAATCTCCGCATCGTGGAGAGCCCGGTCCACTTCCGAGATCTCTCGCCCGCGCAGTTGCCCGACCTCTTCTTCGGCGAGGAACTCGTGGTCTTCGGCCGATATAGCGGTGAGGGGCGGGGCGCGGTCGTGATCGAGGGCGAGCGCAACGGACACCGGGAGCGCTTCACCACCGACGCGGTCTTTCCGGCGGTGGCGAGCGGCAACGACTTCATCCCCAAGCTCTGGGCTTCCCGCCGCATCGGCGACCTGACGCGGCAGATCCGCCTCGAAGGCCCCACGGATGACCTGATCCGCGAGGTGCGCGAGCTGGGCCTGCGCCATGGGATC
Source organism: uncultured Gemmatimonadales bacterium (assembly GCA_963825065.1). GTDB lineage: Bacteria > Gemmatimonadota > Gemmatimonadetes > Gemmatimonadales > GWC2-71-9 > JADJOM01. The sequence goes on from CAWGRU010000019.1 coordinate 291,093, forward strand.
CTCACCGAGTACACCTCCTATCTGGTGCAGGAGCCAGGTGTCGTCGCTACCCGGGAGGACCGGATGCCGACACTGAGCCGCGACATGGCTCCCGCCTCCGCGCCCTCGGCGCAGACCGGCCGAGTGGCGTTCGAGCGGGCCCGGGAGAGCGGCAAGCTGTCGCAGGCCAACAGTCTGGCCGAGGCCGATTCTGCGGCTGCCGACAAATTCCTCGCCCTCGGTGGAGGCCGCCGGGAACTCAAGCGCGCCGGTGGACGGGTGTTCGCACTGAACGGAGACGTCTGGACGGACGTCAATCAGGCGGATAGCCTCCGGGTGTTGACCGTCGCTCCGTACAGCCCGGCCTACTTCGCCGTCCTTCGGGCGCTGCCGGGGATCGGAGCCAGCCTGTCGGTCGGTGATGCGGTACTCGTGGCGGGACGTCGCGCGAGCTTGAAAGTGGCCACCGGTGGTCGCGAAAGCGTCAGTCCCGCGGAGTTGCAGGAGTTCGTGCGCGCATTCAAAGGAGTGTCGTCATGAGACCCATGCTGGTGCTGGCGGCGGCGCTTGCCGCCTGCGCGACGACCGCGGGGACCACGCCCGAGGTGCGATGGGCCAGGGCGTACGCGGTGGCGGACTGCGCTCCATGGGACGGGGCGGCAGCTTCGATCTTCCTCACTGACGCGCCCGAGGGAGCGCCGGCCGGACACCCCTCGCTGCGGCTCACGGTGTATCACGATCTGCAATCGGTCGCCGGCGCCCGGTGGGAGGTCGGGCCGTCCGAGCCGGACGCGGCCCAAGCCGTGCTCTGCGAGCAGGAAGGAGAGGCCTGCATCCTCGCCACGGAGGGATGGGTAGACTTCGAGCGGCGACGTGGAAACGAACCGCTGCGGGGGCAGTACGAGGTGAAGCTCCCCGACGGCCGTCGACTGGCCGGCAGCTTTTCGGCGCCGGTCCGGGAGAGCAGGGCACTCTGCGGCTGAGGCGGGCACCGACCACAGGACGGGCATGACCGGTACACCGATCGAAGAGCTGTTTGCGCAATACTACGAATCTCTCGTGCGGATGCTGTACCGCCGCACGGGGGATCGCGACCGCGCCGAGGACCTTGCGCAGGAGGTCTTCTCGCGGGCGCTGGTCGCGCCGCCGGACAATCCCAGACCGTGGCTGTTCGCCGTCGCGCTCAACCTGGTCCGGGATGACGGCCGGCGCGCGGTCCGCCAGGGGCGGCGGCTGCAGCTCCTCAAGGGCGAGTCGGCCTCGAGCGCCCCGCCCGCCGACGAGGATTACGAACGGAACGACCAGACCAGGAACGTGCGGGCGGCTCTCGCCGAGTTGCGTGATGTCGATCGCGAAGTGCTGCTGTTGAAGGCCGAGGGTTTCGACTACGATGAGATCGCGGCGGCCACCGGGCTCGCCAAGGGCGCGATCGGCACCACGCTGTCGCGCGCCCGGCGAAGGCTGGTGGAGGCATACCGCGCGCAGGAGAAGGACCGCCATGTCGCATCTTGATGAGGGCCAGCTTGCCGCGCTGCTCGACGACGAGCTCGATCCGGGACAGAAGCTCGCAGTCGAGGCGCACCTGGCCGCCTGTGCCGAGTGCCGAGCCGTCTGGGAGGAGACCCGTGCGTTTGCCGCCGAGGCTGACCGCCTGGTCGCCACAATCGAGCTGCCTCCCAAACCCCTCCCGCTTGCTCACCCCCCGGCGTCCGCGCCGGGCGGGAGTCTCCCGACACCCGGACGGCGCCCGATCCCGTGGCGCACCCTCGCCTGGGCGGCCAGCGTGCTGATGGCGGTCGGGCTGGGGTACTCCCTCCGCAGTGTGTCGCGCCCAACGCCGGACCATTCCGGGGCGCAGCCAGCGTCCGCTGGTGGAGAGATGGCGGCGGTCGCCGACAAGGCCGCCGCGCCGGCGGCGCCGGACAGCCACATGATGGCGATGCGCAGCGACAGGTCCGAGGCACCCGCGCCGCAGACCCCGCCCCCCGCCGCCTCCCGCCCGGCACAGCCAGCCCGGTCCCCCGCCGCTGCCGAGCCCGAAAAGCAGGCGGATCAGGTCGGCAACCAGTTGGAGGAGCGCACCATGGCCCAGACCGGCAGGGCCGAGCGGGATGCCGCGCCAGTGCCCTCGGTCGCAGCCGAGACGGCTGCCCCCCAGGCGGGGGAGTCGGGCGCGCTTCGTGCCGGTTCAGCCAATGCGCCCGGCGCGCCCAAGGGCTTCTCGGTGCCCGTGAGTGGTGGCCTGCGGCAGGTCGACCTGGAGTCAGCGGTGAGAACCCTTGCTGGCTCGATTCGTCTGCTCGATGGGCTGGAGCCGGTGCAGGTGCTTGCCGGGCCGGGGAGGGCATTGCCCGGTGGCGACCCGCTGCTGGAGGGGATCCGAGTCGTCTACCTCGACCCGCCGGGGCGCGAACTCTGGCTGGATCAGCAGCGGACCCGCCCAGAATCGGATACGCCGCTCGCGCGTCGCGCCGCCGGATTCCTGCCGGGCGACACCGTGCTCGTGACCGGAACCGACGGCACGCGGAGCCTCCGGTGGATCGATCAAGATGGCTTCCGGCTTGCACTTACGGGATTTCTGTCCGCCGACTCGCTGCGGGCCCTCATCCCCAGAGTCCGCTGACCCGACGCCGCAAGGCAGGGGCTGGCGCCAAAGGATAGATTTACCGGTGATGTATCACCTGACCGACCGCCTGCTCGCGAAGCTGATTGACGGCTCCGCTACTTCCGCCGATGTGCAGCGTATTCGCCGCCACATCGACGATTGCCGCGCGTGCGCCCGCAGGCTGGAAGAATGGCGGGACAATTACACCGAGGTGGATGAGCGCTTCCCTGAGCTGGCACTCGAATCCTCCGCCATGGCCACGGTGACCGCCGGCGGGCTGGTCATGCTCCCAGGCTCCGAGCCGAGCCGCCGCTATTCGGTCGATCTGACCACAATCCTGTGGATCGGGGCGGTGCTGATGGCACTGCTGGTCGGTTATGGGGCAAGCCGACTGCGCCAGCCCAGTGAAGGAATGGCAATCGGGTCCATGGATGCGCGTTCGACGCCTCGTCCGCCCAGCGTGCCAGGTGGCCGCCCTGCAACCGCCGCCAGCGACACGGCGCGTGCAGACTCGAGCCGTGCGCCGGCGCCACCCCCGACAACTGCGATTGGCCCGCCAGGTCCGCCGCCCGCGGCGACCCTGACCGCCACCCCGACGCCCCCGTCGAGGCCCGACACAGTCACCACGACGCAGCTCAGCGTCTCACCACGATTCCGGGGAGCGCAGCGAGGCGAGGCCGCCAGGCGACTCGGCGGCCCCCTGCGGGTCATTCCAGGCCTGCCGATCGACCATATCGAGGTCGGACCCGCCTCCGCAGTCCCGGGCGCCCAGGCGGGACTCGATGTGATACGGGTGGTGTACCGCACCCAGAAGGGCGGGCACATGCTGCTCGATCAGCAGCTCATTCCGGCCGGTAGCGACGGACTGCGCCCCATCGACGACCCGACGCTTGAAAGCGGCGAGACGGCCTACGGCAGTGCGCCCAATGGCGTCAGCGTTGCCACTTGGCTCGATGAAGACGGGTACCGGATCTCCCTGGCTGCCCAGGCCTCGCTGGACTCTCTCAAGAAGCTGGTTCAACTGGTCCGATAGCGGACCTGACATCGCCCTCCCCGTGCCACCGGGAACGCGAGTAGCCCCAGTTACCCCTCGCGCGTGACTGGCATTACCGCGCTCCAGGCCCTTCGCAGCGCATCTGTACGTCTCTTCCCTACACCGAGGTGCTGCATGCGCATGCGCGCCATTCTGGCGTTCGGCGGACTCCTGCTCCTCCTGCCGCCAACCCTGGCCGCCCAGGGCGGGACCCGGCTGGGCCTCGGTGGCGGCGTAATCCTGCCGCTTCGATCCTACGCAGATGCAGTCAACAAGGGTTGGGCCGCCAACGCGAACCTCACCTACTTTCCCGCGGCCTCCACCTCGCTCGGGCTGCGTCTTGACGGACTGTACGGCCGGAGCAGCATGAGTGCTGTGTCAGGCAGGCATGAGTACCTCGGCGGCACCGCGAACCTGGTGTTCCAATTTGGCTCGCGGCAGAAGCCCAACCGCTTCTACGTCTTTGGCGGCGGGGGGTACCTCCGCACCCGGATCGTGGGCCCCGGATTCAGCACCCTTACGGATACCAGCCCGGCCATCGACGCTGGCGCCGGTTTCTCCATCGGGGGGCGGGGGTTCGCCCTCTTCACCGAGGCCCGCTACATCAATGTCTATACCAGTGGATCGAAGCCCCAATTCGCCCCGATCACCGCAGGATTTTCGTTCGGTGGACTCTGAAACCCGTGATAGGCTAGATTCGTCTACCCGTGACCCGGCCACACCGGCCGGGTGGCACTTGGGGTAACGACTAAGGAGTGGATATGAAGCGTATGATTTCGGTCGCAATCGCGACAGGTGCGGCGCTGGTCCTGGGGACCACTGCAGCCTCGGCTCAGTCCCTGACCTTTGGGGCGGGAGGCGGGGTCACCATCCCGACCGGGGACTTCAAGACCGCAGCGAAGACCGGCTGGCATGGCATCGGGTTCATCGGATATGACCTGTCCTCCGGCCTCGGGCTTCGCGCGGAAGGCTTCTATGGACAGAACAAGGTCAAGGGCGGCGGGAGCCAAAATTGGAAGCTTGCCGGTGGCCTGGGCAGCCTGAGCTACGCCTTTCAAACCTCGGGCAGTGTCAAGCCATACATCATCGGCAGCGCTGGTGTGTTCAACCCGAAGGTGGCAGGCTTTTCGGAGACCAAGTTCACCTTCGGCGGCGGCGCGGGCATCAAGCTGAAGGCCGGCTCGGATGCGAATGTTTTCCTCGAGGGCCGCTATCTGAGCGTCAACACCAGCGGCAGCAATCTCAATTTCATTCCGATCACCCTTGGAGTCTCCTTCGGCACCAAGTAAGACCCATTCAGCAATCCCAGAGGGGCGGGCCAGGTGCCCGCCCCTATCTGCTGCCCGCCGCCAGACCCGCCGACCGACCGGTCGACCACGCCCAGGCAAAGTTGTAACCCCCGATCGGCCCGAATGCGTCGAGGACCTCACCGCAGAAATACAGCCCGGGCTGACGCCGACTCTCCAGCGTGAGCGGGTCGACCTCCGCGAGCGCCACCCCCCCTCCGGTCACCTCGGCCTTCTTGTAACCCTCGTGCCCCGTCCAGGGCAGCGAGTAGCGCACCAGGCGGTCGATCAAGGCCCGGCGCTGCTCGCGGCGGAGTTGCGCGAGTTGCCGCCCGGATTCGATGCCCGCGTCGGCGACCAGCCATTCGGCGAGCCGCGCCGGCAGCGCCTCCCGAATTGTGGCAAGGACGGTCTGCGAACTGCGCTGTTGCAGCTTTCGCTCCCACTCGGACTCCTCGATCGCCGTCCAGCGCACCCGGATCAGCTGGCGCTCCTTTCCGGCCGCCAAGCTTCTGACCGCGAGATGGGATAGATCCAGCACCGCGGGACCGCTGTAGCCGCGATGGGTGAAGAGAAAGCCGCCCGTTGCGCTGCTGCGCCGCCCGGGACCGAGGGCCTCGAGCGTCAGGTTGAGTGAGATCCCGGCGAGCGACGCATGTACCGGCGGCACGGCGGTGAGCGGGGTGAGCGCGGGGTAGGTCTCATGGACGGTGTGGCCGGTCTCGCGGGCGAGCGCGAAGCCGAAGCCATCGCTGCCGGTGGCCGGAACGGAAAGTCCCCCGGTCGCGACGATGACCGCCCTCGCCAGGAGAGGCCGCTCCCCCACAACCTCCACTTTCCAGCCTCCGCCGGCCGGTGCGACACCCGTCACATGGGTCTCGCCGCGAAATTCCGCGCCACCCTTCCTGGCCTCTGCCAGGAGAGCATCCCGTACGTCTCTGGCCCGATTGGAGGCGGGGAACAGCTTTCCCGTTTCCTGCTCGAGCGCCAGCGGCAGCCCGAGTTCCTGCTCGAAGAACGAGCGCTGCCGGGCGAGCGGCCAGGCGCCGAGCAGGCGCTTGACGAGGTGCGGCGAAGAAACGCTGACGAAGCGGGCCGGTTCGTGATCAGACGGCAGCACATTGCAGCGGCCGCCTCCGCTGATCAGGATCTTCCGGCCACCATCTCGAGTGCGCTCGAGGAGCACCACCCTGGCACCCTGCCTGGCGGCGTGAATCGCGGCCATGAGACCGGCCGCGCCGGCGCCAAGTACCACGATGGGAGGTGCGGACAGACGGGACATGGCCGGAATATGGAGGTGGTGGGCTCTCCCAGGCATATTCCACTGCCATGAAAACCATCATCGAACCCTTCCGCATCAAATCCGTGGAACCGATCCGGCTGACCACCGCGTCGGAGCGCGAGGCGCGTCTGCGGGACGCCGCCTACAACGTCTTCCTGCTTCGCTCCGAGGATGTCCTCATCGACCTGCTGACCGATAGCGGTACCTCGGCGATGAGCAGCGAGCAGTGGGCGGCCATCATGCGTGGCGACGAGTCGTACGCGGGGAGCCCGTCGTTCTATCGCTTCGAGAAGGCGATCCACGACATCTTCGGATTCAAGTACGTCTTCCCCACCCACCAGGGGCGGGCAGCGGAACGGATCCTCTTCTCGGTCATGTGCAAGCCGGGAGATGTGGTCCCGAGCAACACCCACTTCGACACCACACGGGCGAACGTCGAGCACGCCGGCGCGCGGGCCGTCGACCTGGTCATCGCCGAAGGCCGGCAGCCGCAGACCCTGCACCCCTTCAAGGGCAACATGGACGTCGCGGCCCTGGAACGGCTGATCGCCGAGGTGGGCCGGGAGAAGATCCCGCTCTGCATGCTCACCGTGACCAACAATTCCGGCGGGGGGCAGCCGGTCTCGATGGCGAATGTCCGCGCGGTGTCCGCGGTGTGCCGCCGTAACGGCATTCCGCTGTACATCGATGCCTGCCGGTTCGCCGAGAACGCCTATTTCATCAAGCTGCGCGAAGAGGGATACGCGGCGATGGCGCCGATCGACATCGCGCGGGAGATGTTCGCGCTCGCCGACGGGGCCACGATGTCGGCCAAGAAGGACGGCATGGCCAACATCGGGGGCTTCATCGCCAGCAACGATGCGGCTGTGGCTCAGCAGGAACGCAACCTGCTCATCCTGACCGAGGGCTTCCCCACCTACGGCGGCCTCGCGGGCCGGGACCTCGAGGCGATCGCGGTGGGTCTGTACGAGGCGCTGGCCGAGGATTATCTGCTGTATCGCATCACCTCGACGACGTATCTGGGCCGGCACATTTCCGATGGTGGAGTACCGATTGTCCAGCCGCCCGGGGGCCACGCCGTGTACATCGACGCGGCCGCGCTGTTTCCACACATTCCGCCTCTGGAACTCCCGGGGCAGGCACTCGTGGTGGAGCTCTACCGGGAGGCCGGGATCCGGGCGGTCGAGATCGGCACCGTCATGTTCGGCCGCCGGGATCCTGCCACCGGCGTGGAGACACCGGCGTCGATGGAGCTGGTACGGCTGGCGATCCCCCGGCGGGTGTATACCCAGAGCCACATCGACTACGCTGTCGAGGCGATTCTCAACGTCCACGCACGGCGGAACCGTATCCGAGGCTACCGGTTCGCGGAACAGGCGCCGTTCCTGCGCCACTTCACGGCGCGATTCGAGCCGCTCGGGTGAATACGCTCGCATTCACCATCCTGGTCGCAGCGGGGTCGCTGGGCGCTGGCGTTCTGGGCGCGCTGACCGGGCTCGGCGGTGGGATCGTGATCATCCCGATGCTGACGGTGCTGTTTGGGGTGGATCTCCGTTACGCCATTGGGGCATCGCTGGTCTCGGTCATCGCCACGTCCTCCGGCGCGGCGGCCGCCTATGTGCGGGAAGGGTACACCAATATTCGTGTGGGTATCCTGCTCGAGGTCGCCACCACCATCGGCGCCCTGTCCGGGGCCTACCTGGCGACGTTCGTCCCCACCGCGGCGCTGGGCGTCTTGTTCGGGCTGGTGTTGCTCTACACCGCCTATGCCGGCACCCATCCCCCCGCGGAGCATCTGATCGAGGGACCTCCTGACCCGCTCGCATTACGGCTGCGCCTCGATTCGAGCTACCCGTCGCTCGCGGGTCCGCGCCCGTATCGCGTGCACCGGATTCCCCTCGGCTTCGGGCTCATGTATCTCGCCGGCGTGCTCTCCGCCCTCCTGGGGATCGGATCAGGCGCAGTGAAGGTGCTGGCGATGGACCGTGCGATGGGACTCCCATTCAAGGTGTCGACCACGACCAGCAATTTCATGATCGGGGTGACGGCGGCGGCCGGCGCGGGCATCTATCTCCACCGCGGCTACATCGAGCCCGCCCTCGCCTTTCCGGTCATGGTGGGCGTCCTCGCGGGCGCCTTTCTCGGCGCAAGGCTCCTCTCGATGGCACGCACCCAGGTACTGCGCCGGGTGTTTACCGTGGTGGTCGTGGTCCTCGCCGCCGAAATGCTATTCAAGGGCCTCCGGGGGCGCCTGTGAGCGCGCCGACGAGCGGACCGACCGACGACGAGCTCGAGCGTGAGGTGGGACGCTGGCTGCTGGTTGGTGTCCTGATTGCCGGCGGCGTGGTCCTGTTCGGCGGCGTCGCTTACCTCGCGCGACATGGCGGCCTCCCCCGGATGCCGGGCACCTTTGCCGGAGAGCCGGTCGAACTGCGGAGCCTCCGCGGCATCGCGCAAGGGGTCGCCGCACTAGACAGCCGGGCGCTCATTCAGCTGGGAGTCGTTCTGCTGATCGGCACGCCGATCGCGCGGGTGGCCCTCACCCTGGGTGCGTTCGCGCGGCAGCGAGACCGGCTGTACACCGGCATCACGGCGCTGGTCCTGGGGCTCCTGCTGTTCAGCCTGCTCCTGGGCCGGACCTGAGACCGGGCGAGGCAAGGGAGCCAGCGCTTTCAGAAGATATAAGTATGCAGCATACATATAATGTCTCCACGGCCAAGGATCGGGGCGCTCAGGTCGGCTCCTCCGCTACCGCGCAATCCACGGGACAGGTGTCCTCCGGGCAGACGGCGAGGTCGCAGAGGCGGCAGATGTGATCGGAATGGAGGCGGTCCCGGGTGAGACCGCCGAGGAGCTTTTCGGTGAGCCGGGCGAGCTGCCCCTGCTCCGCGACAGACAGAAGCGCCAGCGCCTCCGCCAGCGCGGTGCGCCGGGCGTCCAGGACTTCCCGCGCCCGGCGGCGCCCGGCCGCCGTCAGGTGCAGCGCCGCGGTGCGCCCGTCGGAGCCGGCCTTCCGCTCGACGAGGCCGTCGCTCTCCAGGCAATCGACCAGCCGCACAGTACCGCTGTGGCTGAGGCCCAGAATCTTGCGGAGCTGTTCGATCGACATGCCGGGTTCGCCCAGCATCGAGGCCACCGCGGCGGGGAAGGCCGCGCCATGAGCGACCACCCGGGTGGTGGCGGATTCCATCTCGTCATTCAGGGCGGTGACGAGGGCTCCGAGCAGGTTGGCCGTGCGGGCGCTGGACATGGCTTCATATTATATGCGTAGCACACATATGTCAACATCGACGGCGCTCCGGCCGTCGAGTGCCCCGCCGGGATCAGGGTTCGGCAGACTGGGCAGGGCCGCTTCACGGAGCGGATGCTCCGGCCGGTGGAGGGGCGCCAACCCCAAGGGCCGGGTAGCGCATCGGAGCAGGTTCCGTCCCGACGAAGGCGGACCCGGACCTGGGCCAACCGGTCGCGATGCCGGCCGAGCGCCGACCTCTCCGCCAGCGAGGTGAAGCTCGGAGGCCACTGACCTCAGAACTGGAAGTAGAGGAAGGGACTGGGCGTCGCGAAGCGGAAGACGCAGAGCATGAACAGCGCTGCAAGCGCGACCGCCCAGAGCGGGCGGCGCGGAAACGTCAGACGCCAGGTATCGGGGACCAGCCACGCGATGCCCAGCGCCAGCGGCAGGAGAGCCAGCCCGGGTGGCGACGCGACCAGCGCGAGGTTTCCGCCCGGCGCGCTGCGCATTCCGCTCATCGTCCCGAGAAGCTGCCACGCTTCAGTCAATGTCGCGGAGCGAAAGAAGACCCAGCCGATCATCACCGCGAGGAATGTCGAGAGCACGGCCAGCGGCCGCGCGCGGGGCACCCATCCCCGGTCACGCAGGAGCGCATGTCCCGCCAGTAGCGCACCGTGGTACAGCCCCCAGACCACGAACGTCCACGCGGCACCGTGCCACAGGCCGCCCAGGAACATCACGATCGCAAGGTTCCGCATGGTCCGCAGACGCGTACCCTGGTTTCCGCCGAGCGGGATGTAGAGGTAGTCCCGGAGCCAGAAGGAGAGCGACATGTGCCACCGGCGCCAGAATTCCGAGATGTTGGCCGACTGGTAGGGCGCGTCGAAATTCTGTGGAAATCGGAAGCCGAGCAGGAAGGCCAGGCCGATGGCCATGTCGCTGTAGCCCGAGAAGTCGAAGTAGATCTGCAGCGTGTAGGCGAGAACTGCGAGCCAGGCCTCTCCGGCGTCCAGCAGCGAGGCCTGGTGCCACAGCGGCGTGACGATCTGCTGGGCGAGCAAGTCGGCCAGCAGGACCTTCTTCGCCATCCCCAGGACAAAGAACCACCAGCCCATGACCCATGCGGCCCGGTCCGGGCGCTCCGGGATCCGCGAGAACTGCGGCGCCATGTCCGCATAGCGCACGATTGGCCCGGCGACGAGGTGGGGAAACATCGCCACGAAGGCGGAGAATTCGAGCAGGCTGCGTGCCGGCCGCAGGACCCCTCGATAGATATCGATCGTGTAGCTGATGGAGTTGAAGGTGTAGAAGGAGATCCCGACCGGGAGGACCAGCCGGAGCAGCGGAACATCGACCTCGGCGCCGAGGAGCCGGCCAAGCCCGTTCAGGGTGCCGGCGAAGAAGTCGAAGTACTTGAAGATGCCGAGAATTCCGAGATTGAATGCCAGCAGCAGTACGAGGCAGGTTCGGCGCCGGGTGGGCTCCGAGGTACGATCGATATAGGCGCCGGCCACGAAGTCGGCGGTGGTGGAGGCCAGCATCAGCGGGACGAAGCGCCAGTCCCACCATCCGTAGAAGACGTAGCTCGCCAGGGTCAGGAAGCCGAGCCGGGTCCGAGGGGTTGGCAGGAGCCACCACCCGGCAAGGGCAGCGGGGAGAAACAGCAGGCAGAAGACGTAGCTATTGAAGAGCACAGCGTCCCGGGCGGCCGGTGAGCGTGCGCGCCAGGGTCGCAGCGGCGGGGGCCAGGAAGTGGATGGCGTCCACGAACTGCGTGGTATCCGGGGTCCCGTCGAACAATCCCCCCACCTCGACGTACCGAAGCTCGCCGTCCCGCTCCAGCGCGCGGAGCAGCGATACCGTCTCATCGGTCCGCGGTTTCCAGGCCGTAGCGGCCGCCGCCCGGGCAAAAGCGGGATGCACCGGAGGGATGAAGGCAAGCACCTCGATCCCGGCGTTGTGCGCCTCTCCCACGAACCGACGCAGATACGACACCCGCTGCGAGTCCAGCGCGGTGAAGGACTCGTATCGCCCGAGAATCCCCGAAATCGACGCCAGCACCCGCTCCTCCTCCGGAAGACTGCCGTTGCGCAGCGCCAACTCCGCGCGCGGGTAGCGCTGCGCCCCATCCCTCTCGAGGGCCGTCTCCGGCAGGCTGTCGCCCGGCGCGAGGCGGCTGACGATGGCGCGCGCGGCAGCGCTGACGGTTTGCCAGCCCAGCAGATCGGCTCCCAGGGTGACGCCGGCGGGCGGCGCGGACCCGCCGGGGGCGAACCGGGCCAGCGCGCGGCTGCTCTCCAGGGCGCGATGCACCTCGCCGGCACCCTGCAGCATCTCGGGATCCATTCCGACTAGGAGGGTGCGGATGCGGGACCCGCGCTGCGCCCGGAGGAAGCGGAGGATCGCGAGCAGATCTTCGGAGCCGGCGCCATTCACTGCGAAGTTGAACGCCGGCTGTCCGGTGAGCTCTTCCAGACAGCCCGGCGCGATGGTCTTCGACCGGGAGGAGCCGAGCACCACCAGTTCCGGGAGAGGGCGGCGGGAACGGTACAGCGCGGCCTTCTGGTCCCGGTCGGCGGAGACCACCGGGGGCAGCAATCCCGTCCCGAACTGGCCGAGGGGATCGGCGAGCAGCACGAGTGCGACCACCCCGGCGAGCAGCACGGGAACCGAGCACAGGAAGACCCGGAGGAACCTCCCGTCGTGGGGGGTCGCTTCGGGCGGCGCATGTGGATGAGTCACCTCGGAAAGCTCAGTGCGGGCCTTGATTAATCAAGGCCCCGGCCGAGCTTTGGGCATGACCAACCGTCTCGGGTCCGCACTGTCGGCCTACCTGCAGTCCGCGGCGCACCAGCCCATCCATTGGTATCCCTGGAGCGCCGAAGCGTTCGCGGAGGCCGCAAGGGCGGATCGTCCCATCCTGCTCGACATCGGCGCGGTCTGGTGCCACTGGTGTCACGTGATGGATGGCGAGTCCTACGAGGACGCAGCCATCGCGGAGTTCCTCAACCAACACTTCGTCTGCATCAAGGTCGACCGCGACGAGCGTCCCGATGTGGACGCCCGGTACCAGCGCGCGGTGCAGGCGATCACCAGTCAGGGGGGCTGGCCACTCACCGCCTTTCTCACTCCGGCCGGACTGGTGTTCTACGGCGGCACCTACTTCCCGCCGGACGGCAAGTACGGTCGTCCCGGATTCCGTGCCGTACTGGAACAGGTGCGCAACGTCTACCACACCCAGCGCGGCCGGGTGGAGCAGCAAGCCCAGACTCTCCGGCGCCTGCTGGACGAACAGCTCGACGAGAGCGCGCCGGGGCAGCCGAGTGCCGCGCTGCTGGTCGAGGCGACCGAGGCGATCGCCGGGCTGTTCGATCCGACCCACGGCGGCTTCGGGAGCCAGCCGAAGTTTCCGCACCCGGCGGCGGTGAGCTACATGCTCGAGCGATGGCATGACACCGGCGACGAGGTCGCACGGGACATCGCGGAGCAGACCCTCACGGCGATGGCACGCGGGGGCATCCACGACCAGCTGGCGGGCGGATTTCACCGTTACAGCGTGGACGCCGAATGGATGGTCCCGCACTTCGAAAAGATGTCCTACGACAACTCGGAGCTCCTCAAGGCCTATCTCGATGGCTTTCTGGCGTTCGGCCGCGAGGAATTCGCGGAAACCGCCCGCGGCATCGTGCGCTGGGTGCGGGAGGTGCTCGCCGACCCGGAAGGGGGGTACGCCGCCAGCCAGGATGCCGATGTCGGCCTCCACGATGACGGCGACTACTTCACCTGGACCCTCGACGAGGCGGCGGCGGCCATCGATGACGCAGGCGCCTTGGCCGTTGCGAGCGCCTACTACGACATCGGCACGACGGGCGAGATGCACCACAATCCGGCGAAGAACGTCCTGTTCGTCGCGGCATCACTGCAGGCGATTGCGGGACGGCTGGGAATCAGCCTGGAGACGGCGACCGAACGCCTGGAACTGGCCCAGGCGCGGATGCGTGCGGTGCGCGCGATGCGCTCGGCCCCATTCGTCGACAGCACCCGCTACACCGGCTGGAACGGGATGATGGCCGGGGCGCTGATCCGGGCGGGGCTCGTGCTGCAGGACGACTGGGCTCGCGACCACGGTCTCAAGACGCTCGCCCGGATCAGGGTGGAGCAGGCGGACCCGGCCGCCCTGGCCCACAGCCCGGGAGGCGCCGGAGGCCTGCTCGACGACCAGGTCCAGGTCGCGCTGGCCGCGCTCGAGGCGCACGAGGCGACCGGGGATCCTCGATGGCTCGCATGGAGCCTGGCGCTGATGGATCGGGTGTGGACCGACTACCTCGATCCGGTGGCCGGTGGACTCTTCGATACGGCGACACGAGCCGGGGAAGGGCTGCTGCCGGCGCGGCTGAAGCCGGTGCAGGATGCACCCACGCCGTCGGCCAACGGCGTGGCGGCGCTCTGCCTCGCGCGTCTGGCGGCGCACACAGGCCAGCCGACGCTGATCGAGCGTCGGGATGCGCTGCTCCGCAGCTTCGCGAGTGCCGCCAGCCAGCTCAGCCTGTACGGCGTGACCCTGCTGCAGGCCATGAGCTGGATGGTGGCTCCGGTGACGCACCTGGTGATCGTCGATGGGGGTAGCGCCGGCAGCGGCGACTCCGCCACCGCGATGCACCGCGCCGCGCTCTGCCAGTTCATCCCCCGCCGGGTGGTACAACTGGTCGATACCGCCACCCTCGATCGTGCCCGGATTCCGGCGGCCATGGCCGGGATGCTGGCCGCTGGGCCGGGGGTGCGCGGATACGCCTGTGTCGGGACCAGTTGTCAGGCGCCGGCAGCGGATCCTGCGGCCTGGGCCCGGACGCTCGCGCTCCTCGAGCCCGGCACCGGGTGATGCCCTCGCCGGGAACCGCAGGGCTGCCGCGGTTCCCCGGCTCCGGGCTGCTCCCGAATATCGTGATCTCGTCATGAGCCGCCGGAGGGGCTGACCACCGGGCCCTTGGCAGGCGGCTTCCGGTACCGGCTCCGGGGTGCGTCGCCATGGGGGCGGCGGCGGAATCGGGGATCGACGAGCGAGCCACGGCGAAGTGGCCGCGACGAGAATTGAGCTTCGGGCCGCACGCGCTTATCCTCCGCACTGGTCGTCTTACCTCCTACACCCTTTCCCCTGCGCCTCATGAAGACCGCCACCATCGAAACCAGCCGCGGCACGATCGTCGCGGAGTTGTTCGACACCGAGACGCCCAATACCGTCGCCAACTTCGAGAAGCTCGCCAACTCCGAATTCTACGACGGGACCCGTTTCCATCGGGTGATCAGCAATTTCATGATCCAGGGGGGATGCCCCAACTCGAAGGAAGCGAACGACCCGCGCGCCGGCACCGGCGGGCCGGGCTACAAGATCAAGTGCGAGACCCATCTCAATACGCACAAGCATGTGGCCGGGTCGCTCTCGATGGCGCACGCGGGCAAGGACACGGGGGGCAGCCAGTTCTTCATCTGTCATGCGCCGCAGCCGCACCTCGACCGGGTGCACACGGTCTTCGGCCAGGTCACCAGTGGCATGGACGTGGTGAACCAGATCCGCAAGAACGATTTGATCACTTCCATCCGGGTGGCCTGACCCCTGCTCCTCGATTTTGCGGTTCTCGCCGACTACGCCCTGATCGACCAGCACGGCAAACTCTCGGTGCTCGGGCTCTTCCAGCACGTGTGGGTGCCCCAGTTTCCCGCCGTGCATCCGCGCGCGCACCTGGTCCTGCGGGTGCGCGGACGGCGCACGGAGATCGGGAGCCACGCCATGCGCATCCGGTTTCAGGACGAGCGGGGGGCGACCTTGGTGGAGGGGGAGGGGACGGTACAGTTCGGCGAACCACCCGCGGGCGTCACCGACGTGGAGGCGGGAGCGGTGCTGGTGTTCGACCTCCCGCTGCCGCAAGCCGGACAGTACACCTTCGAGATCAGCATCGACGGCGAGGATCAGTACCTGGTGCCGCTGACCGCGGCCCAGATTCCCGCCACCTCGCCAGGCGGAGACGGCACCCTGCTGCACTGAGATTGCCTTCCACGGCTCATCTTCCAAGAACATTCACGACATTCCCATACTGTTTTTGACAAACTTGCTGGTCGGGCGTAGACTGGCTCCGGTAGCCTCCGCAGCGCCTCAGACACAACGTCGATTGCATTCCCCCTCTTCGAGGTCGATCTATGCGGCGATTCCATGTGTGGTTGGCCGTCGGAGGACTGGCCGCCCTCTCGGGCGTACCCACGTCCCTCGCGGCCCAGGGATTCGGCGTTTACGAGCACAGCACCTGCGCAATGGGACGCGCGGGCACGGCTGTTGCCTCTCCATGCGCGGACGGCTCCGCGATCTTCTTCAACCCCGCGGGCCTCGCGGGTGCCAAGGAAGGTCAGTGGACGGTTTCGGCTGGCGGAACGGGCATCGCCCCGAGCGGCGGCTTCACGGATGACGCCACGGGGCTGGTCTCCAATCTGAATAACAAGGTCTATCCGGTTCCTGCGGTCTACATCACGGGCGGGCTGACCGACAAGGTGTCGGCCGGTATCGGCCTGTTCGCGCCATACGGTCTGACCACCGACTGGCCGACCGCCTCACAGGGCCGCTTCCTCGGCTACAAGAGCGTGATCCGCGCGATCTACGTTCAGCCGACCCTCGCCGTGAAACTCGACAAGATGCTCAAGCTCGGCGCCGGCTTCGATTTCAACTTGTTCCACGTGCAGCTGCGCCAGCGGGTCGATCTTTCGACCCAGACCGCGGCTCCGGGCGTGACGTTCGGCAACATCGGCATTCCCACCGGCACCGACTTCGCCGACGTGAACTTGCATGGCAACGCCACCGGCGTGGGCTACCACGTCGGCGCCATCTTCCAGCCGACCGACCGGGTGAGCGTGGGCCTCCGCTTCCTGTCCCGACAGAAGGTGAAGATGAACAATGGGACCGCGGAGATTCGTCAGGTCAATACCGGCATCCTGCTGCCCGCGGGCAATCCGCTCGGTGCGCCCCCCGGAACACCGCTCGACGCCATTCTGGCGGGGCAGTTCACGGGCGCCGGCCCGCTCCAGAACCAGAGCGCACGGACCGCGGTTCGGATGCCGGAGCAGCTGGTCGGCGGCATCATGGTGGAGCCGATCGACCGGCTCAAGCTGCTGTTCGACGTGACCTGGGTCAACTGGACGGTGTTCAAGTCGCTGGAGATCATCACCGCCAAACTGCCCGCCAGCACCATCCAGGAGAATTTCGGCAGCACCACGGCCTGGCGCTACGGCGCCGAGTACGAGCTGTCGCCCTCGACCGTGCTGCGGGGCGGCTACCTCTTCCATAATGGCGCCGAGCCGACCGGATCGGTCACCCCGAATCTTCCCGAGGGCAATCGCTCCGAGTTCACGGTGGGCTTCGGCACCAAGCTCGGCAGCAGCCTGCACGCCGACCTTGCCTATCAGTACATCAACCAGCAGGACCGCCGCGGCCGCACGGTGCCGTTCGGTCAGCCGGACAACGGGCTGTTCAAGTTCAAGGCCCACCTGTTCGGCGGCACGCTGACGTACACCTTCTGAGGCCCTCGGGAGCCCAACTATGCAGATCAAGCGACTCATTTCGACCTTGCTCGTCGCGCTGCCGGTGCTCGCGGGATGCCGCACCGACGAGAAGCTCAACGCCCCGGCGGTGAGCGATCCGATGTTCCGGCGGTACGCCGCCCTGGGCAACAGCATCACCGCCGGCTTCCAGTCCGCCGGCATCAGCGACAGCACGCAGCAGCGGGCCTATGCCCAGCTGCTGGCCAAGGCGATGGGCACCACATTCAACTATCCACGGCTCAACGGCCGCGGCTGCCCCGCCCCGTTCGACACCAATACCACCCAGTCCCGGGTGGGCGGTGACACGACGGTCAGCTGCGATCTCCGGATCCCCGTCAGCGGTCTCCTCAACAGCGTCGCGGTCCCGGGCAATGCCGTGGGCACCCTCCTTAGTAATTTCGGCGGATTGCCTTCGTCCTTCGATCCGCTGAAGACCTTCTTCCTAGGCGGTCGGACCGAGATCGAGGCGATGCAGCAGCTGCATCCGACGTTCGTCTCGCTGTGGATCGGCAACAACGACGTGCTCGGCGCCTTCATCAGCCTGAGCAACGCCGGCGATACCAGCCAGATCACGCCGGTGGCCCAGTTCAACGCCCAGTTTGACTCGGTGACCGATGCCATCGCCGCGACCGGCGCCAAGGCCGTGGTGGTCTCGGTCGGCAACGTGACCTCGATCCCCTTCGCCTCCTCGGCGGCGATCTACTACTGCCTGAAGAACGGCGGCTGTCCCACGCCGCCCTTCCCGGCACAGAGCCCGCTGCTGGCAGCGGTTCCGACGTTCACGGTGAACGCGAACTGCGCGCCCATCCCGCCGACCGGTGGCGGCATCCAGGTCCTGGTGCCCTGGCCCATCGCCCTCGCCAAAGTGGACAGCGCCGTAGGCGACCCCTTCGCCCAGCCTCCGCGTCCGCCCGTGTCCACGACGATCGACTGCAGCGACTCGGTGAGTGTGATCAGCCCCCAGGAAACTGCGGCTATGATCACTGCGGTGACGGCCTACAACGCCCACATCGCCTCGGTGGCCACGGCCCACAACTGGGCCTACTACGACATCAACCCGTTGCTCTCGGCCCTGCGGGCAAACGGCACCATCCCGCCCTTCCCGGATGTGTCGCTCGCCCTAGTCCCGCCAGCCGACCCTGCGCGGGCCGGTCGGCTTCGGCCCCATCTTCTCGCAGGATGGTGTGCATCCGAGCAGCGTCGCCCACCGGGCGGTGGCCGATTCGGTCGCGGCGACGATCAACCGGTTCTACGGCCCCGCCGGGACCGGTGAACTGAAGGACACGTTGCCGGTCCCGATCTGCGCCGCGGTGAATTGCCCCAGCCCGATCTGATCGTCGGGCGGCCGGACCGGCCGGGAGTCCTGATCCGCAATTCGACCGCAGCCCCCTCCACCGACGGTGGAGGGGGCTGTGGTCTGTCCGCCCTGAGCCAGGCGACCGACGCCGCTTGGCCGCGGCTATATTCGACTCGAACCTTCACCCCGGGCCCCGCATGACCTGGACTCGCGATCGCGCCCTCGCCCTCGTGCACGAGTACACCCAGTCCGACGGACTGCGGAGACACATGTATGCGGTGGAGGCGGCGCTGCGTGCCATGGCCGTCAAGGAGGGGGCCGACCCGGACGAATGGGGCCTGGTGGGACTGCTGCACGACTTCGACTACGAACGCTTCCCCAACACCGCGCACTCCCCCACCGAGGAGCATCCCGCCGAAGGAGTGCGGATCCTCGCCGCCCAGGGCCTTTCCCAGCCACTGCAGCGCGCCATCCTCGGCCACGCCACTTACTGCGGGGTACCCCGCGACACGCCGCTCGCGAGGGCGCTCTTCGCTGCAGACGAGCTGTGCGGCTTCCTGGTGGCCTGTGCGCTGGTGCGCCCATCACGCAGTCTCATGGACGTCGAAGTCTCGAGCGTCAGGAAGAAGCTCAAGGACAAGGCATT
Source organism: uncultured Gemmatimonadales bacterium (assembly GCA_963825065.1). Lineage (GTDB taxonomy): Bacteria > Gemmatimonadota > Gemmatimonadetes > Gemmatimonadales > GWC2-71-9 > JADJOM01. The sequence continues at coordinate 310,034 of CAWGRU010000019.1, forward strand.
CGCGCGCGGTGTCAGCCGCGAGGATGTGATGCAGGGCGCCGCCGAGCTCGGGGTGCCGCTGGACGAGCTGATCGCCTTTCTGCTCGAGGCGCTCCGGCCGGTGGAACGCAGCCTCGGACTCGGAGCGGCGTGACCGAGCCCGGCGAACGGCAGACTCGCATCTCCACCACCACCCGTCCGGAGGCGCAGCGGGCGGTCGACCGGGCTGCGGCCGCGCGGCCGGTTCCAGGGAACCGAGTCACCCTGCTGCAGGATGGCCCCGAGGCGTACGCCGCCATGCTCGCCGTCATCGCCGGCGCCACCCGTTTCCTCCACTTCGAGAACTACATCATCCGGGATGACGCGACCGGCTGGCGCTTCGCGGAGGCGCTGGTCGAGCGGGCGCGCGCGGGGGTCGCGGTGCGGGTGCTGTACGACTGGCTCGGTTCGATCAGCACTCGACGGAAATACTGGAAGTTTCTGCGGGCGGCCGGGTGCGAGGTGCGCGTGTTCGCGCCGCCGTCGCTGCTCCGCCCGCTGCGCATGATCTCGCGGGATCACCGCAAGCTGGTGGTGGCCGATGGTGTCCAGGCGGTCGTCGGGGGGCTCTGCATCGGTGACGAGTGGGCGGGCGATCCCGCCAAGGGGATTCCGCCCTGGCGGGACACCGCGGTGCTGATCGAGGGGCCGGCCAGTCACGCACTCGATCTGGCGTTCGCCCGGATCTGGGCAGTGACCGGGCCCCCGCTCCCCGAGGAGGAACGAGCTGTCAGTGTCCCGCCAGCCGGTGAGGCCGCCGTGCGCGTCGTGGTGGGAGAGCCCGGAAAGGAACGAGCCTACCGGGTGCTCGAATACCTTGCGGCCGGCTGCCGGCGACGGCTCTGGATCGTGGACGCCTACCTGGTCCCCCCGCCCCGGCTGTTCGAGGTGCTGGCGCTCGCCGAGAAGGATGGAGTCGACATCCGCATCCTGGTGCCGGGATCGAGCGACGTCCCGCTGATCCGCAATCTCACCCGCATCGGATATCGCGACCTCCTGCGGGCGGGCATCCGGATCTTCGAGTGGGACGGGCCGATGATCCACGCCAAGACCATGGTCGCGGATGGACATTGGGTCCGGGTGGGGACCAGCAACATCAATGCGTCGAACCTGACCTGGAATTACGAGCTGGACGTGGTGATCGAGGATTCCGACATGGCGCGCGCCATGGAACAGCAGTTCCGCCGGGATGTCGCGACCAGCGTGGAGGTCGTGCGGCAGACGCGACGGGCGCCACGTGCGCTGTCGCGGGTGATCCCTTCGCGGCTCGCCTCGACGGGGGAGCGGGGGCTGCCGAAGCGGCGTGGCCGGCGCGAGCTGCGCGCCCGGGCCGTGGTGGCCGCCCGGCGGCTGATCAGCGGTGCGTTCCGGTCCATCCTCGGGCCGGTCAGCCTGGGCCTGGTGGTGCTCGGCGTGCTGTTCGTGGGATTGCCGAAGATCATGGGCTACGTCTTCGGCGCGCTCTGCCTCTGGTTCGCGCTGGCAACGGGGCTGCAGGTCTGGCGGCGACGGGCGGGCTGAACCGGCCAGCCCGCACCCCGGCATTCACCAGGCCTCGATCCTGCCTGACTAACTGGGGCGATTCGTCTCGTACCAGCGCGCCAGCGCATCGTGTGCCTCCGTGGCGCCGAGATGGGCGAGCAGCCGGAGTGCCGCGTCGATGTCGGCGGCGAACCCGGTCCAGTCCTTCCGGCGGGCAGCGAGGCGCGCCCGCGCCTCCCTCGCCTCCGCCTCGATGAGCGCGCTGCCATGCTCCTCCGCGAGTCGCACGGCGCGGTCGAGCACCCGCCGGGCATCCTCGAACGCGCCCAGCTCCATGCGCGCCGCGCCCACCAGCCTCAGCGCGTCGGCCTCCCCCAGATGGTCCGCAATCGCCGCATACTGCGCGGCTGCCTGACGCGCCCCCGCCTCGGCCACCATCGCCTCGCCCCGGCGGAGCGAGAGCTCGGCCCGCCCGGCCGTGGCGATGGCCAGCAGCCTCGGATTCCCCGCCTCGCGCGCGTACTCGATGGCCCGCCGCTCGCAGCGGTCGGCGAGATCCACCTGTTCGAGGTCGCGGTAGGTGATCGCCATGTTGTGATACGTCTCGGCGAGCCCTGCGGCGCTTCCCACCCGCTGATAGGCGGGCACGGCAAGCTGGTAGCGGGTCAGCGCCTCCTCGCGACGTCCGTGGACGTTGGCGATCATGCCGAGGTTGTTCGTCGCACGGCCGATCGTCAGCGCATCCCGGGCATCGCTGGCGAGCTCGAGCGCCCGCGAGAATGCCTCGGCCGCCTCGGAAAGCTCTCCCAGTTCGAAATGCGCGGCACCCAGCATGTTCACCGCCCGCCGGTACCCGCCGGGGTCGCCGCTCGCGAGCGCGGGAAGCGCAGCCTGCAGCCGGTCCCGCGCCGGACGCAGCAGCCCCTGGCGGAGCTCCTGCTCGGCACATGCGAGCACGTCGGACGGCGGGAAGGGTACGGCGCTCATCCTGGCTGGCCTCAGTACGCCACGGCGTAGCGGGTGAAGCCGGGGATGTCGGCCTCGACATCCTGGGAAGTGGTATTCACCAGACTGGTGAGCAGACTCCAGGGATCTCCCGGGTGCTCCTGCTTCCAGATGCCGAGACCGAGCAGGAGGGTCGTGTCGGCGGCGGTGATCTGCCCATCGTGGTTCAGGTCCGGATCGGCCTCGGCAAACTTGAGCCAGAGCCTGGCGGGCCGGCCGGGGTTGAACACCAACCCCGCCGGCTGGAAGTCGGTGATCAGGCGCAGGGTGTCGGCAATGGTGAGCGTGATCAGCAGCGAGTCACCGGGGGCGATCGGATGGCCAGCGGTGTCGTTCACCAGTGATTTGTTGTCCACCCGGAAGCGCAGGAACTCCACCGAGTCGGTCTGGCCCGCCGCGCGCTGATACATCAACCTGATCTCACGGTTCTCGCCCTGGACGGCCCAGAAGCTCACCTGCCGGGTGCCCAGGGCTGGCGCGGTCGAGGCGGGCCGGAGGAACCGAAGGCTGTCTTCCGGGACGGTGGAATCGATGGGACCGGAGCCGCCACTCGCAGCGGGATCCGCGCCGCAGCCGATGGTCCAGGTCAGGGCGGCAAGCGCCAGCAGCGCAGGGCGGGACATCAGGCGTCCTCCTCCACGAGAACGGGTCGGCGGCTCCGCGGGGCGAGGAGCCGCAGCAGGCGGGTACGGGAAATTGCCAGCCGACGGGCCGCCTCGCTCTTGTTGCCATCGCAGAGGCGGGTCATCGCATGCGCCGCGGCCCGCGTGATGTCGGACATCGTGGCGGGGAATGGAACGCTCACCCCATCGGTCACGGAGCGGCCGGGGTCGAGGGCGAGGTCGTTCACGTCGAGGGTGCTGCCGCTGGCGAGCAGGATGGCGCGCTCGAGCACATTGCGGAGTTCCCGGATATTCCCCGTCCACGGATGCGAGAGCAGCCTGCGCTCGGCCGCAGCGGTGAGCTCCGGCAGCGCCACGCCGTAGTGCTGCGCGAATCGCATGAGGAAGCTCCGGGCGAGCAGGAGGAGGTCGCCGGCGCGTTCCCGCAGCGCGGGCAGTCGCAGGCCGACCACGTTGAGCCGGTAGAAGAGATCCTCCCGGAACTCCCCGCGGGCGGAGGCTTCGGCCAGATCCACGTGGGTCGCGGCGACTACCCGGACATCCACCGGAATGTTGGCGGTTCCGCCGACGCGGCGGATCTCGCGGGACTCGAGGACGCGAAGCAGCTTGCCCTGCAGGGGCTGCGAGAGGTGGGCGATCTCGTCGAGGAAGATCGTGCCGCCGTTGGCGACCTCGAACAATCCGGGCTTGGCGGCGCCGGCATCGGTGAACGCGCCCTTCTCGTGGCCGAACAGCTCGCTCTCCAGGAGGTTTTCCGGGATGGCCGCACAGTTGACGTCCACGAAGGGCGCCTTCTTCCTCGGCCCGTTGTAGTGGATAGCGCGGGCCAGCAGCTCCTTGCCGGTGCCCGTCTCTCCGTTGATGAGCACGGTGACACCGGCGTGCGGGATGACCCGGGCTGCGCGCTCCAGTGTCTGCTTGAGCGCCGGACTGTCGCCCAGAATTCCGTCGAACTGATACTTGGCCGCCTCACGGGTCGCGAAGATGGTGCTCCGGCTCGTCGCCCGCAGCCGTTCCGCCTGGGCCTGCAGCCATTCCCGGAGGAGGCCCAGATCCTGAGGCAGCGCGAAGTATTCCGCCGCGCCGGCATTCAATGCGGCGATTGCGACCCGGTAGTCGGCAAGGGCGCCGACGGTCAGCACCGTCTCCGCCTGGGGCCCGAACCGGGCGAGAATCCCTCCGATGGTGTCTTCGACACCAGCCGCATTGATCGCGACAATGCCCCCATCCGGGGCCGAGGCCCGGTCGGCGACCACCAGCTCGAACCCGGATTCAGCCGCGAGTCCGGGCCAGATTGAAGAGAAGGAGTCACTCACCGGAACCAAGGTGAGCCGGGGGATGAGAGGAGCCACGATTCCTCGGGGACAACGGAGAACGGCCCGGCGAACGCTCTCCCTTTCGCAGGAAGCAGACCCGAGGAGGCCACCGAATTCGCCTGGCCCAAGCAGTTGGCTTCCAATCACTTGGCGATACTGTACTGGCCGGGGCGTCCCTCGGCGCCGCGACGATTCGTGCCAAGCGTACCGATTCGATACAAAGGGTGAGCGGGCCCGTTCCAGTTCCCTCGATGCAATCGGGCGCTAGCATCGCAGTAGAGAGCGAACCCCCGGCAGAGCTCCCGGCGCAGCACGGCGGGTGCGGGCTGCATCCGGGCTCTCCGCTTTCGGCGCCCCGACTCCACGCAGCCGGCCTGATTCGCTTCGCCCCCCAGCTTGGCGGTACAATTGAGCCGCCATTCAACAATGTGTCCGGGTGGTGCGTATACCTGCTGGCTCCGATACCGAACTGCTGCAGCGCGCCCAGTCTGGTGACCGTGACGCCTTCGGGGTCCTGGTCACCCGGTACGCGCCCATGGTCCGGCGGCTCGCGCGGGCGGTGCTGCGGCATGAGGAAGACGCGGACGACGCCGCGCAGGAGGCCTTTCTCTCGGCGTGGAAGGCGATCGCACGGTTCGATCCCCGGGAACTACTGGCCCCCTGGCTGGCCCGGATCGCGGTGAACGCCGCCCGGGATCTCGGCCGGCGCCGGCGGGTGAGGGAGACGGAGCCCGTCCCGGAGAGCATCGCCACCAGCGACCGCGGCGCGGACCAGCGGACCGATGATGCACTGCTGCGAGACCGGCTCAACACGGCGCTGGCGAGGCTCCCGGAGCGGCAGCGGGTCGCGCTGGTACTCTTCGAAGTCGAGGGGTATGCCCACGCCGAGATCGGCGCCCTGCTGGGAGTGCCTGAGGGCACGGCCCGATCAGATGTCTTTCACGCTCGCCGCAAGCTGCGGGCGGCCCTGAATCCAGAAGGGGGAGGTGTCCCATGAGTCTGGGGGAAGAATTCGATGCCGGGCCGGACCCGGTACTCGGGCGGATGCTGCGGGAGCGGTACGATGCCGGAGACTCCGCCGCCTTTGCGGCGCGGGTGATGGCGCGGCTTCCCCGCCGCGGCGACCTGTGGGATGTGCTCGCGACCTGGGCGAAGCCCGGTCTCGCCGCCGCGCTGATCCTCGCGGCGGCGCTCGGGTACTGGACGGTGTTGCGCACGGCGCGCACCGTCCCGGTTTCCGACGGCACCGAGATCGCCACCGGCGACCGGCCCATCGATGCCGATGCCCTCATGGCAACCGTCTTCAGCGCCGGGCACTAGGGAGGATTCGCGGATGCAGAGCAGTACCTGGAAGGCTGGCCTCCTGCTGGTGCTTGCCGCGCTGGCGGGTGGCGCGATCGGCAGCGCGCTCACGGTGCGGACGATGGATCGCCACGGATTCGGCCGGGAACGCCGCCATGGCTCGGAGTGGTACATCGAACTGCTTCAGCGAGAGCTTGCCCTGACGCCGACCCAGCGCGATAGCGTGCACGCGATCCTGCGCCGCCACAGCGGCGACCTGGATTCCGTCCGCAGCGCCCTCGCCGCTCGGCTGGACCAGATGCGGGACACCATCCGCGCCGAAGTGCGCGCCCAGCTCACCGCGCCGCAGGTGGCGCGCTATACCGACGTCACGGCGCGGCTCGATGCCGAGCGTCGCGAAATGATGAAAAAGGATTCGACCGACCGATGATCATCCGCCGCTGGTGCGCCCGCGCTTGCGTGATCGCCCTGAGTACACTCTGTGCCACCGCGCTCGGAGCCCAGGCGCCGACCGTCACGCTGGATGAGGCCATCCGGCTGGCCCAGAAGTCCCTGCCGAGCGTGGTGCAGGCACAGGGGTCCGTGAGCAATGCCCAGGCGGGGGTGCGCTCGGCCAAGGGCGCCTATCTGCCCAGCCTGACCGCCTCGACCTCCGGCAGCCGTGACTACTCCGAGCAGCCGACCGCGAGCAGCTCGTCCGGCAGCGTGCAGTCCGGGACCAGGAACAACCTGAACTTCGGCGTCAACTCCAGCGTGGACCTGTTTACCGGCTTCCGCCGGGGAGCGGACCGCCGGTCCGCCCGGGCCACCCGCTCCGCCGCGGACGCCTCGCTGGTCGACGCCGAGTCCCAGGCCGCGCTGACCGCGACCCAGCAGTTCTTCAGTGCGCTCGCGGCGCAGCAGCTGGTACGGGTCCGCGAGGCCAGCGTGACCCAGGCCGAGGCGCAGCTCAAGCTCTCCATCGCAAAGCTGCAGGTCGGCTCCGCCACCCGGTCCGACTCGCTGCGCTCGCTGGTGAACCTGGGGACCGCCCGGCTGGCGCTGGTCTCGTCGGAGAGTGATGTCGCGGCGCGGCAGGCGGCCCTGGGCCGGACGCTGGGACTCGACGGGCGCGTCGCTGCAGCCGACGACTCCAGTTTCTATCACCTGATGGCGCCGATCGACACCGCCGCCCTTCGGGAGGAGGCCTTGATGCACTCCCCCACGGTGCAGGCGGCGGAAGCCAGCGCCGAAGCGGCGCGTGCGGCGGTCAAGGCATCGCGGTCGACCTACTGGCCGACGCTGGCCCTCTCGGGCTCGGCCAACTGGAGCGGCAGCGACGATCGCAACGACTACCAGCTCTTCGCCCGGCGCTCGGTCGCCCTCGGCCTCTCCTGGCCGATCTTCAACCGCTTCCAGCGGGAGCAGACGATCGTCAATCGGCTCGCCAGCCAGGATGTGGCGGAGGCCAACGCCCGGGACACACGACGTGCGGTCCAGGCGACCCTCACCACCCAGGTGGCGGCACTGAACGCCGCCCAGGTGCGTATCGACATCACCCGGACCAGCGTCGAGGCTGCCACCGAGGACCTGCGGGTGGTCCAGGAACGCTATCGGGTCGGTGCGGCCACGATTCTCGACGTACTGACCTCGCAGTCCGCGCTGGCGCAGGCGGGTGTGGACGCGGTGAATGCCCGGTTCGACTACCTCAACGCACGGGCCCAGATCGAGGCCCTCATCGGACGCCACCTATGAGCAGCGCAATCAAGGATACGGCCGAGCGGATGGCCCAGCTCCCCGCTGATGTTCCCCGGGATGCGGTGATCGTCACCCGGAACATCGAGCGCGAATACGACATGGGGGGCGAAATCGTGCGGGCGCTGCGCGGGGTAGACGTGACCATCCGCCGCAACGAGTTCGTGGCGATCATGGGGCCGTCCGGTTCGGGCAAGTCGACCCTGATGAACCTGATCGGCTGCCTCGATACCCCCAGCAAGGGCGAGTACTGGCTGAACGGCTTCCGGGTGTCGGAGCTCAACGACGACGAACTGGCGCGAATCCGTAACCGGGAAATCGGATTCGTCTTCCAGACCTTCAACCTGCTGCCGCGGGCCGATGCGCTCCACAACGTGGAACTGCCGCTGGTCTACGCCGGCGTGGGGAGCAAGGAGCGGCGGGAACGGGCCATGGACGCCCTCACCCGGGTGGGCCTGCGGGACCGGGTGGACCACCGGCCCAACGAACTTTCCGGCGGCCAGCGGCAGCGCGTCGCGATCGCCCGCGCGCTGGTGAACCGCCCGAGCATCCTGCTGGCCGACGAGCCGACCGGCAACCTCGACTCGACCACCAGCACCGAGATCATGGCACTCTTCGAGGAGCTGCACCAGCAGAACCAGACCATCGTCCTGGTCACCCACGAACACGACATCGCGGCCCATGCGCGACCGGCAGGTCCATCTGCTCGATGGCATGGTCGAGCGTGACTTCCAGACCCCGAGGACCTAAGTGCGCAAGCTGTCTTCCCTCCTGTTCCGTCCTCGCCGCCGCCTGCAGCAAGCAGGCGGCCGCAGCCGGCGCCGGTCTACCAGGCCGTTGCGGTGGAGCGGCGCGACATCGTGGTCTCCGCCCGCGCCAACGGGACCATCCAGCCCGACACGACCGTCGAAGTGAAGTCGCAGGCCTCCGGCGAAGTGCTGCAGGTGCTGGTGCAGACCGGCCAGGTCGTCCGCCGCGGCGATCTCATGGTGCGGATCGATCCCCGGATCCCGAAGAACAACGTCGACCAGGCGGAGTCCAACCTCGAGGTGGCCAAGGCGCGGCTGGTCAACGCCCAGACCCAGAAGGATCGGTCGGAGGCGCTGCTCGAGCTCGCAGTCGATCACCCAGACGGAATACGACCAGTCGATGCTGGACTACGCTACCGCCAAGGCCGGCGTGGTGAGCGCCCAGGTCAACCTGCAGAACGCGCAGATCACGCTCGACCAGACCGACGTGCGCGCGCCGACCACCGGCACGATCATCGAGCTCGACGTCGAGCGCGGCCAGGTCATCTCGTCGCCGATCAGCACGGTCGGCGGCGGCACGGTGCTGCTCAAGATGGCGGACCTGAACCTGGTCCAGGTGAGCACGCTGGTGGACGAGACGGACATCGGCAAGATCCAGCCGGGTCTCCGCACCAGCGTGACGGTGGACGCCTATCCCAACCAGCCGTTCGACGGGACCGTCCTGAAGATCGAACCGCTCGCGACGATCCAGCAGAACGTCACGATGTTCCCGGTGCTGGTGCGCATCGCGAACAAGGAGGGGCTGCTGAAGCCGGGGATGAACACCGATGTGGAGATTCACGTCGGCCGCCGGGACAGCGTCCTGGCGGTGCCCAACGCCGCGCTCCGCACCACCCGCGACGTCTCCAGCGCGGCCGAGGTGCTCGGGCTGACCATGCAGGAGGTGCAGGCGCAGCTGACGCAGTCGCGCGCCGGGGCCGCAGGGGACAGCGCGCAATCAGCGACCGTGCCGGCCGCGACCAAGCCGTCGGGCAACACCATGACGCTGCCGGACGGCCGCACCGTTCCTCTCCCCGAGGGCGTCACCGAGGCCCAGGTGCGGGCGGCCTTCCAGAAGCGGATGAGCGGGCAGGATCCCACTCCCGAGGAGCGGGCGATGCTCCGCAAGGTGTTCCAGGGCATGGGGGGTGGGGCGGGCGGCGGTGGAGCGCGGCGCAACGGCGCGGACCCGAGCCTCGGCGGGAAGTACATCGTCTTCGTGCAGCGCCAGGGCAAGCCCTTCGCCGTCAACGTCGCCACCGGGCTCACCGACCTCGACTACACCGAGGTGGTCCGCGGCCTGACTGAACAGGACTCGGTGCTCGTCCTGCCCAGCGCGAGCCTGATCCAGTCGCAGAAGGAATTCACCCAGCGCATTCAGCGGGTCACCGGGGCGGCGGAATCCCCGGTATGACCACCAATCCCTCGGGCAGCAAGGCGCCCACGACTCCGGCCGCCCCGGCGAGGCCCTGACCATGCTGATCGGAGAGACCGTCAAGGTGGCGCTGCAGTCCATCCGCGCCAACGCGTTGCGCTCGGTGCTGACCGCACTGGGCATCATCATCGGCGTCGGTGCGGTGATCACGATGGTCGCACTCGGCACCGGGGCGCAGAAGGCGGTCGAGGAGCAGATCCAGGCGATGGGCGCCAACGTGCTTACCGTCTACCCGGGGCAGATGTTCAACCGGCGGCGTCGCCAGCAACATCCGGGTGAGCCTCACGACCGACGACGCGAAGTCCCTGACCGAGAACGGCAAGCTGCTCTCGGCAGTCGTGCCCGAGATCTCCGGCAGCCAGCAGGTGAAGTACGTCGGCACCAACATCAACACCTCGATCACCGGCGCGACCGCCAACTTCCCCGCCGTGAAACGGTTCACGATGGCGCAGGGGCGGTTCTTCACCGCCGGCGAGGACCAGGCCCGGGAGCGCTATGCCGTCGTCGGCGCGAACATCCCGGACATGCTGAGCGTGAACCCGGTGGCGCTGATCCACCAGACGATCGCTGATCCGCGGCGTCTCGTTCGAAGTCATCGGCGTGCTGGCCCCCAAGGGCGCAGCCGGCTCCTGGCAGAATCCCGACGAGCAGATCGTCATCCCGCTGCAGACGGCGCGCTACCGGGTCTTCGGCACCGACCGGCTGCGCCAGATCACCGTCGAGGTGCGTGACGGCGTTCCGCTGCAGCAGGGCATGGTGGACATCGAGGGGTGCTGCGCCGGCAGCACAAGATCCGGCCGGGCGCCGACAACGATTTCATGATCCGCAACGCGCAGGAGTTCCTGGCCACCCAGCAGGCCACGACCCAGATCTTCACGACCCTGCTCGCCAGCATCGCCGCGGTCAGCCTGGTGGTGGGCGGCATCGGCATCATGAACATCATGCTGGTCTCGGTCACCGAGCGGACCCGCGAGATCGGGGTCCGCAAGGCGCTGGGCGCGACCCGGCTCAATATCATGTTCCAGTTCCTGGTCGAGGCGCTGGTGATGTGCCTGGCCGGCGGCGGCATCGGGATCGGACTGGGAATCTGGGTGACCAACATCCTGGCGACCAGCAACGGCTGGAACACCCTGATCTCGACGCGAGAGCATCGCGGTGGCCTTCGGCACCAGCGCGGCGATCGGGATCATCTTCGGCCTCTGGCCCGCCAGCCGGGCCGCCCGACTGGACCCGATCACGGCGCTGCGCTACGAGTAGCGCGCGAGCAGGGAGAAGCGGCCCAATCTGGAACACTGCTCCCTGCTCGCTTCTTACCTCGGCGGTGGGTCCCTTCTAGATTGTCGGCCATGATTCTGGCCATGCTGCTCGCCCTGCAGGCGCAGGACTCGATCACGCCCCCGCCCGTCGTCACCATTCCCCGAATCGAGAGCGTTGCCGTCGTCGATGGCCGCCTGGACGAGCCGGCCTGGCAGGAGGCCGCCGTGCTGCGCGACTTCCACCAGTACCAGCCGGTCGACGGCCGGGCCGCGGAGGAAGCAACCGAGGTCCGCGTGTGGTACGCCCCGAATGCGGTCTACTTCGGAATCATCGCCCACGACAGCGACCCGCATGGCATCCGGGCGACCGTCGCGGATCGCGACAATCTCGACGCCGATGATCGGGTGACGGTCTACCTCGACACCTTCGACGATCGTCGCCGGGCCTTCTTCTTCACGGTGAATCCCCTCGGCGTCCAGGAGGACGGCGTCCGCAGCGAGGGCGGCTTTACCGCCGGCTCCCTGCAGGGCGGGACCACCGACAAGAACCCCGACTTCCTCTGGCAGTCGAAGGGCCAGATCACCGACTCCGGATACGTGGTGGAGATCCGGATCCCGTTCAAGAGCCTGCGCTACCCCGGCAACGGAGCGCAGCGCTGGGGCATCAATGTGCAGCGGCGCATCCAGCGCACCGGATACGATGACACCTGGACCGACACTCGCCGCGCCAACGCCAGCTTCCTGATCCAGGCGGGAGCGATGGACGGGCTGCACGACCTGCAGCGCGGCATCACCGCCGAGGTGCAGCCGTTCGTGACGGCGCAGGCCAATGGCCAGCGTACCGCCACCGGCTTCACCCGCGAAAACCTCGATCCCAGCCTGGGCGCGAACCTCCGGCTCGGGCTCAGCAGCAATCTGTCGGTGGACGCGACTTACAATCCCGACTTCAGCCAGATCGAGTCCGATGCGAGCCTGGTCACGGTCAACGAGCGGTTCGCGCTGTTCTTCCCCGAGAAGCGGCCCTTCTTCCTCGAGGGCATCGAGCTGTTCGCCACTCCCAACCAGCTGGTCTACACCCGCCAGGTGGTAAACCCGCTGGTCGGCGGCAAGCTGACCACCAAGTTCGGGCGGACCAACCTCGCCAACCTCGTCGCCCTCGACGAGAAGCCAGGTGCCGACGCATTCTTCACCGTGACCCGCGCCCGTCGCGACATCGGCAGCAACTCGACCGGCGGGCTGACGCTTACCACCCGCGACCGCGATGGGGCGTTCAACCGGGTGGCGGCAGCCGATGTCCGGATCGTGTTCGGCAAGCTCTACTATGTCGCGGGGCAGCTCGGCGGCTCGTGGACCCGGGATCTCCGCGGGGGCCCCAGTCTCACGAGCCCGCTCTGGGAAGCGGAGTATGACCGGACCGGGCGGAGCTGGGGATTCAACTACAAGGTCACCGGGATCGGGAGGGACTTCAGCGCCCAGAGCGGGTTCGTCCCGCGCAACGACATCGTGGACGCTCATGCGTTCAACCGGCTGTCGTTCTACGGCTCCCGCGGCGCGCTGATCGAGCAGTTCACCGTCTTCGGCGGCGCGGAGCGGATCTGGCACTACGACGGCTTCCTCAAGGACGCCATCGAAGGGACCGAAAGCGCCGATGCCAACCTGACCCTGCGAGGCGGCTGGAAGGTCAACGGACATGGCGAGCACCAGTTCGTCGACTTCGAGATGTCCGACTACGCCGGGTATCAGGTGGACCAGGGCGGGACGCTTGTACCCTATTCGCCGCTGGCGGGAGTGCGCGACGGTTTCTCGTTCTCGACCGGCATCACCACGCCGACATTTCGGGCGGTCAACGCCACCGCCCAGGTCACCCGGAGCCGCGGCGCCATCTTCCAGGAAGCCTCTCGCGGGTACGAGACCCGGCTGACCGCCAGCCTGGCGCTCCGGCCGACCGGTTCAATCCGGCTGAGCGCCTCCAATACCTATTCCCGCATCACCCGCGATCGCGACGGCTCGGAGTTCGCGCGCACGATCATCCCGAGGGTCAAGCTGGAATACCAGCCGAACCGCAGCCTCTTCTTCCGAGTGGTCGGGGAATACGTCGCCCAACGGGTGGCTCCGCTGGAGGACGCGCGGACCGGCGATCCGCTCGTCATCAACGGTGCCCCGTCGGCTCGTGACGAATCGAACCGGCTGAGACTGGACTGGCTGATCTCCTTCGAGCCGACCACCGGCACCGTGGCTTTCTTCGGCTACGGTTCTTCGCTGGATGACACCAGACCGCTCGGGTTCCGCCATGTGCAGCGGGTGAGCGACGGGTTCTTCGTGAAGCTGGCATACCAGCTGCGGATGTGAGAAGCGAGAAGCCGGCGAATTCACTCCTCCGTCACATCCACCTCCGCCGTCCCGTCATCCTGATAGCGCACCGTGACACGCCACGGCTGGCAGCAGACGGGGCAGTCCTCCACATACTGTTGCGAGACCCCGCTCCCCGGGTCGAGTGCGATGCTGCAGCTCTCGCCGCAGTAGGGGCAGCTCACCTCCGCCTCGAGGTCGGCCGTGCCGTCGCCCAGGGGGAAGTCCTCGTCGAGCGGGTCGGGAAAGTCGATCATGGAATGAGGCGCCGGCTCATCGATTCAGTCGCCAGAGGGTGTAGTTGAGATAGGCGGCGAACCCGACCCACGCGAGGTAGGGCAGGAGCAAGGCTCCGGCCAGCGGTCGCACCGGCCAGAAGGCGAGCGTCGTCAGGAGGATCATCACCCAGAGCAGGAGGACCTCCGCCAGCGCCGCCCCAAGGAGATGCCACCCGAAGAAGAGCCACGACCAGAGCGCGTTCAGGCCGAGTTGCACTCCGAAGAGGGCCAGCGCGGCACCCACCGGGACCTCCCCCCGCCGCGACCAGACCAGCCACGCGGCGATGCCCATCATCACGAACAGGACCGTCCACACTGGACCGAACACCCTGGCGGGCGGGTTCCAGCGGGGCTTCCTGATCGCAGCGTACCACGCACCTGGTCGCGCGGCAGCCCCGCCGATGGCGGCGGCGACGAAGCAAATCAGGATCCAGCCGATCAGCCCCGGCAGCGACATGTGAGTACGACCCCAGATGGCGCTCCCCGTTCCCGTCGCGGAGGACTCTCTTGCTCCGGTCCCGCGCAGAGGCCACCTTACCGGCGCCAGTCCAACAGTACCCAGCCACGGGGAATCCCGCATGCGTCCCAGCCGCATCCTCGGCACCGGCTTCGCCGTGCCGGATCGCGTCGTCACCAACGACGAGCTGTCACGGCTCATGGATACCACCGACGAGTGGATCCGCACCCGCACCGGCATTCAGGAACGGCGCTGGGTGGTCGAGGGGGAGACCGGCGCCGAGCTCTCGCTCAAGGCGGCGAAACAGGCCCTCGCCATGGCCGGCATCGGCCCGGGGGACATCGACGCCATCGTCTTCGCGACCTCGTCGCCCGATCACTTCATCCCCGGCAACGGCGTCCTGCTGCAGCGGCTGATGGGGATCGAGTCCATCCCCGCCATCGACATCCGGCAGGCCTGCAGCGGATTCATCTACAGCCTCTCCGTTGCGGATGCCTGGATCCGTACCGGCACCTTCCGGCACATCCTGGTGGTGGGCGAGGAGATTCAGTCGACCGGGATGGATGTCTCGACCCGCGGGCGCAACACCGCGGTGATCTTCGCCGATGGCGCGGGCGCGGTGGTCCTGGGACCGTCGGACGACGACGGCCGCGGGCTGCTCGCATTCGACCTGCACTCCGACGGCCAGTTTGCCGAGATGCTCTGGGTAGATGCGCCCGGCTCGATGTACCACCCGCGGGTCAGCCACGAGCAGATCGACGCCGGCCGCCATTACGTGAGCATGGACGGAAAGGAGGTATTCCGCCACGCCGTCACCCGCATGCCGGAATCGATCCAGGCCGTCCTCGGCCAGCTCAACCTCGAGACGGCCGACATCAACCTGCTGCTGCCGCACCAGGCCAACCTCCGCATCTCGGAGATGGTGCAGAAGAAGCTCGGCCTGCGCGACGAGCAGGTCTACAACAACATTCAACGCTATGGCAACACCACCGCGGCCACGATCCCCATCCTGCTCGACGAGTGCGTCCGCTCCGGGCGGATCCAGCGCGGCGATCTGATCGTCATGACCGCGTTCGGCGCCGGCTTCTCATGGGGCAGCGTGGCCTGCCGGTGGTAGGAGGAACGGCGCCGGGCACCCGGCCGGCCACTGGGGTGTGGACGGTCACTACACTGGGTGAGCTCCCGGACGCCGTGGCCCCTCGGCCGCGAGTGCGTTACGGACGCTGCGCATCTCCGTCCTGGCCCGGAGGTACGCCGCGCATTCCGCGCATCCGCTCCCGGGCCTCGTTCCGGCGCTGGTCGCGCCACGCCTCATAGCGCTCCCACTGGTCCCTGGTAAGGAAATCCTTCAGCGCCGCATCGAAGCTCCGCTGTTTCTGTTCGAGGTCCGTCCGCAGTTCTCCCATCCCGCCGATCGGACCGCGGTGACCGGCGCCCGACCCGTCTGCCTGGCCCCGTTCCGCGCGGCGGGCGGCCCGCAGTGCGGCGAGACTGTCACGGTCGCTCTTCGTGTCAGTCATGAGGTTCTCGTACATCGTCGCATAGTGGCTCTGCTGGCCCTCGCTCAGAACCGCCAGCCGAGTCATCTCCTCCGGCCTGGGCGGTCCCTGCATGACAACTGGGTCGAATCCCCTGCCCCCGCCGGGGGACCGTGCGCCATGCTCCTGACCGCCCTGGGGTGCGCTACCCTGGGCCTCGAGGCAGAGCGGGGTGGCCAGCAGCCCGCAGGCGAGGAATACCGTCGGCGCCAGACGGGGGACGCGGTGGAACGGAGACATGAACAGCCTCGGACGTTGGAGTCACGATGAGTACTCCGCCCTGAGGGCCAGCGTTGGCAGCCCGGATCACCAACGGGGCCCCGGGCTGGTGCGTACACACCGGTGTCCGCAGCACGGCCGAGCATGGCGGAGGCGATGACAGGAACCGGATGGCTGCTTGACCAGGCCCGCATGCAGGGCCCCGCGGTGAGCGCACCGGCCACTTCGGCCGGGGAGTCGCTCGCAGCCGAGACCGAGCTGCTCCGGCTAGTTCAGGCCGGCGATCCGGAAGCCTGCGACCGTCTGGTTCGCCTGCATCTACCCCGGGCCTTCACCGTCGCCTATCGGGTGCTCGGCCACCGCGAGGACGCGGAAGACCTGGTTCAGGAGGCGTTCGTGGCGGCGCTCAAGGGGATCGACCGGTTCGAGCTGGGACGGCCGTTCGCGCCGTGGCTGTACCGCATCATCGTCAATCGTGCCCTCAGTGCGCGGCGGGCACGTTCGCTTCGGCAGACGGACGAGCTGGCGGACCGTACCGGCTCCGGCCAGCCGTCGCCCCTCGGCGTTACGCTGCGGACCGAGGTCCGGGAGCGGTTTCTCGCCGTGCTGGCCGAGCTTCCTGAACGGCAGCGGTTGTCGGTCGAATGGCACGACATGGATGGGCTCACCGCGGAAGAGATCGGCGCGCTGCTGGGCATTTCACCGGGCACGGTTCGCTGGCACATCCATCAGGCGCGGCAGGTGCTGCGCGAGGCCCTGGCGCCACTGCGAGGCGCCGTGGAGGACGAACATGCATCGTGACGAGTCTGACGACGATCTGGCCGTTCGCCGGGCACTCCTGGCGCTCCGTCCGTCCCCGACACTCACCCCGGCAGACCTCGATCGGCTGTCGGCACGGATCCGGGTCGCCGCGGGCGCGGCACCGCCCGGCTGGCGGGACGAGCTGGAGAGGCTGGGGCGGATGATCGCACCGGTGGCCCTCGCCGCGGGGCTCGCCGCATTCCTTCTGTTCAGGGGATGGGGAACCGAACCGGCTGTCGGCGCGAGCGACGCCTTCCTGTCGGCGCTGACCGGGCAGGAGACCTACGACACGGTGCTCGACGCCACCCTGGGCGAGCGTAACGACACCTGGCTGCTGGCCGAGAGGAGATGATCATGGCAGACGGCGAGAGCGGGGCGGCGAGGCGGACCCCGTCGCGGTGGGTCATCGCGACCATTCTGGTCGCGCATACCCTGGCCGGGGTAGCCGGCGGCATGGCCCTGGAGCACTACATCCTGCATCGCCACCGCCCCATGTTCCTCGGGCTCGACCGGCGGGGTGGGATGGGGATGGCGGGCGCCGACAGTCTCGCAGTCCGGCAGCAGATGCAGAGTCGCATGGCCGATCACCTCGCCCGAGAGCTCGACCTCGACGCCACCCAGCGGGGGCGGCTCGACTCCATGATGCCGGGCCAGGCCGCGAGGTTCGAAGCGCTGCGCCGGGAGATGGACCCCAGGCTGCGGGCCCTCCTCGACTCATCCTCGGTCGAAATCGAGGCCATCCTCCGGCCGGACCAGGTCGACCGCTGGCGGGAAATCCGCCGCCGCATGGGACCGGGCGGACCCCCTCCCGAACACTGAATCCCGCGGGGGCGGCGTTGCGTACTGCAACGAGGCGAGATCGTTCTCTCAACCCCGAGGTCCCGATGTTCGGCTGGCTCTATCTGCTGGTCACCGCGGTGGCGGTCCTGGCCGGCTTCTCCATCGCCAGGAATTTCGTCCGCATCCGGCTCCGCTTCGTCGATGCGGTCCGCTCTCCGGCGGCACCCTGGATCGCCGGGCTCGGCGCCATGCTGGTCGCCTGGCCCGCCGCCGCCCTGCCCCTCATCACCACGACCACCACCACGCTCTTCGGCATCGCGGCCGGCCTGGGAACGGCCAGCGGGGTGAAGGCGCTCAAGCGGGGCGACGCGGCCTGAGACCTGGCCGCCTCACAATTCTCGCTCCGCTCGGCCTGCACTCCGCGCTCCAGGCTCAGGCGCTCGGCGCGCTCTGCCACGACGGCCCAGGGGTGGATCGGGATGCCGTCCAGGGTGCGACAGCCGGAGAGATCGCCCTGTTCTCCGACCGCAACCTCGACGAACCGCCCTGAGCGTCGCGCTCCCGCCTGACGGGGGTGGGCGCTATCTTCCACGCCGATGCCGACCATCTCCTGCGCCCGCTGCGGCCAGAGCCGCGACCAGTTGCCCTTCCGCCCCTTCCAGAATGATCTGGGACTGCGGGTATTCGAACAGATCTGCAACAACTGCTGGGCCGACTGGCTGAAGAACCAGCAGCAGATCATCAATCACTACGGCCTGAACGTCCGCGACCCGCAGGCCAAGCAGATGCTCTTCAAGCAGATGGAGCAGTTCCTCTTCGAGGCCGCCGGACCGGCCTGATGCCCTGGCGCGCGCTGGCGCCCCTCGCAGCCGCGATCGCCTTCGTGGCAATGATCGTCATCGTCGGTCCCCGTCGCTCCCCTCACACCAGCGCGACCCCACTCGTCCGGCATCCGGAATCCGAGACCGTCATCATCGACGAGGCGGGCATGCCGCCGCTCGACCGGGATGGTCGCACCCAGCAGTACCTCCACCTCATCCGGCGCGAGTCCGGTGTCGATCTGCGGGTGCTCTTCGTGCCTGGTGTGCCGGGCGGCGACCTGGAGGGGTACAGCCTGCGCCGTGCGCGGGAAATGAAGCTCGGTACAGAGACCGGCCGGCGCGGTCTGCTCTTTGTCTACGAGATGACGGACAAGCGCCTCAGGATCGAGGTAACGCCGGGGCTGGAGGGGATGCTGCCTGACGCCTTCGTCGGCTATCTCATGCGCGAGAACACCCAGTACTTCTTCAACGAGGGCAACCCCGGACTCGGCCTGCGCACGACGCTGCGCATTCTGCAGCTAAGGCTCCGCCGTGCGGCTCTCGGCGAGGGCTACGACCCGGCGGTGTTCCCCTACGCCGGCGATCCCGCCACGCTGGCCGCCGGTGCGGGAGCGACCTCGCAGATCGCCCACGAGGATCCGCGCAGGGCCTTCATCCGCGCGCCGGCGACCCATGACGATAGTCTCCGGCTGGCACCCAGCGCATCGGTGGAAGGCAGCTTCACGAGCTGGCTGCTCTGGCTGGGAAGCGACCGGTTCATCACCGGGCTGCCGCTGTTCACGTATGAAAGTCAGCGGTACCTGGAGACGTTTCCGATCACCCGCGGGTACTTCGATTTCTGGAAGATGGGCGAATTCGGCCGCCGGCACGCCGTGGTGGAACGGGGCGATCTGGCGGTCGTGTACTACACCAACGATCCGATCATCAATCCGCACTTCTTCCGCCGGGTAAACGGCCACTGGTGCTTCGACATGATGGTGGAACTGGCCCAGACCGCCGAATACGCGGGAGGTGCCTGGGTGTGGAGTTACAGGCGAGGTGACGATCGATGGACCCGGACCTTCGCCGACATCTGGGTCGATATCGACGGGGTGACCCGGGTGAAGGGCGGCGACAACCGCCGCATGCCGGTGAGCGAGCCGGACCGCTAGAAGCTGTACCCGAGCCGGAAATTGGCGTCCACCGCCGGCCCACCGGGTTGCAGATCCTCGGTCATCCCGAAGCGGAATTCCCGCCCGCTCCTGCTCCGCACGATCCAGCCGAAGTCCACCGTGAATTCCCACCGATCGAGCTGTCCAGCCTGCGCGGCAGAGCTGTAGTAGGGGGAGTGCAGATAGAGATTCCCGAAGCTCCACAGGCGCCCGACGGTCCGCCAGCGAATTCCCGACGTCCCGAGAAAGAAGAGCTGGTCCTGTATCGAGCGGAGCGCACCATGCGTCGGGGTATAGCCGATATTGGCCGAGCCCTCGTACACCAGGCGGGGGGTCACGGGGATCCGAAAGGTGTTGAGCAGGCTGACGGAGACGACGCCACGGTCGTAGCCCGGCCCGGCGGTGCTGGTGGGGAGAGTGACCGACAGCACCGACTGGGACCGGTCGTCGTGCCGGCGGCCGATGCCGAATCGGACATCGCCGAGATAGGCATCGTGCGCTGCGAACCGGACCTGCCGAGTGTCGGGGAACTTGTACTGGTAGGCGAATCGGTCCTTCGGGCGCCCATCCCGCTCGGGGATTTGGATCCCGAACAGCCGGTGGTACCAGTTGAGGAATCCGTCGAGGAAGCCGTTGTAACTGCCACCCAGCCAGGCCTCGCCGGTCACGAATGTCCGCGGGCCGAGGTCCCGGCTCACGCTCAGGTTGAGCCGCAACGCCTCGGCGTCGAGGAGGTAGGCGGTGTCCGAGAGGGAGAAGCCGAAGTTCAGCTCCACCATGCTGGCGTAGTCGGCACCGACCGCCACCCGCCAGCGCGGCGACGGGGCAAGGTAGGGCTGGAAGTAGAGCCCACTGCGCGATTCGGCCACCGGGTTGATCGGGTGGAGCAGCGGCAGGCTCTGCGCCGGGGCCGCGCGAGCAACCAGAAGGCCAAGACCGAGGGCCAGCGAGGCAGCGCGCTTCATTGCGGATCCTCCAGCGCGCGCCACATGTACCACGCCGCGTGCGAGCGCCAGGGCCGGAAGCGTTCGCCGACCTGCGAGATGGCCTTCGGCGTCTTCGCTCCGTACAACCTGAAGACGGCCCGCTGCACGCCACCGTCGCCCACCGGCCAGACGTCGGGACGGTTGAGTGAGAAGATCAGGAACATTTCCGCGGTCCACACCCCCACCCCTTTCACCGTAGTCAGCCGCTCGACGACCGCTTCGTCGGGCAGTCGGGACAGGCCGCGCAGGCCCCCGTCGAGCGCAAATCGGGCGAGGGCCCGTACGTACGTCGACTTGGCGCGCGACAGGCCGGCGCGGCGCAGACGCCGCAGATCGGCCTCGGCGAGCGCCGCGGGCCGGATCGGCACGAGACCGCACAGCCGCGCCATGATGCTGGCCGCGGCCTTGCCGGAGATCTGCTGGGACACGATCGCGTCCACCAGCGAAGGGAACGGGGCCTGCGGCTCGAACCGGGGCGCCGCATGCCGCGCCACCAGATCGGCCATGATCGGACAACTCTGAAGAATGTCGGTCATCGAATCGGGGAATCTATCGCACCCTTGACAGTGCCGGGGCCGGGGGCGTAGCCTTGGTCCATGCGGAACACTGAGCGACTCGGCTTCTTCTTTTTCTTTACCAGCCCCGGCGGCGCGCTGCCGTCCGGTGCGGGAAAGCCCTGACGCTCACCCGACACCTGACGCCTGACGCCCCGCCGGAATCGCCGGCGGGGCGTTTTGTTTTTCACACTCGGAGCACGTCATGCGCGTAGCAATCCAGGGGACCCGTGGTGCGTTCAGCGAAGCGGCCGCCCGGCAGCAATGGCCCGACATGGAGACCATCTCCTGTCGGGAGGTGGGAGATGTGGTCGCCGCGGTGCGTGACGGCCGCGCCGACGCCGGCTGCCTGGCCATCGAGAATTCGCTGGTCGGTTCGGTGACGCCGACCTACGACCTCCTGCAGGAGGCGTTCGGCGAGGGCGACCTCCACCTGAGCCGCGAGATCCTGCTCCCCGTGCATCACAGCATCATGGGCGTGCCCGGGGCGAAGCTGGAGCAGATCACCCGGGTGCTCTCCCACCCGGTCGCGCTGGGCCAGTGCCGGGTGTGGCTCGGCCGGCAGCTTCCCAACGTCACCCTGGTGAGCGCCTGGGACACGGCGGGCAGCGCCGAGATCGTGGCGCGGGAGCAGGACCCCACCCAGGCCGCGATCTGCGCCCGCCACGCAGCCGAGGCCTACGGCCTGCAGGTCTTCGAGGACCGCATCGAGGACGACCCCACCAACCAGACCCGCTTCCTGACCTTCACCCGCGAGCCGGCCACCCAGACCGATCCCGCGGTGCCGCAGAAGACCTCGCTGATCGTGTGGACCGATCACCGCCCCGGCATGCTCGCGGCGGTACTGCAGGCGTTCGCCGGACGGGGCGTGAATCTCACCAGCCTGCAATCGCGCCCGGAGCGCTCGGCGCCGTGGACCTACCGATTCTACTTCGACGTGGATGGCGGCCGCAACGAACCCCGACTGGCCGAGGCGCTGGAGTCGATCGAGGCGCTGGCGTCGCGGATCGTGGTGCTCGGCAGCTATGGCACCTGGGAAGGGGAGGGCGCGATGCCCCACGCCCCGATTGCCCACATGCCGCACCTCCGCCCCAAGCCGGATCTGCCGCTGTTCGACCGGCGGCAGCGTCCCGAGGGCACGATCGTGAAGGTGGGCGAGGTCGAAATCGGCGGCGGGCGCCCGGTGATCATCGCCGGCCCCTGCTCGGTGGAATCCCAGGCGATGATCCTCGAGACGGCCGAAGGGGTGGCACAGGCCGGCGCCGACATGCTGCGCGGTGGCGCCTTCAAGCCGCGCACCTCGCCGTACGACTTTCAGGGATTCGGCGTGAAGGGGCTCAAGTTCCTGGCGGAGGCGCGCGAGCGGACCGGGTTGCCGGTGGTGACCGAGGTGATGAGCTGGGAAGAGGTGCCGCTGGTGGCGCGTTACGCCGACATGCTGCAGATCGGCGCGCGCAACATGCAGAATTTCGCGCTGCTGCGCGCCGCGGGCCGCAGCGGAAAGCCGATTCTGCTCAAGCGCGGCGGTGGCGCCACGATCGAGGAGTGGCTGCACGCGGCGGAATACGTGCTGTCCCACGGCAACCCCAACGTGGTGATGTGCGAGCGGGGGATCCGCACCTTCGAGCGCGCCACCCGGCACACCCTCGACCTCAACGCGGTCGCCATCGTGCGGGAGCGGACCCACCTGCCGGTCCTCGTTGATCCGAGCCACGCCGCCGGCGTGCGGAACATCGTCCCCGCGCTCACCCTTGCCGGACTCGCGGCCGGGGCGCAGGGCGTGATCGTCGAGGTGCACCCCGATCCGGACCACGCCCTGAGCGACGGCGCGCAGAGTCTGGACCTGGCCGGATTCGCGAAGCTGGCCGCCCAGATCCGCGCGACCGAGCCGATGGTGGCCGGGTGAAGGCCGCCCCGCACCTGCTGGTCTTTGACGGCTTCGCCGACTGGGAGCCGGCGTACGCCACCGCGGAACTCCGGCGGTCGGGAAAGCACCAAGTCGTCACCCTGGGCTACACCGGTGAGCCGGTGGTGTCGATGGGCGGGCTCTGCGTCCTGCCCGACTACGATCTCGCCGAGCTCGATCCGGAGATGATCCGGATCCTGATCCTGCCCGGCGGCGACCGCTGGGAGGAGGAGCCGCTCGACCCGGCGCTCGCCGCGCTGCTCCAGCACCTCATGCAGCATGCGATTCCGATAGCGGCCATCTGCGCGGCGACGACGGCGCTCGCCCGGGCCGGGCTGCTCGACGGCAGGAAGCACACCAGCAACGGGCTCGAGTACCTCACCCAGCATGCGCCCGAATACACCGGCGCCCAGAACTACCTGGCCGATCTCGCGGTGCGCGACCGGGGCATCATCACGGCGAGCGGGCTCGGCGCCCTGGAGTTTGCCCGGGAGATCTTCGCCGAACTCGGGGTGTTCACCGCCGAAGAACGCGAGCAATGGTACCGCCTCTTCAAGACCGGGAGGGAGTAGCGGGCGGGTGAAATCGGCGTGAAACCGGCTTCAGGGTCCGCGGGGCCCCTTGCGGCGGCGCGGGCGGGCTCCGAAGCTCCTAGCATGAGCGCTCACCACGAAGGCGATGTCGTCCCCCATCTCCGCGCCGGTACGGCGTACCCGCTCAGCGCCTGGTTTCTCGGGCCCCGCGCCGAGAATGCCGCGGTCTGGACCGAGCTGTTCGACCACATCTTCCAGGACTACGTGCACTGGCGGCGCAACTACTTCCCCGCCGATCCCTGGATCGTGGGTCGCCTCAGGCGGCGGAGCCCGGAACATGAGTCGTGGCTGGACCTGCTGACCGGTCACCTCGACGCCATCCTCAGCGAACTCAAGTTCCACTTTCCGCTGCAT
The DNA here is from genome assembly GCA_963825065.1 of uncultured Gemmatimonadales bacterium. Taxonomy (GTDB): domain Bacteria; phylum Gemmatimonadota; class Gemmatimonadetes; order Gemmatimonadales; family GWC2-71-9; genus JADJOM01. Next base: position 333,780 of record CAWGRU010000019.1, read on the forward strand.
TCGCCCCGGTACAACGCCCACATGGTGTCGGAGCAGAGCCTCCCCGCCGTGCTCGGCTACTTCGCCGGTCTGCTCTACAATCCGAACAATGTCACCGGGGAAGTGGCCCCGATCACGCTGGCACTGGAGCTCGAGGTGGGGCGGATGATCGCCTCGATGCTGGGCTACAGCCCCAAGCGAGCCTGGGCCCATATCTGCTCGGGCGGCACGCTGGCGACACTCGAGGCGCTGTGGGTCGCGCGGGCGGTGCAGTTTGCGCCGTTCATCGCGCGGGAGTTCTGCCGCCAGGAGGGGCTCGACTTCCGGGTGCGCCTCGCCAATGGCACCGAGCAGCCGCTGATCGAGGTGGACGACCGCTCGCTCATCGCCCTCAAGCCGCAGGACGCCGGTGCGGTACTCCGCGGCCTGGCGTATCACCTCGAGACCGAGCGGCAGCTCACCACCACCGAGGCGCTTGCCCGGGTCAACGAGGCCGTGGCGGCCAGCCCCTTCAACGTGGCCCGGCGCGGTCTCGGCTCCATCCTGGCGGCCACCGGACTGCGGCCCGTGGTGCTAGCCTCCGCGGCCGCGCACTACTCGATCGCGAAAGCCTGCAACGTGCTGGGGTACGGCGAGGATGCGGCTCGACTCGTCCCGGTCAACGAGCGCTTTCAGATGGATGTGGACGCGCTGCGCGACACCATCGCCAGCCTGGGCCCGAACGAGTACATCGCCGCGGTGATCGGCATCGTCGGGACCACGGAGGAGGGCGCAGTCGATCCGATCCACCGGATCCGGTTCCTGCGGGACGAGTGCGAACAGTCCGGCAACCGGTCCTTCTGGATCCACGTCGACGCGGCGTGGGGCGGCTACCTGCGAACCCTCTTCAACGGCCTCCCGGTTCAGCACGTGCCGCACGGAGCCGGCCTGGAGGCCATCTGCAACGAGTACATCCGCGCCCTCGACCTGCACGAGCGGTTCGAACTCGACGTGGGCCTCACCCACCCCGACGTCCGCACCCTGGAGGTGCGCTGGGCCGAGCGGGAGACCTACGCCGCCTTCCTGGCGATGCCCGACGGCGACTCGACCACCGTCGATCCGCACAAGATGGGCTACGTCCCCTACCCCGCCGGCGTGGTCGCCTTCCGCAACGGCAGCGTGACGGAGTTCGTCACCCAGCGGGCGCAGTACCTGTCCGACGACGAGGCCGGGGTCGGCTCCTTCGACGACCCCGTCTCGGTGACCGCCTTCGGTCCGCACATCCTGGAGGGGTCCAAGCCGGGTGCCGCGGCGCTCGCCTGCTGGCTGGCCCACCGGACCATCCCGCTCACGGCGGAGGGGCACGGCAAGATCGTGCGGGTCACCCTGCTCAACGCCCGGCGGCTCGCCCGGCTGCTGACCTGCCATCACCAGCTGTTTCCGAAATTCGAGAGCGAGCGGGTCGGCGAAGGGCTCGCGGGCCAGCCATTCACCTTCATTCCGATCACCGAGCCGGAGACCAACCTGGTCTGCTTTGTCGCCCGGCCGATGCTGTGGGAGGATGGCGCGATGGTCCCCGCGCCCGTCCCGCTGGCCGAAATCAACCGGCTCAATGAACGGGTGTTCGGCGCGGCGAGCATTCCGGGCTCCCGGTCGCACCATCGGCTCACGGCGTCGCAGCCGTTCTTCGTCTCGCGGACCCGCTTCGAGGAACGGCAGTATCGCGGCGCCAACATGGGGCACCTGCTGGGCCGGCTGGGGATCTCGGCGGAGGCGTACGCACGGGAGGGATTGTTCGTGCTGCGGTCCACCGTGATGAATCCGTGGCACTCGGAGGCGCAGCAGGCCGGACTGGACTATCTGTATGAATTTGTGCGGTTCCTGCACCGGGTGACCGCCGAGGCGCTGGCGGACCCGGCGTAGCGGGCGCCTAGCGGTCGCCGAGCGTGCCGACGACGAGCTCCCGCTTCTTCATCCGCATCACCGACATCCTGATCGACTCGCCGGGCTCATAGCTCCGCAGGATGCGGAGCAGCTGGCCGGGGCCCTCGACCCCCCGCCCATCGACCGACAGCACCACATCGCCCGCCTTGAGGCCGAGCGGGAACTCCGCCGGCACGCTGATCACCAGCACCCCCTCGACCACGCCGAAGTAGCGGCCGAGATCGCGATTGACCGGGGCCAGCTCGAGATCCTCGAGCGGGGTGCCCATGAGGAACATCATGGGCGGCGGGAGGTGGGACCGATCGCGGAACTTGGCCCTAAAGCTGTCGGCGCGCGACGCAAGGGTATCGGTCTCGATGCGGAAGGTCATCCCGTGGCGCGGCGCGTCCTGGCCGTCAGCGTAGTCGGGATCGTTGTCCCCCATCACGAAGCCCCAGGCGCCATCCGGCTGGGTGAAGGTCCAGGCCGGTTCGTCGCCGGCCACCACGCTGGCGTTCTTCCGGTCCTTGCCCCGCCGGTATTCGATCGCCACCGTGTCGCCCGGGGCCACCCCGGCGGCCAGCATGGTGAGCGCCATGCCCGGCCGCGATTGCTCGCGGCCGGTGCGAACGGTTTCGTCGACCAGCGCCGATCCATTGAACCGGGTGATGATGTCCCCGGATCGGAGACCGGCCCGGGCGGCGGGGCCGTTGGGAGACACCGCCTGGATCAGCGCACCCACCGAGTCGGTTTCCCGGGCGCGCATGTTGATCGAGATGCCCAGCCGGGCGCGACGCGAGGCCAGGATGCGCTGGCGGTCCTCGAATGGACCATCGCCCGGAGGCATTCCCCGCTGCATGCGGATCATGTCCGCAGCGTCGGGGCGTGGAGGACGGGGCTCCTGCGCCGAGAGCGACGATCCGAGCGACAGGAGCAGGACGGCAGTCAGCAGCCGGGGCTTCACGGGAATCGTCCTAGAACCCGACCTGGCTCGCGCGAGTCAGGTGCACATCTACCAGCGCATCCAGCAGGCCGACTCGCTGGCGCCACAGGCGCAGCAGATCGGCATCGCGCTGACGGTTCTGGCGGAGCTGGGCCTGCTGCAGCTGCTGGTCCACCTGGGCGATGCGGTCCTCCAGCTGCCCGGCGACCCGCGCGGTCAACCCATCGGTGACCCGGGCGTCCGGATTGTAGGCCTGGATGAGCTGTTCCAGCTGGCCCGAGCGGGTCATGACGGAATCGATTGCCAGTTGGGCCGCGCCCTGATGCCGATCGTGGCTGTGCGCCGCGACGACCGCCGCGATCGACGCCGCTGCGGCGAGCCCGGCGATCGCTCCCCAGCGCACCCGCCGCTGCCGCCGCTCGGCGGCCAGCTTCTGCTGCAGCATCGGCCACTGGGTCCGCGCGGGGCGGAGCGATGGCAGCGCCTTGAGCCGTGCGGCACGCTGGTCGAGCCGGGCCGCCTCGGCCTGGCACGCCGCGCAGCCGTCGAGGTGCTCGCGGGCGCCGGCCGATCCGGGTTCGAGCCCGGGCTCGCGGAGGGCCAGCAATTGGTCGAGGGTCAGGTGGCTCATGCGAGCTCGACCTCCTCTCCCAGCCAGCGCCGCAGCCGGACGTGGGCCCGAGAGAGCTGCGACTTGGAGAAGCTCACCGTCTTCCCCATCATCCCCGCAATCTCCTCGTGGGTGTACCCCTCCACGTCGTGCAGCCATACCACGGCCCGAGTGACCTCGGGGAGCCGCTCCAGCGCCGCCTCCAGATCCATCCGCAGCCCGGTGTCCTGGCGATTGCCGGGCCGGTGGAATTCCTCGTCCAGCTCGTCGGTGTCACGATACTTGTTGCGCCGCAGCCGCATGAGGGCCTTGCTCGCGGCTATGGTGCGGACCCAGCCCCAGAGACTGCCGTCGCCCCGGTACTGGCCGATGCTCCTGCAGACCTCGAAGAAGGTCTCCTGCAGTACGTCCTCGGCGTCCTCGACGGTGCGGCAGATGCGCCGGGCCAGGTTGTAGACCGGGATCTCGTAGGCCTTGTAGAGCTGCTCGAATGCATCGAGCTCGCCGGCGCGGGCGCGGGCGAGGACCTGATCGGCTTCAGTGAGCACGAGGGCGTTGGTCATGACGCCGGGAAAGATGCAGGAAGGGGCGGAATCGTTGCAGGGAGGGGAGAAGAACAGGGGGGCGGGACAATTTGTCCCACCCCCTGCCGACGCCAGCCTGGAATAAGGCTGTTAGTTGGTGCAGGCAGCAGCCTTAGCCACGTTCAGGCGGCCCGCCCCGAAGATGATACGGGGGCCGACGATATCGGCGTTGCGACGGACGCAGCCGGCGGTGGTGGCGGGCAGGCTCTGTCCGAGCTGCGATTCGACCACGGCGACGGCACCGGAGACATGCGGCGCCGCTTCCGAGGTGCCGGAGACGAAGACGTAATCGTTGAAGGCGCAGGCGAACGGCAGGGTGAGCTGGTACTGGCTGCAGGCGGTCAGGTCGGCGTCGAGCACGGTGCCGGCCGCGAAATCGCCGCCCGGCGCGACGAGGGTGATGCCGGACTCGCCGCCAAAGTTCGAGTAACTCGCCAGCGCGTCGAAGTTGGTCTGGTTGAACGGCGCCGTCGCGCCGACGCTGATCACGCCCTTGAGCTGCGCGGGCACGGAAATGAATGTCTTGGGATCGTGGTCGAGGTCGATCGCGCTGTTGCCGGCGGAGGCCACGACGACGACTCCCTTCCTGATGGCGAAGTCGACGGCGCGCTGCTGGAACGCCACCAGCAAGTCGCCACCCGGCTTCGACTTATCGATGTAGGCTCCGAGGCTCATGTTGATGACGTCCGCGCCATTCTCGGCCGCCCAGAGGATGCCGGAGATCACGTCGGCGAAGCTGCCGCTGCCGAGGACGTTCAGCACCTTGGCGGAGCAGAGGCGCGCATCGGGAGCCACCGACGCCACGCCGATCCCGTTGGAGACGATGTAGGCCGACGTCGCGGTGCCGTGGAAGTTGTAGTCCAGCGGATCGAGGTCCCCGGCGAACAGCGGGGAGCTGATGAACGACACCATCTTGGTCGGATCGACCCGGCCGCTGAGGTCCAGGTGGTCGGGGTCGATGCCGGTATCGAGGACGCAGACCAGCTCGCCGGCGCCGCCAGGTGTGGAATTCCACGCGAGATCGGCCGCTACCTGGCGCATGTTCCACTGATACGGGAAGAAGAACGCGCCGCTCTGATCGGTACCGGCGGCCTTCGGGCCGGGGTTGGCCAGGCTCTGGACCTGCATCAGGCCGCTAGGCGGCGGCAGGAACTGGGCATCGAGGTCCTGGACGACGTACTCGATCCCGGTCTGCTTCTGGAGCGTGGCGGCGTTGGCGGTCCCGATGCCGCTGATGACCACCGACTTGATCGATGACAGGCTGCGATCAATCTTGCCACCCATGGCCTGCACCTTGGCCGCGAAGCTCGCAGGCTGGGTGGTCTTGAAGCTTACCAAGTACCGGTCGGGCCGGGTGGTCGGCTGGGTGAGGGCCAGCGCCGGACGGGCAGCGGCCTGGGTCACGGGCCCGGCCGGCTGTTCTGTGGAACAGCCAGCGAGTAGTCCGAGCAGCGCGAGTGCTGAACCGCCCAACAGGCGGGCGGGCCGAATGGAATGCATGCAATCCTCCGGGAGAGCGAACCAAAATTTTGACACGGGGAATGAGCGAACTTGGGGAGAATTCTGTCAGGCGTCAAGACGGGTATTTCGCCTGTAGGAACTCCGCGACGCCTTTGTAAGCATCCTCGGCGCGAATACCACAAACCTGTGTCTGCAGCGCCACGGAAATCCCACCGGTCGTGCTAGATTGTGGCCATGACTTCCACCACCCCGGAGACCGCTCCCCACGAGTGGCTGCATCATCTCGAGGACGAGGCCGACGCAGCGTATCTCTATCGCGCGCTGGCCAAACTGGAACGCGATGCAAGTCGCTCCGAGCTCTACCTTCGCCTGGCCGGCGTCGAGGACCGTCACGTGGAGCTGTGGGAGAAGCTGCTCAAGGAGAACGGCCATCCGGTGCCCCGGCTCAAGCCGAGCCTGCGCGCAAGAGGCATGGCCTGGCTGGCCGAACGGTTCGGGCCGGGGTTCCTCGCCCCGATGCTGCTGGAGGAGGAGGGGAGAGAGGTGAAGGGCTACCTCTCGATGTACCGACAAGCCCCGGACGGTGCGGCTGGTGCGGCCGCGCTCACCCTCGCCAAGGAATCGGCGCAGCATGCCGAGTCGCTGGCCGGCCTGGTGGGCACCGCTGGTGAACCGTGGCACAAGACCGGGGCGGGTGGAATGCTCCGCAATCTGGTCTACGGCTTCAACGACGGCCTGACCGCGAACTTCGGCCTCGTCGCGGGCATGCTGGGCGCCCAGGGGCAGCTCAATCTGGCGGCCCACACGGTCGTGGTGGCCGGCATCGCCGGCATGGTGGCCGACGCCCTCTCGATGGGATCCTCGGGGTACCTCGCCGCCAAGAGCGAGCGGGAGGTGCACGAACACGAAATCGCCATGGAGCGGGAGGAGATCCGGCTGATGCCGGATCTCGAGCGCGAAGAGCTCGCGCTGATCTACCAGGCCAAGGGGATGTCGTCGGCGCAGGCCGAAGAGCTGGCCGCACGGGTCATGGGCGATCCCGAACGCGCCCTCGCGGAGAAGGTGCGCGAGGAGCTCAAGATCGGGGAACCCAGCGCCACGCCCTTCCGCGAAGCGTGGATCACCGGCACCGCGACCGCGGTCGGTGCCTTCATTCCGGTCGCGCCCTTCCTGCTGGCCAGCGGAGCCTGGGCCATCTGGAGCAGCTTCGCGATCTCCATGGCGGCGCACTTCGCCGTCGGCGGCGCGCGCAGCTTCTTCACCGGCCGCAGCGTGATTCGCAGCGGGATGGACATGTTCGTGGTAGGCCTTGGCGTCGCCGTAGCCGGGTATATCGTGGGGGAGTGGATCACCAAGTTGTTATAGCGGGTCCTCTCGCCGGGCCCCTCCCAACTTCGCCGGGAGGGGGAAGCGGCAGAGGCCTGCGTCCTCGCGCGCACCGAACAATCCCGAACAGGCGCACGGCGGTTGCCGCTTCGTTTCTAATCCGGAAGACCAGAGTGCCGCCGGCCGGATGAACCCGGCTCTGACGCGCTGTCACTTGAATCGGGCCCCGCGACATTCGCGCAGGCGCGGGAGATCACCCGGGCTTCCGTCGCCGGAGGATGCGAGCGAGGTTCCCCCGCGTGTTGGGAGCAGAGTCCCTCGCCCCAAACCGCACCACATGCCCCTCCCCTGGCCTCTTCCCACCTCGTGGGGAGAGCGACGAGGACGTCGCGATGAATAGCGCTCTCCGCAAGCTCACATTCGTCCTCCTGCTCGCGGGCACGGGATCACCCCCCACTGCCCTGGCACAGGGTCAGCACGAGGCGGCCCCACGCACCGGAGCCGGACTCATGCGAATGCGGCTGGTGAAGATCATGGACAGCCAGGGCTTCGGGCAGCCGGTGGAGGTTGCCCGGCTGCTGGTACCGTCGGACTGGCGCGCTGAAGGAGGCGTCCAGTGGACGCAGGGGATGACGCGATGCCCGCAGAACATCATCCAGGCACGCTGGCGTGCCGTCGCTCCTGACGGGATGACCGGCATGGAGATTTTTCCCCAGTACAGCTGGGTCTGGTCGGACGACCAGATGCAGCAGCAGACGATGCATCAGAGCGCGGCGAACGGACTCGCCTGCGACGCCAATCCCCTGATGAATGCGGCAGACTTCCTCACCCGGATGGTGCTGCCCCGCGTACGGCAGGGTGCGCGCGCCCTCGGGGCGGAGCCGCTGCAGGGTGTGGCCCAGGCCGAGCAGAACAAGCTCATGGCCAGCTACAGTGCGATGATCCAGCAGGGCTACCTGCGCGGCGTGCGGGCGGAGGCGGGCCGGGTGCGCGTGCAGTACTCCCTGGCCGACCAGCCGGTTGAAGAGTGGCTCTCGGCGACCATCGCGACCATCGCGGCGCCGACGCCTAATTCGGCAGCCATGATGAACGGGAACATGGCGATGACGTCGAGCAACTTCCAGGTCATGGCCTACAACGTCATGGGCATCTGGGCAGCGCGCGGCCGGCTGGATCAGAACGCCAAGCTGTTCGCCACCATGTTCGCCTCGTTCCGACCCAACCCCCAGTATCAGGCAGCGGTGGGCGCCTGGCTGGCCAACATGGGCCGGATCCAGCAGCAGGGGGCGATCGATCGCCACCGCATCTGGCGAGACGCGCAGGCGTCGATCAGCAACTCGATCCAGCAGACCTATCGGGAGAACCAGGTGGTGCAGGATCGTCTGGCCGAGCAGTTCGGCCAGACGATTCGCGGGGTGGAGACCTATGTGGACCCGACGAGCCACGAGAAGGTGGAGCTGGTCGGGGGGTACCGCACCGCCTGGAGCAACGGGCAGGGCGAGTACATCCTCTCTGATTCACCCAACTTCAGCCCCGCCGTAGAACTGAAGGAAAACTGGCACGAGCTGCAGCGACCGAGGCAGTAGGCACAACATCGACACGCCGAGAGCCGGGAGCCTCAGCCCACCGCCCGCAACTCCCCGAGACCCAGCCGCATCGCCTCGACGTCGAGATCGCGTTCGAGAGCGAGCAGCGTGTCGTCCCCCAGTTGTCCCTCCCGCCGCATGCGCTGCAGCGCCTGCCGTTCCGACGTCAGCAGTTCCCAGCGCAGTCGCCGGAGTGCGGCGGTCGCCGCCTGCGAGAGCCCCGGCTCGAGCCCGGAGACATCCGAGAATCGTTTGAGCCGCTGGTCGTACACCAGCCGGAGCCGTTCCGCCACCGCGGGATGGTCTTTGAGCCACTCGGCCTCCGCGAGGCTCTCCAGCCGGGTGAGGGCACTACGCACCGCCGCCTGCCGGGCCGCGGCGGTCTCCTCCTCATTTCCCGTCTGCTCGGGGAATTTCAACCACCGGATGAGGGGTGCGAGGGTGAGCCCCTGCACCACCAGCGTCACCAGGATCACCACGAAGGTGACCAGGATGATCTCGTTGCGGAACGGAAAGGGGCTACCGTCGGCAATCACCAGTGGAAGCGCGAGTGCCGAGGCGAGCGAGACCACGCCGCGCATGCTGGTCCAGCCGAGAATCAGCAGGCTCTTCCAGCTGGGTGCCGGTTCCCGCTTGCGGAACGTGGCGAAGAGCCAGCGGCTGAGCGCGCCCGCGATGGGCACGTAGGCCAGCCGGACGACGATCGCCACCAGGCTCACGGCCAGCCCGCCGAGCAGGCCGATCTGCATGGCCGCCCCGGAAACCTGTTCGCGGATGGCGCCGACCTGCAGGCCGATGAGCAGGAAGATGAATCCGTTCAGCAGGAAGATGAGCAGTTCCCAGACGGCGCGGGCCTGGAGCCGGGTGGCCGGAGCGACGACCGCATTGAAGTGCTGCCGTCCGTACAGCCCCCCGGCGACGCAGGCCAGCACCGCCGAGGTGTGCGTCATTTCGCCGAGCACCCACGCCACATAGGGCGCCACGAACGTGAGCGCCGTCTGGGCGAAGGGATCCTCGCCGAGGCAGATGGCCTTGTGAATGAGCCATGCCGAAGCGAGCCCGAGTGCCACCCCGCCGACCGCCGCGACCACGAATTCCAGCAGGGATGCAGAGAGGGAGAACTGGCCGGTGACGGCGGCGGCGATGGCGGCCCGGTACAGAATGAGCGCGGTCGCGTCGTTCACCAGACTCTCGCCCTCGAGGATCGTGATCGTGCGCCGGGGTACCGGGAGGCGGCCGACCACCGCTACGGCGGCCACCGCGTCCGGAGGCGATACGATCGCGCCCAGGGCCAGCCCCGTGGCCCAGCCGAGGCCGGGAAAGACCACCCGCGCCACGACGGCCACCGCGAACGCCGTGAGGATCACCAGCCCGACCGCGAGCAGCGTGATCGGCCGGAGATTGGCGCGGAACTCCCGCAGCGAGGTGAAATACGCCGCGGCATAGAGGATAGGCGGCAGGAAGAGCAGGAAGACGACGTCGGGTTGGAGCCGGACGATCGGGTGTCCCGGAATCAGCCCGATGACCAGTCCGGCGATGACCAGCAGGATCGGCGAGGGAATCGGCAGCCGTCGTGCCAGGGCGGCAAATGACAGCACGACCAGCATCAGCCCGATGACGGTGAGCAGTTCTGGCAGGCTCGCCATGTGTCAGCGCGCGCGCGCCATCGCTAGCCGACGACGATGTTCAGCAGCCGGTCGGACACGTAGATCACCTTCCTGATCTCCTTGCCGGCGGTGAATTTCTGCGCCGCCGGTTCAGCCAGCGCCAGCGCGAGGACTGCCTCCTGGGTCGACCCCCGCTGGGCCACCACCTTCGATCGGGTCTTCCCGTTCACCTGCACCGGGATCTCGACCTCATCCGAGGAGACCAGGGCGTCGTCCCACTTCGGCCAGCCGGCGTCGAACACGGTCGTGGTGTGTCCCAGCCGCTCCCAGCACTCCTCCGCGAAGTGGGGCGCGAAAGGGGCCAGCATCACCACCAGGTCGGAGATGATCTCCCGATCGCGACAGCCAGTCTCCTTGATGGCATTGACCAGCTCCATCAGCGCGGCAATGGCCGTGTTGTAGTGCAGCGCCTCGAGGTCTTCAGCGGCCTTCTTCCTGGTCGCGTGCCACCGGGTGATCAGGTCCTTGCGCAGTTCGCCACCGGACTCGGCGGCCTCGCCGACCATCAGCCACACCCGGTCCAGAAAGCGCCGTGGCCCGTTGATGCCGGCGTCGCGGAAGTCGCCCCCCTCCTGCAGCGGCCCCAGGAACATCAGGTACATCCGGAAGGTGTCGGCACCCCACTTCGCGATATAGTCGTCGGGGATCACCACGTTCCCCCGCGACTTGGACATCTTCGAGCCATCCTTCACGATCAGGCCATGGGCCCGGAAGCGGGTGAACGGCTCCTCGAAGCCGATGTGGCCCAGGTCGTTCAGCACCATCGCGAGGAAGCGCGAGTAGAGCAGGTGGAGCACCGCGTGCTCGTTGCCACCGATGTAGGTGGTGACCGGACACCAGGTCTTCGTCCGCGCCGGGTCGAAGGGCCGGTCGTGGAACTCGGTGCTGGGATAGCGCAGGTAGTACCACGCCGAATCGAGGAAGGTGTCCGAGACGTCGGTCTCCCGGCGGGCGCGCTTGCCGCAGGTGGGACAGGGGACGTAGTACCACTCCTCGTGGCGGGCGAGCGGCGAGATGCCGGAGTCGTCGGGCCGGAAGTCCTCGATCGGTGGCAGCAGCACCGGCAGGTCCTTTTCCGGCACCGGCACCGGGCCACAGGCATCGCAGTAGATCACCGGGATCGGCGGGCCCCAGTAGCGCTGCCGGGAGATGCACCAGTCGTGGAGCCGGAACTGCACCACCGCCTTGCCGCGTCCCTCCGCGGCGAGCTGCCGGGTGATGGCCCCCTTGGCCTGCTCCGCCGGCATCCCGTCGAAGCGTCTGGAGTTGACCATGACCATGCCGTGCGTTTCGATCACCGCCTCGGCAGGGACGGCGAGGTTGTTCCGCGCCTCGCCGTCGGCGGCCAGCACCCGCACGATCTCGAGCCCGTACTGCTTCGCGAAAGCGAAGTCGCGCTCATCGTGGGCCGGCACCGCCATGATCGCGCCAGTACCGTATTCCATCAGCACATAGTCGGCGATCCAGACGGGGATCGGCTTACCGGTGACCGGATTGACCGCATGCGCCCCGATGAAGACGCCGGTCTTCTCGCGCTCGCCGACCTTGCGGGAGACCAGGTCCTGCGCGGACGCCGCCTTCACATACGCTTCGACCTCGGCCTTGCGGTCCGGAGTCGTCAGCCGCGCCACCAGCGGGTGCTCCGGCGCCAGCACCATGAAGGTCGCGCCGAAGAGGGTGTCGGGGCGGGTGGTGAAGACCGGGATGCGGTGGGCGCCGGCCTCGAAGACGATCTCCGCGCCTTCGCTCCGCCCCAGCCAGTTGCGCTGGGCGGTCTTGGTGGTCTCGGACCAATCCAGCCCATCGAGATTGCCGAGCAGCCGGTCGCAGTAGTCGGTGATGCGGAAGAACCACTGCTCCAGGAACCGCTGCTCCACCGCCGTGCCGCAGCGTTCACACCTGCCGTCCACCACCTGCTCGTTGGCGAGCACGGTCTTGTCGACGGGGCACCAGTTGACCGCCGCCTTCTTCTTGTAGGCCTTCCCCGCCTTGAGCAGCTGCAGGAAGATCCACTGGGTCCACTTGTAATACTCGGGGTCGGTCGTGCTGAGCGCGTGCCGCCAGTCGAACATGCCCCCGATCCGCTCCAACTGCCGGCGGAAGTTGGCGATGTTCTGCGGGATCAGCTCCGCGGGGTGCTTCCCGACCTTGAGCGCGTAGTTCTCGCTGTGGATGCCGAAGGCGTCGTAGCCGATCGGCTCGAAGACGGTGTGCCCCTGGAGCCGCTTGAAGCGGCCGTAGACATCGCTCCCCGTGAACGCGAACATGTTCCCGACGTGCAGTCCCTCGGCGGAGGGATAGGGGAACATCATGAGGTTGTAGAAGGGGCGCGTCGGGTGATCCAGGTCGGGCTGATTGGTGCCGCGCTCGGCCCAGCGCGCGCGCCACTTCGATTCAACCTGGTCGGGACGGTAGCTGTCGTCTGGCGGCGTATCAGTCATAGGGGCGGGAATCTACCGAATCTCGGGGTCGGAGTCAGGGGAGGCGGACCTAAAGTCCCGAGTTCCGAGTGCCGAGCGTCCCCGCCTGGAGCCCGGGACCTGGAACTCGGAACTCGGAACTCGAAACTCCCTTGCCCCGCCCCGACCCGCCTCCCTAACTTCCCTCCTCCCCTCAACTTACGCCCAGCTCATGGCCAGCGACCGCCAGCTCTTTGTCCGCAAGATGTACCTGACCGCGAGCCTGCTTCTGGTTGCGCTCGGGATCGTCATGGCCGGCACGATCTGGCTGTTCTACGGTCGCGAACACGCGGGCGGCGACTTCTGGGGCGCGATTGCGGCCGGTGGCGTGGTCTACCTGCTGCTGGGCGGATTCGTTGTCGGCTTTCTGGTGAGCTGGACCGTCCGCAACATCCTGCGGCCGCTGAACAACACGATGGTGGTGGCGAGCCGGGTCGCGCAGGGTGACCTCACGGTGTCGCTCACCTCGGTGGGCACCAGCGAGGCCGATGCGCTGACCGATGCGGTGGGCACGATGGTGAGAGAGCTCCGCAACCTGGTCACCGCGATTCGCGGGAGTTCACAGGAGGCGGCGGCGATGGCGCAGGAGATCTCCAGCTCGACCCAGCAGATGAGCGCCTCGACGCAGGAGGTGTCCGGGACCTGCAACGACCTCACCGACCGGGCCACCAAGCAGGCGTCGCTGGTGCGGCTCGCGGCGGAGGATGCGGCGAAGATCCTGCGCATCGCGGAGACCCTCGACACCAGTTCGGGAGAGGCGGCCTCCCGCAGCGCCGCGCTCGCCAAACTGGCACGAGATCACCGCGACGAACTCGACTTGAGTTCCAACGAGCTGCAGCGGCTGGCCGAGGAGATCGAGCGGGGCGCAGAGGAGGCGAACGCGCTGGCCACGGCGTCCGAAGAAATCGGGAAGTTCGTCATTCAGACGAAGGCGATCGCCCGGCAGACGCACATGCTGGCACTGAATGCCGGCATCGAGGCGGCCCGCGCCGGTGAGGAGGGCAAGGGCTTCGCTGTGGTGGCGGAGGAGGTGCGCAAGCTGGCCGGACAGGCCGCCCAGGCGGCGAGCCTCACCAGCGATACGGTGCGCCTGGTGCAGGATCGGGTGGCCACCGCCCGGGACCGCCTGTTGCGTCTGGCAAAGGGCGGACAGACCGCGCGGAGCACGGCGCACAAGGCGGCCGAGGGCCTGTCGCGGGTCGCGGCGGAGGCCCACCAGACCGACGAATGGAGCCGGCAGATCTCCCAGTCCTCTGCTGAGGTGCGGACGCTGATCGAGGGGATCGCCGGCCGGATGCAGGAGGTCTCGGGGGGAACGGAGGATGTCGCCGCGGCGGCGCAGCAGATCGCGGCGAGCGCCCAGGAACTCTCGGCCTCGACCGAACAGGTGGCCGGCTCGGCCCATTCGCTCGCCGAAACGGCGAATGGGCTCCTGGGTCAGGTGAGCAAGTTCAAGGTGGAGTGAGCACCCGCCCCAGCGCCTCCAGGAGCGCCGCCAGCTGGTCCGGTCCCAGGTCTCCCATGTGACCGATCTGCAGTTGCTCCCCGGCTCCAGCCCCTCGTCCCGACCCGATCCGCCAACCCTCGCGCTGGAGCGCCTCGACCACGGTGTCGGCTTGCGGCCCCGCGTCGGAGAGCGACAGGGTGCTCGCGGCGTGCGCCCGCTGGGGCCCCGCGGCAAGGAGACGCAGGTCCCTCCGATCCGCGGCCCACGCCTCGACCATCGCCCGCATCGCCGCGTGCCGGCCCCAGCGAGCCACGAGGCCCTCTTCACGCAGCACCCGTTCGAGCTGGCGTTCGAGCACCGCCGCGAGCGCCGGCGTCACCGGGGCGAGGGCCCGCCCTGCGCTGGCCGCGGCATGCTGGGCGACGAAGTCGAGCTGGCTGCCACGCCCTGAGAGGGTACGCGCGCGGCCGAGCAGCCGGGGCGAGCCCGCGGCGAAGGCGAGCCCGCCGGGCAACCCGAGCGGCCCCTCCGAGGATGCAACCACGAAGTCGACCCCCCACTGATCCATTTCCAGCGGGCTCGCTCCGAGTGAGCCACCGGCATCGACGAAGAGCAGCAGGTCGGACTGCCCGCGTATCAGGCGCGCGAGATCGGCAAGCGGCGCCAGCGAACCGAGCGCGGTTTCGGCGTGCACCAGGGTCACCGCATCGATCTCGGGACCCGCGAGAAACCGCCTCAGGTGGGCAGGCTCGATGACTCGTCCCGGATGGGTCCGCACCCGCAGGACCTCCTTCCCCAGCGCCTCGGTCTGGTCGGCCAGCGCCTCACCCTCTGGCCCCGCGATGAGCGCCAGCGCGCGGTGCTCGACGGTGGACCGGAGTCCGATCTCCCGCAGGGCGGCCGCCGGGCCCTGGTGGACGACGACCGGTTCCGCCGTGCGGAAGAGCACCCGGAGTTCGCGCGAGGCGCGGGCGACGATCGCTGGCGCGTGCTCCGGGTCAAGCCGCGCCCCCTCGATCAGCAGGGCGCGCAGTTCGGGGTGGACATCCGGTTGGGCGGGATCGAAGCGCCGGCCGAAGGCACTCAACGCCCGATCCGGGGAATCAGCGAGTCGCGCATCGCTGCATGATACACCACCGAGGCCATGACGACCGCCGCCTGCTCGAGGTCCGCTTCGCGGAGGTAGTCCCCGACGTCGAGATCGCTGTGATGGACCCGGCTGTCGTAGTCGAGCGGGTCCTGGATGAACTCGAACGCCGGCAGGCCGAGCGCCCAGAAGGGGATGTGGTCGGTCTCGCCGGTGTTGGCGATAGTCACGTGAGCGGCGCCGAGGTCGGCGAAGGGTGCGAGCAACGCCTCGAACACCGGACGCGCAAGCTGATTGCCCTGCAGGTAGATCCCGCGGATCCTGCCGCTGCCGTTGTCCAGATTGAAGTAGGCGGAGAGCCGCGCCGCTTCGGGCCGGAGCTGCCCGGTGTCCGGATCGCCGAAGTGCCGGCGCACGTAGCCTATCGAGCCGGCGTAGTCCTCGCTCGGTTCCTCGGCGTCCCACAGCGCGAGCCGGATGGTGCGCCGCGGGCGCAGCCCCTCGGCGGTGAGGATCCGCAGCACTTCCATCCCGACGGCGCAGCCCGCCGCGTTGTCCGCGGCTCCCGTGCCGGCGATCCAACTGTCGAGGTGGCCGCCGAGCATCACGACCTCGTCCTTGAGTGCCGGATCGGTGCCGGGGATCTCGGCGATGAGATTCGAGCCGAGCGACTCGCCGGGCGCGGGGTGGCCGCGCAACGAGACCGTGAGTCGCACCGGCCGCCCGGCTTCGACCAGGCGGAGCATCCGGTTGAAGTGGGATCGGCTCACCACGAAGCTCGGCACCCCGCCCCAGGGCGTGCCGGGGTAGGCAAACCACCCGTCGGCCCGCAGCGAAGCCTCGATTTCGCTCGGCTCGAGCAGGGCGACCGCACCTTCGCGTCGCAGAAAGGCGGAGAACCGGCGGCCATCGGCGATCAGCTCGCGCCAGGGCTGCATGTCCTCAGCGGCGGTCCGCGGTTTTCCGGGATCGGTGAGCCGGACCAGGCTGTCGAGCGTCGCGTCGCTGAATCGCTCGACCATTGGACCGTCGGGGGCGACAGGCGGCTCGAGTGCGCCATTCAGCACGATCTTCCCCCGCAGGGCGCCGTGATAGGTGGCGAAGTCCGCCTCGCTGGCGATCGAGACCACGGTCACCGCCGCGGTAAGGGGCGTCGGGGTGGATGTGCTCCAGGCGCGGGGGAACGCGGTCACCCGGAGATACCAGGGGCTGACCATCTCCACGCTGTAGCGGTCGAGCACCCAGGACGGCGTGCGACGTCCCCACGGCTCCAATCCGGCGTGGGGGATGCCCCAGGCCAGGAGCCGCTCCCGCGCGTATCCCGCCGCGGCCAGGAATCCGGGGGAGCCTGCCAGCCGAGGCGGTTGCAGGTCGGAGAGTCCGAGCGCCGTGGCCAGTACCTGCGAATGAGAAAATCCCTGCTCCCGGATGCGGCGGATCACTGCGGTGTCGACCCGCTCCTGTCCCATCGCGGCGGCCGGCGTCGCCAGCAGCAGCCAGAGCACCGCGACCCGCAGCCGATCCGACATGCACGCACCTCGCTTCGATGAAGGCTGATCGCCGCAACGTAGAGTGCGCCCCGGTGGCCGGCAAGTTGACAGGAGCAGGGCCCGGTGCCTAAATCCCTCCGTCCGACGGGCCAATTCATTCTGTCACCGGAGTCCTCATTGACCGATTCCGTCTCGCGGCGCGACTTCCTGGGTACCGCGGGCGCGGCGCTCGCCGCGGGTTCGCTCAGCCGCCCGGCCGGGGAGGTCCTCGCGGGCGCGCCGGCGGTGATCCTGCGCCCGGCGAGCCGGCCGAACGCGGTCGGTTCGACCAACGCGCAGCGGGGCATCCGGGTCGCAATGCAGCTGGTGCAGGGCGGTGCCGACACCCTCGATGCCGCGGTTGAGGGGGTGAAGATCCAGGAGCTCGACCCGACGGATCACTCGGTGGGATACGGCGGGCTGCCAAACGAGGAAGGCGTGGTCCAGCTGGACGCCTCCTGCATGCACGGCCCGACCAGGCGCGCGGGGGCCGTGGCCGCGCTGGAGAACATCAAGACCCCGAGCGAAGTAGCGCGCCTGGTTCTCAAGTACACCGATCACATCCTGCTGGTCGGGGAAGGCGCCAGGCGGTTCGCGCTCTCCTACGGGTTCAAGGAAGAGGATCTCCTCACCCCGGAGGCGCGCGAGATCTGGCTGCACTGGCGGGCCAATCGCGGCCACGAGGACGACTGGCTTGACGTCCCCGATACCGAACCGCTCATGCCCCGCGTCACCGGCACGATCAACCTGGGCATCATCAACGCCCAGGGCGAGATCTCCTCGATCACCACGACCAGCGGAATGGCGTGGAAGATCCCCGGTCGAGCCGGCGACTCCCCGATCGTGGGCGCCGGCCAGTACACCGACAACGAGATCGGGGCCGCGGGATCCACCGGTCGCGGCGAGAGCAACATCATGGTCTGCGGCGGCTTCCTCACGGTGGAACACATGCGCCGGGGGATGAAGCCGACCGACGCAGCCCTCGAGACCCTCAAGCGGGTGGCGGCGATGACCCCATCCCGCCTGCTCGACCCGAACGGCCGGCCGAAATTCCAGCTCGACTTCTACGCCCTCAACAAGCGGGGCGAGGTCGGAGCGGCCTCGCTCTATCCGAACTCCTATGCGAGCTACGACGGCACCGACGCCGTCATTCGCGACACCGCGTTCCTCTACGAGAAGGCCAGGTGATGTTCATGCGATCCCTCGCGGCGCTGGGTGCGACCCTGGCGCTGGTCTGCTTCATGTCCCGTCCGGCGGCCGCCCAGGGGGAAGAGTGGAAGCCGAGCGACGCGCCGTGGCGCGACAGCTTCTATCCCTTCTTTCCCTCGCTGGGCAACAACTTTCCGCTGCTCGCGATGCACTTCGAGGAGCGGAAGGCGGCCGACTACTTCGCCCGCACGCCGTATGCGGGCCTGCTCTCCCTCGACATCGGGTCCGGCTTCACCGGCGCCCGCATGGCCGTCGCCCGGTTCAACGCCCCGCTCCTCAAGAAGGACTGGCGTCTCTTCGCGTCGCTCGGCACCACCCGGGAGAGCCGGCTGGGCTACTTCGGTCTCGGCAACGCGACCACCTACAACAGGAACCTGGTCACCAAGAGCCAGCCGCACTACTACGAGGCGCGCCGCACCCGCTACTTCGGCGAAGTCGAGCTCTCGCGCCGGATCAGCGGCCCGCTCTTCATCGCCGGCGCGGGCGGAGTCGAGCACAGCAACCTCAGCGACCTCTCCGGCCCCTCGCTCTTCCGCACCGACATCGGCTCGTCAGACCTGAGCGACACTGAGGTCCGCGGGCGGATGACCCTCGTGCTCGACGCCCGCGACAACGAGTTCAACACCACTCGCGGCTTCTTCGGCCAGGCCTCGGTCGGCGGAGGGAGCGGCGGGAAGGGCTACAGCCGGGTCACCGCGGATCTGCGCGGCTATCTGCCGATTCGCGAGGGGACCACGTTGGCGGCCAGGGTGGCGGGCTCATCGCTCTCGAAGAATGCGCCGCTGAATGCGCGGTTCGAGATGCCGGTCTGGGAAGGCGAGGTCAGCGTCCTTGGCGGGGCCTACTCGAACCGGGGACTCCTCTTCCAGCGGCTCGCTGGCCGGGGCGTGCTGATGGGGAGCGCCGAGCTGCGGCACGATCTGCTCAATCTCGGCGACCTGGGCGCGTTCACCCTGTTCGGCTTCGTGGATGCCGGCCGGGTGTTCGAGCAGGAGAGCTTCAAGCTCACGACCAAGGACATGAAGGTCGGCGCGGGGGGCGGGCTCGCCATCCGGATCATGCGGTTCACCATCTGGACCTTCAACTTCGGCGGCGGCCCCGACGGCTTCAGCTTCAGCTCCGGCTCGGGCTGGTCGTTCTGATCGCGTCCGCGCGGAACCGCACCGGGTGCGGTTCCGCGGCGCCGGGCCCCGCGTCTACAACAGGGCCATCACCTCCAGCAGCGCCATCACCTCGTGGAGCGCGGTTTCCCCGCGGTCCCGCGCGTACCAGGTCCGCTTCCCCTTCACGTATTCCGCTTTGGGCAGCCTGGGTGGCTTGTGCTCCCGCACCCAGTCGGCCAGGGGCGCGGGGTAGGGCCCCCAGTGCCCCAGCTCGCGGAATTCGGCATCGAGGATGATCACCACCGGAATCGAGCGCGCCCCGTCGGTGAGATAGCGATTCATCACCTCCGGGTGCTCATCGCGATTGAGGATTCGCAGCGAGAGCCCGGGCACCGACTCGCACCACCGGGCCAGCACCGGGAGGGTGCTCGAGGTGTCGACGCACCAGTCCTCCGCCAGCGCGAGCAGATTGCGTTCTCCGGTTGGCGGCGTGATCGCCCAGTCGGGAACCCGCGCAGCGCGATACACGCCCTCCCAGAGCGGGCGATGCTCCGGCGCCGCCATCGCCACGTAGTCGGCGAACGAGCGTCCCTCGTCCCATAGTCTTCTGAAATCCATGTTCGGCTCCATCCGAGTGCACAGCACCTCCTGTACAAGCTAGTCCGGGCCGATGAAGTTCCCGTGAACGTTTCCTGCATTCCTGCGGGGACGATAGATTCCCGGCATGGAATCCCGGCCTGCCCGACGCGACGGCGATGCGACTCGCGAACGCCTGCTGCACGCGGCCCTCGACCTCTACACGACGGCGGGCTTCTTCCGCACGACCACGCCGATGCTCGCCGAACGCGCCGGCATCGCGGAAGGCACGATTTATCGCCACTTCAGCAGCAAGGAACACCTGCTCAACGAGGCGTGGCGCCGCGCGCATCGCGCCGCACTCGAGCTGCTGCGCGCGCTGGAGAACGACCGGGTGCGCAAGGCGCCCGACCGGCTGGCACTCCTGGGGAGGCAGCTCGTGGACCTGGCCGCCAGCGATCCGCCGCTGCTCCGGATGTTCTTCGCCACCGAGCCGGAGCCGTACCTGGACGAGCCGAGCCGGGCCCTCCGCCGCGAGTTCCTGGATGGTCTGGTGCAGCTGGTGGCGATGGGAAAGTCGGATGGCCTGGTGCGGCCGGGGCCCGCGGAGCTGTGGGCGTCGGTGTGGCTCACGATCGTCGGCCACGCCGTCGAGGTCGTGGCCTCAGGCGAGTGGGCGGCCGACAGCTCTCCGGCGACGCTGACGCTGGAGGCAGCGTGGGACGCGATCGCGGCAAAGCCGACGGCTACTCCGGCTTCGGCGCCCCCCGGAAGGTCGTCAGGTCCCGCACCCGCTGGCGAGCCGGAGTCCACTGCAGCGCCCTGAGCCTCCCGCCGCCCATGGGACGCACGATCCACGCGCCCCGCTCCAGATAGACGATGGAATCGCCGAGCCACCGCGCCGGTGCGGATCCGTCCGCGGCCACGGTGGCGATCGTGCCGTCGGCGAGCCGCGCGCAGACGCCGGCACCCCCCGGGCACGGCACCGCCTCTGCGAGCGGTGGGTCCCCGAGCAGGACTGCCAGCGCGGAATCCGCGCCGGCGCGTTCACTTGCAGGCACCGGAGCCACAACGGCCTCGGCGGGAGGCGCCGGCGTGCTCAGCAGCTGGCCGGGCGCGCGGACGTAGAGGTGCCCGCCATCGGGCGACCAGGCGGTCGCATCGGGGCGGAGATCGGCCGGCAGCGCGATCCGCCGTTCCGACCCGCTCAGCAGGTTCATCACGACCAGCGAGACGTCGCTGGTGTCTCCGGGGAGCCGGGAGCGGACGAAGGCCAGCATCGACCCGTCGGGCGAAAGCGCGGGCAGCCGTTCATCGACCCGGGTGAAGGTGACCTGGAAGGGCGTGCCTCCCTGGATCGAGGAGGCGAAGAGATCGCCCAGCCCATCCTCGCCGTCGGCGGTGAAGACCACGTAGGCCTGCTTGCCGATCTCGAGCCGGTTGGAGAGCGGCGAGAGGCTGCCGCGACAGGCGGCGAGCAGCAGCAGCCCTGGCGATCAGCCGCTTCACTGGCGCTCCTCGACGGAGGCATCGAGCAGCCACCAGCCATCCGGGTCGACGACGATCTCCCGCGGCGCCTGCCTCAGGTCATCGACCTGTATCGCCGTCTCGCGACCATCGACATCCGCCCGGATGATCCGGCCGTCTACCCGGAGCATCAGCCCCGGAATCCGGAAGGTGCCCCATGCCTCGGGCTGGGTCTCCCGGATCGTCAGGGTGAGCCGCCTGCGCTGGTACTGCCAGGTCACGGCCAGCTTCGGATAGCCTGGCTGGGTGAGCGCCTGACGGAAATACCAGTCGAGATCCCGGCCGGCCGCAGCGCTCATCACCCGGGCGAAGTCGCTGCTGAGCGCGGTGGAATCACGAAACGCCCGGTAGTACTCGCGGATCCCGGCGGTGAAGGCGGAGTCGCCGATCAGCCCGCGCAGGGAATGCAGAACCCAGGCGCCCTTGGGGTAATTGTTGCTGTTGAGCAGCCCCATGAGATCGGTCGCCTGCAGGTCGAGGATCGGCCGGTCGGTCACCTTCGACTGCCTGACCCCCTGTGCCGACCGCTGCATCTGGGCCCGGAACGCGCTGTCGCCCTGGGCATGCTGGAGCCACAGCGCGGAGAAGTAGGTGGCGAAGCCCTCGCTCAGCCACAGGTGGTGCCAGTCGTCCTCGGTGACCGCGTCGCCGAACCACTGATGGGCGGTCTCGTGGGCGACGGTGAGGGCGCCGAGCTTCTTGTCGCGGTAGGCCGCGTCGTCGTAGAAGATCGCCGTCGGATTCTCCATCCCGCCGAAGATCGTCGTCGACTGCACGTGCGAGAGCCGGTCGTACGGGAACGGGCCGATCAGGCGGCTGAAGTAGTCCACCATGTCCCCCGCCTGGCGGAACGGGCCGTCGACGGCCCAGGCGGAATCCTCCCGGAAACTCAGCACCGCGAGCGGCACGCACTTCACGTCGCAGGCCGCGTCGGGGAGCGTGGTCGAGGTCAGCGGACCCGCCCCGAAGACCATGCCGTACGGCGGGATCCGCTGGGTCATGGTGAAGTTCCAGACCGCCCGGCCATGCGGCAGGGTATCGATCCGGACTAGCCGGCCGTTGGCGATCACCCGCATGTCACCGGGCACTTCGATGTGGAAGTCGACGGTTGCCTTGTCGCTCAGGTGATCCTCGAGCGGGATCCAGTGATGGGCGCGGTCGGGCCAGTTGTCCGCGAAGACCGTCCGCCGGCCCGAGGAGTCGGTCCGGATGACGAGTCCGTCGCTCACCGGTCCGTGGTACCGGATCGTGGTGTTCAGGGTGTCGCCGGCGTGTCGCTGGTGGGGGATGTACACCCCGCCGCTCGGCAGGACGGCGAAGGTGATCCGACCCATGCGCCGCTCGCCTTCGCCGTCGGTCAGCACCCGCACGACCCGGAAGGCGGAGTCGAGCTGGACCTCGATCGGGTCGCTCGAACGGAGCACCCAGGTCGTCTGGGCGATGCCGAGGATGTGGTTACCGGTATCCCCGACGACAATGGTGATGTCGTGGTGGATCGCGTCGTGGCGCGGATGCAGGGTGTCGGCACGCGCGGCGAGCGGGGCCTGCATCGCGAGCAGCAGCAGCGGGAGGATCATAGGCCGGGAATCTTAGCGTGGCTAGGGCGCCGGCGCCCGCCGAATTCAGCCCATCTCGAAGTCGAGCGCCAGGCGGGCCTCGCGGATCGGCGCGATCGCCTCTGCGACGACCTGCACGTGTACCGGATGGGCGAGGTATCGATGCACCGCCGCCATGTCGTCGAGGATCACGGTCAGCACATGCGAGTACTCCCCGGCGCTGGGCGCGAAGTTCTCTCCCCAGCGTACCCCGCGGATCTCGGGGATCCGGCCCTGCATGCCGAGCAGAGCGGCACCCGCCCCGGCGATCTGCTCGGGCGTGATGCCCGCCTTGAAGCGAAAGCAGACGATGTGATGGATCATCGGATGGTGCAGGGCTGGAGTGAGGCCGGCGACCGGCCTGAATGGTCGGCGCGCCGGGCGGCGGCGTCAATCTCCCCGGCCGTGCGGGGTGTGGGAGGGTGGATATCTTTCTACGCTGCCATGCGCGCCCCGTCGCTCTCCCCCGAGGTCCTCGCCGCCCTGGCGCAACGGTTCCGCATCGTCCGGGAACTCGCCCGGGGCGGAATGGGCACGGTCCTGCTGGCGCAGGACACCAGCCTCGATCGGGAGGTCGCACTCAAGATCCTGACGCCGGAGCGGTCACAATTCCTCGGCGACGACCGCTTCAGCCGCGAGATCCGCCTCACCGCACGGCTGGTCCACCCCAACATCGTTCCGCTGTACGACTCGGGCTCCGCCGCGGGCTCGCTCTACTACGTGATGCCCTACATCGACGGGCCGACCCTGCGGGAGCGGCTGGACCGCGAGGGGCCGCGGCCGGTCGCGGAGGTGGTGCGGATCATCGCCGACCTCAGTGAAGCGCTGGCGTACGCCCATTCGAATGGGACCGTCCACCGCGACCTCAAGCCGGAGAACGTGTTCTGGTACCGCGATCGCGCCCTGCTCGCCGATTTTGGCATCGCCGTGTCGGTCACGGAGCAGCATGCGGCAGAGCGGGTCAGCGGGACCGGCACCGTCATCGGGACGCTGCCCTACGTCAGCCCGGAACAGGCTTCAGGCGAACGGGAGGTCGACGGCCGGAGCGACCTCTATGGCCTCGGCTGCGTCGCCTTCGAGCTGCTGACCGGCCATCCGCCCTACCCCACCTGGAACCCCGTCGCGCTGCTCGCGGCCCACCTGTCCGCACCCATCCCGTCGGCGGCGGCGCTGCGCCCCGATATTCCCGACGCGCTCGAAGCGTTGCTGACGCGCCTGCTGGCGAAGGCGCCTGAGGACCGGCCCGCCACTGCGGCCGCACTCCTGCGCGAACTCCGCTCGGCCACCGATGGCCCGGCCGCGTCGGGCGGGGCCCCGACCGCGGCATCCCGGCTCGGCGGACTCCCCCGCGAAGCGCTCGAGCCGATCGAGCAGGGCGTTGCGCTCTATACCACCGCGATGCACGGCGGCACCGGCGCCGAACGGAAGCTGGAGACCGCGCGCATCTACTTCGAGAAGGCCCTCGCGCGGTTGCCCGGCAATCCCCACGCGCTGGCAGTGTTGGGCGACGTGGTCTTCGTGACGGGTATCCGCGGCTTCGCGGATTTCGATGCGGCGGCACACCGGGCCCGCGAACTCCGCTATCAGGCCCTGGCCGCCAACGAAGATGCCGGCGAGGTGCACACCTCGCTCGGCGCCACCTACCTGTACTGGGAGGACGAATTCGAACTGGCGGGAGAAGAGCTGCGTCGAGGAGTGGAGCTCTCCCCCTGGTATCCGCCGGGGCGGCGGCTCTACGGAGCCTGGCTCAAGATTGCCGGGCGGGTGCGGGAGGCGCTGGCCGAGATGCAGGCGGCCGTGGCCCTGGCGCCCGACGCGCCGTTTCTGCAGGTGGGCCTCGCCGACGTGCTCATGGCGCTGGGGCGTTACGACGAGGCGATCGATCCGCTGCGACGGGCGCTGCGTTTCGACGCGCGTTACGAGGCGGCCCTGGAGCGGCTGGAGATGAGCTGCCACCGGGCGGGACGGCAAGAGGAGGCGCTCGACGCCCGCCGGGCATTGCTGGGGCTGCGCGGCGCCACCGAGCGGATGCGGCGGCTCACCGAACGCGCCGCCGCGGAAGGGTGGCCCACGGCCCGGGAGGCCGATCTGCGCGACGAAGCCGCCGATCTGCTGGCGCGTGCAGGGCGCGAGGACCCCTTCCAGGACCTGAGGGGGAGCCGCCAGCTCTGCGACCGGCTGTTGATCGTCCTCGCCGAGCTGGGCGAATGGAGCCAGGCGATGGACTGGGTCGAGCGGGCCTATCACCGCCGGCCGGGACGGCTCCGTCGCATGCTCACAGACCTGCCGTACGATTATCACGGCCTCGCGACGGACAGTCGCTACGCCCGGCTGCTGCGGACGGCGGGGCTCGAGGACCTGCTGGCGCCCTAGGATCAGTTCCAGTCGACGTTCTTTACCTCGGCGAGTACGCCGTGGAGGTCGTTGAACCGGACCTCCTTGGGCTTTGCGGGCATCAGGGGCAACTCTACCTCGGTGCGGGGCCCCTGCACCTTGACCCGGACCCGCGCCACCTTGTTGTCGCCGAAGTCGATTGTCACCGGCACGTACATCAGGAAGTCGTCCGGCACATTCTCCTGCAGCACCCGCAGCTTTACCCGGAACTGCCCCTCGTCCGCCGGCTCGATGTGGCTGGCCACCCTGTAGGTCGGGATCTGCCAGCCGTCCACCCACTCCCGGAAGAACCAGTCCATGGGCTGGCCAACGTGCTGCTCCACCACCCGCTGGAAGTCGAGCGTGGAGGCGCGCTTCCCGCGGTACGTGGTGTAGAAGTCCCCCATGATCTCCTTGAACCGCGCCTCGCTCATGCTCTGCATGTTCAGGGTGAGCATCCGCAGCATGTGCAGGACCCAGGCGCCCTTCTTGTAGACGATCACGTTGTAGTTCGAAGTCTCGTCGAGGCCGCTGTCCATCCGGTAGCCCAGCGAGATCGGGGCCGGCTTGTCACGGCGGCGCATGATATCGTCGCGCCACCGGTCGAGGGTGCCGAAGTAAAGATCGTTCTTCCCGGTGCGGGTCTGCAGATACCAGAGGCCGGAGAAGTCGGAGAAGCCCTCGCTCAGCCACTGGTCGTGGTAGCTGCTGAAATCGACCGAGATGCCCCACCACTGGTGGGCGGTCTCATGGGCCCGGAAGACCTGGTCCTGTCCTTCCTGATAGTCATTCAGCAGGGTCGTGCCGGTGAGCAGTGAGAGGTCCACCATGCCGGGGAAGGCTAGCCCTTCGCCGTAGGGCACCTCTCCGGCGTAGAAGTGCTTGAACGGCGGCTCCCCGTAGACGGAGCGGTAGAACTTCATCGCGCTCTGCAGATCGGCGCCGATCTCCTCCTTGGCGTGCTTCAGGCCGCCGTAGCCGTTGTGGGCGAGCAGCCGGGTGATCTTGTCGGACCAGTGCAGCTCGATCACCGGGAGATTGTCCCCCTCGAGGCGATAGGGTGTGAAGATGCCGAGATTGAAGGTGGCGTTCCGAATCGGCTCCGGCGTCCGCCACCGGGTGGTGATCATGTGGCCGGGGTAGGCGGCGGAATCGGCGCGGTCCCCGACGGCCGAGACGAGGAAGGCCTCCGGCGAATGGAGGGTGATATCGAAGAGCGCCGTGCTCCGGCCATCGAGGGGTGCCGGGTACCAATCGGCAAAGGCGACCGAGGCCATGGTGAAGAGCTCCCCGCCCCAGCGGTCCACCACGTCGCCGTGGTAGTAGAGCCGGAGCGCCGGCGTCTCCCCCGCCGCCAGCCGATGTGGCGCGCGCACCCACAGGAAAGG
This sequence comes from uncultured Gemmatimonadales bacterium, assembly GCA_963825065.1. Lineage (GTDB taxonomy): Bacteria > Gemmatimonadota > Gemmatimonadetes > Gemmatimonadales > GWC2-71-9 > JADJOM01. The sequence goes on from CAWGRU010000019.1 coordinate 360,131, forward strand.
ATTGAGGTGGCCCTTGAAGACCGGGGCCGGGGTGCCGTCGTCCCACCTGGCCGAATCGACGTCCAGCTTGGGGAAGAGCGTGAAGGGCAGCCACGGCCCAGCCGCGGCGTCGGCGCTGAGCTGCAGCGTGGCGGCGGCCGACAGGCGAATGTCCCCCGTCCCGGTCTCGGGCAGCCACACTTCCATGGTGTACTGCTTCACCCTCACGGCCGGTGCCCGCTCGCCCGCGGTGGCCGTGTCACCCTGTCGCCGGAAGCGGGTGACCGTTTCCTCCCCGATAGCTGCCAGTGCAAACCTGGTCTTCATGGTCAGCGAAACGGCCTCCCGCTCGGCGGGATTGATCGTCACCTGCCAGGGGTCGGTCCCGTCGCGGAGCACGGTCGCGGTGAAGAACCCGCTCTGATCGTTGTTGAGCAGGGTCGCCATGAGGTCCGACACGACGTAGTGGGCGTCCTTGTCGGGCTTGTAGAAGTTCGCGGTCTCGGTCCACAGGTCCACCGCCTTCCCGGCCGCAGCTTCCGCCGTCGGCGATGGGAGGGCCGGCCCGAAGCGAAGATGCGATGTCAGCTCGGCCAGCGTGCTGTCGGAGAAAAGCAGCACCGCCGAAATGAACGGCTCCTCCATCCGCTCGGTCTTGCGAAAGAGCTTGAGCCGCTCCCGCTCGATCCCGGCGGGTGGGGTGAACCGGAAGGTGCCCCGCCCGGTGAACGCAGCCGCCACCGTCCGGCCACCGATGGGTGTGAGCAGGACCACGCTGCCGCTGTCGAGCGCGAGTTCGGCCACGTCCCGATGCAGGACCAGTCCGGTCACGGGTGCCACCTGATTGGTGGGACGCATCCCGTTCAGCTGGCCGTAGCGCTCGTCGTACGCGGCGGCCGGCGTCCCCTCTGTGGCGCCCTGCGCCAGCAGCCGGCCGGCCGTCAGGGTCAATAGTCCCAGTGCGATTCGCACCCTCGCCTGTCTCATGCCCCCAGCGCTTCCCGATAGAACGCCAGTATCCGATCCCAGGCCTTCGCGGGCTGGTCGCTATCGGCGCCCTTGCGTCCCGGCTTCAGGAAGCCGTGCCCGGTGCCGGGATAGATGTCGTAGCGGAACGCGGCTCCTGCCGCCTTCATCTGCCGCTCCACGTCGGGGAGGCTCGCATCGATCCGTGCGTCGTCCTCGCCGTAGACGCCGAGCACGCGCGCCCTGATGCCGGTCATGAGGGAGGAGTCGGGAGCGGGGCCGTAGCAGACCACCGCGGCCTTGAGCTTCGGATTCGCGGTCGCGTAGCGGAAACTGCGGCCGCCGCCCCAGCAGAACCCAATGCTGCCGATGTCATCCCTGCGCACGGCGGGGAGGCCGTTGAGGTAGTTGTAGGCGGCGTCGAGGTCGGCATTCACCTGCTCGGGCACCAGGAGTGCGGTGAGCTTGCGGCCCGAGTCGGGATCGGCGGGCGTCTGTCCGAAGCGGGGCGAGAGCAGGTCCGGCACGATGGCCACGTATCCCGCGGCAGCGAGGCGGTCGACCACCGTCGGTTCCCAGTCGGTGAGCCCGAAGATCTCATGGATGACGATGACGGCCGGGGCCCTGTCCTTCCGCTCAGGATAGGCCACGTAGGCGCGGATGGAATCGCCCGCCGCGTTGACGATCCGGACCCACTCGCCGTGGGTGGTCGCCATCCGACCGCCGGGGGAGTACCCGAGCTTCGAACCGATTCCCACCGCCCCCGCGGCGCCCGCGACCACACCCAGCACGACGAGCATGCCCGTCCCCATCGATCCGCGCCGCATGGTCCCCTCCCTCAACGCCCCAGATCGGAGCTTGAACTTGAAATGTGACCGTAATCGGTCAGGTATCGTCGGGAATCTGCCTCGCAGGAGGACTCGGCGCGAGGGCCTGGGTCCCGAGGGCTGATGACGATGTGCGGATCGGGCTGACGATGGACCGGCGAACCACCCGCCGGGGGCCGGCGGGTGGGCAGGCCTGCGGTTCTACTTCCGGAACAGCCGGGCGAAGACGCCGCTCTCCTCCGCCCCCTCGATCGCCTCGACGAAGGCCGTCATCGTCGGGTACCGGTCGCCCGGATCGAGAGCCATCGCCTTGTTCAGCACCTGCTCCAGCCGGCCCGGGAGGTCCTGTTTCACCTCGCGCAGCAGCTTGGGCTTCCCGCGGAGGCGGGCGATCATCATCTCCTGCGCGTTGCGCCCCTGGAAGGGCAGCTGGCCGGTGAACATTTCGAACCCGACGATCGCGAGCGCGTAGATATCGCTGCGCGGATCGAGGGCCTTGCCGCGGATCTGTTCCGGACTCATGAACTCGGGCGTGCCGAGCACGATGCCGGTCGCGGTGAGCTTGGCGACCTCCGGCTCCTGGCGGCGTTCCTTGGCCAGCCCGAAGTCCATCACCACCGCCCGCACCCCGCCGGGACCCTGATCGTCGGGGACCAGCATCACGTTCTCCGGCTTGAGATCGCGATGGATGATCTGCAGCTCGTGCGCGTGCTGCAGCCCCCGGGCCATCTGCACCAGCAGGGGCACGCCGAATTCGAGTGGCAGGGCGCCCTGGCGCACCTCCCGGTCCGACAGCAGCTCCCCGGCGAGGTAGGGCATCACCAGGTAGATCAGGCCGTCCTCGGTCTCACCGAGGCGGAAGATCCGGCATACGTTGGGGTGATCGAGCCGCATGGCGAGCCCGGCCTCGCGCCGCAGCCGCTCCACCGAGCTCTTGTCTTCCTTCAGCTTGGGTGTCAGGACCTTGATTGCGACCGTCTCGCTGCTGGTGACGTCCTTGGCCAGGTACACGTAGGACATCCCGCCCTCGCCGAGCCGCTTGCCGACCTCGTAGCGATCATCCAGCAGCGAATTGGAGAGCGAGCTCGCCCGGTCCATGCCGGGACCGCGCTTGAGCGCCGCCTGCCGCACCAGGGTGCGGAGGCCGGCGCTGGTCTGCTGCGGCGGCTGCCCGCCGGACACCTCGACCAGGGGGCTGCCATCCTGGGGGCAGAAGCGCGCGGGGTCGGAGTAGGTCCGATTGCACCGGGGACAACGGCGGCTGCTCAATCTCGGTACCGGTTGCGGCCTTCGAGCTTGGCCTTGTAGAGGTTCGTGTCCGCCAGCTTGAGGAGCGACTCGCCGTCCTCCACCCGCTCGTCGGGGAAGCAGGAGATGCCGACGCTGATCGTCACGTTGATCGGGCGGACGGTATCGCCGAAGTTGGTGCCCGCCACCTTCTTGACGATCCGCTCTGCGAAGATCCGGGCGCCGCTGGGTGCCGTCTCCGGCAGCAGGACCACGAACTCCTCCCCGCCATAGCGCGCCACGACGTCCACCGTCCGCTGCTCGCGTCGCAGGATCGCCCCCAGCTGGCGGAGTACGCCGTCGCCCGCCAGGTGGCCGTGCACGTCGTTGATCTGCTTGAAATTGTCGACGTCCACCATCAGGCAGCCGAGGTGAGTTTCGTACCGGTTCGCGCGCTCGAGCTCCTGCACCAGCTTGTCGGCCAGCGCCCGGCGGTTGAAGGTCTCGGTGAGCGGGTCGGTCTCCGCCAGCGTCTTCATCTGCTCGCGGCCGACCACCGCGCTCTCCAGGTCGTAGGCCTTATCCAGCGCCTGGGCAGCGGCCCGGATGACCTGTTCCGCAAAGGCGACGTCGGACTGATTGAGCGGAGTATCCTCCGCCGTGGTCCGCAGGAAGAAGACGCCCGAACGCTCGTCCCGCATCACAAACGGGATGGCGATGGCCGAGCGGGTCGGGACCTTCCACCCCTCCTGCTCCCATTCATCGCGCGCGGTGGCGTACAGCGGATCGGTCGACACGTCGCTGATCAGCACCGTCTGCCGCGTATCGAGCGCGCGCCGGATCTCGGGATAGCGCCTGAGATCGATCTGCAGATCACGGAGCATCGGGTTTTCGTAGGAGGCCACGACCGTCGCCTCTTCCTCACCCGGGATCGCGAACACCAGCGAGCACTTGGAGATCTTAAGCCCCCGCGCCACCCGGCGCACCAGGATGTGGTAGATCTCCTCCGGCTTGAGCGAGGCCGTGACCTCCTGGAGGATGTCGACCATCTCGGTGCGGGTCCGCGCCTCGGCCCGCGCCTGGTTGAGCTCGCGGCCCACCCGCAGGTGCGCCTTCACCCGCGCCAGCAGCTCCCGCACCCGGAACGGTTTCGAGATGAAGTCCGCCGCGCCGAGACCGAGCGCGCGCACCGTGGCTTCCTCGGGGGGCATGGAGGAGATCATGAGGACGGGCACGTCCTGCACCCGCGGGTCGGTCTTCACCCGCTCGAGGAGCTGCAACCCGTCGGCCCCCGGCATCATGATGTCCAGCAGCAGCAGGTCGTACTGGTCGTGGGCCAGCCGGTCGAGCAGGTGCTCCCCGTTGGAGACGGTCGCCACCTCGTAGCCGTTTTCCTTGAGGATCCAGGAGAGGGTCCGGGTCAGCGCCTGGTCGTCGTCGGCGACGAGGATCTTGGGCGAGATGCTCATCCCCCCACCAGCCGCGCGAAAAGGTCCGGATCCACGTTACCCCCGCTCACCACCGCCACGACCGGCCCCGCCGGGCGGAAGCCGCCCAGCAGCGCCGCGACCGCCGCCGCGCCCGAGGGTTCGACCCGCCACCCCTGGCGCTCCCACAGGAACCGCACCGCCCGGGCCAGCTCGGCCTCGGTGACCTGCACCGCCTCACGGACCACGCCGGCCATCTGCTGGAAGGGGAGCGCCCCCACCGCGGGCGCCAGCAGGCCGTCGGCCATGCTCGCCGGGCCGGCGATCCTCGTCGGCGCGCCCGCCGCCAGCGCCGCGGTCAGCTTGGCCGCGCCCGCGGGCTCGACCCCGACCAGCCGCACCGAGGGCTTGAGCGCCGCGATGGCGGTGGCGATGCCGCCCAGGAATCCGCCCCCGCTCACCGGGACCAGCAGGCTCTCGACCTGGGGACACTGCTCCAGGATCTCGAGACCGCAGGTGCCCTGTCCCGCGATCACGTCGGGATGATCGTACGGCGGCACGAAGCTCAGCCCCCGCTCCCGCACCAGCCGCTCGGCCGTCGGTTCCCGCAGCGCGCGATCGGCGATCTCGACCACCTCCGCCCCAGTGGCGCGGATGGCGTCGAGCTTCACCCGCGGGGCGTCGGCCGGCACCACGACCACGGCGGCCACGCCGAGCAGCCGGGCCGCCGTCCCGACGGCGATGCCATGGTTCCCGCTCGAATGGGTGACCACGCCGCGGGCCCGCGCCGCGGAGGACAGGCGGGAGATGGCCGTGTAGGCGCCCCGGATCTTGAAGGCGCCGATCGGTTGCAGATGTTCGGCCTTGAGGAACACCGGCCCGAAGCCGGCCGGCCAGTGACTGGGTGCCGTTTCAACCAGCGGCGTCCGGAGCGCCACCCCGGCGAGGGCGGCGTGCGCCTCCCTGAGCGAGGCGAGGGAGACACCGGGGGAAGGGGCCAAACCTACTCCGCGGCCTCGCTCGGCGCATCACCCTCGACCGTATCGACTCCCTCGTCGTCTTCCTGCACCACGCGGGCGACGTCCACCACCGTGTCCCCCGCGTCGAGGTTGATCACCTTGACGCCCTGGGTGTTGCGGCTGATCACCCGGATGCCCTCGACCGGCTGGCGGATGATCACGCCGTGCTTGGTGATCAGCATCAGCTCGTTGTCGGGCTGGACCTCCATCAGCGCCACGAGGGCGCCGGTCTTGTCGGTGCGCTTGAGGGTGATGATCCCCTTGCCGCCACGCTTCTGGACCCGGTAGTCGGACAGCTCCGAGCGCTTGCCGTAGCCCTTCTCGCTGACGACGAGCAGGGTCGCGTCCCGCCGGATGATGACCATGCCGATGACCCGGTCGTCGCCCTCGAGCTCGATGCCCTTCACCCCGGTGGCGACCCGGCCCATCT
>CAWGRU010000020.1:0-124430 GCA_963825065.1 uncultured Gemmatimonadales bacterium
CTGGCCCGCGCATGCCGCCGCGCCCGGTCCGGCGCTGGCGCCGCCGCCGACGGGATCGCTCCTGCTCGCATTCGGACCCCTGATTCTCGCGTTGCAGGGGGTCATCTACACCTACGACGGCTGGAACGGGATGCTCTACTTCAGCGGCGAGGTGAAGGACCCCGGGCGCGACATCCCCCGCGCCATGGCCGGCGGGGTTCTCGCGGTGATCTTCATCTACCTGCTGCTCAACCTCGCGTTCCTCCACGTGCTGCCGCTCTCCCGTATCGCGGGCCAGGAGCTGGTCGCCGCCACCGCTGCCCGCGAGCTCTTCGGACCGAGGGGCGACACCGTGGTCCGCGGCGTGCTGCTGATCTCCATGCTCAGCGCTGCGAACGCCATCCTGCTGTTGTCCTCGCGGCTCCCCTATGCGTTGAGCCGGGACGGCCTGCTGTGGGGCCGGTTTCAGTCCGTCAGCGCGGCGGCACGCCGATTCCCTCGCTCGTCGTCAGCGCCCTGGTCACGATCGCCCTGCTGATCAGCGGGAAGTTCGGCGAGATCATCGACCTGGCGGCGTTCTTCTTCGTGGTGAACTACAGCGCCTCGTTTCTCTCGGTCATCGTGCTTCGCCACAAGGAGCCGAATCTGCCCCGGCCGTACCGCGGCCTCGGCTATCCCTGGGTGACGGGATTCCTGCTGCTCTGCTCGATGGGATTTCTGGTCGGCAACTTCGTCAGCGCCACGAAGAACGGCCTGATCTGTCTGGGCCTGCTGGTGGCCAGCTATCCGGTCTACCGGCTGGTGAAGCGGGGACACGAGGGCTCCGCCGGCGCCCGCGCTTGACGGGACACTCATCGATGACTATCGGAAGTGTATACTTGACGCACAGCCATGGCAATGGTTGCAGGAGCAGCATCCGTTGCCGGTATCCAGCCGTAAGTGTGTGCCGAGGCACACTTTCTGCATCACCTGCGGGGGAGGGGATGCTATCACCTGCCGATAATGGGGCATCCGAAGATGTTCCGACGCGTTAGGTGTGTCGAACCGTCGCACTGGAAGAATGATAGCAGCGGGGTACGGTCTCCTGTTGCGTGGAACGCAACAACTGTTGTAGGACCTTGAAAGGGATGCACCGATGGCCAAGCCGATTGCGGCCACCCCTGTAATAAAGGGGCGGGACGCCGAGAGAATCCGACAGGAAATTCAGCACGGAACCCCGAACACCCCTCAGCGGGTGCAGTGGCTCCGCGACGCTGATGCAATCTATCGTCGATCAAGTGAGCGCTCAAAGGAATAGCGTCTGACCAATCCGGTATTCGACGAGTTGGAAGTTGTTCGTTTGCCCCCAGGATACGATCCTGGGGGTTTTGACTGTGAACGTGACGAGCTAAACGCCTACTTGTGCGATGGAACGGCGGCGAGCGACGTTGTGGCGGGTGTCTCGCAGGCATACCTCGTGATGCGGAATGGCGAGATGGTTGGGTATTTCTCGGTCTTGGCCGATGCCGTTCGCCTAGAGACAAAGGAGAGGCCTGAGAAAGTCCACTACGGGTCAGCCCCGGCGATAAAGTTGGGTCGAATGGCGGTGCGAGTCGAGCACAAGGGGAATGATATCGGTATCTGGATACTCAAGTGGGTCGCGGGCATGGCCCGAAGGATCGGAAGTGAAATAGGGGTCCGCTACATCACCCTGGATGCCCTTCCCGAAGATGGCCTCGTGGCATGGTATGAGAGGAACGGCTTTGTCCGGAATCGCGGAGAACTACGGGTCAAGAAATTCGCTCGGAAGGTGTTCAGCGGGGTTGGTCTTGAAATACCACTCGACCAAGTGAGTATGCGCCTAGACCTATTGCTGCCCGAGGAAGTGCCGCTGGACAGAAAAGACTAGGTTGCTCGCCCCTTTTTCGTTGGCACTTTTGGTTTTGGCTTCTGAATCGCCTGTTTAACCGCCACATCCCAATCCCCCTCAATCACTAGGCGTTCCTGCTTTGGCCCCCGCTTGCCCTTAGTGGGTTCGTGGGACTTTTCCGGCTGTCTTGCCGCCATGGTGTCGTTCTCCTAAGATTGGTATGGGTTCCTACCGTATGCGGTCGGCGGGACTCGAACCCGCAATGGGACAGCCTCCAAAGCTGCTGCGTTTACCAGTTTCGCCACGACCGCCGCCCCGGGATGTACAGTCCCGGGGCGTTGTATTTCATACCAAACGTAGGCGCCGTTCCGGCACCATCTCATGCGGCATCTCACCAGTCGGGGTATTACCGCCATCCTCGGCCGACAGCACGAGCTGGAACACCAGTGCGCGGAGCTCACGAAGCGGCCAGCCGAGAGTAGAGGCGAGCTCCTGTCGAGTTGTGCCTTCTTTCCGCAGAACTATCGAAAAAACCTTCGGCCAAATCTGTGACATCTCGCGTGTCCCAGCCTGCGGCTCTGCCTGTCTGTAGCCCCTGGATTGCATTTCGATGCAAAGCGATCTGTAGTACCACTCGGAAAGAAGTCCAATCTCGTGCATCCGATGTGCGTAGGCCGTTACTGCCACCCCCCAGGGCTGCTTGGCCTCAAGCAATTGGGCGATGGTAGGGTTGCGGGGCGCAAACGCGAACATGCTGGTGCGCGGCATGAGGAAGGCCGCGGCAAACTGGTTTGCCTCCTGCTCGGCCTTCCTGCCGCTAGGCAGCCCATGCTGATGGAGAACAATGTGCCCCAGCTCATGGGCGGCGTCGAAGCGACTCCTTTCGGCGGATTTCAGCGTGTTCAGAAAGATGTAAGGGCGCCCCTTCTTCCAGAATGAAAAGCCGTCGAGTGAAAGGGTGTTCTCGGCAAGGGAAAAGACCCTTACCCCCTTGCTCTCAAGCAGGCCAACCAGGTGTTTAATGGGCCGGTCCCCAAGTTCCCAGATAATCCGCAGTGCGTTTGCCGCAGCCTCGGGCGTAGACTGGGGGTGCAAGTCGGGGATGGCAGGCGAGGGCAAGTCGAACTCTCCGTCGAGCCAGCCGGAAAGTTCCATTGCTAGGTCGCCGCTCGCCAATGCCTGCTCGCGTTCTGTAGCGGTCATCCGAGACAGCGCGCGGAAACTCACTCCCTCCTCTCGGATTGAGTCAACCTTGGAGCGCTGAAAGAAGGCGATGGGATACTCCAATGCCTGCGCCAGCGCCACCAAGCTCTCTTGGCTCGGTACCCTCTCCCCGAGTTCGTAGGCGATGATGGAGCGCGCCGTGAGGTGACTCCTCCTCGCCGTCTCAGTGCGACTCCAACCCCTTCTGCGGCGCGCCAGGCAGAGACGCGAGGGTTCGAAGAGCGGGGGGGTGTTACTCATATCACTACCTCCGGGCCACCCTAATTTCGATATCGGGACCGGGCTCAGGGACGCGCCGATAGAGATCCGGTTCGCCTGAGTCGGTGTCCATGGAGATGACGATACGCTTCTGCCACCGCTCGATCTTGCCGTCAATTCCCATGTTCATCGGCAGCGACAGCTCTCCGAAAACTCCGCCGTCTCGATCGACCCGGACTAGGAAGACCCAGAGCGTCGGTTTCGGACGTGCCGCAGCGATGGGGAACATCTCAAGCTGGATGCGGTTGATTTCAACCGCATCGCTTGTGGCGGGACCCTTCTTGGACTTGGTCTTGGGCTGCGGGAAGTCGGCCAGATTGCCTGTGTTCTCGTCGCCCGTCTCGACCGCGATGGCCGTCTTGCCGTCCGGGCTCAGCGCAAGAGAGAAGTTCCTGGGATCATCCTTGGTCCATCCATGCGTAAGCGCACCCTCCCGGAAGAAGCGCAGGACGTACCCCCAGAAGATTGTACCGGGAAAGCTGGGAGCGTCATTCTCGGTGCATGTGGACCACTGAAAACGCGCCTGGAGGAGTGCGTTCCTTAATACACTCACCGGCAGCCCGAACAGGCGCAGCAGCACCGCCTCCACTTCATAGGGGTCGCGGTGAATTTCGGGAGATTCGTCCTGGTTATGAGAATCCGGCATTGGGCCTCGGCACTTGCTGGTGGTAGAAACGTCCCCTCGTTCGAGGTAGAGAATCTACCACCAGCCATCCGCAAATGAAAGCCCATAAGGTGCTTGCGAGAGTGCCCCCGTATGTCGCACTTTGATACACTCGAATAATGCTACTTGACGCACCGTCGTGCGTGTAGTATCATTATTCCATGCCCAAGACGCCCCGCACCCTCAAAGTTGCCTCCGACAAGTCGGAGATCATCTCCCAGTTGCCAGCCGCCTGTTCAGATGAGGCAACGGCTGTGGAGTTCATGGAGCGCCAGCGGTGGGGGGATTCCCCGGCTCGCCCGCGCTGCGGTGATCTGGACGTCGCTCAGATGAAGGATGCCGCCGGAAATCGGAACAAGCGGTTCCTGTGGCGCTGCCACGGCTGCAAGCAGCAGTTCACGGTCCGCATCGGGACCATCTTCGAGGACAGCCGGATACCGATGCGCCACTGGTGCTACGGGTTCTGGGCCGCCTGTTCCAGCAAGAAGGGTGTTAGCGCCCTGCAGATCAAACGGCAGACGGGCCTGAGCTACAAGTCGGCCCTGTTCCTCATGCACAGAATCCGGTTCGCGATGCAGAGCGACCCCGCACCAGAGCCGAAGCTGACCGGCATTGTGGAAGCCGACGAGACCTACGTAGGCGGGAAGCCGCGCTACAAGACCTACGAGCGGAAGCCAGGGCGGACGCAGGCGAAGCGCGGCCCGGCCCCCGACTTCAAGGATCGCAAGCCACCGGTCGTAGCGATGGTGGAGCGCAGCGGGCGTGTACGGGCTCGGGTGGTCGCCAATGTCTCAGCGGCCAGCCTCGCCAGCACTCTCGCGGAACATGTGGACCAGAGTGCCCGGCTCATCACCGATGAGCGCCCCCAGTACCGGACCATCGGGCGGCAGTTTGCCGGTGGGCATGAACAGACGGCGAATCATTCGGCGGGCGAATATGCGCGGGGCGACGTAACGACCAACACCGTGGAGGGGTTCTTCTCCCTCCTCAAGCGCGGCATCTACGGGACGCTTCCACTCGGTGAGCAAGCAGCACCTGCACCGGTACGTGTCGGAGTTCGAGTTCCGGTACAACTACCGCAAGCTGGATGATGGGGCACGCACGGTGATGGCGATCGAGGGAGCAGAGGGCAAGCGGCTCACCTATCGGGAGGCGGTGGCTCGGTGAGCCCTACTGTGCGTCAAGTGTATACTTCCGATGACTATCTATATCTACCTGATGACGGGACCGCGGTCATGACCCGCCTGGCGGGTGAGGAGATGGAACGGATCGCGAAGGCGCTGGCGGACGACCGCCGCTTCGAGATCCTCGAGGCCATCGCCGGCGCCCCCGAACTCTCCTGCAAGGCGCTGTGCGAGCGGTTCCCGATCACCCAGGCGACCGTCTCGCACCACCTCAAGGAGCTGTATACGGCGGGACTGGTGGCGGTGCGGCAGGACGGCCAGATGCGGCTGTACCGGTCGCGGCCGGAGGTGCTGGAGGAGTATCTCGCCCAGCTCGACCGGCGACTGTTGCGAGGTCGTCCGCGGAGTTGAGCCGGACGATCTGAGAGGGAACCTCCCGCGGCAAGCGGGAGTTCTTTTTGAAGAACAACATCGATAGTTGTCTATTTACCGATTGAGGGAGAGTGATCATGGGAACGCTGACGGGCAAGGTGGCATTGGTGACGGGCGGCGGATCGGGGATCGGCAGGGCGACGGCGCAGGCGTTTGCCCGCGAGGGGGCGAAGGTGGTGGTCTCCGGCCGGCGGCTGGGCCCCCTCGAGGGGACGGTGCGCCTGATCCAGGGCGAGGGAGGTGAGGCGGCCGCGGTGGTGGCCGATGTGACGAAGGAGTCGGAGGTGCAGGCGCTGGTCGCCGAGGTGGAACGGACCTTTGGCGGCCTCGACATCGCGTTCAACAACGCCGGGACCGAGGCGGGTGCCGGGCCGATCGCGACCTCCACCAGCGCCGACTACGACACGGTCTTCGACGCCAACGTCCGGGGCACCTGGCTCGCCCTCAAGCACGAGATCCCGGCGCTGCGCGCCCGCGGCGGCGGGACGATCATCAACAACTCCTCCGTGCTGGGCGTGATCGCCTTCCCGAACCTGGGACTGTACGCCGCGACCAAGCACGCGGTGATCGGGCTGACCAAGGCGGTGGCGCTTGAAGTCGCTGCGGAGGGGATACGGGTGAACGTGGTGGCGCCGGGGGTCGTCGAGACCGACATGTTCGAGCGACTGACCGGCGGCGCCGATGAGCGGAAGGCCGGCATCACCAGCGCCCACCCGGTGGGCCGGGTCGGCCAGCCGGAGGAGATCGCCGACGCGGTGGTCTGGCTGGCCTCGCCGGGTGCTTCATTCGTGACCGGCCACACGCTGCTGGTCGATGGTGGACTGACGGCTCGCTGATGAGCCGCATACCTAGGGAGAACGAGAGGACTGTATGACGACGAAGCTGAACCTGCAGGTGACCGATGCCACCTTCCCGGCGGAGGTGGAGCAGGCCTCGGGGCTGGTGGTGGTGGATTTCTGGGCGACTTGGTGCGGCCCCTGCCGGGCCGTCGCGCCGGTGGTCGAGAAGCTGGCCGAGGATTATCGCGGCCGGGTGAAGGTGCTGAAGCTCGACACCGACGCGAACCAGGCGACGGCGATGCGCTATAACATCCGTTCGATTCCCTCGATCCTGCTCTTCAAGGATGGGAAGCCGGTGGATGGGCTGATCGGCGCCGATCCTCGGCTCCGCAGCATCCTCGAGGAGAAGATCGCGAAGCATCTGGCAGCCTGATCCGCGGGAGAGGGGTGAGAAGTGGGAAGTCGGCGCGACACCGCTGCTCCTTCTCACTTCTCATTTCTCGCTCTTCGCCGCCGCCACCAGGCGCTGGATCCGAGCGACCCCTTCCGTCACCGAGGCCTCTTCGGGTCCGAAGGAGAAGCGCACGTACTGGCGGAATCGGGATGGCCGGCCGCTGCGCCGCTTGCCGGGGTTGATGTCGAAGAACTCCCCCGGCACGCAGATCACCTTCTCCCTGATGGCCGCTTTGAAGAACGACATGCCGTCATTGATGGCGCCTGGTAGCGCGGACACGTCCGCCCAGCAGTAGAAGGTGCCTTCCGAGTCCAGATCGAAGCGCATGCCGGCCGCCTTGAGTCCGGCCCGCATGATCTTCTTCTTCCGCAGGAATGCGGTCCGGATCGCGGCGGTTTCCGCGCGCACGACGTCCGGCGTGAGCAGCGGCAGCGCGGATCGCTGCAGCGGCTTGCTGCCTCCGCCGTCGAGGAAGGACCCGGTGCTGGAGACGGCGTCGATGACGGTGCGGGGACCGACGATCCAGGTACAGCGCCAGCCCGGATAGCGCCAGTTCTTGGTCAGGCCATCGAACAGGATGACCGGGTCGCGGTCCACGTCCTCCACGTACTGGGCCGCGGAAACCATCTCCGCGTCCCGGGTCCAGATGTAGTGCGAGTAGAACTCGTCCAGCAGCAGCGAGCATTGCAGCTCTCGCGCGGTGCCGACCCAGCCCTCCAGCTCTGCCCCCCGCAGCACCCGGCCGGTCGGATTGTTGGGATTGGAGAGCAGCACCGCCGACAATCCCCGGCCGGTGATCTCCCGCTGCAGGTCCTCGACGGAGAACTCATAGCCGCGCTTGCCATCCAGCAGGATCGGAATCGCGGTGAAGAGCTTGAAGATGTCGAGCAGCTCCTCGTAGGCGGTGTAGTCGGGGAGGAAATGCCCGAGATTGATTTCTCCCAGCGCCGCGACGGCCCGGGTCAGGGAGGCCCGGCCACCGCCACAGATGCAGACATTGCGTTCGCTGTACTGTGACGACTTCCCCTGCCGGTACAACGTGTTGTACATCGCCGCGACCGCTTGGCGAAGCTCCGGGATCCCGTTGACGGGAGCGTATTCCTGATCGTCGAGGGAGATCTGGACGGCATCGACCCGCGGCGGGGCGCCGGGCAAGACACCGGTCTCCGGCATGCCCTGACCCAGGTTGCACCACTCCGGGTGCCCGTAGCGGTAGCCGTGGCGCGCCGCCTCGGCCATGACATAAATGACGCCCGTGAACGGGACTGGGCGAAATCCGGGGATCGCGGGCGTCTGCATCATTCAAGATAGCCACCGCCCGGACGATTCTTCAGGGCCGGGCAGCGCGGGTGGGAGTTCCAGAATCCAGACTGGCATCGCGACACCTCTGTAGAGGGCCCGCCCGCGGCGGGATCAGGCGCAGCCTGCCCCGCAGGCCGCATTCCGCACGCAGGTCTACGCTATCCGACAGGTAGGGAACGAGTTGACGGCTGGTTTCCAGCGATGGCGCGCGGTTGCTTGCGCTGAGAAAGCGCGTGGCATCATGCCTGCAACGAGGCTCCGCGGCAGCACCATCCGCAGACCTTCACGCGCCGCGTCTCCCGATCCCCATTGACGAGTATGAAGCCGGCGCAAGCTGGCGGAATACGGGGTGACGGACCGCGGCGTTTGCGTTTCCCCGATATCGCGAGTGCCGGATGGCGACCCCGCCGCCCCACCTTATATTCTGCCACCCTCCCAGCCTCCTCCAAGGAGTGGTCATTCGTGACCTCGATACTCCCTCGCCGCCACCAGCGGCCGCTGCCGCTCGATGAGCTCATCCTGGCCCAGGCCCCGGGTGCCGAGGCGCTGGAGATGGACGTGCTGTTCGTCGGGGCGGGGCCTGCCGGCCTCGCCGGGGCGATCAAGCTCGCGAAGCTGGTCAAGGCGGCGCAGGCCGCCGGTTCCACGATGCCCGACCTCAACATCGGCGTCCTGGAAAAGGCCGGCAGTCTTGGGGAGCACAGTCTGTCCGGGGCGGTGGTGAATCCGCGTGCCCTGCGTGAGCTGTTTCCCGAGCTGACCGATGCGGACTTTCCCTTTCGCCAGCCGGTCGGCGGGGAGGCGGTCTACTATCTCACGGCAGGCGGTTCGCTCCGGATCCCCACGCCGCCCACGATGCACAACAGCGGTTACTACACCGCGTCGCTGTGCGAGCTGGTGCGCTGGCTGGGGGAGCAGGCCGAGGCGCTCGGGGTGAACATCTTCCCCGGGTTCCCCGCGGACGCGCTGCTGGTGGAAGGGCGCACCGTGAAGGGCGTTCGTACCACGCCGTCCGGCCTCGACCGCGAGCGCCAGCCTACCGGGAGCTACCAGGAGCCGACCGACATCAGCGCGAAGATCACGGTGCTCACCGAGGGCACCCGGGGGACGCTCGGGCAGGCGTACCGCGAGTGGCAGGGCATCCGCTCGGAGAATCCCCAGATCTTTGCGCTCGGGGTGAAGGAGGTCTGGAAGGTGAAGCGCCCTCTCGACCGGGTCATTCACACCCTCGGCTGGCCGCTTCCGTCCTCCGCCTTCGGCGGGAGCTGGATGTACCCGCTCGGCCCTGAACTGGTATCGCTCGGCCTGGTGGTGGGTCTCGATTATCGCGAAGCCGGCCTCGATGTACACGGCCTGCTGCAGCGGCTGAAGCTCCACCCGCTGGTGCGACCGATCCTCGATGGGGGCGAACTGCTGGAATGGGGCGCCAAGACGATTCCGGAGGGCGGCTTTCACGCGCTGCCGGCGCGTCGCGCCGGCGACGGCCTGCTGATGGCCGGGGACACCGTGGGGTTCGTGGATGTTCCCTCTCTCAAGGGGATCCACTACGCGATGCAGTCCGGCATCTACGCCGCGCAGGCCGCCTTCGAGGCGCTGCAGTCCGACGATGTGTCGGCCGCCAGCCTGGCGACCTATGACCGGCTGGTCAACGAGAGCTACATCGTCCGGGACCTGTACAAGACCCGGAATATGCGCCTGGCATTCAAGGATGGATTCGTCGCCGGTGGAGTGAAGGCGGGGCTGATGACCCTCACGGGTGGCCGGTTTCCCGGGGGGCGGATCGCGATGCACGAGGACGCCGAGCAGCCCCGGGCCGTCGAATCGCAGGGCGGCCGAGTCGGCCAGCCGCTGGCGCCCGATGGAGTCCTGACGTTCAGCAAGGTCGACGCGGTATTCAAGTCCGGCAACGCGACGCGTGACACGATTCCGCAGCACCTGCTGGTCGGGACCGAGGTATCCGGCGAGGTGGCCGACTTCTATGCCCACCTCTGTCCGGCCGGCGTCTACGAACGGGTGGGCGACGCATTGCGGGTCAACGCGCCCAACTGCATCGACTGCAAGGCCACCGACGTGCTCGGACCGCGGTGGACTCCGCGGGAGGGTGGCAGTGGCCCGAAATACCGCCTCATGTGAGGGCGCGGCCCCCGGCTCATGACTGACAACTACCTGTTCCACCGCCGGACCTCGCGGGCGATCAGCAGCGCGGAGGCCGTGACGACGGTCCCCGAGCGGACGGCCTGGCGTCGCCTGCTGGCGCCCCCTGACCCGCTGCAGATGGATGCCGGCGCCGAGGGTGAACTGATCGTCGCGCGGGTGCGGATGATCCTGATCCTGCTGCTGCTGCCCATCCCGATCATCAATATCCTGTTCGACGTGTACGTCACGCCCGGGGTGGTGGGTCTGGGCATCTGCCTGCTCGCGCTGGTGCTGGCGGTGGGGGCCCAGCAGGTGCTGAAGCGGGATTTTTATCGGCCCTGGCTGGGTCTCGCCACCAGCCTGCTCGATGTGTCGATGGTGAGCGCCGGGCTGGCCTCCTTCCTGTTCCTCAACGAGCCGATCACCACCGTCAACAGCCGGCTGCTGTTCGAGGTCTACTTCGTCGCCATCGGCGCCACCGCGCTCCGCTACGACGCCCGCATCAGCGTCGCCGCGGGCATCGCCGCGCTGGTGCAGTACCTGGTCCTGGTGATCACGGCGCACACGCTCTGGGACCTGGACGATCCGGCGATCGACCTGCATGGCTATGGCTCGTTCGACTGGGCCACCCAGATCTCCCGGCTGATACTGCTCGCCGTCTTTACGCTGCTGGCCGCCGCGATCGTGCTGCGGAGCCAGCGGCTGCGGCGGCAGTCGCGCAGCGACCGGCTGACCGGCCTGCCCAACCGGAGCTACTTCGACGAGCGGGTGCTGGCCGAACTCTCGAGAGCCCGGCGGTATCACGAGCCGGTGGCCCTGGCGATGATCGACATCGACCATTTCAAGCAGTTCAACGATCGCTGGGGGCACTCCGCGGGCGACGTCGCGCTCCGGCTGGTGGCCCGCGCCATCCTGGCGGCCATCCGGCAGAGCGACCTCGTCGTGCGCTACGGGGGCGAGGAGTTCGTCGCGCTCTTTCCGGGGATGGATTCCGCGGCGGCGATGGACCGGGTCGAGGAGATTCGGCGTGCGGTGGAGGCCCTGCCGCTCCCAATTCCCCGCCGGGCCGACATCGCCCGCGTCACGATCAGCATCGGGCTCGCCTCCTACGGATTCGACGGGACTCAGGCAGAAGACCTGCTCGACCGGGCGGATGCAAGGCTCTTCGAGGCCAAGGAGGGGGGCCGGAACCGGGTGGTGGGTCCGCCGCCTGACGCCCGTCGGGCCGAGCCCCCCGGCCGGCGCAGCGAAGGCCACGGGGGAGGGGAGCAAGCGATTTAGAGACAAGAAGTTGCGTTAGTGACCCGCGGCACCGCCCTCCTCCCGATCCCCGCCCCACATTCCAGCTCGGCCCCGTCTGCGCTGCTCCCGGCGTGGCCCGCTTTTTCCCTCCCCAGAAGCCGTGAGGCTGCCGATGCGCGTCGTTCCGACTTCCCTCGGGCGTCTCGTCGTGCCCGTGCTGTTGGTCCAGTCGATTGCCGGCTGCGGGGACGGCGGCGGGCCGGGATCCGGGGGACCGCCGGTGTTCAGCGCGGCCTACGGGATCTGGACGCCCAGCACATGGGATGACTGTAGTCAGGCGACGCACGACCGATACTCGGTGGTGGGTCCCGATGGCAAGTTGTACCCGACCTGGCATCCGCCCCGGGATCCGGTCAGCGGCTGCCACTTCGGGCATGAGCACGGCCGGGATCCGAGGGGATCCGCCCTCTATCCGGTCACCGGGCCCATCCCGTTCGGTGTCGCCAACGAGGCGCTCGATACCTGGGATCCGGCCGGGCCACGGCATGAGGACTACTATTGCTACGAGACCGCGCCGGACGGCGACCGGGCGGCGGGGGGTGCGTGTGACGCCTCGACTGGCATCGGGCAGGTGCTGGATGTGACCTGGGACGATCCGCGCTCGACGCTGAACGGGCTGACGCGCGAGGTGTATTTCAACCAGACGTCGATCACCAACGCCGCCGGGCCCACGGTGTGGTACACGGACCCCTTCGGCGGCCATGCCGCCCCGACGCCCTTCCCGGGCTCGGTGCGCCAGCAGATCGCCGCGGTCGACAATACGCGGCCCTTTCCGCTCGAGTCCCAGGCGTTCGGGGGCACGAGAAACTATGGAGGTAACGGTGTCCATGCGCCGAACTGATCAGGCCGTCGTCCCGTCCAGCCGCGAGCCCCGGGTCATCGCGTCCGCCCTGCTGGCCGCACTGCTGCTGCTCGCGACCCTCCTCGCGGGCTGCGGCGGCTCGCAGAAGTCTGTCGTCGGCCCGGGAGCGGGCGGCAGCCTGGCGGTGACGGTGAGCGGACTTCCGGCCGGCACCGGAGGCAGGATCACCGTGACCGGCCCCTTCGGCTACTCCCGCACGATTACCGCGACGACCCAGGTCTCCGGGCTTCCGGCGGGAGAGTACTACCTCAGCGCCGGATACGTCACCGCCCAGAGTCAGACCTGGACTGCGGCGCTGTCGGCGGACAGCGTGCTGGTCGCCGTCAACGACACCGCACTGGTCACCGCGACCTACACTGGCGGCCCACTCGCGACGATCAACCTCCAGATCGCCGGCGTCCAGCTGCTCCAGAGCACCCAGCGAGCGAACAATTCGGTGCCCATGGTCGCCGGCCGCGACGCCCTGCTGCGCGTGTTCGCGAAAGCGAACGCCGCCAACGCCGCCCACCCGATGGTGCGCCTGCGCCTCTTCCAGGGTGCCACTCAGATCGATTCGCTCGACGTCGCGGCCCCCGCGGCCTCCACGCCGACCACGGTAGACACTGCGACGCTGGCCAGCTCGTGGAATGTGCTGATTCCCGGCAGCCGGGTGGTCTCCGGTCTGTCCATTCAGGCCCAGGTGGATCCGGGAGATGCCTACGCGGAGACCGATGAGACCGACAACCGCTGGCCCGGGGGCGCCGCCAGGCAGGCGGTGACGGTCCAGAGCGTGCCACAGTTCGATCTTCGCTTCGTGCCGATCAAGCAGTCGGTGAACAACCTCACGGGGCAGGTGAATGCCGGCAACATGGCCAGCTTCGCCGCGACGACGCAGCGGATCTTCCCACTCGGCACGACGACCGTCGACCTGCGGGCTACCTATACGACCGCGGCCCCCGTGTACCAGTCCGACGATGCGAATAACGCCTGGTCGCAGACGCTCAACGAGCTCAGCGCGCTCCGGGCCTCGGACGGGAGCGCGCGCGATTACGTCGGCATCCTGCAGGTGACCTACGGCGGCGGCATTGCCGGGCTGGGCTACATCGGGTTCCCCGCGGCGGTCGCCTGGGACAAAGCCTCGAGTGCGCCCGGGGTCATCGCGCACGAGCTCGGGCACAACTTCGGTCTGCCGCACGCGCCGTGCGGAAATCCGAGCGGACCGGACCCGCAGTATCCATACGCCAACGCCGACGTCGGCACCTGGGGAATCGATCTCGGCGCCCTCTCGCTCAAGGCGCCCGGGACCTACAAGGACCTGATGAGCTACTGCAACCCGGACTGGATCAGCGACTACAACTACATGCAGGTCCTGACCAACCGTGGCACCGGGCCGAGCATCCAGCCCGCCGTGGGTGGCGCGGGCCAGGGGCTGCTGGTCTGGGGACGCATCGTCAACGGCAGCGTTGTCCTGGAACCTGCGGTGGTGGTCGACGCACCCGCGCGGCTGCCGGCCGAGCCGGGCCCGCATCGGCTGGAGGGCTTCGATGCCCGCGGCGGACGGGTCTTCAGTCTGTCGTTCGGTGGGGATCTGGTCCAGGATCTTCCGTCCGGAGACGAGTACCACTTCGCGTACGTCGTGCCGCTCGCGCCGACAGAACAGGCGCGGCTCTCATCGCTTCGGCTGACCGGGCATGGGCTGACAGCGCTGCGGTTCCCCTCGGCGGCGCTCCAAGCGGGTGCGGCGCAGTCCCCTGGAGCGCGGCTGCAGGCCGCCGCGGTGCGGGGCTCCCGGGTCGGTCAGGATCTGGATCTGCAGTGGGACCCGGCCTACCCGATGGCGGTGGTGCGTGACGCGCGCACAGGCGAAATCCTCTCGTTTGCACGGGGGGGCAGGGCGCGGATCGAGGCGGGCCGGACGGGCGTCACCGTGGACCTCACGGATGGCGTCGCCAGCCGCCTGCCGCGGGTGAAGATCGTGGCGCCCTGAGAGGCGCCGCGGCTCCGGGGTTAGTTTGCGGAATGCGGTCGGAGCGATACCCGAGCCTTGACGGGCTGCGCGGGCTCGCCGTGCTCGCGGTGTTCGTCTACCACGTGGCGTTCTTCGGCGGCGCGACCGGGCGGACGGCCCTGGATCGCACCGTGCTGGGGATCGCCCTCCACGGCTGGCTGGGCGTGGACCTGTTCTTCGTGCTGTCGGGTTTCCTCATCACCGGCATCCTGCTCGACACCCGCGATCAGCCCGGCAGCCTCCGCCACTTCTACATCCGGCGCATCCGGCGCATCGTGCCGGCCTACTTCGCCGCCCTCCTCGTCCAGACGCTCTTCTTCGCCGCGCGCGGCCAGTTCGCAGCCCTGCGGCTGGAGTGGACCGCGACCTGGTTCACCAACGTGCTCATTGCGCGTGAGGGATGGTCGGCCTTGCTCCCGACGATGCAGCACTACTGGTCGCTGGCCGTCGAGGAGCAGTTCTACCTGGTCTGGCCGCTGCTGGCGGTCAGTCTCGGCCGCCGATCGCTCGGGTGGACGGCGGCGGGATGCATCCTGGCGGCGAGCGCCTGCCGAGTGGTGTTCGCGCAGACCGGCAATCCGGTCGCCGGCTACGTCATGCTTGCCGGCTCGCATGGACGGTCTGGCAGTCGGATCGCTGCTCGCAATTCTGGCGCGGGGGCCGCAGGGCCTGGCCGGCGCCGCGCGCGCCGCGCGCATTCCGGGCTGGGTCTCGGCGGCGACGCTCGGGCTCCTCCTCGCGACGCGGGGCCAGCTCGCCTACGGCGATCCGTTCATGCTCACCTTCGGGCTGAACGCCATCATGGTCCTGATGGGGGCGATCCTGGTCAATGCGGCCGCGGCGGGACCGTCCGGCCGACTGACCCGCTGGCTCGAGGCGAGGCCCCTCACTCAGGCCGGGCGGTACAGCTACGCCCTCTACCTCTGGCACCAGCCGGTCATCATCTGCCTGACACTGCTCGGCCTGAAGGCCGGGACCATTCCGGCAATCCTCGGTTCGGATCTGCCCGGTGTCATCCTGCTCGGCCTGATCGCCGGAGTCATCTCCATCGGACTCGCGCTGGCGAGCTGGCGCTGGCTCGAGGAGCCCATTCTCAACCCTCGCCGAGCACCTTGATGATGACCCGCTTGCGGCGCTGGCCATCCCATTCGCCATAGAAGACCCTCTGCCACGGGCCGAGGTCGAGCGCGCCGGCGGTGACCGGGACGATCACCTCGTGGCCCATCGTGAGACTGCGCAGATGCGCCGCGGCGTTGTCCTCGCCGGTGTCATTGTGACGGTAGCGGGGCGGATCCCAGGGGGCGATCGTCCCTTCCAGCCAGTGCAGGATGTCGTGCCACAGCCCCGATTCGTGGTCGTTGACGAAGACCGAGGCGCTGATGTGCATGGCCGAGACCAGGACATAGCCTTCGAGGACACCGCTGGTGCGCACCTGCGAGGCGACCTCGTCGGTGATGTCGATGATCTCCTGACGCTGCTTGGTGTGGAACCAGAGGTAGTGGGTGTGGTGCATGGTGGATGGTTCCTCCTGAAGAATGGACCTCGCTGACCGCGGCCGGGTGCGAGGGGCCTCCGCGTCCCGGCCCTGCCGGCAGTTGACTTGTCATCCTGGTGGGGCAGCTTTGACCTGTCGCGCGGGTCCCCTCACCCCAGACGCCGTGATTTGGATGACTCTCCAGCCTGTCCGCAGGATGCCCCTGTCACGCGCCGCAGCCGGTGCCACCGGCCGATGCCCGCATCCCAGCTGATCGAACTCTCCGTCGATCATACACCGGCGGATCCCGGCTTCTCCAGCGCCGGGCCGGTGGTCGGTCCGGATGGCGCGAAGGGCGCTGGGTCGCTCCCGTCCGATCTGCTGGAAGAGGTGCGCGGGCGCATCCGCCTGCTCGCCGGGTTTTTCGTGTTCGCGTTCGGCTTCGACCTGGTGCTCTATGTCGGCGCCTGGATATACGTGGTCATCACAGGTCACCCTCTGCCGAGGGGCTCCTTTCAAAGCGGCATGTTCCAGTGGCTGAACCTGGGTGCGGTGATCGCCTCTGGGGGACTCTGGTGGGCCGCACGCGGCGATCGGGTCTCGTCCTCCACCCTGCACACGCTCGGGCTGGCGTACCAGGTCGCCATCTGTTTCGTCATCGCCATCATCACCGACTGGCAGTACTACCTGAACAACGGCATCCTCCCCAATCTGACCTGGATCCCCGCGGTCGTGATCATGTTTCCGCTCATCATGCCCGGTCCGCCCCGAAGGATGCTGGCCGCCGCCCTCACCGCCGCCGCGATGTCGCCCCTGGCCCTGCTGGTACTGGCCCTGTCGGGGAGGGTGCGGGTGACCGATCCGGCCAGTTACTTCGAGGCCAGCTTCGGTCCGGCGGTGGCCGCGGCGTTCGCCTATCTGGCGGCGCGCATCATCTACGGGCTGGGCCGTGAGGTGGCGCGGGCGCGGGAGCTGGGGAGCTATCACCTCGGGGCGCTGCTCGGCCGCGGGGGGATGGGTGAGGTGTACCGCGCGACCCACCGGATGCTGGCCCGTCCGGCCGCCATCAAGCTGATCCGGCCCGAGATGCTCGGTGCCGCGGGCAGCGTGGAGGCGGAACTGGCGATCAAGCGATTTCGGCGTGAGGCCGAGGTGGCGGCGAGCCTGCGCTCGCCGCACACGGTGGAGCTGTATGACTTCGGGGTGACCCAGGACCGGACGTTCTATTTCGTGATGGAGCTGCTCGACGGAATGGACCTCGAGTCGCTGGTGCGGCAGAAGGGGCCGGTGCCGGCGGGACGCGTCATCCACATTCTCCGGCAGGTGTGCGAATCGCTGGAAGAGGCGCACGCCCGCGGACTGGTGCACCGCGACATCAAGCCCGCCAACATCCACATCGGCCGGCTGGGCATGCGCCAGGACTTCGTGAAGGTGCTCGACTTCGGTCTCGTCAAGTCGGTCGCGGCGGAGCATCCCGAGCACTCCCTCGCGACGGCGGCCGGCTCCGTCGCCGGGACGCCAGCCTACATGGCGCCTGAGATGGCGCTGGGCGAGCCGGTCGACGGCCGGGCCGACCTCTACGCGCTGGGGTGCGTCGCTTACTACCTGCTCACCGGGCGGCTCGTGTTCGAGGCGGCCAACGGTCTGCAGATGATCGCCAAGCACATGCGGGAGGCGCCGGTGGCCCCGGCGGCGCGCGCCGAACTCACCGTCCCCCCGGCGCTGAATGGGCTGGTGCTCGCCTGCCTGGCGAAGGATCCGGTCGACCGGCCGCCGAGCGCCGCACAACTGTCCCGCTCGCTGGCGGCGATTCCGGACGAGTCATGGAGCGAGGAGCAGGCGATGCAGTGGTGGAAAGTGAACCGGCCATGCCCAGACCCCAGCTGATCGGCCCCCCCGTCGGGAGCACTCCCGCCGAGCTCAGGACCTCGCGCGGCGGTCATCGGGCGCTGCCCGATGACATCCTCAAGGAGGCGTCGCGCCGGCTGTGCGTGATCTCGCTGCTCGGCGCCGTGCTGTGGGTGATCGGATCGGTCCTGTTTCGGGTCGCTCTCTGGATGCAGAGCGGGGGGGATCGGGCCGTCCTGGTGCCGACGGCGTCGGACGGGATCGTCGTCGGCAGCGTGGCCCTGTCGCTCAGCTTCTTCCTCTATGCCCGCCGGCCCGAGCGGGATCCACGGTTCGTTCTCGATCTGGGCCTGGTCTACATGGTGCTTACCGCGCTGGGGCTCGGCCTGACCTGGCACTGGTCGCCGGTCGTCGGCGGCTGGTCGGTGGCGCCCACGATCACCTGGGTCGGTCCGGTGATCCTGATGTTCGCCGCGATCGTGCCGAGCACGCCGGGGAAGATGATGGTGGCGGGACTCATCGCGGCCTCGATGAATCCCATCGGGATGCTGATCGCGCGGGCGCGGGGAGTGTGGGAGTTCGGCCCCACGAGCAACGTGTTCCTGATGCACTATCCCGACTACCTGATGGTCGGGATCGCCGTGGTGATCTCCCGCGTCGTGACCCGGCTGGGCGAGGAAGTCACCCGGGCGCGCGAACTGGGGAGCTATCAGCTCGGCGAGCTGCTGGGTCGCGGCGGCATGGGGGAGGTGTACCGGGCTACCCATCGGATGCTGGCCCGCCCGGCAGCGATCAAGTTGATCCGGCCCGAGATGCTGGGTGTGGCCGATGCCGGCGCCGCGCAACTGGCCGTCGCCCGATTCCGGCGGGAGGCGCTGGCCGCGGCGAGCCTGCGGTCGCCCCATACGGTCGAGTTGTACGACTTCGGAGTCACGGAGGACCAGACGCTCTACTTCGTGATGGAGCTGCTCGACGGGATGGACCTCGAGTCGCTGGTGCGGCGGACCGGTGCCGTTCCCGCGGCGCGCGTGATCCACATCCTGGGTCAGGTCTGCGAATCGCTGGAGGAAGCACACGCGGCGGGCCTGGTCCACCGGGACATCAAGCCCGCCAACATCCACATCGGGCGACTGGGGCTGCGTCACGACTTCGTGAAGGTGCTGGACTTCGGGCTGGTCAAGTCGCTGGCCGACGAGACCACCGAGACGTCACTCGCCACCGGGGCCGGGCTCACGCCCGGGACGCCAGCCTACATGGCCCCCGAGCTGGCGCTGGGCGAGGCGTTCGATGGGCGCGCGGATCTCTACGCACTGGGCTGTGTCGGCTACTTTCTGCTGACCGGCCGGGTCGTCTTCGAGGCGGCCAACGGCATGCAGATGATCGCGAAGCACGTCCGGGAGATTCCAGTCCCTCCATCGCAACGGACGGAAATGCCGGTACCAGCGCCACTGGAGCGGCTGCTGCTC
Organism: uncultured Gemmatimonadales bacterium; assembly: GCA_963825065.1. Classification (GTDB taxonomy): domain Bacteria; phylum Gemmatimonadota; class Gemmatimonadetes; order Gemmatimonadales; family GWC2-71-9; genus JADJOM01. Next base: position 19,141 of record CAWGRU010000020.1, read on the forward strand.
TCCTGTCTCGCCAAGAAGCCGGAGGAGCGTCCCGCGAACGCCGCGGCGCTGGCCCGTTCGCTGGCCGCTGTCGGGGCGGAGTCCTGGAACGAGGAGCAGGCGCGTCGCTGGTGGGATGTCCACGCCCCGCGACCGTCGAAACCATCACAAGGGGTAGCGGTGGCGTGATGAACGTACAGATTGATCGTTGTTCCTAGGAATCCTCCGCCCGGCCGGGACAACCGATGGCCACTCTACGTCGACTGCACCGCAGGACTGCCACGCCGGTTCAGGCTTCCCCGATTTCCGGGAGTTCTGGATCGGGGCAGAGCCTGCCCAGCGACGTGATCCACCAGACCTGCAAGCGGGTCTGGGTGCTCGGGCTCATCGCGACCGGCCTCTGGACACTTGCGCTGGTCGCCAACTCCATCGTCGCCCGGTTGATGGGCCACCCGGCCGTCATCGAGGAGCTGTGGCCGTACCCGGGCGTCCCCATCTCCGGCGTCGGACTCGTCATTTCACTGGTGCTGGTCGCGGTGGCGGGTCCACTCAGCAGGCGGCCGCAGCTGCTGCTGGACTTGAGCGCCGGCTTCCTGGTCCTGACCTGCCTGCTGGTAGCGCTCCTGTCCCAGTGGGTGCCACCGCCGATCACGCCGCGGGTGTCCTGGCTCTGTGTGCTCATCCTGGCCTATCCGGCAATCGTCCCAACCTCGCCGGCACGGACCCTCTGGGTGTCGCTGCTCGCCGCGTCGACCGAGCCGGTTGCGCTGTGGGTCACCCACCTGCGGGGCGCGGTCTCCGACTACAGCGCGATGTACTACGTCTGGGCTTTCGTGCCCACCTATCTCAGTGCCATCATCGCCGTCGTGCCGTCCAGGATCATCCGCCAGCTTGGCCGCCAGGTGAGTCGGGCGCGGGAACTCGGGAGCTACCGGCTCGAGGAGGTGCTCGGGAAGGGAGGAATGGGTGAAGTCTACCGGGCCTCGCACCAGATGCTGGCGCGTCCCGCGGCGGTGAAGCTCATTCGGCCCGAGGTGCTCGACAGCAGTTCGCCCGATCACGCGCGGGTGATTCTCGAACGGTTCCGGCGGGAGGCGGAGGCCGCCGCCTCGCTCCGGTCGCCGCACACCATCAGTCTGTACGACTTCGGGGCGGCGCAGGACGGGACGTTCTTCCTGGTCATGGAGCTGCTCGACGGGCTCGATCTGCAATCGCTCGTGGAGCGGTTCGGCCCGCAACCCGCCGACCGGACCGCCTACCTGCTGATCCAGGTGTGCCACTCGCTGGCGGAGGCCCACTGTCGAGGGCTCATTCACCGCGACATCAAGCCTTCCAACATCTTCACCTGCCGCATGGGGCTCGCGGTCGACTTCGTGAAAGTGCTCGACTTCGGCCTGGTGAAGGCGCTTGGCGACCTGGAGCGCGATCAGCCGCTCCTCACCGCGCCGGATGCCACCGCCGGCACCCCTGCCTACATCGCGCCCGAGATGGTCCGCGGGGATTCGACGATCGATCATCGGGTCGATATCTACGCCCTGGGATGCGTGGCGTACTGGCTGCTCACCGGCCGGCTGGTGTTCGAAGCACCCAACGCGCTCCAGATGCTGTTCCAGCACGCCCAGAAGACGCCGATTCCGCCATCGCAGCGGATCGAGCTGGAGATTCCTCCCGCCATGGATGCCCTCGTGATGGCCTGTCTGGCCAAGCGCCCCGAGGATCGCCCCGCTAGCGCAGCCGAGCTGGCTCGCCGGCTTCGCGCGATCGCGGACAACGACGGCTGGACGGAGGAACGCGCCCTGCGCTGGTGGGAGCGGCACCGGCCCGAATCGGTTCGCGCGACTCCGACCACCTGCGAACTCACGCTCACCAAGGCGATGAGCTCGGACATGCCTCTCGTTGAATCCGAAGCGGCGGCGCCGTGAGTCGTGGCGTGACGGGACGGTTCACCATCCTCTCGACCCTGGCCCTCGCCGGGCTCGGTGCCGGAACGGCGACGGCTCAGATCGGGCGTCCCCCGGCCGATCTCAACGCCCTCAGCCGCTCGCTCGAGGCGGTCGTCCAGACAGTCGGGCCGACGGTGGTGCAGATCCGGGTCACCGCCTACGGTCCGGTGGAGGGGGGTGCTACCGGCGCCGCCGCCCTGCTCGGTACCCAGCGGAGCACCGGTTCCGGGGTCATTCTGAGCGCCGATGGCTACATCGTAACCAACGCGCACGTGGTGCAGGGCGGCCGGCGCTTCGTCGCAGTGCTGCCCCGGCCCGCGGCAGCGGATGCGCCGGGCCGCTCGGCGCTTGCGCCGGTCTCGCAGGAGGTCCCGGCCAAGCTGGTCGGCATCGACGGGGAGACCGATCTCGCCGTGCTGAAAGTCGCGCTGACCGGGCTCCCCTTCGCCACGATCGGGGACTCCGATTCGCTACGGGCCGGCCAGGTGGTGCTCGCTTTCGGCAGTCCGTTCGGCCTGGCCAGCAGCGTGACCATGGGTGTGATCAGCGCCCTGGGCCGACAACTGAGGGAAGAAGACCGGATGGTCTACATCCAGACCGACACGCCCATCAATCCCGGCAACAGCGGGGGGCCGCTGGTCAGCGCCGACGGCGCGGTGGTCGGCATCAACACCCTGATCTTCAGTCAGTCGGGGGGCAGCGAGGGAATCGGGTTCGCGGCGCCCGGCAACATCGTGCGCTTCGTCTATGACCAGATCAGGGCCCAGGGGCGGGTACGGCGGGGGACGATCGGGGTCTTCGCCCAGACGATCACGCCCGCGCTGGCGGAGGGACTGCACCTGCCCCGGGGGTGGGGCGTGGTCCTCGGTGACGTCTATCCCGGCGGCCCCGCCGCCAAGTCGGGGCTGCGGGTCGGCGATGTGGTCGCGGCGGTCGACGGCAAGGCGCTCGAGAACGGACGGCAGTTCGACGTGACGCTCTACCGCCGGCCGATCGGCTCGAGCGTCAGCCTCGAGGTGCTGCGCGGACCGCAGCGACTCATCGTCCGGGTCCCGGTCCTCGAACGGCAGGACGACTCCAACCGGCTCCAGGACATGGTGACGCCGGAGCAGAATCTGCTGCCGCGGCTCGGCATCCTCGGGCTGGAGCTCACTCCCGAGCTCGCCGCGGCGATTCCTGGTGTGCGCGACCCGCATGGCGTGGTGGTGGCGGGGGTCGCCGCGGATGCGTCGCTCCCCGCGGGACTCGCGCCGGGGGACATCATCTACGGCGCGGACGGAACCCGGACGCCGACGCTGGCCGAGCTGCGGAATGCGGTCGGCCAGGTCGCCGCTGGCGGGACGACGGTGCTCCAGGTGGGACGCGGGGGACAACTGCGGTTCGTCACGGTGGTGCTCGAATGACCGCGGCAGCAGTGGAGCGGCGAGGTCCGGTGGACCGGGCCCTCAGCATCTTCACCGAGGTGCACGGCGGTGAGGGCACGACGGCCCTGCTGCTCGCCGGCAACGTGTTTCTGCTGCTCACCGCCTACTACATCATTAAGCCGGTGCGTGAGGCGCTGATTCTCTCGGGCGAGGGCGCCGAGGTGAAGTCGTATGTGTCTGCGGGACAGGCGCTGCTGCTGCTTGCCCTGGTGCCGGCGTACGGCGCCCTCGCCGACCGGCTGCCCCGCCGGCGGCTGCTGAACGCGGTGACCGGATTCTTCGTGGCCTGCCTGGTGGGATTCTACCTCGCCACCCGCGCCGGGCTGCCGGTCGGCGTGATCTACTTTCTCTGGGTCGGCATCTTCAACCTGATGATTGTTGCGCAGTTCTGGTCCTTCGCCAACGACCTGTACACCAAGGACCAGGGGGAGCGCCTCTTTCCCATCGTGGCGTTCGGCGCCTCGCTCGGCGCCGTCATGGGCAGCGCGATCACGGGGCGGCTGCTTCCGCTGCTGGGCGTACCCCAGATGCTGCTCGTGGCCGCGGCGCTCCTCGCGGTCGCGACCTTTCTCGGCAATCTGGTGGATGCGCGCGAGCGGGCCCGCTGCGAGGCGGGCATCCCGTCGCGTTTCACGACCGAGAAGCTCCCCGCGGCGACCGGAGAATACCTGATTCAAGGCGGGACGGAGAATGAGAAGCTGACTGTCTCCTTCTCCGGAACCGCCACCAGGCACGGCACCTTTCGACTGGTGTACCAGGAGCGGTACCTGCTGCTCATCGCGTTGCTCATCCTGGTACTCAACTGGGTCAACACGACGGGCGAGTACGTCCTCGGCCGCACCGTCGCCCGTGCGGCGGAGGCGGCGGTCGCTGCCGGCACTGCCGACGGCCTGTCGGTGGCGGAGTACATCGGGCGCTTCTACTCCGAGTTCTTCTTCGGGGTAAATCTCGCGGGGCTGGTACTGCAGCTCTTCGTCGTCTCCCGATTGCTCCGGTATTTCGGGGTGCGCACCGCGGTGCTGGTGCTGCCGCTGATCGCCCTGGCCGGCTACGCGGCGCTCGCCTTCCTGCCGATTCTCGCGGTGGTGCGGTGGGTGAAGACCGCCGAGAACGCCACTGACTACTCGCTGCAGAACACCGTCCGCAACGTCCTCTTCCTGCCCACCAGCCGGGAACAGAAGTACAAGGCCAAGCAGGCGATCGACTCGTTCTTCGTCCGGGCGGGTGACGTGCTGTCGGCGCTGCTCATCTACGTCGGGACCACACGCTTCGGCCTGGAGGCGACTGGATTCGCCCGGGTGAACCTCCTGCTGGCGCTCGTCTGGGTCATCCTCGCGGTGCTGGTGGGGCGCGGGTACGTGCGGAAAGCGGCCGGCCTGTGAGGGCCGCGCTCGCGCTGCTCCTGCTGGCGGGACCGCTCGCCGCCCAGGCCGTGCCCGCCGGACGCGAACCCGCTCAGACCAGCGTGGTGCGGGCGCCAGGCGCGCACTACGGCGCGAGCGGGCTGCACCGCTTCGTGCTGGGCACCGACTATCGGGCGCTGTGGACCACGCCGGTCAGCGTCGAGGTGCTCGACCTGGGATCGGCGGAAGGCGGGCTCGTGCCGCTGGGACGCACCGGCGGACAGCAGTCGAAGACGCTCAAGCTGGGCAATCCCAGCGGCCAGCAGTTCTTCTTCCGCTCGATCGACAAGGACCCCACCAAGGCGCTGCCCGAAGAGCTTCGCGGTACCGTCGCGGGCTGGGTGGTCCAGGACCAGATCAGCTCGGCCAATCCGCTGGCACCGCTGGTGGTCTCGCGGCTGCTCGCGGCGACGAGCATCCTCCACAACGCGCCCCGGCTCTACGTCCTGCCTGACGATGCCCGGCTGGGCGAGTTCCGCGCCGACTTCGGCGGACTGATGGGGTTCCTCGAGGAACGGGTCGGGGGCAGCGGGCTCGCGGCCCATTGGCAGGGCGCCGTCGAGATCATCGACAGCGACACCCTGTTCGCGCGGGTGGACCGCGATGCCGACGACCGGGTGGACGCCCGGGCCTTTCTGCTGGCGCGGCTCTTCGACGTTTACATCGGTGACTGGGACCGCCACCGCGACCAGTGGCGCTGGGCCCGGATGGACGATGCGCTTCCCCGCCGCTGGCTGCCCATCCCGATCGATCGCGACCAGGCATTCGTCCGGTTCGACGGGGTCGCGCTGTCGATCGCGCGGCAGACCCTGCCGAAGCTGGTGAAGTTCGGGGCCGGCTTTTCCGACATGGCGGGCCAGACCTGGAATGGCCGGGATCTCGACCGCCGATTCCTCTCGGACCTCGAGCGCCCGGTCTGGGATTCGGTCGGTCGCTCGCTGCAGGCGGCACTCAGCGACAGCGTCATCGCCGACGCCGTCCGCGCGCTGCCGGCGGAGCACTTTGCCCTCGCCGGGCCCCGACTGGAGGCGCGGCTCAAGCATCGGCGGGATGCCCTGATGGAAGCGGTCGACCGCTACTACCACCTGCTGTCCGCGCAGGTGGACATCCATGCGACCGACGAGGCCGACGTCGCCTCGATTGCGCGCCGCGACGATGGCGGCGTCACGGTGGGGCTGTCCCGGACCTCGGGTGCTGGAGCGGGCCGATACTTCGAACGCCGGTTCGAACCCGGACAGACCCGCGAGGTGCGGCTCTTCCTCGGTCGGGGTGATGACACGGCGGTAGTGCGCGGGGTGGGAGGCGGGATCACGGTGAGAATCCTGGGCGACTCGGGCGCCGATCGGCTCACCGACTCCTCGAGCGGCGGGCCGAACCGCTTCTACGACGCCGACGGCCGTGATGCGCGGACAACGGGGCGCTCCACGCCGATCGATCGGCAACGCTACGTCCCGCCTCCGAGTCCTGATCCGCATGCGATCCCCCCGCGAGACTGGGGACACCGCTGGCAGCCACTCACCTGGGCGAGCTACGGACCGGACGTGGGGCTCTTCGTCGGCGGGGGACGCACCCTGACAACCTACGGGTTCCGGAAATACCCGTTCGCCACCCGGCACCGCTTCCGCGCCGGCATCGCCACCGGGCCGTGGACCTACCGGGTGGATTACCTCGGTGAGTTCCACCGGGAGAACTCCCGCGCGAGCCTCGTCCTGTTTGCCCGCGCATCCGGCGTCGAGGTGCTCCGCTTTCACGGCTTCGGCAACGAGACCTCGGCTGCCGGGAGTGATGCCTTCTATCGCGTGACCCAGGATCAGTTCTCCCTCGAGCTGGCGCTGCTCCTGCCGGTGGGAGGGCGGCTGACGCTGCTGGCGGGACCGACCCTGAAATACGCCTCCACCGATCGCCGGGCCGACCGTTTCCTCGCAACCGTCAATCCGTACGGCGCGGGCAACTTCGGCGAGGTCGGGGCGCGCGCCGCGTTGCGGCTGGACACCCGCAACCGGCGGAACGCCGCGAGCCGGGGTGTGATGCTGGAGCTGGGCGGCTCGATTCACCCCGCGTGGTGGGACGTTCAGGAGACGTTCGGTGAAGCCCACGCGGAGGCGGCGGTGTACCTCAGCCCGCCTGCGCCGCTGGATCCTACCCTCGCGCTCCGCGCCGGGGGAAAGAAACTGTGGGGAGCCTATCCCTACTTCGACGCCGCCTTCATCGGCGGCCCGGCGACGATTCGCCTCGGCCGGGAGAATCGGTACGCCGGTGATGCCTCGGCCTACGGCTCCGCGGAGCTTCGCCTGGCGCTGGTGCGCGCCCGGCTGGTGCTCCCCGCCGAGCTCGGGATCTTCGGCCTGGCGGATGCCGGCCGGGTGTACTTCGCCGGAGAATCCTCGAGCAGGTGGCACACCGCCTTCGGCGGAGGGATCTGGGTCGCGTTCCTCAATCGCTCCAACACCTTCTCTGCCGCCGTCGCCGCGAGCGACGAGCGCACCCGCGTCTACCTGCAGGCCGGTTTTGCCTTCTGAGGACGTGCCGGGCCGCAACTCCGATCGCACCGCCGCCATCGCCGCGACCGTCGCGAGCACCGCGATGGTCGCGTTTCAGCTTGCGGGCAAGGCGACCCGGGACGCGCTCTACCTCTCCACCTTCGGGATAGGCTCCCTCCCCCGGATGGTCATCGTGGCGGCGCTGCTCTCGGCGCTGATGACCATCGCCCTCTCGAGAGTGCTGGCCCGGCTTGGCCCGGCACGCCTGGTCCCCTGGCTCTTCGCGGCGAGCGCCGTGCTGCTCCTCGGTGAGTGGCTGCTGGCCGGGGTCGCGCGGCCGGTCGCCGCGGTGCTCTTCTATCTCCACTTCAGCGCCCTCGGGGCTCTGGTCGTCTCCGGCTTCTGGGCGATGGTCACCGAGCGCTTCGATCCGCACACCGCGCGGGGCACGATCGGACGCATCACCGTCGGCGCCTCGATCGGCGGGCTCGTGGGTGGACTGCTCCCCGAGCGGGTCGGGGCGGTGTTCTCGGTGACCGCGATGCTCCCCCTCCTTGCCACGCTGCACCTGGTCTCGGCGGTGCTGGTGCTCGCGGTGCGTCCAGCGCCCCGCACCCGTGGGGAGGTCGAGCCCGGCGATCCTGACAAACCGCTCGCTGCGACGGGGATCTTCCGGACATCCTCGTATCTCCGGCAGCTTGCGTTGCTGGTCGCCCTCACCGCCCTGGCCGAGGGGCTGCTCGATTTCGTGTTCAAGGCGCGAGCGACCGCGACGGCTCCCAGCGGGGAACAGCTGCTGCGGCTCTTCGCGATGTTTTACACCGCGACGGCGCTCCTCACCATCCTGGTGCAGGCTGCCGCCTTGCGCCCCGCCCTGGCGCGGCTGGGCGTCGCGCGGAGCGCCGCGCTGCTGCCCGCAGGCGTGTCGTTAGGCGCGGTGGGCGGACTGCTCCTGCCCGGCCTGCTTCCTCTCCTCCTCGCGCGCGGCATCGAGATCGTGCTGCGCAACTCGCTGTTCCGGGAGCGTACGAGCTGCTCTTCACGCCGCTACCGCCGCCGGAGAAGCGAGCGACGAAGCTGCTGGTGGACGTCGGGGCCGCCCGCATGGGCGATGTCGCGGGCGGTGCCTTGATCCAGGTGACGCTGCTGCTGGCCGCTGCCTGGGCTGCCCCGCTGCTGCTGGCCGCCACGATCGGCGTTGCCGGCGTGGCCCTGGCGGTGGCTCGCCGGCTGCATCGCGGGTATCAGGGCGCCCTCGCGCGGAGCCTGACTCAGCGCGCCGACCAGATCTCCGGGGGGGACCTCGGAAGATCGGCCGCGTTCCTTCAAACTGTCGGGGGGTTCGACCTGAGCCAGTTCCGCCCCCTGACGACCGGCCGGCCCGCCCCGCCCGCCACCCGCCCGCCGGTGACGGAGGCCGTGCGCCCTCGGAGTGCGGAGGAGCGGAGGCTCAGCGCCTTGACGGCTGCCGATCCGGGTATCGTGCGGGAGGCGTTGCGGAGCGGTGTTCTGACGTCGCGATTGATGGAACCGGCGATCGGGCTTCTCGCCTGGGATGACGCCGCGCCTGACGCCATCGAGGGCTTGCGTGCGGTGGCGCAGTCGGAGACCGAACGGCTGGTGCGACACCTGCTGGATCCGGAGGAGGACTTTGCCATACGCCGGCGACTGGTGCTGGTTCTCGCCGGATGTCCCACCGCGGAGGCGTTCGAGGGACTGTTTCGTGCCCTGGAGGATCGCCGCTTCGAGGTGCGCTACCGCGCCGGTCGCGCTCTCAACCATCTGCGCGGAGCGAATTCGTCCCTCACCGTGGACCGTGAGCGGGTCCTCGCGGTGGTGCTGAACGAGGTGGCCGTGGGCCGGGGTGTCTGGGAAAGCCGGCAGCTCATCGACGCGGCGGACGACGAGTGGGCGACCACCGAGGCGGATCTCCTCCGCACCCGGGCGAGCCGCAGCCTGGAGCACGTCTTCAACCTGCTGGCCCTGATCCTCCCGCGCGAGCCGCTGCGACTGGCCTACCAGGGGTTGCACACCGGTGATCAGAATCTGCGGGGGACGGCGCTCGAGTATCTGGAGACGGTGCTGCCGAAGCGGGTGCGGCAGCAGCTCTGGCGCTTCCTGGAGCCCGGCGAGCCGCCCGCAGCAGGTTCAGGGCGCACCCCGGACCAGGCGCTGGAGCAGTTGCTGCAGTCGCGAGAGTCGATCGTGCTGGCGCTGCGCGCGCTGCACCAGAGGACGGAAGAGCCTTGAAGCCGGGCGTGCCGAGTCGCGGGGCCGGCTATCGCAGCAGCTCCTCCAGCCGCACCGCCGTGTCGGTCCGGTCGTCCCGGTATTTCACGACCACCGGGGCGTAGAGCGAGATCCCCATCGCCTGTCCCGGACCGCTCGAGACCGGACGTGAGCCGGGAACGACCACCGCTCCCGCAGGGATCTCCAGCGGCCGGTCGCCCTCTCTGCGGTAGGTGGTGTTGCGGACCAGGTCGTAGACGATGGTCCCGCCGGTGAGGATCGTCCCCGGCGCCAGCACTGCCTGCTCGCGGACGATCGTTCCCTCGTAGACGCCGCAGTTGCCGCCGACCAGGACCCCGTCTTCGATGATGACCGGGAGCGCGCCGATCGGCTCCAGCACGCCGCCGATCTGGGCCGCGGCCGAGAGGTGCACCCGCTTGCCGATCTGCGCACAGGAACCGACCAGCGCGTGACTGTCGACCATGGTGCCTTCGTCGACGTACGCCCCGGCGTTGATGAAGGCAGGAGGCATGATCACGACGCCGGTGGCGACGAAGGCGCCGTCGCGGATGGAACTGCCCCCGGGGACCAGCCGCACCCCATCCAGTGGCGACAACCGCTTCAGCGGCCAGGTGTGCTTGTCGAAGAAGGGGAACGGTCCGCCCTCCGCGGCCGGCTGTACCGTCCCCAGCCTGAACCCGAGCAGGATGCCCGCCTTGACCCAGGCGTTGGCGCGCCACCGGCCCGCCGCATCCCGCTCGGCGGCGCGGACCGTCCCGGCATTCAGTCCCGCCTTGAGCCGTTCGAACGCGACCAGCGCCTCCGCCTCCTCTCCCGGCGCCACCCGCTGCGCGTAGCGCTCGATCGCGACGCGCAGGTCAGCACTCATCGGGCGACCGCCGCCGCCGGTTCGACACCGGCCGCCTGCAGCGCCGCGAACAACGGTGCCCGCCGCTGCTCCGAGAGCGGGACCAGCGGCAGCCGTAATACGTCGTGGATCCGCCCCATCGCGGCCAGCGCCGCCTTGACCGGCGCCGGATTGGTCTCGAGGAAGTTGGCCTCGAGCAGCGGGAGGATGGTGTAGAGGATTTCGCGCGCCTCGGCGAACTGGCCGTCGGAGGCAGTGACGCACCATCGCGCTCATGATGCCGGGGATCTCGTTGGAGGCGACCGAGATCAGGCCGTCCCCGCCGGCGGCGATGACTGCCAGGGTCATCCAGTCCTCGCCGGAGAGCACCGCGAAGCCGTCGGGCCGGCCCAGCAGTAGATGCTGGACCTGAGCCAGGTCGCCGGAGGATTCCTTGATCCCGATGATGTTCGGGTGGCTGGCCAGCCGGAGCACCGTCTCCGGCTTCATGTTGACCGAGGTGCGGCCGGGGACGTTGTAGAGGCAGACCGGGACGCTCGCCGCATCGGCCACGGCGGTGAAGTGCCGGTAGAGGCCTTCGGGCGTGGGCCTGTTGTAGTAGGGCGTCGCGGAGAGGAGCCAGGTGACGCCGAGTGCGCTCATCCGGCGCGCCTCTTCCACCGCCTGGCGGGTGTCGTTGTGGGTGGCACCCGCCATGACGGGGACCCGCCCGGAGGCGGTCTCCACCACGGTGCGCACCACCCGTTCCCGCTCCTCCGTCGAGAGCGTCTGGGCCTCCCCGGTGCTGCCGCACGGCACCAGGAAGTTGATCCCGTCCTCGATCTGCCACTCCACGAGCTTTCGGAGCGCCCCGACGTCCACCGTTCCATCCGGCGTGAACGGCGTCACGATCGCCGTTCCGCATCCTCTCAGTGCGGTCGTCATGGTGCCTCCCCGAAGAGCATCTGGTCGAATGTGAACACGCCTGTGCGACCCCGAATCCATTCTGCGGCCAGCAGCGCACCGGCGGCGAAGGCCTGCCGACCGCGCGCGGTGTGGCTCAGCCGGATGGTCTCATGGGTCGCGTCGTACACCACCTCGTGCGTCCCGGGCGCGAACCCGCCCCGGACACTGGAAATCGGAAAGTCGCGCTGGCCGTCGCCCTCCCGCAGGGTGGCGCGCAACCGCAGCGCCGTGCCGGAGGGGGCGTCGAGCTTGGCCGCGTGGTGGGTCTCCACGACGAAGGCCTCGAACTCCGCCCGCCCGGCGAAGCGGGCCGCGAGATCGCGCGCGGCGCGCAGATAGAGCTGGACGCCGATGGAAAAGTTGGGGCTGTACAGGAGGGCGCTGCGGTGGGCGGTCACGGTGCGGGCGACGTCGGGAAGCCGGTCGAGCCAGCCGGTGGTCCCGGTGATGGTTCGCATGCCCAGGGCCGCGAGGCGCAGCAGGTGGTCGGCCGCGCGGTCGGGCCGGGTGAATTCGATCGCCACATCCGCGCCGTCGAGGCGCGCCGCGGTGATCGCCTCGCCGGCGCGATTCTCCGCGCCGCTGATCACCGTGTGGATGGCGTGACCGCGCTCCACCGCCAGTTGCGCGATGGTCCGGTTCATCCGGCCGTCTCCTACCAGGGCGATGCGCATCGGGGTCACCGGGTGACGTAGCCCTGCTGCACCAGCAGCTCCGCGTTCTGGATCGCGGCGCCGGCGGCGCCCCGGATGGTATTGTGCGACAGCAGCGCCAGCCGGATGTCGAGCAGGTTGCAGGGCCGCACCCGGCCGACGGTCACCGTCATCCCGGCGCCGCGGTCGAGGTCCAGCCGGGACTGCGGCCGGTCGTTGCGCAGGTCCACTTCGATCGGCCGCGCGGGGGTCGACGGCAGCGCGCCGACGTCGCCGGGGGCGCGGAATCCCTCGAGCGCGGCGACCGCCTCCCGCGGCGTGACCCGACGGGCGAAGCCTACCGACACCACCTCGAGGTGGCCATCGATGACCGGCACCCGGTTGGTATGCGCGCTGGTCGCGATCGGCGCAGGCGTCACCGCGGCGCCGGCGAATGCGCCCAGGATCTTCGCCGTCTCCTGCTCCATCTTCTCTTCCTCGCCGCCGATGAACGGAATCACGTTGCCCAGCGCGTCCAGCGAGGCGACGCCCGGATAGCCGGCGCCGCTCACCGCCTGCATCGTGGCGACGAAGACCTTCTCGACGCCGAAGACGCGATGCAGCGGCGCCAGCGCCACGACCAGGCCGGCGGTCGAGCAGTTCGGGTTGGCGACGATCCCGCCGGCCCAGCCCCGTTCCCGCCGCTGTCGGGCGAGCAGGCCGAGATGCTCCGGATTCACTTCCGGGATGAGCAGCGGGACATCCGGCTCCATCCGGTGGGTCTTGGTGTTGGTCACCACCAACACACCGGCGCGGGCGAACGCCTGCTCGACCTGGCCGGCGATCTCCGCCTCGATGGCCGAGAAGGCGACCCGCCCCGGAATCGTCGGCTCGCAGCGGCCGACGGTCATCGCCGCGACCCGCTCGGGGAGCGGGGTCGATTCGCGCCAGCGCACGATGTCGCCGTAGCGCTTGCCGGCGCTCTGTTCCGACGCGGCGACCGCGGCGATCTCGAACCAGGGATGGTCGGCCAGCAGCCGGACGAACTTCTGCCCGACGGTGCCGGTGGCGCCCAGGATGGATACGGGAATCTTGGAACTCATGCGCTCTCCGGTGTCCGTCGTCAGCCGTCTGATGGCTGCCGGCCATCTGCGATCAGGTCCCACGCCAGCTTCTCGTACAGCCGCACCCCCTCGAGCAGCTCCGCCTTGGCGATCCGCTCCCCGCTGGTGTGCGCCACCCGGATGGTGCCGGGCCCCAGCTGAAATCCCTGGCCCCACGCCGCGTGGAACGGCAGGTCGCTGGCATAGCTCACCACGGTGGTCTCCCATCCCGCAGGCGCGGCGGCGGTATTCTTGAAGAACGGCAGTTCGGTCGGGAAGCTGACCGTCACGCCGGGCTGGGCACAGGCGACGATCTCCCGTTGCAGCGTCGCCGAGGGCCCGACCAGCCGGACCAGGAGCTCCGCGCGCGCCGATGGGGGGATGACGTTCGGCGCGACGCCCCCTTCCACCCTTCCGATGTTCAGGGTGCTCGCGCCGAGCATCGGATCCGAGGGCAGCGGCAGCCGGCGGAGCCGTTCGAGCGTGTCGAGGATCGGAAGTAGCGCCGACTTCCCCTCGTCGGGATAGGCGGAGTGCGCGGCCTTGCCGGTGCACTCGAGCACCACCTTGATCGAACCCTTCTGCCCCATGCTGAGCCGGTTCTCCGTCGGCTCGCCGTTGATCAGGAACCGGCCCTTCGGCTCGAGCGCGCCGGCCACCTGGGCCCCGTCCGATCCGTTCTCCTCCCCAACCACGAACAGCAGCCCGATGCGGCGCTCGTTTCGCTCGGCGAGCCGTTCGGCGGCGGCGATCATCGCCGCGGCCAGCCCCTTGGCGTCGCAGGTGCCGCGGCCGTGCAGATGGGTCTCATCCTCCCGGAGCGGCAGGTACGGCGGGACGCAGTCCAGGTGGGTGGAGAAGACCACCTCGGGTGCCTCACGGAAGGCGTAGAGATTGTCCCGGCCCGGCGTGACCGGCTGGCGGATCGTCCGGTAACCGAGGCCGCGGAGCAGGCTGGTGAGCAGCTCCACCGCCGGGCCTTCGTGGCCGGTCGGCGTGTCCAGGGCGACCAGCTCCTTCGTGAGTGCGATCGGGTCGAGCACGCAAGCTCCGCAGAAAAAAAAGAAGCCCCACCGGAAATTCGCGGCGGGGCGTTCGAGTCCAGTCAGGGCAATATCGTCAGACTGGCCGTCGCTCACCGCGCGCGGTCATGGGCTTCTTGGTGCGCTTCGTAGTGCCCATCGCGGGCGGGAGAGCCAGTCGCATGGACCTAAGCTATGAACAGAGCGCACCGGGGACAAGTGGCCCCCGTGCTCGCGGTGCCGCGAGACGCCACCCAGCTTCCGGCGGCATTCGCCACTTCACCCCGATCATGGGATCCCGCCCCGCTCCCGGACCATCGCCGCCCGCGTGCTCGGCGGACTGTTGCACGCCGGCCACCTCCGCGCCCAGGATCCGGTCCATTCGGCCAGCGGAAGCGGTACCCTGCTCACCGGCTACGGCGTCGCCCGGCAGGAGATCGGCCGGGCTGAGGCAAACCTGTACGGCAATGGCGGAATCGATCTCCGGCAGCCGGTCCGGCTTGCCTTCCGAGCGGTCGCAGCGCCCGTGCTGGTGCCGCCCGTCCACTACGCCGCCTCCGCAGCGCGGGCCTCCCGCTGGCCCTGCTCCACATCCACGAAGTGGAGCAGGGCGCCGCCCACCACGAAGAAGGCCACGATCGCCAGGATCGCCACTCGGCTCGAGCCGGTCACGCCGATCACCCTGGCAAAGATCCACGGGCCGAAGATCCCCGCGAACTTCTCCACGACCGCGAAGAAGCCGAAGAACTCCGCCGAGCGCGCCTGGGGATCATGCTGGCGAACAGCGACCGGGAGAGCGCCTGGGTGCCGCCCTGCACCACGCCCACCAGCAGCGCCAGTATCAGGAAGTGGGTCGCGTTGGTCATGAAGTAGCCGAGCACGCTGATGCCCGCGTAGACGACGAGGCCGACGAAGATCGGCGCGCTTGGCGCCGATGCGGCTGGCGAAGGAGCCGAACAGGAAGGCGAACGGGATCCCGACGAACTGCACGATCATGATCGACGCGATCAGCGCACCGGGCCGATGCCGATCTCGGTGCCGTAGATCGTCGCCATCCGGATGATGGTGCCGATGCCGTCGTTGTAGATCAGGAAGGCGATGAGCATCAGGACGGCCTGCCGGAACTCGCCCAGCCGCCTGAAGGTGGACCGCCGAGCTCGCGGAAGGCGGCGCCCACGTCGATGCGGCCGTCGCCCGTGGCAGCCGGCTCGCGGACGTCGCGGAACAGCGGAATCGAGAAGACCATCCACCAGATCGCGACCGACAGGAACGCCAGCCGCGTCGGCAGGGTCGCCTGCGCAGGCGTCAGGTCGGGGCCCGACGGCAGTCCGAACCAGGCCGGCTTCTGGATCCAGGCGAGGTTCAGCGCGAGCAGCAGCCCGCCGCCGACGTACCCCAGGGCGTAGCCCGCGGTCGAGACCCGGTCCATCTCCTCCGGCGCCGCGATGTGGGGCAAGAAGCGAGTCGTAGACAGACGAAGCTCGCGTTCACCGCGATGTTCGCGACGACGAACAGACCGGCGGCGAGCACCCAGTCGCCCCGCTCGATGAAGAACATCAGGCCGACCGCGACCACCCCGATGATCAGGGAGAGTCCCAGCAGCCGCTTCTTCACCCCGGCCCGGTCGGCGATGGCCCCGAGGATCGGCGAGAGGACCGCGATGATGACGAGCCCGATCGTCGTGGCGTCGGCGAGCCGCTTGGTGGCGAGCGCCGGGGCGAGGTCCGCCGCGGCGACCTTGGCGAAGTAGATCGGGAAGACGGCGGTGACGATGGTGGTGACCATCGCGGAGTTCGCCCAGTCGTACATCGCCCAGGCACGCAGCTCCCGGCGGTGCAGGCCCAGTCGCTCGAGGATCGTCATCGCACGCTCATCGGGATGGAGAGAGTCCAGGGTGTGTCGGCATACGGTGCCGAGATGTCGAGCCGCCAGTCGTCCTGCCCCGCCGGCGCAAAGAGGAAGTCGGCGGTCTCTCCCGGCCCGGTCAACAGCGTCGCCATCCGCACCGTGGCCTGCGGCGGCGGCAGGGTGGCGCCATCCTTGGCCACGGCCCGCCAGGTCGTCAGGGCCGAGCCGCGGAATAGCTGAAACAGGATCCGGTGATCGGGGTCGATGTTGATGAGCCGCAGGCGATGGACGCGACCTGGCCGCAGCACCATCGGTGCCGGAATCGCCTTGCCGTTCACCAGCGAGCGCACCGAATCCACCCCCGTCACCGGACCGTTCCCGCCGACGATCACCAGGTGATCGGTCGCCGGGTCGATCCGGGTTCCCGGTTCCACGACCAGCATCGGGCCGTAGAGTCCGCGCGTCATCTGCTCCACTTCATCGAGGTGGGTGTGGTAGATGAATGTCCCCGCGCGAGGCGGAGTGAACCGCGCGGTGAACGAATCGCCGGGTTGAATCGCCGGCGCGAGGGCGGGATTGATGCCGCTCCAGCCGGGCACGCCATCGGGGTAGCTGGTGAGTTCCATGCCGTGCCAATGCACCGCGGTTGGCTCCTGCAGCCGGTTCACCACCGTGATCGCGACCGGCTCGCCACGCTCGAGGATCAGGGGCACGCCGGGGATGGCGATGGAATCGGGCGCGGGCTCCCGGTTGTCAGTCTGCAGGACGTAGCCGTAGCCGGGGCCATCCCGTACCCGATGCGGGGCCGATTGGGCCAGCAGTCGGAGCCGCCGCTCCGGGCGGGCCGGGACCGCGACGGGGTCGGGCCCGGTCGCCTCGATCCCCAGGACCAGCCCGGCCATCCGGTGGTGGGCGCTCATCGCGCCCCGGTCCATGGATACCAGCGGCGAGGCGTGCGCGGCGAAGTGGCAGTGAAAGATCCAGTTCCCCGCGTGGGCCGGCGCCCAGTGCATCGCCATCGTGGCACCGGGAAGCAGCAGGTCGGTCACCACCAGCGGCTGCATCTCGGGGGCAAAGGCGGTGTCCCTGGTTCCGTCACCCCGGCTCTCGACGGCGTAGAAGACGCCGTGCAGGTGCATCGGGTGCGAGCTGCTGCTCGGGTTCACCCAGCGCCAGTGGACGGTGTCACCCACCGGCAGCCGGAATCGCTCGGTGTGCGGCCAGGCCAGTCCGTTGATCGTCATCACCTCGCCGGTGTCGGGATCGGTGACTGCAGGCGTCGGCGCCAAATGGCTCCAGATGCCCAGCACGAAGACCCGATCGACCGGCGGGGTCCCGCTGCTGTCGACGATCAGGGCGCCGCTCAGCTGGCTGTCGAGCCACTCCCGCTCCTCGATCCCGCGATGCGTGGTGCTGCCCCAGTAGTAGTAGGTCCCGGGCGCCCCTGCCGTGAACCGCAGCTCCCGGCGCGATCCGGGCCGGAGCTGGAGCGTGTCGGCCGCCGAGCCGGGGCGAGTGTGGAGGCCGTACAGGATGAGGGTCGAGTCGGGAAGGGTATTGCGAATCGTGAGGTGGAGTTCGGTTCCCTCGGGAACCCGGATCATCGGCCCGGGCACCGTGGCCGGCTGCCCGGCCTGGGCAAACACATGCACCGGGAGCGCCGGGCCATCCTTCCCTTCGGGAGACCACCGCGCGGCACGCAGCTCCAGATCGAGGCGGAGCACGCCGTCGGCCAGCTGCCCCGCGGGACGGCGGTTGTCGTTAGGTAGTGCGACTTCCCGCGGGCCCGGCGCTCCACAGGCCAGGAGGAGCGTCAATCCGATGGGGCAGGCGACTCTGCCTCCGGGTGCACGCCTGGAAGGGACGGGGTTGGAGCGGAGGGGGCGCTCGAGCATCGCCAATGATGGCCCCAACCGCGGAGGGCCGCCAGCCTGCTACGGGAAGGGCCTGGGCTTGAGAATGGAGAAGGTCACGGCGGTGGCGAGGATCGCCAGGATGACCACCAGCGACAGCGTGGTGGAGATGTGGACCCACGCGCCGAGCACCATCTTGAGTCCGACGAAGAGCAGGATGAGGGCGACACCGGGCTTGAGGTAGTGGAAGCGGTCCATCGCGCCGGCGAGGATGAAATAGAGCGCCCGGAGGCCGAGGATGGCGAACAGATTGGACGAATAGACGACGAAGGGATCGCGGGTCACCGCGAAGACGGCGGGGATGCTGTCGATCGCGAAGACCAGGTCGCTCCACTCGACCACCAGCAGGACCAGGAGGAGCGGGGTGGCCATCCAGCCCCGCGCGATAGGCTTGACGAAGAAGTGGGAGCCTTCGTAGGCCGGCGTGACCGGCAGGATCCGTCGGGCCAGTCGCACCAGCGGATTGTGTTCGGGCTCGATGCGCTCGTCGCCGTTGCGGAACATGCGAAGGCCGGTGATCAGCAGGATCCCGCCGAACACGTACACGATCCAGGTGAACCGGGTCAGCAGCAATGCCCCTGCGCCGATCATGACGCCGCGCATGAGGATCGCGCCGAAGATGCCCCATTTGAGCACCCGGGGCTGCAGCGCCGCGGGAACGGCGAAGTACTGGAAGACCATCAGGAAGACGAACAGGTTGTCGACGCTGAGCGACAGCTCGATCAGGTACCCGGCGTAATACTCCAGCGCCGTCTGGTGGCCCACCTCCCACCAGAGGAATCCGCCGAAGAGCAGCGCCACGGCGACGATCCCGGCGCTCCAGCCCAGCGCCTCCCGGTGGCTGAGGACGTGGGCCCGGCGGTTCAGCACGCCGAGATCGAGGACGAGCAGCGTCCCGACCACGGCGGCAAAGACCACCCAGATCGTCGGTCCGTGAGTCGACACTCAGCGCGCCATGGCCTGGAGGCGCGCCACCCGCTCCTCGATCGGCGGGTGGGTGCTGAACCAGCTCATCATCCCTCCTCCCATCGCCGCGAGCGGGTTGACCTGCGCCAGGGGCGCGACCGCGGGAGCGACGTTCATGGGAATCTGGTGTGCCATCGCCTCCAGCCGGGTGAGCGCCCGAGCCAGCGGCAGCGGCTGGCCGAGGATTTCGGCGCCGACCCGGTCCGCCTCGTACTCGCGCTGCCGCGAGATGGCGAACTGGATCAGCATCGCGGCGATGGGCGCGAGCAGCATCATCGCCAGGTCGGCGAGAGGGTGGCGGCCCTCGTCGTCCCGGGCCCCGCCCGTCAGCATGAGCAGCCACGGCAGATTGCCGATCATGGCGGCCATGCCCGCCGCGATGGTGGTCGTGAGCATGTCCCGGTTCTTGACATGGGCCAGCTCGTGCGCGATCACCCCCGCAAGCTCCTCCTGCGGCATGCTGCGCAGGATGCCGGTCGTCACCGCGATGACCGCCTTTGCCGGGCTGCGGCCGGTGGCAAAGGCGTTGGGCTGCTCGTGCGGGGCGATCGCCACGACGGGCATGGGCAGGCCGGCGCGCTGACGCAGCCGGTCCACCAGGCGGTACAGCTCGGGGGCCTGCGCCTCCGTCACCACCTCGGCGCCGTACATCTTCAGGACCAGGCGATCCGAGAAGAAATACATGGCGAAGTTCATCCCCAGACCCAGCACCGAGCCGAGGATGAGGCCGCTGGTGCCGCCCAGCATCTGGCCCACCGCCATGAGCAGCGCGATGAGGCCGGCCATGAGTACTGCAGTCTTCAGGTTGTTCATTGTCGCCTCCAAAATAGCAACGAGACCCTCACTGTTGGGCGAGGCGCCGATGCGAACATCGGCACCGCCACGTCCAGTGAAGGTCTCGCTGTGTAAATGGGTTCTGGTCCCATCAACCCGGCCGCACCGTGCCGGGGATCTTCCCGACAGTCCTGACGATGGGCCGTCCGCCATCCGGCGGATGAGCTACTCCCCTTCGCGGATCAAGTGTAAATGGCGAGGGCGGGCCGGTCAACGGCGCTCGGGTCCGTGAAGCCGGTCGATCGGAGCTCAGACGCCGGGCACCGCGGCGGTGATCATCCGGACGGCGAGGCCGCCGTTCCTGGTGTGCAGCGGCGGGCCGAACCGGAGCCCGGTAGCGCGCTCGAGCGGCGCCTCCGGCAGGAGCAGCGTCACCCGCCATCCCGCCAGGCGCTCCCGCGCAACGCTCCCCAGTCGGGCGAACAGGTCGCGCAGTTCGCGGCCCTCGCTGACTCGCACTCCGTACGGCGGATTCGAGACCAGGCTGCCGACGCCGGCCGGCGCCTCGAACGATGAAATCGCCTCCCGTCGCCAGCCGATGTCCGCCGAGACGCCGGCCCGCTCCGCGTTGGCGACCGCGGCTTCGATGGCGCCGGCATCGCGGTCAGCGCCGACGATGGGCGCGGGGGCGTGCGGCAGGATCGCCGCCCTGGCCGCGGCCAGCAGCGCGCGCCAGTGCGCCGGATCGGCCCCGCGCCAATGGAGGAAGGCGAAGTCCCGGGTGAGACCCGGCGGGATCCGCCGGGCCAAAAGTGCCGCTTCGATCGGGATCGTGCCGGAGCCGCAGAACGGGTCCGCCAGCGGGGTCGCCGGGTCCCACCCGCTTGCGAGGATCAGACCCGCGGCCAGCGTCTCCCGGAGTGGCGCCTTGGCCGTTGCTAGGCGGTACCCGCGGCGGTGCAGCAGCGCGCCCGAGCTGTCGAGGCTGATGGTGCACTCATCGCGAAAGAGCCGGACCACGACGAGCTGCGCGTCGGCCTCGTCCGGCTCGTCGGGATCCGCCGCGACGGCTGTCTCGGCGGGGGTGCCGCCGGAGGCAGTGACGATCCGTTCCCCGACGGCCTTCTGATGGTAGAGACGGGACTTCTTGCAGGTGGCACGGACACGCAGGGCGGTCCCGGCAGGCAGCCAGGCCCGCCACGGGAGGTCGCCGGCCTTCCGTTCGAGTTCACCGAGCGCTCGTGCCTGGAACGAGCCGAGCCGGACCAGCACCCGGCTCGCGGTGCGGAGCCAGAGATTGGCGCGCGCGACATCCTCCAGCGTTCCCTCGAACGCGACGCCGCCCGGCTCGGTGTCCGTCGGGGTCAGGCCGAGGCCGGTCAGTTCGCCCGCGGTGAGGGACTCGAGGCCGGGGGCGGTGACGGCGTACAGATCGAGCCTGGCGGTCACATCCCCTCCGGCCCGAAGTCCAGCAGGCCGGAGAAATACGGGAGCACCTGCTCGACGAGTCGTCGCCTGACGCCTCCCGAATGATCTCCGGGGTAGGTCTCGTACCGGTGCCGTACCCGGAGGCGGGTGAGCAGGCTGTCGAGCTCCGCCACCCCGGGGGCGTAGCCGTCGCGAGTGCCGACATCGAAGGCCACGCCCTTCAGCCGCACCAGTCCCTCGCGGTAGCGGGGCGCCATGTCGAGCAGCATCCAGGCGCGCCATCGCTCGATGACCGCACTGTCGGTGACGATGCCTTCGGCCGCGCGGGCGAATGGCAGATCGGCGAAGAACGGGGGTCGGGTGGAATCCGGGCTCCACGCCGCCGCGTAGCCGAGGCAGACCTGGAGCCAGAAGCCGATGGAGTCGGCCTGCGCGCGCCCGACCAGCCCCAGCAGGGTGTCGGCCTCGGCGCGGGCGAGCCGCTCGCAGGGGAGCCTGGCGTTCGGGCTCATGGCGTACACTCCACTGAACCCGCCGGGGTAGCGCATCGCGATGCGCAGCGCCGCCGCGGCGCCCATCGAATGGCCGGCGACGCCCCGGCTCGCACCGCGGCGCATGGTACGGTAGCGCTGGTCCACGGCGCGGACCACGTCGCGCACCAGGTAGGTCTCCCAGTCACCGGTGGTGGCCGAGTTCGCGAACACGCTGCCGTGCAGCGCGTTGGCGCCGTCGGGCATCACCACGATGAATTCCTTCACCGCCTGGGCCACGATCAGGCTGTCCATCGCCTGGGCGAGCGAAAGGCCCTGGTAGGTGCCGTTGGTCCAGGAATCCGGGCTGCCGCCGAAGCCGTGCAACAGGTACAGCACCGGGTACCGGCGGGTGACGTCCTGAGCGTAGCTCGGCGGGAGGTAGACGAGGATCCGGCGGACCGGGCGGTCGCCGAGTCGGTTGCCCTCGAGCGCGGCGGAGCGTACCGAGTCGGTGACGACCCGTCCCTGGCCGGCGAGCGGCGCCGCGCTTGCGAGCAGCAGGGCGACGGCGAGGCGCAGGATCAGAAGGGCGGCTCCATGACGTGGGCCGGGTCATCGAGCACGATCGCCTGGGCGGTGCTGCCGGCCGGCGTCTCGAATTGGCCCTCGGGGATGATCAGCAGCGCGTTCGCCTTCACCATCGACGTCAGGATGCCCGATCCCTGGGGCCCGGTCAGCCTCGCCTCCGGCAGTCCTTCTCCGGGCGTGACCACCGCGCGGAGGAAGTGCTGCAGCTTCGGCCCGAGCCGGATCGGTTCGGCGACCCGGACCGGGATGGCGCGGCGGAAGGGCAGGCGCCGGCCCGCCAGCCTCCGGATGGCCGGGCGGACGAAGAGCTCGAAGGTGACCATCGTGCTCACCGGATTTCCCGGGAGCCCGATCCACGGCACGCTGCCCAGCAACCCGAACCCGACCGGAGCGCCCGGGCGCATCCGGATCTTCCAGAACCTGATGTCGGCGCCGAGTTCCTCGAGGACGCTGCGTACGTGGTCGTGTTCCCCGACGCTGATGCCGGCGGTGGTCACCAGGAGATCGCACTCCAGCGCGCGGGTGAAATGCTCGCGGAGGCTCTGCGGGGTGTCCCTGGCTATGCCCAGGTTCACCGGCTCGCCGCCGGCGCGGCGCACCAGGGCGACGAGAGTATGCGTGTTGGAGCTTGCGATCTTCCGGCCGCTGAGGATCTGGTCCGGCTGATCGATGTCGACGATCTCGTCGCCGCTGCCCAGGATGGCGATGCGCGGCCGCCGGTAGATCAGCGGGTGCGCCACCGCGACGGATGCCAGCACGCCGAGCTCCGCGGGACCGAGCTCGGCGCCGGCCTCGAGGACCAGCGCGCCGCGGCGGATATCCTCACCGACCCGGCGGATGTTCACGCCGATGTCGCGGTCCTTCACGATCGCGACGGTCGCTGCCCCGCCGTCGGTATCCTCCTGCCGGATCACGCTGTCGGCGCCCTCGGGGAGGGGCGCGCCCGTGAAGATGCGGGCACAGCTCCCTGCCTCGATGCGGCGGGTGGGAAAGGCGCCGGCCGGGATGTGCTCGATCACGGTGAGGCGGACGGGGGCGGACTCCGAGGCGCCGCGCACGTCGTCCCCGCGGGCGGCGTAGCCATCCATCGCGGAGTTGGTCCAGGCGGGGATGTCGAGCGGGCTGGTGATCGTTTCGGCGAGCACGCCATCGAGCGCGTCGTCCAGCGGTACCCGGAGTGCTGGCTGGCGACGGATGTGCGCCAGGATCTGCAGCGCCGCGTCGCGGGGGAGGAGAGGCGGGCCGGTCAGAGGATCTTCGCCTTCTCCCAGCCCAGGTTGGCGAGGAGCTGCATCCACATCGTATCGCGGAACCGGAGGACGGGGCAGGGCGCCTCGAAGCGGTCGTCGTCGGTCACGATCGCGATCCACTCCTCCGCGTTGGGGGCCGTGGGGACGAAGATGGGGGCGCCGCCGACCTCCCGGCGGAAGACTTCGATCTTGGGCAGCGGCGCCGACTTGAATCCCTCGACCAGCACGATGTCGGCGTCACCGAGGTACTGGCGGGCGAGAGTGAGTGGATCGGTGTCGTCCTTGCGCCGTTCGAAGGAGATCCGGAGCTCCGGTGAGACCAGCAGGGTCCGCTCGACCTTGCCCTCGTGGAAGTGGCGGTGGCTGTCGGTGCCCGGCCGATCGACCTCGGCGGGGTGGCTGGCGTGCTTGATCGTCATCACCCGGCGGCCCTTGCGCGCATACTCGGCCGCCAGCGCGACCAGCAACGTGGTCTTGCCCGCGTGCTTTCTGCCGATCACTGAGAGGATTCGAGTCTCCGCCACAGGCTGTCGGCCTCCGCCAGGTCATCCGCCGTGTTCACATTGAAGAAGAGCGCGGCCGGGTCGCCGAGGGCCCGCACCTGCGTGGTGGAGAGGATACCGACTTTAATCCGATCATGGAAGCCGACGGCCCGAAGGTCCCCCGCGGCGAGGGAGGCGGCGATGGCGGGACCGCAGGCGGGCCCGTAGGCGGCGCAGAGGGGCTCCACGCCTCGCGGGCCGGCACTCTCGGGGAGGCAGGCGTCGGCGTCCGCCAGTCCGGCGGCCAGGGCGCGGATGACCGCGGCCGTGACAAAGGGCATGTCCCAGGCGACCACCACGACGGGGGCGGGCGCCGCGAGCACTGCGGAGTAGATCCCGCCCAGTGATCCCATGCCCGGCTGGGTGTCCGTCACGATCCGGAGGTCGGGTCGCCAGGTCGGGGCCTCGGGGGCATTGGCGATCAGCAGTGGCAGGGCGCCGAGTCCTTCCCTGAAGGCGTCGACCAGCCGGTCGAGGATCCGCACCCCGCCGACCCGTTCGAGTCCCTTGGGCTGGCCGCCGAAGCGGCGGGCCAGTCCGCCGGCCATGATGGCGCCCCGGACCGGCGGGGAACCGGCGGGGGACGGCGGGTCGGCGGATCCGGCGATCAGTACCGCCTCCCGCGCTTCCGTTCCAGTACCACGTCGAAGCCGAGGGTGAAGCTCAGCACATGTTTTCCGGCGCTGCTCCGCTGGGGCGTGAGTGCCGTAGTCGTGGAGGGTCCGGTGACGACCGGCAGCCGGACCCAGTTGTCGCGCACCTCGAACCGGAGCTGGTAGCCCCGGCCGATCACCGCGACGACCCCGCCGCCGAACGAGGCGTACGGCCGGACGGTCGTCGCATTCTGGTCGTCGTAGACGCGCACATCCGCGAGGCCATTGCTGGTCCGGACCCGGCCCACGGTCTCGATGAAGCTCTGCGGCGATACCACGAAGCCGACGTTGCCGCGAATGTAGGGGTGGACCGGCTGGTGGCTCGCGACCCGGTACACCACGCCAACGGAGAGCGACGTGGAGGTCGCGACCCGGGAGGAGCCGTCGATCGAGTTGCAGAGGGCGCTGTTCGCCGAGTCCTGCAGCGTGCCGATCACGGTGCAGCGATCCCGGGTGCCCAGGCCCAGCAGCTGGGCCTCGACGTTGAACCCCAGGTGGTCGCCGCGGAAATAGGTCCCGGAGAATACGACGTTCAAGCTGTTGCGGAGGGCGCGGCCGATGCTGATCGTGTCCAGGAGGCCGGCGGGGAAACTGACTGGCTGATTGACGGCCCACAGCGTGCCGCCACCATTGGTCTGGCCCAGGCCGACGGTGAAGATCAGCCGGGCCTGGTCCGCCGTCGCCTGGCCATGCAGGGTGGCGGGGAAGGCGAGGAGCAGGGTTACCAGGAGTAGGCGGCGCATCAATCGCTCGTGAGCCACGGGTGGTCGACCATCAGGCAACGATCCATGATGACGGGAATCCCCGCCGATTCGAGCCGGGCGCGCACCCCGTCGTGCACCACCCCGACCTGCATCCATACCAGCTTCGGCCGGATCGCGAGCAGGTCATCCAGCAGCGACGGTACGGCCTCGGAGCGCCGGAAGATGTCGACGATATCGATCGGGGAGACCGCCGCGGCGGCACTCCGCAGATCGGGATACGACGGTTCCCCCAGAATGGTGGCCCCGCCGGGGCGCACCGGGACGATGCGATAGCCCGCGCGCTGCAGGTAGGCCGCGACGGCATGACTGGGGCGCTCCGGTCTGGGCGAGAGGCCCACGACCGCAATCGTGCGGCTCTCACGCAGCAATGGCCCCAGCGTGGCGCGCTCGTCGTGCATGGGGCACCGCGGGTTGGTGATGGACCGATGATGCGATGACCGTCCCGGACGCTGGCCGGGAACGTGGAGACGGTGGCCCGCGCGGGGCGAGCACATCGCCGCCCGCGTCAGGCCGGGGAATCGGGGCCGGTGCACTCCGCGTACAGCGTCGGATCCTCAGCCACCCGGACCCGCTCCAGCCGCACTCCGGCGGGAATCCGATCAACGATGCGCCGGAACAGGTAGAGGGCGAGCGCCTCGCAGGTCGGGATCTGCGCGGTATCGGCAAAGGCGGGGATCTGCCGGTTCAGGTCCCGGCCTTCGAGCGGTGCCCGCACCTCGGCTTCGAGAATACGATCCAGCTCGGCCAGATCGACGATCATCCCGGAACGCGGGTCGACCGGTCCGCTGACGGTGACCGCGCAGCGGTAGTCGTGGGCGTGGGATTCCGTCAGCGCGCCGAAGGCCGCCCGGTTCCGTTCCGCCGACCACTCTGGCATCCACAGGTGATGTTCCGCGCGGAACTGTACCACCCGGGTCAGGCTGGTCGGCATGGGCTCAGAACGAGTAGCTCAGTCCGCCGCGAAGCTCGCGCGCACCGCTCCACTCCTCCCGCTTGTTGCCCGGCAGGACGGAGTTGGGGTGGTTCGGGTCTCCGGAGGGCTGGGCGGCGGGGTCGGAGATGTAGGAGAGGGGGTACTTGAGCTTCCAGAAGAGCTGGCGCGCCTCCAGGCGGAGTTGCAGCGCATTGCTGATGACGACTCGGAGCCCGCCGCCGGCGGCGAAGTACAGCTTGCCGCCGAACTTGTATCCGCTCGAGTCCTTCACCCCGGCGGGCAGCCCGGAGCCATCCGCATAGCCGGCTGCGCCCCCGATGAACGGGGCGAGGCGGTGCCAGCTCTTGCGCCCGGTGATGTTGAGCTGCAATCCGAGTTCGACCATTGTGAGGCTTTGCTTGACCGGCCCGTCCACCCGGTTGCTGACGCTGTCCGCCGCACTCACCACCAGGCGTTCCAGCTCCGCCCGCGCGACGGTGAGCCCGATCTGCAGTGGCGCGCCGAGCCGTGCGTCGAATCGCACTCCGTAGGACTGCCCGTGATGGGGACCGACCCCGATCGAGCCGCCGTTCCCGCCGACATCCCCCACCAGCAGCGTGACGGTCCGGCCGCGGGGGATGTCGCGGTAGGGCGACGCATTCGGTGCGTGCCCGACCTGGGCCGCCAGCGGCGCGGCAAGGACAAGCAGGATGACTGTGCTGGTGAGGAGTCGAGGCATGCGGGAATAGTAAGGGAGGAGGGGGGGAGTTCCGAGTTCCGAGTCCTGCCGCCCCGCACTCGGCATTCGGCACTCGGCACTACACCAGCCGCAGGTCCCGGCCGGTCATCTCCGGCGGTGGTTCGATGCCGAGGAGATGGAGGACCGTGGGGCCGACATCACACAGGGCGCCGCCGCCGCGCAGCCCCGCCGTGCCGGCGCGCACCGTGACCAGCGGCACCGGATTGGTGGTGTGCGCGGTATGCGCGCCGCCCGTCGCCGGGTCGATCATCTGCTCGCAGTTGCCATGGTCCGCCGTCACCAGGACCGTCGCGCCCGCGGCCTCGGCGGCGGTGAGGACCCGCCCGAGACAGTGGTCCACTGTCTCCACCGCGCGGATCACCGCCGGCAGCACCCCGGTATGCCCCACCATGTCGGCATTGGCGAAGTTGCAGAGCATGAAGTCGTGCGCCTTGCGCCCGATGGCCTGCACCAGGACGTCGGTGATGCCCGCCGCGCTCATTTCCGGCGCCAGGTCGTAGGTTGCCACCTTCTGCGACGGTACCAGCGAGCGTTCCTCTCCCTTGTACGGCGGCTCGTACCCTCCGTTGAAGAAGTAGGTCACGTGCGGATACTTCTCGGTCTCGGCCGTGCGCAACTGGGTGCGGCCGTGGCTCGCCAGCACTTCGGCGACGATCCTGGCCATGGTGAACGGCGGAAAGGCCTGCGGGATCGGGAAGGTGCGGTCGTACTGGGTCATCGTGACCATCGACAGCCGCGGGCGGCCCGACACGTCGAACCCGTCGAATCCCTCGATCATCAGCGCCCGGACGATCTGTCGCATCCGGTCGCTGCGATAGTTGAAGCAGAAGACCCCGTCCCCCTCGCGGAGCAACGCCACCGGGGCCCCGTCCCGCTGCAGCACGATCGGCTTGACGAACTCGTCGGTCTCGCCGCGGCCCAGCGCCGCCTGCACCGCCGTCGTGGCGTCCTCGGCCGGCACGCCGATGCCGCGGACCATCGCGTCGTAGGCGATCCGGGTGCGCTCCCAGCGGCGGTCGCGATCCATCCCGAAATAGCGACCCACCAGGGAGGCGATCGCCGCCTTGCCCGGGGCGACCCGCGCGATCTCCCCTGCCAGCTGCTGGACCACCTGCGCTCCGATGGCCGGCAGCGTGTCGCGGCCGTCGAGGAAGCCGTGGATGGCGATGCGGGGGGCCTGGTAGCGCACGCCCAGCTCGATGCAGGCAAGCAGGTGCTGGTCGATCGCGTGCACGCCGCCAGGGCCGAGCAGCCCGATCAGGTGAAGCGTCCCGCCGCTCTGTTTCAGGCCGGCGCAGAGCTGCTTCAGCGGCTCGAGCTGGAAGAACTCTCCGCTCTTAATGCTCTGGGAAATGCGCACCAGATCCTGCGGCACCACCCGGCCCGCGCCGAGGTTCAGGTGGCCGACTTCGGAGTTGCCCATCTGGAATTCCGGCAGTCCGACGGCGAGACCGCTGGCGGCGAGCAAGGTACGCGGATGACTCGCCCAGAGCCCGTGCCAGACGGGGGTCTGCGCCAGCTCAATAGCGTTGCCCTCCCGGCCTTCCCGGTAGCCCCACCCGTCCAGTACGAGCAGAACCACCGGGCCCGCCGGTCCGCGCGTGTTTGACATGACTCTCCGGCGTTTCTACAATCGAGGACGTGCGTTACGCGCCGCAATCTAGTCCGCCCCTGTGCCGCCTACCAGCCTTGGTGGCCTGCACGATCGTGCTCCTCACGACATCACTCGCGGGGCAGTCGACCGTGAGGCTTGCCCAGGAACTCCGCTTCGTGAAGGCCCCGGGCGGCGCCACGCTCGGCACCTTGCAGCCTGGCGCTGAAGTCGTGCCTGGCCGGACGAGCCGCGCTGTCACCGAGGTGAGTGTCGAGGGCTGGATCCCCTCCGCTTCGCTCGGTCCCCTCAAGCGTGATGGCTTCGATGTCGCCGTGACCAAACGGCCGGCCGAGATGCTGCGGCTCCTGCCCGACGGCCAGATCGTGGCGCGGGTCTTGGTGAATGTCGGCTTCAGCCGGGTCGAGACTCGCGGGGACTGGACCCGGGTGAAGCGGACCGCCTGGGTGGATCGCAGGGCGCTGGAGGCCGCGCCTGCCGCCGCGCCGGCCACGGGTCAGCCGGTGGGCGGGCCCGATCAGGTAGAGGTCACCCGCAGATCGCCCCTGGCCGTCGCGCCCGGCGGGGCCGCTGTGGGCACGATCGACTCCGGGGCCGGGGCGCGCGTGCTGGCGCGTTCCGGCGGGTGGAGCCGGGTGCAGCTCGATGCCTGGCTGCCGGACAGCGCGCTCCGCTCCACCGATCACAGCGTGCTGGTGGGCGTCAGCCAGGCCGAGGTGCGTGCCAATCCGGCGAAGTATGTGGGCCAAGTGGTGGAGTGGCGGGTGCAATTCGTCGCGATCCAGAAGGCCGACGAACTCCGTCCTGAGATTCCCGAGGGAATGTCCTACCTGCTCACCCGCGGTCCGCTGCCGGAGCCGGGGTTCGTCTACATCATCGTTCCCGCGGCGCGGGTCGCCCAGTTCCAGTCGGTACCCGCGCTGCGCGAGCTCACGGTCCGGGGGAAGATTCGCTCGGCAACTACCAAGTACCTGCCCACCCCGGTGCTGGAACTCGTGGACGTGGTGGCTGGCATGGGCAACTAGCCCGCGGGCGCCGAGGTAACCTTTTCCCGTACCGGGCCGTAGATTTTCCCCATGAA
This sequence comes from uncultured Gemmatimonadales bacterium, assembly GCA_963825065.1. Taxonomy (GTDB): domain Bacteria; phylum Gemmatimonadota; class Gemmatimonadetes; order Gemmatimonadales; family GWC2-71-9; genus JADJOM01. The sequence continues at coordinate 48,734 of CAWGRU010000020.1, forward strand.
TGATCTCCTCAAGCAGCGCATCCTCCGCCGGCTCGAGAGCCTGCCGGACGAGCGCGCATACCAGATCCTCGACTACGTCGAGTTCCTCGAGAGCAAGTACGCCGAACGGGCTGCTCCCACCGGATTCCTGGCAAAGATCACGGAAACCGTCGAAGACACGATGCGCGCGGCCAAGTTGCCGGTGCAGGCGATCAGCGGGACCGTGGGCGTGATGGACAGTGCCAGCCGTCTCATGAAGGGGCTCGCCGCGGCGGGACAGGCGGTGGTCGATGAGGCGGTGAAGGCGGCGAACCCCGGCCGCGAGCCGTCGGGCATCGCTCCGCAGGACTCCGAATCGACGCCGCAGATCCCTCCCGCTTCCCCACCGACGCCGCTGAAGGCCGACGGCTGAAGGCTCAGCCCTGATGGCGGAATCGAGGCCCACTCCCGCGACGGAGTTCGTGCGGGGGATCGGCCCCGTTGCGGCGATCTCCATGGTCGTCGGCACGATGATCGGGTCGGGCATATTCATCGTCTCCGCCGACATCGGCCGCCAGGTGAACGACTGGGGTCCAGGCGCGCTGCTGCTCATCTGGCTGGTCACCGGCGTGATGACGGTCGTCGGGGCGCTGGCCTACGCTGAGCTCGCCGCGATGATGCCCACCGCGGGCGGACAGTACGTGTTCCTTCGCGAGGGGCTGTCGCCGCTCGTCGGCTTCCTGTTCGGCTGGACCCTGTTCACCGTCATCCAGACCGGCACGATGGCCGCCGTCGCAGTGGCCTTCGGCAAGTTTCTCGGCGTGCTGGTGCCAGGGATCACGCCGGATGTCTTCCTGTCGCTGGGGCACCTGCCGATGCCCGGTGGCCCCATCGAGCTGGGGGCCTCCTACCAGCGCATCGTTGCGGTCGGAGTCGTGGCCCTGCTCACCGGGCTCAACGTGCGCGGCGTGCGGCTCGGCGCCAGCGTGCAGAGCGTCTTCGCGGTGGCCAAGGTCGGTGCGCTGCTGGTGCTGGTCCTGTTCGGGCTTGTCCTCGCGCCGCCGGCGGCCGCGGTCGCGGGACAGAGCTTCTGGGGCACCGCGAGCTGGAGCCTGGCGGTGATCCCGGTGCTCGGTGCCGCGATGGTGGGGTCGCTGTTCTCGGCCGATGCCTGGAACAACGTGACCTTCGCGGCGGCGGAGGTGCGCGACCCGAAGCGGAACCTGCCGCTCGCACTCGGGCTGGGCACGGCCACGGTCTCGATCCTGTACCTGCTCGCGAACCTCGCCTACCTCCGCGTACTGCCGTTCGCCGGTGACCCCAACGGCGCCGATGCGCTTGCCCGGGGGCTGCAGCACGCCGCGCAGGACCGGGTCGGCGTGGCTGCCGCCGAGGTGATGTTCGGGGCGGTGGGTGGACTGCTGATGGCTCTCGCCATCATGCTCTCCACCTTCGGCTGCGTGAATGGCCTGGTGCTCGCCGGCCCCCGGGTCTATTACGCGATGGCGGGCGACGGCCTCTTCTTCCGGCGCGCCGGGGAACTCCACCCGCGCTTCAAGACGCCCGCGTTCGGGCTGGTGGCGCAGGCGCTGTGGGCGATGCTGCTCTGCCTGAGCGGCAGCTACGGCAATCTCCTCACCTACGTGATCTTCGCTTCGCTCCTCTTCTACTTCTTCACCGTGCTGGCGCTGTTCCGGTTGCGCCGCACCCAACCCGACCTGCCGCGCCCGGTGAAGGCCTTCGGATATCCGGTCCTGCCGCTCCTGTACATGATCGCGGTGCTGTATCTGCTCCTGGTGCTGCTGATCGATCCGGTGCAGCGCCAGTACTCCGCCTTCGGGCTGCTCATCGTGGCCCTCGGCGTGCCGGTGTATTTCCTCTGGCGGAATCGCCCCGCCTGAGGCGGGGAACGGGGTGAGCTTGCGCCCTCCCACCGCCGGGCCGTAGACTTAAGGATGGAACTCCAAATACAATTCGGAACGCCCGCGGCATGAGTACCATCCGACCCGGACTGGCACTCACGTTCGATGACGTCCTGCTGGTCCCGCGCCACTCGACCGTCCATCCGCGCCAGGTCTCCGTCCAGACTCGTCTCACCCGCGCCATCTCACTCAATATCCCGCTCGTCTCGGCCGCCATGGACACGGTGACCGAGGCGGAGATGGCCATCGCGATGGCCCGCTATGGCGGCATCGGCGTCGTGCACAAGAACATGTCGATCGAGAAGCAGGCGGCCGAGATCGACCGGGTGAAGCGCAGCGAGAGCGGGATGATCCTCAACCCCATCACCCTGACCGCCGACCGGCCGCTCCGGGAAGCCGCCGCCGCGATGGCCCGGTTCCGGATCTCCGGCGTACCGATCGTCGACCAGGCCGGCAAGCTGGTCGGCATCATCACCAACCGGGATCTGCAGTTCGAGCGAAACCTCGACCAGCCGATCCGCGAAGTGATGACCAAGGACAAGCTGGTGACCGCCCCGGTTGGCACCGGACTCGACGAGGCCGAGCGGATCCTTGCCAAGCATCGCATCGAGAAGCTGCCCGTGGTCGACTCCGCGGGTCTCCTCAAGGGACTGATCACCGTCAAGGACATCTTCAAGCGGAAGCAGTACCCGGATTCCAACAAGGATCAGCACGGCCGGCTGCGGGTCGCCGCGGCGGTCGGGGGGACCGCGGAAGCGAAGGTGCGCGCCAAGGCGCTGCTCGACGCTGGCGCCGATGCGATCATCATCGATTCGGCCCATGGTCACAGCGACGGGGTGCTGCAGACAGTCTCTCTGCTTCGCGATGCCTTCCCCGAGGCCCAGATCATCGCCGGCAACGTCGCCACCGAGAGCGCCGCGCGGGAACTGGTGCGGCGCGGGGTCGATGCGGTGAAGGTGGGAGTCGGCCCCGGAAGCATCTGCACCACCCGCGTGGTCACCGGGGTGGGGGTTCCGCAGGTGACGGCGATCGTGGATGCGGTCCGGGGCGCGGGGGATGTGCCGGTGATCGCCGACGGCGGCGTCAAGTATTCGGGCGACCTGGTCAAGGCGCTGGCCGCAGGCGCCTCGTCGGTGATGATGGGTTCCATGCTCGCCGGCACCGACGAGAGCCCGGGCGAGTCGATCCTGGCCGAGGGCCGGCGCTTCAAGTCGATCCGCGGCATGGGCAGCCTCGCGGCGATGCAGGAAGGCTCCGCCGACCGCTACTTCCAGGAAGGGGAGCTCTCCAGCTCCAAGATGGTGCCGGAGGGCATCGAGGGCCGCGTCCCCTACCGGGGTCCGGTCGGCGACGTGCTCTTCCAGATGGTGGGCGGGCTGCGCAGCGGCATGGGGTACTGCGGTGTCGCCACCATCGAAGCGCTGGGCCGGGAGGTCGAGATGATGCAGATCACCAGTGCCGGCTTACGCGAGTCGCACCCGCACGACGTGCACATCACGCGGGAAGCGCCGAACTACAACGTGTAAGCGTCAGCGGCAGCTCCTCCGCCCTCGGCCGGGCCGACGGCGGTTCGCCAACGGCCACCAGCGGCCGGGTGGTGTCCCCTCAGCCCGTCCGGGTTCCCATGGATCTCTTCCGTCGCAAGAGCGTCACCGATCTGCAGCTCGAGGCCGAGACCGACCACAGCCTGAAACGGGTGCTGGGCCCGTGGAACCTCACCCTGCTGGGGATCGGGGCCATCATCGGCACTGGAATCTTCGTGCTGACCGGCACGGTGGCAGCGCAAAACGCCGGACCGGCGGTGGTATTGTCCTTCGTGCTGGCGGGCGTCGCGTCGATCTTCGCCGCGCTGTGTTACGCCGAATTCGCCTCCCTCGTGCCGATGGCCGGCAGCGCCTACACCTACGGCTACGCCACCCTGGGTGAGTTCATCGCCTGGATCATCGGCTGGGACCTGGTCCTGGAATACGCGCTCGGAGCGGTCACCGTCGCGATCGGCTGGTCGGGATACGTGGTGTCCTTCCTCAAAGACATCGGGATCGTGGTGCCGGCAGCGTTCAGTGCGGCGCATGGGACGGTGGTGACCCTGGCCGATGGCACGACGACCACGGCAATCTTCAACCTGCCCGCCGTGCTGATCATCGCGATCGTGACGGCGCTGCTGGTCGTCGGCATCAAGGAATCGGCGAATGTCAACAACGTGATCGTCTTCATCAAGGTCGCGGTGGTGCTCATCTTCATCGTCGGCGCGGCCCACGCCGTGGTGCCCGCCAACTGGCATCCCTTCATACCACCGCAGACCATCGGCGCCGATGGCCTTCCGGTCCGGGGGGCCTTCGGCTGGGACGGCATCGTGGCCGGCGCGGGCGTGGTGTTCTTCGCCTACATCGGGTTCGATGCGGTGAGCACCGCGGCGCAGGAGGCGAAGAATCCGCAGCGGGACATGCCGATCGGCATCATCGGGTCGCTGCTCGTCTGCACCCTGCTCTACATCCTGGTGTCCGGCATCGCCACCGGCGTGATGAGTTATTCCGAGCTGAACGTGCCCGACCCGATTGCCGTGGTGGCCGACCGGGCAGGCCTCGGCTGGATCTCGACTTTCATCAAGCTCGGCGCCATCGCCGGGCTCTCGTCGGTGATCCTGGTCATGCTGCTTGGCCAATCCCGGGTCTTCTATACGATGGCGAAGGACGGACTGCTCCCGCAGTTCGTCAACAACGTGCACCCGAAGTTCCAGACTCCGTGGATCACCTCGATCGTCACCGGCCTCGCCGTCGCGATACCGGCCGGGTGGTTCACCGTGCGTGAGGCCGGCAGCCTGGTCTCAATCGGGACTCTGCTTGCGTTCATCATCGTCTCCGCGGGGGTCGTCGTCCTGCGGGTGCGCGAGCCGGGCCTGAAGCGCCCCTTCCGCGCCCCGGCGGTCTGGTTCACCGCCGCCGCCGGGGCCGCGTCGGCCCTGTATCTCATGGCCCATCTCCCGTGGCGTACCTGGGAGCGGCTGCTGATCTGGCTGGCGATCGGTCTCGTCCTGTACTTCACCTACGGTTACAAGCACAGCCGCCTGGGCCGCCGTTAGGCGCCGGCGGTCATCGCCCCTTCCCTCGAGGAGCCCTGCATGTCCCTGTTCCGCACCAAGTCGCTGGCCGACCTCATGCCCGTGGATGACGAGCACGGCCTGAAGCGCGCCCTCACCGGCACCAACCTGATCCTGCTGGGGATCGGGGCCATCATCGGCGCGGGCATCTTCGTGCTCACCGGTACCGCGGCGGCGCAGTATGCCGGCCCGGCGATCGTGCTCTCCTTCATCCTGGCCGGCGCCGGGTGCCTCTTCGCGGGCCTCTGCTACGCCGAGTTCGCCTCGATGATCCCGGTGGCCGGTAGCGCGTATACCTACGGGTATGCCACGCTCGGTGAACTGGTCGCCTGGATCATCGGCTGGGACCTGATCCTCGAGTACCTCTTTGCGGCCTCGACGGTCGCAGTCGGGTGGTCGGGTTACTTCACCGCCTTCATGGCCGAACTCGGCGTGCGGCTGCCGCCCGCGTACACCGGCGCGCCGTTCGACGTCCAGGGCACCCACACCCTGGTACCGTCGCAGATCTGCGTCGACCCGGCCACCGGCGGCGTGGCGATCGACACCGTCAGCCGTACCGCCATTGCGGTCGCGGATTGCGCCAGCAAGGGCTTCTCGCTCACGCACGGCATCCTGAACGTCCCCGCCATGGTGCTGATATTCCTGATCTCCACCCTCCTGGTGATCGGCATCAAGGAGTCGGCCCGCTTCAACAACATCATCGTGTACGTGAAAGTGGCAATCGTCCTGCTGGTCATCGGGTTCGGCTTCCAGCATGTCAACACCGCCAACTGGCATCCCTTCATCCCCCCCAACACCGGGGAGTTCGGCCACTTCGGCTGGAGCGGCATCGTCCGCGGTGCGGGCGTGATCTTCTTTGCCTACATCGGATTTGACGCCGTCTCCACCGCGGCGCAGGAGGCGAAGAATCCGCAGAGGGACCTGCCGATCGGCATCCTCGGATCGCTGGCCATCTGCACCGTGCTCTACATCCTGATGGCGCTGGTGATGACCGGCATCGCCCACTACACCGAACTCAACGTGCCACACCCGGTGTTCGTGGCCATCGAGAAGGCCGGCCCGGCCCTCGCCTGGCTGGGTTACCTGGTCAACGTCGGCGCCATCGCCGGCCTGGCCTCGGTGGTGCTGGTGATGCTCATGGGGCAGCCGCGCATCTTCTTTACCATGGCGCGGGACGGGCTGCTCCCGCCGGTCTTCGGCAAGGTGCACCCGAGGTTCCGCACGCCGTACGTCTCAACCATCGTCACCGGCGTGGTCGCCATGCTCATCGCCGGGCTCTTCCCGATCGGCCTGCTCGGTGAGCTGGTCTCGATCGGCACCCTGCTCGCATTCGTGATCGTCTGCGGCGGAATCCTCGTGCTGCGGCGGGTGCAGCCGAACCTGCCGCGCCCCTTCCGGACACCCTGGGTGCCGTTCGTGCCGATCATGGGCATCCTGATCTGCGGCTACATGATGTACGGCCTCCCGGTGGACACCTGGCTCCGGCTGGCGATCTGGATGGCACTCGGACTCACCATCTACTTCCTCTACGGCAAGAGTCACTCGCTGCTGAACAAGGGCTAGGCGCCCATCCGCCGACGACGCCCCGGCGCGTCGCAAGGGACCTCTCCAGGGAGCATTCTGAAGGGGTCCCTTGGTCGTCGGGTGCCACCGGGACCGGTGCCCGAGGCGGGTTTTCGACGATCCGTCTACCATCCCCTTCCCCGGGGTCTTACCTTCCCCGCCCATGACCGTACTCCCGCCGGATCGTCTGGCCGCCGCCCGCGAATTCGCATCCACATTCAAGCCCGGGCAGCGGTTGTGCATCACCACCCATGTGAATCCCGATGGCGACGGCCTCGGGAGCGAGGTCGGACTGGTTCACCTGCTCAAGGCGCAGGGCATCCATGCCGTGGTCACCAACCCCTCGCCGACTCCGGAGCGATATCACTTCCTGTTCCGCGATCTGCCCGGCGTGGACCGGTCGCACGAGGCGGTGAAGGAGCTGCGGAAGGCGGACCAGATCGTGGTGCTCGACATCGCAGAAGTCGGCCGCCTCGGGATGCTGAGCCAGACGGTGCTCGAGCGCGGTGTGCCGGTGGCGTGTGTCGACCACCACGTGAGCCAGGGCCACCTCCCCGGCGGCGCGCGGTACGTCGACTCCGAGGCCTCGGCGACCGGGGAGCTGATCTATCAGATCGCCGTGGCGAACGGCTGGCCCCTGGTGCCGCTCGCGGCGCGCGCGCTCTACGTCGCGATCCTGACCGACACCGGCGGTTTCCGGTTCAGCAACACCAAGCCGGCGGTGCTGCGCACCGCGGCCGCGCTGCTGGAGACCGGACTCGATCCGGAGCAGATCTACCTCGACGTCTATGCCTCCTCCCCGGAGGGCCGGGCGCGGCTGCTCGCGGAAACGCTGCAGACCCTGGTGGTCGAGGCCGACCATGGCCTGGCCTGGGTCACAGTGCCGCCCGGGGCGCTGGAGCGCCTGGGAGCCACCGCCGACGACCTCGACGGCATCGTGGAGGTGCCGCGCAGCATCAGCGGCATCCGGATGGCGCTGCTCTTCCGGGAGATCGCGGCCGGGCGGGTGAAGGTGTCGCTCCGCTCGGTGGGGACCGTGGACGTGGCGGAGTTCGCCCGGCCCTTCGGCGGCGGGGGGCACACCAAGGCCTCGGGACTCTCCATGGAGGGGTCCCTGGCCGAGGTGCAGGCCTCGGTCCTGGGGGCGGCACGGGAGTATCTTTCGAGCAACGGCAGTCCATAACGCGGAACAGGAAGTGGCTGGCATGTCCGAACCATCAGAGCCTGAAGTCCTCCAGCGAATTGAACGAACCCTCGATTCGCTCCGTCCCTATATCGCATCGCACAGGGGCAGCGTGGAAGTCGTGGACTTCGACGACGCCCAGGGCGTCCTGCTGCTCCGTCTCGGCGGCACCTGTCACGGCTGCTCCGCGTCCACCATCACGCTCAAGCAGGGGATTGAGACCCGGCTCCGGGCCCTGGTCCCCGAAGTGAAGCAGGTCGAATCCGTCTGATGACCGATACCCTCGCTGCCAGCGTCGCCGCCGCCCTCGCCCGCATCCGCAATCCGCGCCTCGAGAACGATCTCCTCTCCGCAGGCATGGTGCGGGATCTCGCCGTCACCGAGGACGGCAAGGTGTCGTTCACCTTCCTGCTCGGCCGGGAGGACCCGGCCACCCTGGTGCGCGAGGCTCGCGCCGCGATTCGCGCCATCCCCGGGGTGAACCCGCAGGAGCTCCGCATCAGCGTCGTGGATCCGGGCGGCCCCGCGAAGAGCACGCATGCGCCACCGGGTCAGCCGGCGCCGGGGCAGACCCACGGGCAGGCCGGGTTGGTGACGCCGCCGCCGCAGCCGTCCGACTATCCCAGTCTCGGTCGGATCATCGCGGTGTCGTCGGGCAAGGGCGGCGTGGGCAAGTCGACGGTCACCACCAATCTGGCGGTGGCGCTGGCGCAGAAGGGGCTCCGTGTCGGGCTGATGGATGGCGACATCTACGGCCCGAACATCCCGCGGATGTTCGGCATCTTCGAGAAGCCGCCGGTCGTGCAGGGAAAGATCCAGCCCCTCACTGCCTGGGGCGTCAAGCTCATGTCGCTCGGCTTCCTGGTCGACCGCGACGCCGCGGCGATCTGGCGCGGGCCGATCATCATGAAGATCGTGCAGCAGTTTCTGCGCGACGTGCAGTGGGGCGAGCTCGACTACTTCCTGGTGGACCTCCCCCCCGGCACCGGCGATGCCCAGCTCTCGCTGGTCCAGTCCTGCCAGGTCGCGACCTCGATCATCGTGACCACACCGCAGGAGGTCGCCGTGGGTGACGCGCTGCGCGGGGCCAAGATGTTCGAGAAGGTCGGGGTTCCGGTGGCGGGCATCGTGGAGAACATGAGCGCCTACACCGATCCCGGGACCGGTCTCAAGCTCGAGATGTTCGGCGCGGGAGGCGGCCAGCGGCTCGCGGACGAGCTGAAGGTCCCGCTGCTCGGCAGCGTGCCGCTGCAGCCCGGGCTCGCCGATCTGGCCGATCGGGGCAAACCGATCGTCGCAGCCGATCCCGCAAGCCCGGCGGCCCGGGTGCTGCTCGCGATTGCCGACGCGCTGATTCAGGAGGCCGGGACCGACTCGGTGGCCCTGCCCATCATGCGCGGGTGACGATGTCCGGTGGTCACGGTGGTGCGCCGGCTGTGCGCCCCGCCGGCCTCACCACCGGGGCGCTCCTCCCGACGGTTCTGCGGCTCGCGCTGCCCGCCGTCGGCACTACGCTCCTGCAGGTCCTCTTCAACATCACCGACACCTTCTGGGTGGGCCGAACCCTCGGTCCGGCCGCGCTCGCCGGCGTCTCGTCGGCGGGCTACTCCCTGTGGATCATCATCACGACCGGCGAACTGCTCGGCGCTGGCCTCACCGCGGTAGCCGCCCGCCGCCACGGCGAAGGCCGGCACGATCTCGCCATGCGCGCCGCGGGCACCGCGCTGACCATGGCCGCCATCCTCGGCCTGCTGGTAGCCCTGCTGGGGCTGAGCGGCCTGAATCCCCTCTTCCACCTGATGGCGCTCCCCGCCGACGCCGACCGCGAAGCCCGGCGCTTTCTGATCGTGCAGTGCGTGGGCTCGGGCCTGATCTACGGGTACTTCGTGATCGAGGCCGCCTTCCGCAGCGCCGGCGACACCCGCACGCCTTTCGTCCTCCTCGCGGGCTCGGTGCTGCTCAACCTGGTGCTCGACCCGCTCATGATCGTGGGGATCGGTCCCTTCCCGCGATGGGCGTCTACGGCGCCGCGCTCGCGACGGTGCTCACCCGCGGCTTCGGATTCGCTGGCCGGGCTGATCCTGCTGGGGCGCCGGGGCCATCTGCGCCCCGCTTTCGATGCGCGCGCGGCGTGGTCCATCATCCGGATCGGCACGCCGGTGATGCTCGCCGGGTCGCTGTTCAGCGTGTCGTACATCCTCCTCGTCCCGATCGTCGGACGGTTCGGCACGCCGGCGCTGGCCGCCCTGGGGGTTGGGCACAAGATCGAAGGGGTCAGTTACATGATCGCGGTTGGCTTCGGGCTGGCGGCAAGCGCGTTGGTCGGCCAGAACCTGGGCGCCCGCAACCCGGCACGGGCGCGAGCCGCGGGCCGGCTGACCGCGCTGCTCGCGGCGGTGCCGGTGAGCCTGCTCGGTGTGGTGTTCGCTCTCTGGCCCGACCGGCTCGCCGCGATCTTCACCCGGGACGAGGCGACGGCCGGTGCCGCGGCCCTCTACCTGCTCGCCTTTGCCGTGGCCCAACCCTTCATCGCCTTCGAGGAGGCGCTGTTCGGCGGCCTCTCCGGCGCCGGCTACACCGTGTGGCCGATGCTCTGGGTGGTGACCCTGTCGCTGGTCCGCATCCCGCTCGCCCTCTGGGCGTCGGGATGGGCCGGGCTCGCCGGGGTGTGGCTGGTGCTGGCGGTGACCGCGGTGGGACGCGGGTCGGCGATGCTGATGCTCTGGCGCTGGGGACGCTGGGAGTCCGGGAAGTCGTAGCCGTTTCCAGGCGTTCAGCGCTCCTCGGCGGCATCGATCCGTTCGGAGAGGCGGCGCAGCCGGTCGAGATCGTCGGTGAGATTTCCCGCGGTCGCCAGACGAGCCCGTACCCGGAGCAGGTCCAGGCGCAGACTCTCCAGCGCATTGAGCGTGGTGGCGAGTCGCTCGGTCGTCGCCCGCCTGGTCTCGGCGATCTCCGCGGCGACCCGCCGGTGTTCCGAGGTGCCGGTGCCCACCTCCGCGGCCGTCGCGTCGAGACGGTCGAGCTGTGCCCGCAGCCCCGCGGCATCGCGTTCGAGGCGCGCCAGCAGTTCCTCCGCGCCGCCGAGCTGCCGGCGCTCTCCGTCAGGCAGCGCGAGCAGGAGTTCGCGCACCGAACCCGCCAGCAGCAACTCGGTGTGCTGCTCTGCGAGGATCGGGCGCGCTTCCTGACGAGGCAGCTTCCAGCGCAGCACCTTGAAGAGCCAGCCCGCCTTCGCCTTCAGGAAGAAGCGGCTGAGCTGGCCCAGCCGCCCCTCGCGCGGGGCCTCGAGCGCCTGACCGAACCAGCGGCCCAGCGCGATCGGCAGCGCAAGACTCGCCAGCTCGACGAGCAGGCCCGCCGGAAAGGTGCTGCCATCCTGCACCCACTGCTTGGGCCCCAGCCAGAGGAGCGCGAGGGCAGCGACCCCGCCGAAATACAACGCCGCACGCCGCCTCAGCCATCCGCGCTCCCGTGCTCCGGAGGGCTGTTCGCGCGCCTCGCGTTCGGCCGCGGCGGTCAGGTCCGCGGCGGACCAGCCCTCGCGTATGGCTTCCCGGATCAGCTGACTCGCATGCACCCCGCGAATCGCCAGCAGACTCACCAGCAATGCGGTAAGGGCAAAGGTGTAGTTGAGTCCGAAACCGAGGAAGTCCCGGGTCAGGCTCTGGGTGAGGATCGCGAGGCCGGCGAGGGTACCGAATCCCACCAGGTCGACCCCGAAGCTGGACACCTCGCGGTTGATGAGCTGCAGGGTACGCGGGACTGGCGCGACCATTCCCCCCTCGGCGATCGCCTCCGCCAGCGCCTCGCCGCTCGCAAAACGCTCTGCCGGTGACTTGGCGAGGCAGCGATCCACCGCCACCGCGAGAGGGTGGGGGAGACCGGGGCGGAGGGTGGAGACTGGTGGTGCCGCCGCGGTCAGGTGCTGCGCCAGCAGCTGCCCGGCGGTGTCGCCCTCGAAGGGATAGCGGCCGGTCAGCGCGAAAAACGCCGTGACGCCCAGCGAGTAGAGGTCGCTCCGGCCGTCGAGCGGCTCCCCGGCCGCCTGTTCGGGGCTCATCAGCCGAGGGGTGCCCAGGACGTCGCCGCGCGGGGTGTCGATCACCACCTCCGCCAGCCGTGCGATGCCGAAGTCCGCCACCATCGCGCGGCCGCTGCCCCGCTCGAGCAGGATATTCTCCGGCTTCACATCGCGATGGATCACCCCATGCTGGTGGGCGTAGGCCAGCGCCCACGCCACCTCCTGCATCAGCCGGGTGACCATGCCGGGCGGCAGCGGCCCCTCGTTGCGCACCCTGGCCGCCAGGGTCTCGCCGGGCACGTAGCCCATGACGAAGCACACCAGCTCGCCGTGTTCCTCGACGGCGTGGATCGGCACGACATGGGGGTGAGCGAGGCGGGCCGCGGTGCGGGCTTCCTGGAGGAAGCGGGCCCGGAGCGCGGGGATGCCGGCGAGGTGGGGGAGGAGCAACTTGATGGCGACGGGGCGGTCGAGCGCCAGATCGCGCGCCAGCACCACCACGCCCATCCCCCCGCGGCCGAGCTCCCGCTCCAGCAGGTAGCGGCCACGGAGGGCGGCTTGCAGGGACTCGAATGTAGTATTCACCATGGCCATCATAACGCTCCTGACCGACTACGGCACGACCGACTCCTACGTCGGGGAGATGAAGGGGATTCTGCTCACCCTGGCTCCCGGCGCCACGCTGGTCGACCTGACCCACGAGATCGCCCCCGGGGACGTGGCGGCGGCCTCCTATGTGCTTGGCCGCGCCTGGAGCCACTTCCCCGCCGGGACGGTCCACCTGGCCGTGGTGGACTCGGGGGTCGGCACGCTCCGGTCGGCGCTCGCGTTCCGGACTCGCGACCACTATTTCGTCGGACCCGACAGCGGGCTCTTCACGGCGCTGCTCCGCGCGGCGGAGATCGAGGCGGTGAGCCTGCCGACGCCGGTCAGCGCATCACCCACCTTCCACGGGCGCGACCTGTTCGCCCCCGCCGCGGCGGCGCTGGCCCGGGGTGAACCGCTCGCCTCGCTCGGGGAGCGGTTCGCGGGGATCCCGCGCCGGATGAGCGGCGCGGCCCCGCACTACGAGGGCAAGGTGGTCGTGGGCGAGGTGATCTACGTCGATCGGTTCGGCAATCTGGTCACCAACCTCACCACGGACTTCGTGCCTCCCTACGCCGTCCTCGAGGCGGAATCGCTGTCCATCGGCCCGCTCCGCTCGACCTTCGGAGACGTGCCCCCCGGCAGCCTCGTGGCCTATGTCGGCTCCGGCGGACAGGTGGAGATCGCGGTCCGCGATGGCTCCGCGGCGCGCCGGCTGGGGCTGGGGGTGGGGGGCAGGGTGCGCGCGCGGCTGGGGTAAGGGGGAGTTGCCGCTCCGTCCCACCGACATCCGGAGGGAGGAAGGCCAACGAGGGATCCCTCAACCGCCCTGAGGGATCCCTCGCTCCCTGCGCTGGGGATGACGAACCGCGCCGCGCTCAGATCGGGGGTGGGGTCCGGTCGCGCGGGGGGCGTTTCGCCGCCGGCACGCCGAACTGCGGTGTCGCCCAGAGGTATTCGTCGGTCAGCGCCTCGGCCGGCAGCAGGCGGCCGGCGAAGTGTTCCTTGAATCCCGCGCGCGACAGCAGGGCGGCGCCGAAGCCGACGGTCGCGAGCAGCCAGCTCACCAGGACCGCGGTGGCGAAGATGAGTGTGCCGGCGACGGGCACCCAGTCGAACACCACCCACGCCAGCCACAACGCCATGATGCCGCCAAGGCCGACGGTCACGTACCGGTAGCTGTTGGCGGAGGTCATCGTGCGACCGAGGGCGAGCTGGCGACGGGTCAGGGTCTCGCCCATCGCGTGCGCGATCGCCAGGAATCCGCCCAGGACCGCCACCACCAGCAGCAGCGCGAAGACGATCACCGCGAACGGCACCAGCAGTATCCCTGCGACGCTCAGCACCAGCCCGACCACCAGCATCCCGAACGTGGGCAGGATCAGCACCTGGCCGAGCAGGCCGACGAGCAGCGACCGGCTGAAGGAGTGCAGCACGGTGTCGCTCACAACTTCGAGCGGTGGCCTGGCGAAGAGCACCAGCCCGGTGCCGACCAGCATCAGCGTGATGAAGACGCCCACCACACCGGCGCCGTTTCGGGCAAGGCGCTGCCAGGCGGGCAGCGCCTCTTCGGCGGACTCGCGACTCGAGCCGCCGCCGACATGGCGCGGGGCGTCGAGAGTGCGGATCGTCCCCTGAATATCGCCGCCGAGGTCGCGGACCTGGCCCGCGACCGCGAGCACGTCGCCGGTCACCACCGCACCGGGGTGGACCACCACGTTGCCCTCGACCGTGGCCAGGTTGCCTTCGATTGTCCCGAACACATCGGCGTCACCCCGAACCACGAGCAGCGCACCGCGCAGGTGCTCGCTCGACCCAACGCTGAAGTTGCCGGCGTGGGCCTCTCCACCCGGTACCGTGATGCGAAGCGCGGACCCCCGCAGTTCGGCCGCACCGCGGAGCATTGGCGCCAGCCGGGCGGGATTGCTCAGGTCGCTGAGGTCGATGGTGAGTCCTCCTGGCGGCGCCGCTTCCACCGCCTGGGGAACGGCCAGGGCACCTCGTGGCGCGCTGAGCGAGGAGGCCTTGCTGCGCAGCAGTTCGGCGTAGGCCTCTTCCTCGCGGGAGAGACCGTCGGGATGCCAGTTGTGGAGGGCGGTCAGTGCACCTGGGGTGTCGGTGCGGGAGAGATTCAGCATCAACTCGTGCCAGGCGGTCTCGAGGGCACCACCCTGCGGATAGTGTCCCACGAGGCGACCATCCAGCCGCAGCTCCCCACTCTCCAGCGACAGCACCAGCGCGCCACCGTCCGAATAGTCGAACGTCAGGGCGCCGACGCCGCTGGCGAGGGTGACGACGTGATCCCGGACCACCCGGCTGGGGTCGCTCTGCAGAAACTGGCTGAGGAATTCGACGCGGCTCTTCCACGCCGGCTCGGCGCCGTCGGTGCACTCCGCCGCGAGGGCCGGCGCTGAGGCGATGAGGGCGAGAAGCGGGAGCAGCCAGGCCGACTTAGGGCAGCGCACGGGCGACCTGCGAACGGGGCAACGACAGCAGGCGGCGGAGTGCCACGACTCCGACTGCGTAGAGCCCGGCGGTCAATCCCGCGAGCGCAACGATGCGACCGGTCGTCAAGGACGCGCGGACCGGCTGATACCACGACTGTTGCTGGAGGAAGCTGGACGCCTGGCCGACGCCCTCCCAGAACCACTGTTGGCCGTGTGCCATGAGCCAACTGCCGGCGCCGGTGATCATCTCCTGATTCCCGGCCGCCCAGGCGGCGCTCGCAGCGACCGAACCCCCAAGCAGCACGGCGACACCGGCCGCGATGCCCACGCCCACTGGATTGGCGAACACCCGACCCCGCCACAGACGCCACGCATCGGCGATCGAGGCGACTGGCGCGTCTACCCGGACCATCACCCGGTCGGCGAAGCCCGGTCGTGGATCGAAGAGCGGCAGGGCCTCCAGTCGCATCACCAGCACCCGCTCCTGGTCGGCGAGGGTCTGGCAGGCGGGGCAGTCGCGCAGATGCGCCTCGCGTGCCACCGGCAGGGTGCCACTCACCCAATCCTCGAGATCATCCGCCGACAGGTGTATTGGCACCGGGGCGTGATTGACCCGGGCCATCACCCGATCGGCGAACGACTGGCTCGGCGCTGCCTTCGGGAGGCGGGCAAGCTGCTGAACGATCTCACGGGTCTCTTCCGCTGCGGTCCGGCACAGCTCGCACGTTTCGAGATGGTACGTTCGGGCCGTGGGGAGACGGCCGTCCAGCCAGAGATCGAGCTCTTCAGGGACGAGGTGCAGGGGCTCATCAATCATACGGCGGCTCTTACGGTCCCCTCGAAAGCGAGGTTTCAGTCGCGCAGATGGGTCAACATGTCGCGCAGTTCATGACGCGCACGGTGGATGTAGGTCTTCACGGTTCCGAGCGGGAGATCGAGCAACTGGGCAATCTCCTCGTAGGCGAGCCCCTCGACGTGCCGCAGCATGATGCACGAACGGTACTCCGGCCGCAGTTGCCCGATGGCGCGTTCGATCGCCGTACCGAGTTCCCGGGCCTCGAGCTCGGCCAGGGGAGTTTCGCTCTTGTCGCCCACCTGCAGGGCCGTGGCCTCGATATCGTCGGCGCTGGTGGCGTTCGGCGCGCCGTCGATCGAGAGGGTATTCACCTCGCGCTTGCGGAGGTGATCGATCGCGGCGTTGTTTGCGATCTTGAAGATCCAGCTTGAAAACTTGTACTCCGGCCGGTAGCTGGCGATCGCGTTCAGTGCCTTGATGAAGGTCTCCTGAGAAAGATCCTCGGCCAGCTGGCGGTCGCGCACCATCCGCAGGACAAGCGAAAAGACCGGCCGTTCATACCGGCGAATGAGTTCGCGGTACGCGGCCTCCTTGCCCTCGACGGCGAGGGCAACGATTTCCTGGTCGGTTGCGGATACCAGATCCACCCGCTCAGCCATGGGAGAGTTCCCGGCTTGCCTCGCCGCCGTCGAGAGCACTACATTGCGCGCCTATGTTAGCCACGGATAGGAAGTTAGCGCTCTCCAGCGGCCGGGAGAAGCGGTCGTACGTCCGGGCAATGTTCACGGCCATCGCCCCCCGGTACGATCTCCTCAATCACCTGTTGAGCCTGAACGTCGACCGGCGCTGGCGCCGGCAGGCGGTGGCCCGGCTCAATTGGGAACGTAAACCTGCGGGGCGCTATCTGGATCTCTGCTCCGGTACCCTCGACCTGGCCGCCATGCTGGGGGCCCAGCCCGGCTTCGCCGGCACCGTCGTTGGCGCCGACTTCGTTCTGCCCATGCTCGCGCTCGGCCAGGGCAAGTCGACGAAGGTCCGCCCGGTCAACGCCGATGCACTGGAGCTGCCGTTCCCCGACGCGACCTTCGACGGGGCGACGGTCGGATTCGGGGTCCGGAACCTGGCCGACCTGGATGCGGGGCTGATCGAAGCGGCGCGGGTGCTCAGGCCCGGTTCGCGCTTCGTGATCCTCGAGCTGACCACCCCGCGGCGGCAGCCGATGCGGGGGGCCTATTTCCTCTACTTCCAGCACCTGCTGCCGTTGATTGGGCGCCTGGTGTCGCGGCACGGCGATGCCTACGACTACCTGCCGGAATCGGTCCTGAGCTTCCCCCAGCCTGACACCCTGGCGGCGCGGATGCGGGAACACGGCTTCCGGGATGTGGGGTATACGCTGCTGTTCGGCGGGATCTGCGCGATTCACGTCGGGACCAGGGCCTCATGACGCTCGATACCCTCCAGGAATTCATCGCCGCCATCGACAGGATGGGCGAGCTGGTCCGTATCCGGGAGCCGGTCAGCACCCGGCTCGAGATCGCCGAGATCGCCGACCGGTGCATGAAGAGCCCCGGCGGCGGGCCGGCGCTGCTCTTCGAGCGGCCGCTGCTGGACGGCGGGCGGCCCAGCGAGTTCCCGGTGGCGATCAACCTCTTCGGCTCGATGAGGCGGATGTGCCTCGCCCTGGGGGTGGACAACCTGGACGAAGTCGGCGGACGGATCAGCGAGCTGCTCAACCTCAAGGTGCCCGAGGGCCTCCTGGGCAAGCTCTCGATGCTGCCCAAGCTCGCGGAGGTCGCGAAGTTCCCGCCCCGGATCCGGGGCGGCCGGCCGAGCTGCCAGGAGGTGGTGTGGCAGGGGGAGCAGATCGACCTCGACCGCATTCCGTTCCTCACGACCTGGCCCAAGGACGGCGGGCGCTACATCACCCTGCCGATGGTGATCACCGAGGACCCGAAGACGGGGGTCCGCAATGTGGGGATGTACCGGGTGCAGGTGCAGGGCAAGAACATCCTGGCCATGCACTGGCAGCGCCACAAGGTGGGCGCCGCGCACTGGCGCGAGCTGGCGGAGCGGGGCCAGAAGATGCCGGTGGTGATCGCGATCGGCGCCGATCCCGCCAGCATCTACTCCGGTTCGGCGCCGCTGCCGCCCACCATCGACGAGTTCATCTTCGCGGGCTTCCTCCGCAAGTCGCCGGTCGAGCTGGCGCGCGCGCTCACCTGCGATCTCGAAGTCCCGGCGGAGGCGGAATTCGTCATCGAGGGTTACATCGATCCGGCGGAGCCGCTGGTGGTGGAGGGGCCATTCGGCGACCACACCGGCTTCTACTCGCTCGCGGACGACTATCCGCGGGTGCACGTCACCGCGGTCACGATGCGGAAGCAGCCGGTCTACGCCGCCACGCTGGTGGGCCGGCCGCCGATGGAGGACTACTACCTGGGCCATGCCACGGAGCGGATCTTCCTGCCGCTCCTCCGGCTCACCGTGCCGGAGATCGTCGACTACCACATGCCGGCCTGCGGCATCTTCCACAACCTGATCTTCGTCTCCATCGACAAGCAGTATCCCGGCCAGGCCTACAAGGTGATGAACGCGCTGTGGGGCGCCGGGCTGATGTCGCTCGCCAAGGTGATCGTGGTGGTGGACAAGCATGTCAACGTGCGCGACCCGGACGAGGCGTGGTGGATCGCGCTCAACAACATCGATCCCGAGCGCGACGTGCGGTTCACCAAGGGACCGGTGGACGTGCTCGATCACTCCAGCCAGCATTTCACCTTCGGCAGCAAGATGGGCATCGACGGGACCCGCAAGTGGAAGGATGAGGGCTTCGCCCGCGAGTGGCCCGAGCTGATCGTGATGGACGACGCCACGCGGGCGCGGGTGGACGCGCTCTGGCCCAGCCTCGGCATCGCGCTCAAGGTCCGAGGCGAGCCGTGAGGCCCGGGGCCGCGCCGCGCGAAGGCCAGACCCTCACGGGCGAGTCGCTGCTCGTGCGCTATGTCAACTTCGTCAAGCTGGCGCACACCCTCTTCGCGCTGCCGTTCGCGCTGCTGGGAGTGCTGGCCGGCGCATCGCGGGCCGGAGTGACCTGGCGGACGGTGGGTCTGGTGGTCGTCGCCTTCAGCGCGGCGCGCTGGGTCGCGATGGGATTCAACCGGATCGTGGACCGCGAGTTCGATGCTCGGAACCCGCGCACCCGGAACCGCGAGCTGCCCCGGGGCGCGCTCTCGCTCACCCAGGCCTGGGTCTCGGTGGTGGTGGCGGGCAGCCTGTTTCTCACCGCGGCGGGCCTGCTCAATCGGCTCTGTCTGTACCTCAGTCCGGTCGCGCTGGGCTGGATCATGCTGTACAGCCTACGCAAGCGCTTCACCTGGTGGCCGCACCTCTGGCTCGGGCTGTCGCTCGCGATCGCGCCGGTGGGCGGCTAGCTGGCGGTGACGGGACGGTGGAGCGAGCCCTGGTGGGTGCTCGTCGCGATCACCGTCGCGGTGGCCACCTGGGTGGCGGGCTTCGACATCTTCTACGCGCTGCCCGACGACTGGTTCGACCGGAGTGAAGGGCTGCGGAGTGCGGTGGTGCGGCTGGGCGAGCGGCGCAGCATCCTCGCCGCCAAGCTGCTCCATGGGCTCACCATCCCGGCGCTCTGCGTGTTCGGCTGGGGCGCGGGCTTCGGGGCCTGGTACTTCGGCGGGGTGATTGCGGCGGCCGGGATCCTCGCCTACGAGCACCAGCTGGTGAAACCGGGTGATCTCTCGAAGCTCGATGCGGCCTTCTTCACGATGAATGGCGTGATGAGCGTGACGGTGTTCGCCTTTGCGCTCGTGGATCGATTGCTGCGCCGGTAGGGGCGGGCGGCTCCACCTGCCTCACGAAAACGACACCCGATGACGGAGGGCCGAATGAGCAAGCGACCGAAGGAGAACCTGACCCGCAGCGAGGCCGCGGGAAGCCGCGTCCGGAGAAGGGTGCCGTGCAGCCGAAGGTGCCGCCGCCGCCGCCGGAGCGGCAGCCGGCCCGGACGCCCACCGCCAATCGGCGCGGACGCTGACCGTGCTGCCGGTCGTGGTGGCCATCACCGGCGCCACCGGCGCACCGTACGCGGTGCGTCTGCTCGAGGTCCTCGCACGCCATCACACCCCCGACTGGCTGATCGTCTCCCGCCACGGCTGGCGCCTGCTCGAGGCGGAGACGCGGCATCGCCGACGAGGCGGCACTCCGCGCCGCGACGGGTGGTGACTGGGCCAGCGTCACGGTCTTCTCGGATGACGATCGCGGCGCGCGGCCCGCGTCGGGCTCCGCGAAGTCGGCCGGCATGGTGGTCTGTCCCTGCTCGATGGGCACGGTGGCGGCGATCGCCTGCGGCACCACGCGGTCGCTCGTCGAGCGCGCCGCCGACGTCACGCTCAAGGAGCGACGCAAGCTCATCCTGGTGCCGCGCGAGACGCCGCTCTCGCTGGTCCACCTGCGCAACCTCACCGCCGTCACCGAAGCCGGTGCCATCGTGATTCCCGCGGCGCCCGGCTTCTATCATCGTCCGACGCAGGTGAGCGAGCTGGTCGACTTCATCGTCCAGCGCGTCGTCGATCAGCTCGATCTCGACATCAAGATCGCGCCGCGCTGGGAAGGGTAGGGAGGGAGGAGGCTCCGCCCCCGCCTCCGCCCACGCCTCCTCTCCACGCGCGAATCCCCCGACATGCGGCTCGGAATCATCGCCGACACCCATGGCCTGCTCCGCCCCGAGGTCTTCGACGTCTTCGCCGAGGTGGATCACATCCTTCACGCCGGCGACATCGGATCGTTGGAGCTGCTGACCGAACTGGAGGCGATCGCGCCGGTCACGGCCGTGTATGGCAACTGCGACGATTTCGACGTTCGCGCCAGGGTTCCGGCCGTGGGCGCAGGCGGATCGACGGGCTCGACTTCGTGCTGACGCACGGCGACCAGTTCGGTCGCCGAATCCCGAGAAGTTCCACGCCGCCTATCCCGACGCCGACGTGATGATCTATGGCCATACCCACCGGCCGCTGCTGACTACGATCGACCTGATCGTGACGGTGATGAACCCGGGGAGCGCCGGACGGCGGCGCTTCGACATCTCCCGCCTCCGTCGGCATCATGGAGCTCGAGGCCGGCCTGCCGCCTCGCGCGCGGCTGGTCCCGCTGACCGACCTGTAGCGATGCTGGCTCTGCTCTGCGCGGTCGCGCTCGATACCGTTCGCCTGGCCCCCGCGGCGCGTCCGCCGGACTTCGACGGGAGGGCAGGCGTCGAGGAGTATGGCGCGCCCAGCATGGAGATCGCCCGTCCCGGCGGGGTGATCCGGCTCTGGCTCCGGCGGGACTCCGCCTTCGTCTACCTCGCCGCGGCGCTCCCCGACAGCTCGTTCTACTGGGGTGACGACCTGGTGATCAGTCTCGATGTCCGGGGCGACCGCGACCCGGCTCCCGGCCACTATGACTTCCAGTGGTACTTCCGGCGGGTGCTCGACAGCAGCGTGGTCTATCGTGGTGAAGGCGGCCACTGGCGCGCGCCTCAGGACGATCCCGACTGGCGGCTCGGTGCGGCGCGGGAGGGGGGCGGCTGGGAAGTGCGTTCGAAGAGTGACAGCGCAGGCTGGTCGATCGAGGTCCGTTTCGATCCGGAATACTTCGCTCCGCCTCCCGGGCGATTGCCGGGCCTCGCGGTGCGGGTGTACAACGACGACCCGCAGGGCTGGTACGTCTGGCCGCACCCGACCGACCTGCGGCAACCCACCGAGCTCGAGCGTCGGCCCGATCGCTGGGCGGTGGTCGACCTCAGCGGAGGATCGTGATCGCCCGGGCGGTGCTGGCGGTGGCACCGTCGCTCGCGGTGACCTCGATCTCGAGCTGGTAGTTCCCCGGGGGCAGCGCCGCCAGCGAGAGGGTGCGTGACGTGCGGGTGACCGTGCCGCTCGCAGTTCCTGCTTCCGCGACCGTCAGCACGGTGCGCCGGCCCCGACGGACCAACAGCCGGGCCCGGTATGGATCGCCAGCCGCGAGGCCGTAGATCTCGTGGTACAGGGTGAGGGTGTCGGTGCGGGTCCAGGCGCGCCGGGCGGTGAAATAGGCGGTGTCGCCTTCGGCCCGGGGCCAGGGGGCGCCGTGACCCTGGGCGCTCAGCACGAGGTCGCTGACGGCGAAGCGCTGGCCGGAGAAGTCACCGACGTCGACCGAGTCGGTGGGAAGCACCGAGCCGATGGAGTCGCCTACCGATATGGCGGCGCGGAAGTGCCACCGCCCGCTGGTGATCGGCAGCGCGAGCCGCCCGTACGCTTCGGGCGTGCCATGTTCGGAGCGATCCACGCGGGCCACCACCTGGGTGTCCACCCACGCCACGCTGTGTCCCCCGGCATCCTCGACGGTGAGCCGGAGCCGGATCGGCAGCCTGAGCCGCGCCTCCGGGGGGATCACGCTGTCGTCGAGAGCCACCGGTACCCGCCAGGCGAAGTGCAGCAGGGTTTTCCCGGC
Source organism: uncultured Gemmatimonadales bacterium (assembly GCA_963825065.1). Classification (GTDB taxonomy): domain Bacteria; phylum Gemmatimonadota; class Gemmatimonadetes; order Gemmatimonadales; family GWC2-71-9; genus JADJOM01. The sequence continues at coordinate 70,795 of CAWGRU010000020.1, forward strand.
GATGCTGCCGATGGCAAACCCCTGGGTCTCGGCGCCGAGGGCGCGCGGGAAGCGCAGCTCCCAGCCGTCGGTGCTGATCGCCCAGGTCACGCTGGAATACACCGCCCTCCGCTCGTCGTGCAGCGCCCGCTGCTGCTTGTACCCTCCCCACATCTGCAGCTTGCAGTAGGCCTCGAACATCGTGCAGCGGTCACGGAGCAGCACCGGCAGTGCGCTCTCGTCGTTGACGCTGCCCACCCCGCCGATGGCCATCACGCTCGGGACCAGCCGGTAGTCGTGGAGGTCGCCCCCGACATTGGCGGCGAAATGGAGCAGCAGGTCGCGGTCGGCGCCGCGGTAGAACCAGGTCTGGTTGGGCTGCAGGCTGAAGGCGCTGGTGGAGGCCAGTTGGTCCGGGGTGCCGTAGCGCACGTAGACGAGACCCCGGTCGTCGAAGCGGGTGCTCCCGCTTCGGAACATGTCACTGTCGCTGTGGTACCGCCGGTTCACCTCGAGGCCGAAATGCTGTTCCGCGTAGGTGATCCGCCGAAAGTGCTCGCCGAGTCGCGCGCCGTCGGCGCGCAGCGACTGGCGGTCCCGGTCGGTCCAGAAACGACGCAGGTAGGTCTCCCGCGCGCTGCCTGACAGTCGGTCGAAGGTGGCGAGCGTGGAATCATCGGCGATGAGCGCGAGGTCTTCCCGATAGGCGGCCACGGTCGCGGCATCGTCGGCGGAGGCCCCGGCATAGTAGACGGAATCGGCGGACTCGCCGGCGCTGAAGGCGCTCCAGGCCAGTTCGCGCAGCCCCAGACCCCGGGTGCCCCCGTTGTCGAGGTAGGCCCGGAACGCGGCCACCGCGCCGCGCGGATCTCCCACCAGCCGTTCGGTCCGGCCCAGCGCGTAGAGCAACCCGGTGTCCCTCACTCCGGCTCGGGCGGCGCGGCGGAGCGCGGGCAGGACGACCCCGGCCATCCTCGCGGTGTCCCGGAGGACGACCGCGTCGGCCTGCAGCAGGCACAGCACCTCGACGTTGAGCGAGTCGAGATCGCTCGCCTTCCGGAACGCGTCGAGGGCACCCTCCAGGGAACCGAAGCCGACCCGCTTGCCGAGATTCAGCGGATCGGCGGCCTGGCGTGCGCCCTCCGCCTGCAGCGCCAGTCCGCGGCCCAGCCAGGCGAGGCTCCACTCGGGTTGCAGCGCTGCGGCACGGGAGAAGTCACCCGCCGCACGGACGTACTGCGGCCCGTCGCCGAGCCCCGCCAGCCGCAGCCTGACAAACCCGCGATGCAGCCGGCGCAGCGCCTCCGCGCCCGGGGTGGCGGCACCGCTGCGCAGGCGGCGCTCGAGATTCATGAGTGTGGTGGTGTCGCTGCTCTGCTCCAGCTCGAGGCGGAATCGCTCGACGTCGGCGCGCGCGTCGGGGGCCTGGGCCCGGGCCCCCGTGGCGAGCAGGACGAGGCAGAGCGCCACCCCACCCGGCCGGGTCACGTCACCCACGCCTCGAGGCGGCTGGTCCGGCGGAAGGCATCGGGGTGACGGCGGAACCAGGCCATGATGAGCAGGATCTCGTCAAGATGCTGGAACGGAAGCGGTCCGGGCGCCGGCGCCGGCTTCGCCAGCTCCTCGGCGACGACGGCCTTGAAGGCCTCGCGCTCGATCGGCGTCCCGGGCCACGGGTAGCTCGCGCGGACGATTCCCTGCCGGATGAGGTAGGCTCGGTCGTCCCCGAACGTCCCCGGATCGCGGTAGACGAACGTCAGGGCCGAGACTGCGGCGCGGGCCCGGCTGGTCGCCGCGAGCAGCCATTCGAGCTGCTCGAACCGTTCCCGCCACTTCGCGGCCCGCTCGAATTCCGCCGCCTCCGCAGCCGATTGCATCTCCCGCACGACGCGGTCGACCGGCTGGATGGTCCGTCCCTCCAGAAAGGCGATCGCGGTGTCCGCTCGGCGGTGGTACTCCTGCTCGGTCACCAGCGCGGCGCAGGGCCCGGCGCAGAAGCCGAACTCGTGGCGCATGCACGCGGCCCGGAGTGCCGGCGTGAACAGGTCCATCTGTCCGGCGAAGACGATGGGCATCGTGGGAGCGCAGTCCCGCAGGCCGAGCAGATCGTTGAGGGCGCGCACCCCTTCGTTGACCCGGCGTGGGACGGCGAAGGGTCCGTACCAGCGCTGGTCCTCCCGCCCGGTGGCGCCGCCGGTGGCGAGCCGCGGCGCGGGGCCGCCGGCCATCTTGATGAACAGGGTGCGGCGGGCGCGGTTCATGTGGTGATTGAACGCGGGGCGGTACCGGGCGATCTGCCGCAGCTCCGTCAGGTGGGCGGCGAACTCGCTGGGGACGTAGTCCCAGGTGATGTCCGCCGCGGCGTGAAGGATCCGGGCTGCCTTGTCCTCGGGGAAGCTGGCACGGAAATACGAGAGCAGTCGCTGCTTCACCCGTTTCGCCTTGCCCACGTAGATCACCCGGCCCAGCGGATCGATCATCCGATAGACGCCGGGCCGCGCCTCGGCCACGCGCCGCACCCGGTCGCGCAGGGCGGCGAGATCGGCGGTGGGGAGGGAGAGACGCAGGGCTGCGGTCATGGGATAACGGTACGCTCAAACCAGTCCGGGGTACAGCGCTCAGCGCTGGCAGCGATGGCAGAACACCGTGATCCGGGCATCGATCTCGTGAGTCCCGGTCAGCGTCGTGCCGCACCGGCGACAGGGCTCCCCCTGCCGGTCGTAGACCATCAGCTCGAGCTGGAAGTTGCCCGGTTGCCCGGTGCCGGTGCGGTAGTCGCGGAGGGTGGTGCCCTCCGATTCGATCGCCGCGTGCAGGATCCGGCGGGTCCCCCCGTACAACCGCGCGTAACTCTCGGGACTCACCTTGTTGGCGGGTTTGGACGGATCGATTCCCGCGAAGAACAGCGCCTCGTTGGCGTAGATGTTTCCGACCCCGACGATCCGGCGCTGGTCCATCAGGACCTTCTTGATGGCCGCCCTCGAGGACCGGAGTCCGGCCGTGAACCCCTCCACCGTAAGGGCCGGGTCGAGCGGCTCGGGTCCGAGGGCGCGGTCATAGCGTTCCCAGCCCGTTGCATCGAGGAGAAGCAGCGTGCCGATCCGGCGGATGTCGCGGAACACGAACTCCACTCCGCTGTCGAGCCGGGCACGAAGCACGGCGTACTTCGCCTCGCTGTCAGTCAGGGGCCGGTCGTACACCAGCAGGTTCCCGGTCATCCCCGGCTGGAGCACGAACCGGAGCGAGCCGAGGTGGATCACGCCGTGCTTGGCGCGTCGGGTCACGTCGGTGACGGTCGCGCCGATGAGGGCGCGAAGCAGGCGTGGTCGGGTGACTCCCCGCAGGATATCGGTGTGCGAAAGCGTCGCTTCCACGAACCGCCGTCCCAGCAGGGCGGGCCGGACGCCACGGACCATCGTCTCGACTTCGGGGAGTTCTGGCATCGTCAGCGCAGAGAGGGCGCCCGGCACGAGCGCCCCTGCATGATGCCACGGCGGGCCGCCCTGCGGCAGGTGTGTCGGCCGCTACGCCAGGGGGCGGGCTATCCCCAGTTTCTTCATGCGGGCCTCGAGGGTGGTCGGTTTGAGTCCCAGTGCCTCTGCCGCGCCGCCGGCGGCACTCACCTTCCACCGGGTCCGCTCGAGCGTGGTGACCGGCGTCGGCTGACGCATCGACGCCACCGCCAACGGCCGTTCAGTGCTCGTCAACATGATGGACCGTCGATCCGACGCCCGGCTCATCCAGCCCGAGACCTCTGCCGAGCCCTGAGCACTCTTCACGCCACTAGCGCCGTCTCCTGCGCGAAGAACTCGCTGAAATCCTCCTCGTCCCGCGACGCACTCCGCACGATTCCGCGCTCCTCCGCCAGCGACCACAGCTGCTGCATCAGCAGCTTTCGCCCGCGATGCAGCCGGGAGCGGACGGTCCCGATCGGACAGCCGACCGTCTCCGCGATCTCGTGATAGGACAGATCCTCCACGAAGTACAGCGTCGCGACCACCCGGTAGTCCTCGGGCAGACTGGCCAGCGCGTCGGCGATCTCGGCCGTATCGAGTTGGGTGATGAACTCCGCATCCGGCAGTGGATCGCTCCGGTCGCGGGTGATGTGCTCCGGGATCATCGCCTCTCCGAAGTCGGGTTCGTCGAGGGAGACTCCCTGGGGCGAGCGCTTCCTGCGCCGGAATTCGGTCAGGCAGACGTTGGTGACGATCCGGAGGAACCAGGCCCGGAAGTTGGTGCCCTCCTCGAAGCCGCCGAAGGCGCGCCAGGCCTGCAGCGCAGCCTGCTGCACGGCATCTTCGGCGTCCGCCGCGTTCCGGGTCAGGCTCAGGGCGGCACGTGAGGCCACCGGCAGCACCGGGGCGATCAGCGCTTCGAACGTCATCTGGTCAGCGGTCATCGGAATCATCTGGCCCGTCCTTGCCGTGGAGTTGATCGCCTCAGGCGTTCCGCCGCTCATCCTCCGCGGCCTCGGCCACTCACTATGGCAGGGCAGATGCCATCCGGCATGCCGCCGGCAGGCGCGCGTGCTACTCCTTGCATGGCAATGGCTTATGGCGCTGCGGCAGGGGTGGACAGGGGGCAGGTAACGCAACCGCGCTCCCAATACTTCGTGAGAGTCACGAAATACCGGGAGCGCGGATTGGGACTGCGGGCTGCTACGGGTTCACGACTACCGTCCCCACCATGGTCGGGTGGATGGCGCAGTGATACCCGAATGTGCCGGCAGTCGTGAAGACGATGCTCGCGGTATCGCCAGACGCGAGGTTGGCGGTCGTGAAGGCCGGGACGGCCGCGGTGTCGGTGACGGTATGCGCCGGGGACACGTTGTCGTCGTTCCGCCAGGTGACCTTCACTGACGCGCCGCCATTCAGCGCGACGGTAAAGGTGTCGGGTGAGTAGGCGGTAAAGGTCTTGCCGGCTGCGCTCGGAGTGACGATCACGTTTGCGGCGGGCTTGGGATTGTTATTCGATGTGGAATCGCTGCAGGCGGCGACGATCGCGGCGCCGGCGAGTGGCAGCGTGAGGTAGCGGGGGAAGTGATCCGACATGTGAGGGTCCTCCGGGTGGCATCGTGCAGACGAACAGGATGGAGAGCCAACATCCACGTCCGGCGGCGTTCCGCCTAGGACCTGCGTCACACGCCGAGGGTCTGTCGCACCGCCTCTCGCCAGCCGATGTCGCGGCGATAGATCTTGCCGTCGTATTGAATCGCGGCCGATGCCTCACGACTCCTCGCCTGAGCCAATCCAAAGGTTGGTGCCACCGCAGTGACGGTGAGAACCCGTCCGCCGCTCGCGCGCAGGACGCCACGATCATCGCGCGTCGTGCCGGCATGGAACACCGTCACTCCTTCAGGCAGGGTCGGGGGGATGGTGATCGCAGCGCCCTTCTCGGGGCTGTCGGGATATCCCTTCGCGGCGAGGACGGTGGTGACGGCGTTTCCCCTGGATACAGCCAGTCGTGATGGCGCCTCGCCCCGCGCGACTCGCCAGAGACAGTCGGTCAGCCCCGACTCGACCAGCGGTAGCACCACCTGGGCCTCGGGGTCGCCGAGACGGCAGTTGAACTCGACCACCTTGATGGTGTCATCGGGACCGATCATCAGACCGGCGTAGAGCACGCCGTTGTACGGCGCTCCCTGACGTGCCAGCTCGGCGAGCATCGGCTCGAGCACCTCGCGTCTGGCCCGCGCGAGGAGTCCCGGTGTCGCGATCGCGACCGGGCTGTAGGCTCCCATGCCGCCGGTGTTGGGGCCGGTGTCTCCCTCGCCCAGCCGCTTGTGGTCCTGCGCTGCCGGGAGCAGCTCGATCTCCGAGCCGTTGGTGATCGCCAGCAGCGAGAGCTCCTCTCCAGGCATGAAGTCCTCGATGACGATCACCTTGCCCGCGTCGCCGAACACTCCCTCTCCGAGCATCGCCGTGACCGCCTCACGCGCCTCGGCGCGGGTGGCGCAGACGATGGCGCCCTTGCCCGCGGCCAGCCCGGAGGCTTTCACCACCAGCGGCTCGGCGTGTCGCGCCACGTATGCGAGGGCCTCCCCGAGGTCGGTCAGGGTGCGGCTGGCGGCCGTGGCGATGCCCGCCCGTTCCATCACTGACTTGGAAAACGCCTTGGAGGCTTCCACCTCGGCGGCGGCCCGCCCCGGCCCGAAGACGCATCTCCCCTCGGCGCGGAGCCGGTCGGCCAGCCCCAGCGCGAGCGGAGCTTCCGGCCCCACGATGGTCAGGTCCGTGCCGTAGGCATCGGCCGCATCAGCGAGGCGATCGATGTCGGTGGCGGCGATGGGGAGGTTGGTGCCGAGGTCGGCGGTACCAGGATTTCCGGGAGCACAGTAGAGGGTTGCCCCGGAATCTTCGCGGCGGAGGGCCCAGCAGATCGCATGTTCGCGCCCGCCGCCGCCGACGACCAGAATCCTCACGTCTGTTGTGCCTTCCTGAACGCGTCGCGCGCGCGGTCGGCGGCCTTCTTGGCGGCATCCACCACCTGCCCGAAGGTTTCCTTCGCCTCCTTGGCATAGTGATCGCGCGCGGCGGCGAGGTCTTCACCCAGGGGCCGTTCCTGGGTCTCGGGCCCGCGACGCTGGTACTCTCCCCGCATGATGCGGTCGTAGTCCCCGCCAGCCATCCACTTCTGCAGCTCCGCGGCCCGCACCGTGTGCATCGGGTGGGTCAGCGTCAGGGTGGAGAGGGCCTTGTAGAGAATGTCCATTCCCTCGTTGCTGGTGGCGTACTCGTGGGCCTGGGCCATGAAGGAGTCGAGGTCGAGCTGGCCATCCTGATACCCGGGCCGGACGCCCCCGGCCATCCGCATGAAGAGGCGTTGTGAGGCGATCGGGTCCTGGCTGCCCAACAACCCGGCACGGTCGCTCGAGAGTTCCGACTTCCGTGACCACTCCAGAAAGGCCAGCCGAATCGGCAGGAGGGCGATGCCCGCGAGAAAGGGGAGCGCGGAAGCGCTCACCAGGAAAAGGATTGCGGCGATGGTCCGGTAGAAGGCGTGCCCGCTGATGACATGTCCCATCTCGTGGGCGATGAGCACCCGGATTTCATCGTCGTCCAAGAGTTCGAGTGCCGCGGAGTGCAGGACGATGAATGGTGTGTCCACCCCGTAGGCGCCCGCATTGAAGACCGGGGTCTGCGAGACGTAGAGCTCCGGCACGGTTGGCCAGTCGAAGGTCGTGCAGACCTCGACATGGGTGGTCCAGAGCTTGGGGAATTGGGTCGGTCCGACCCGAACGGCGTTGGCCTGAAACAGGAGCCGGATGCCCCGTTCACCCCCGAGGAATCCCAGAATCTTGCGGGTGACCTCCTCGAAGCCGGGTACGGAGCGCAGGGTCTGTAGAGCCGCCCGGTCTGCAGGATGCTCCCAGGAAATCGCGGCGATCTCGGGAAGGGTGCGCCGGGGGCGCGGAGCAGGAATGTTCATTGGCGACTCGCAGGTAGGGACAGAGGCTGTACGCCCGACCCCGGGGATGGTTTCATGATGAGACGGCTGCTACGCCAGAGCCTGCTCGAGGTCGGCCAGCAGGTCGGTGACCTCCTCGACGCCACAGGACAGGCGGACGAGACTGTCGGTCAGGCCCATGGCCTGCCGGAGCGCGAGGGGGACGGCGGCGTGGGTCATGCTCGCCGGGTGCCCGATGAGACTCTCCACTCCGCCCAGGGATTCCGCCAGCGCAAAGACCTGGGTGCCTTCGACGACCCGACGCGCGAACCCGGCGTCGCCCAGCTCAATCGAAATCATGCCACCGAAGCCGCGCATCTGCCGCTTGGCCAGGGCGTGCTGCGGGTGATCGGCTAGCCCGGGGTAGTAGACTCGCTGGACCCGGGGATGCTTTGTCAGCCAGGCCGCGACTTCCCGGCCGGTAGTATCGTGCTGGCGCATCCGCAGCGGCAGGGTCTTGAGTCCGCGCAGGCAGAGCCAGCAGTCCATGGGACCGGGAACACCGCCGGCAGCGTTCTGCAGGAAGCCCAGCCGCTCGGCGAGGTCCTCGCGGGCGGTCACCAGCATCCCGCCGACCATGTCGCTGTGGCCGTTGAGGTACTTCGTGGTGGAATGAAGTACGATGTCCGCGCCGAGTCCCAGCGGCTGCTGGAAGTACGGCGTGGCGAAGGTGTTGTCCACCACGAGGAGCAGCCCGTGCGCCTGGGTGATGTCGCCGATCGCCGCGAGGTCGGCGAGGAACATCATCGGGTTGGTCGGCGTCTCGCAGTACACCATCCGGGTCGCCGGGGTGAGCGCCGCCGCGACCCGCTCCGGGTCGCGCATGTCCACGAAGGTGAACTGCAGGCCGAGCCGCTCGTAGACCCGGGCCATCAGCCGGTGCGATCCGCCGTAGACATTGTCCCCGCAGACCACGTGATCGCCGCTGGAGAGCAGCTTGAGCACCGTGTCCAGTGCGGCGAGGCCGGAGCCGAAGGCGAAGCCGTACTGGCCGCCCTCGAGGCTCGCCACGCAGCGCTCCAGCGCCTCCCTGGTGGGGTTCTGAGTGCGGGCGTACTCGTAGCCCTTGTGCCGGCCGAGCCCCTCCTGCACGTAGGTGGAGGTCTGGTAGATCGGCGTCATCACGGCGCCCGACATCGGGTCGGGTGCCTGGCCGGCGTGCACGGCGCGGGTGGCGAAGCCGTGGGCGGAATCGGTGTCCCGGATCTTGGTCATGCAGGGGGGGATAGGGTCGGCGTGAACGCTACCCGGTGGCGCTCGGCACCACAAGCCGAGCGCGCCGCGGGACGGGCCGGGCCGCGCTGATGCTGCTCGAAGCCATCCCCAAACGGCTCGAACCGATCGGTACTTCCACTGTCCGTCTGACGCGGAGCGGAGTGTAGCACACGCCCCTCACTTTCACGCTGTCTCGGCGGGTCCATCCCTCACTTGTCGAGCAGTGCCCCGCCGATCCGGGTGACCCCGGTCACCGCCCCGAATTCAGGCCTCCCCCAGACTCCGGTGTGGCTACACCATCCTCCGCCCGTCGCCGTGACACCGCGGCGACCTCTGGCGCATCCCAGCGCGATTTCCCAGTGCCATCCGCCGGTGGCCCCGCGCTCTGCCTCCTCGTGGACGACGATCCCGACCTTCGCCGCGCGATGGCCCACGTCCTCGAGGGGATGGGGCTCTCCTGCATCGAGGCCGGATCGGGCGCGGAGGCGCTGACGATTCTCGAGCAGACCGGCGAGGTGCCGCTGCTGGTCTCGGACGTCTCGATGCCCGGGCTCGACGGGCTCGGCCTCCTGCGCGAAGCGCGGCGCCGCTACCCGGACATGGCGGTGGTCATGCTCTCCGGTGTGCGCGAGGCCGAGACCGCCGTGGATTGCCTTCTCGCCGGGGCTCTCGACTACATCACCAAGCCGGCGCTTCTCGCCGAGATCCGCTCCCGGGTTCAGCGCGCGCTCGAGAAGCGCGATCTGATGCTCCAGAACCGCTTCTACCAGCAGAACCTCGAGCGGCTGGTGGACCAGCAGGCGACTCGGCTCAAGGAGCTCTTCCTGGAGGGGGTGCAGACCCTGGTGCATGCGCTGGACGCCAAGGATCCCTACACCCGGGGGCACTCCACCCGGGTCAGTCACTATGCCGAACGCATCGCGCACCGCATGGGCTTTTCCGGCCAGGCGCTCGAGGATATCCGGCTGGGTGCGGAGCTGCACGACATCGGAAAGATCGGCACCCGGGAGGCGGTCCTGAGGAAACCGGGGCCCCTCACCCAGGATGAGTTCACCCACATCACCGAGCACACCGTGCTCGGCGAGCGCATCCTGGCCCCGCTCGCGCGGGCCAACCCGGTCGTGCTTTCGATCGTCCGCTCGCACCACGAGCGGGTGGACGGTGCCGGGTTCCCGGACCACCTGGACGGGAACCGGATTCCCTGGGCGGCGCGGATCGTCGCGGTTGCGGATGCGTTCGATGCCATGACGACCGACCGCTCCTATCGAACCTCGCTCACCCCGTCGGGTGCCCTGAATGAACTGAGCGCCTGCTCCGGCTCCCACTTCGATGCCGAAGTGGTCGAAGCCTTCCGCAACGAGTTCCCCGACCCCGATACGCTGCTCCTGGGACGGTAACCGGGCGCATTCCCGACTTCCCGTTGCTCCGCTAGCTTTCGCCGCATGTCAGATACCCTGATGGTCAGCGTCTCCGGAATGCGCGGAATCGTGGGGAAGGATCTCACCCCCGAACTCGTGGCCCGGCACGCGGCCGCCCTCGGCGCGTGGGCCCGTGCGAACGGCAAGCCGGTGGTGGTGCTTGGACGCGACGCGCGCACCAGCGGACCGATGTTCAACCGCGCCGCCACGGCGGGATTGATGTCGGTCGGGGTGGATGTGATCGACGTCGGCGTCGCCCCGACCCCCACGGTACAGCTGGCGGTGGAGCATCACCACGCCGGCGCGGGGCTGATTCTCACGGCGAGTCACAATCCGATCGAGTGGAACGCACTCAAGTTCGTCGGGCCCGACGGGATCTTTCTCGATGGCGCCGACGGCGCCCGGGTGCGCGCCCTGGCCGAGGCCGGGCCGCCCCGCACCGGGTGGGAGGGTGTCGGTACGGTGCGGGAGGATCACGACGCGATCGAACGGCATCTCGCCCAGGTACTGGCGCTACCCATGATCGACGTCGCGCGCATCCGCGCCAGCCGGTTCACCGTGGCGCTCGACTGCGTCCGGGGAGCGGGAGGGACCACGATTCCGCAACTGCTGGAGCGGCTCGGCTGCACCGTGCGCGCCATCAATCTCGAGACCGATGGCCGCTTCCCGCGGGCCCCGGAGCCGATCCCGGAGAATCTCGGTGACCTCTCCCGTCTGGTGCGCGAGAGCGGCGCCGCGATCGGGTTCGCGGTCGATCCCGATGTGGACCGGCTGGCAGTCGTGGACGAGACCGGCTCGCCCATCGGTGAGGACTACACCCTCGCCCTCGCCGTCCGGGCGATGCTGGGCCCGGTGGGGGCGGGGCGCCCACAGGCCCCGCGGAGCCCGGCACCGGTCGTCGTCGCGAATCTCTCCACCAGCCTCGTGGTCGAGGATGCGGCGCGGCTCGGTGGAGCCCGTTTCGTCCGGGCACCCGTGGGAGAGGCGAACGTCGCCAGGGTGATCCAGGAAGAGCATGCCCTGATCGGCGGGGAGGGCAATGGCGGCGTCATTCTCCCCTCGCTCCACATCGGGCGGGATGCGCCGGTCGGTGTGGCACTGATCCTGCACCTGCTTGCTGCATCCGGTCACTCCGTCTCCGGCCTGGTCGCCGGCCAGCCGAGGTACCGGATCGTGAAGGCTAAAGCACAACGCGGCAATGATTTAGTCCCAGTCTACGCGCGGCTGACGGCCCGTTTTGCGGATGCCGTGGCGGATTCGCGCGACGGACTGCGGCTTGCGTGGTCGGATCGCTGGGTGCATGTCCGGCCCTCTGGAACCGAGCCAATCGTTCGGTTCATCGCAGAGGCGCCGACGCAGGCAGATGCCGAGGCGCTGGTGGCGGTCTGCCGGGAATTCTTTTCGAACTGAGGGCGACCTGAATGTGCGGGATCGTCGGCTACATCGGACCTCGACAGGCGGCCCCGCTCCTCATGGAGGGGCTGCACCGGCTGGAATATCGGGGCTATGACTCGTCCGGCCTGGCCATTCTGAACGGGCAGGGCCTCGTCGTGGTGAAACAGTCCGGCAAGCTCAGCGTGCTGGAGCAGCAGCTCGCCGAGCACACGCCGAAGGGCACGGTGGGTATCGGGCACACCCGTTGGGCGACCCACGGGCCGCCGACCAGCACCAACGCCCATCCCCACACCGATCAGTCGGGCAAGATCGCCCTGATCCACAATGGGATCATCGAGAACGCCGGCGCCATCAAGACGGTGCTGCTTCAGCGCGGGCACGTCTTCAAGTCGGAGACGGACACCGAGGTGCTCGCCCACCTGATCGGGGAGTGCTATCGCGGCAGCCTCGAGGAGGCCGTGGCCGAGGCGCTGCGTGAGGTCGACGGCGCGTACGGCATCGCGGTGATCAGCGAGGATGAGCCCGATGTGCTGGTGGCGGCCCGCAAGGGCTCTCCGCTGCTGGTCGGTGTGGGCGACGGCGAATGGTTCGTTGCCTCGGACGCGTCGGCGATCCTCAGCCAGACCCGGTCGGTGGTCTACCTCGACGACGGCGAGATGTGCGTGCTGACCCGCAAGGGGTATCATGTGCGGGACCTGGCCGCGACCCGGATCGAGAAGCCGGTCAACCAGATCGAATGGGACCTGGCGACGATCGAGCGCGGCGGGTACGACCACTTCATGCTGAAGGAGATCTTCGAGCAGCCCGATACGGTGCGCAACACCATGCGCGGCCACCTGCTCGAGGAGGAGGGGACGGCACGCGTCTCCGGCCTCAATCTCACCGACGACGACATCAAGCGGATCAACCGGATCGTCATCACCGCCTGCGGCACGTCGTGGCACTCGGCCCTGATCGGCGAGTACATGCTCGAGGAGCTGGCGCGGATTCCGGTCGAAGTGGAATACGCCTCCGAGTTTCGCTACCGCAATCCCGTCGTGGACGACCGGACGCTGGTCATCGGCATCTCCCAGTCCGGGGAGACGGCCGACACTCTGGCGGCCATTCGCGAAGCCAAGCGGCGCGGCGCCCGTACGATCGGGCTGGTCAACGTGGTGGGATCGACGATCGCCCGCGAGGTGGACGGAGGCATCTACCTGCATGCGGGTCCCGAAGTCGGCGTGGCGAGCACCAAGGCGTTCACCAGCCAGGTGATCGCCCTGGCGCTGATCACGCTGCGCTTCGGCCGGCTCCGCAACCTGAGCATCCTGCAGGGCCGCCAGATCATCCAGGGTCTGCGGGCACTGCCGGAACAGATCAAGAGCATCCTCGACCGCGCCCATGAAGTCGAGGCGCTGGCCGAGCGCTACTGGCGCAGCAACAACGCGCTCTACCTCGGCCGGGGCGTCAACTTCCCGGTGGCCCTGGAAGGCGCACTCAAGCTCAAGGAGATCTCCTACATTCACGCGGAGGGGTATCCCGCGGCGGAGATGAAGCACGGTCCGATTGCGCTGATCGACGAGAACATGCCGGTCGTGTTCATCGCCCCGAAGGACGCGGTGCACGGCAAGATCGTCTCGAACGTCGAAGAGGTCCGCGCCCGCGGGGGTCAGGTGATCGCCATCAAGAACGACGGCGACGATCAGATCGCGCGGCTTGCCGCGGCGACCTTCACGATCCCCGAAACGCTGGATCTGCTGACCCCGATCCTGACGATCATCCCGCTGCAGCTGTTCAGCTATTACGTCGCGGTTCGCCGCGGCTGCAACGTGGATCAGCCGAGGAATCTCGCCAAGAGCGTGACGGTCGAGTAACCTCGGCATCGGGAAGGCACGAACCAGACGAAGCCCCCGCCGATCGGCGGGGGCTTCGGTCGTCCGGGCGCCGCCTCACTTCTTGATCTGCTTCACGATGCCCGATCGGAGGGATTCCCACAGGATGCCCCAGAAGGTGTCGCCGGCCTGCACCTCGTATCGGATCGGCGCCGGCGGAATCACGCCGCGCTTGTCCGGTTGACTGGACCCGCGGATCATCATGCCCGCGACGAATGTCTTCAGCTTCGCGCCGAGATTCTGCTTCCGGGTCACCGAGTTCACCACCGAGAGGTCGAGGTCGTGATAGCGGGCCGTGAAGTGTCCGGTCGCGAGGCCGGCGTTCACCCGGAACGCGAACTCGGCCTGCTGGATGACTCCCTTGGTGATCTGAATGCCATTCGCGGGCGTGAGGAACCGGTTGAAGGTCGCGAAGGGCATCGTGCCGAATTGCCCGTCCACCCGGGCCGAAAGCGGGCCGGGCTGAACCGTTACGGCGATGGTCGCATCGAGCTGGCCCTGGCCATAGACCCGTCCGCGCGCAGCGATCTGGACGGGGGTGCGCGGGCCGGCGTGCGCCGTGTCGTTGGTCGCGTTGGTGATGGTGGCCCGCAGACGGTCGAACAGAACTTCGGCGACCCGTGGCTGGTCGGGGCGGAGTTCGCCATAGCGGATCGAGCCGTCCTTGAGCGTGACGGTGTCGGCGCCGAACGTCCAGGGCAACGCCGCGAGTCGGGCCGGCCAGTAGACGTGGCGCGCGCCCGCGCCCGCGCCCGCGCTGGGCGCCGGGCGCTGGTCGGCGAGCACGTCCAGGTCCATGGAAGTGATGCCAATCGTCGCCGGCGTCACCCTCCGCTTGCGAATGTCGTCCTGGTGCAGCCCGCTCAGGGTAATGCCCGCGGCGGTCAGCCTTACCCGCGTCCTGCGCTCGCCGGAGCCGCGGAAGAACTCCGGATCTGACTCGCGGGGGGCATACACCACCGAATCGATGGTCAGGGTGTTCTGCGCCTGCGAACGTGCCAGGCCGACCAGCCTGAGGAGATGTCGCTTCCCTCCCGGTCCGGTGCGCGCCGAGGCGATCGAGTACGCGGTATCGCCCAGCCCCACGGTGATAGTGGCGCGTTCGACCAGCACGCTGTCGTGCGAGGGGTCCACGATGTGCGTCTGCGAGGCAAGCGACAGGGTCCCGTGCTCGAACACCCGGTGGCGGGTGCTGTCGAGCTGCAGCCCCTCGATGCCCAGAGTCAGGTCCGCGGTCGAGTCGAAGGTCGCCACGTTGCCGCGCTGGATCCGATTCACGAACGTGGCGTGATCGACGATCAGGTGATTGATCCGCCCGCCCCGCACGTCCGCCGGCAGCCAGTACGCCACGACCCGGTAGAGCAGGGTGTCGGGGGCGGGAAAGACCAGGGCGAGCGTGTCGTCGGAAGCCGAGCCCGACGGGACGGACACGGCGGAGTCCGCCGGACCTTCCTCGACATGCCGGATCACCGGATCGCTGAGCCGGACATCGCTGAGACGGAAGTTCCGATGCCAGATGAGATCGCTCAGATCGAGGCCGGACAGCGTGATGCTCGGCGCGGCGGCCTCGAATCTGGTGTAGTGTCCGTCACGCTTGGAGTCGTAGCGGATGCGCACGTTGCGCAGCACGAGCCGCCGGCGGAGCAGGCTCAGGTCGAGATATGGCAGGGCGATGGTCAGCCCGGTGGGACCCTCGACACGCAGCAGGTTCAGGGTGCGGTTGGTGAGGTAGGCGTTGACGGGAGCCCGGAGGGTTCGCTCCAGGATGGTATCGGCCAGACCGAACCCGCCCACCGCAAGAAACAGCACACCACCGGCCACCAGGGCCCAGCCCTTCCGCGTCACGGCGGACCCCACGGCCGGTGCTGGGGGAGCATCAGGCAGCCATCCAGGTCTCGCCGATGCGGGTGAGGGTCACGCGCCAGGCCTCCGGGCCCGATGCCGCGATGAACCGGCGGATCGGCTCGTCCATGGGCTCGCGGCTCAGCCGGAAGGTAGAGTGGTGCACCGGGAGCACATGGACGGCGCCCATCATGCGCCCAATCGCCCAGGCCTGTTCCGGGTTGGCGTGATTGTCGATCCACGGATCGTAGGCCCCGATCGGGACGATGCCGAGGTCGACCGGTCCGCGACGCGCGAGCCTCCGGTAGAAATCGGTATAGGCGGTGTCTCCGGTGTAGACCAGGCGCCGGTCGTGTCCCTCGACTACGAAGCCGCCATAGCCGCGATGCCGGTCGGTGATCAGGCGCGCTCCCCAGTGCCGCGCCGGGATCGCCTCGATGGCGATTTCGCCCACGCGGGTCCGCTCACCCCAGTCGAGTTCGATGACTTCATGGAAGCGGCAGAGCAGGTCGCGAAGCCCGCGATGCGCCACGACCGTGGTCGAACGCGGCAGCCGCCGCAGGGTGCCCAGATCGAGGTGATCCATGTGGGCGTGCGACAGGAGCACCAGGTCGATCGCGGGGAGTTCGCGCGGAGTCAGCGCGGGGCGGGTCAGGCGTTTCGGCCCGACGGTGCCGAGTCCGAGATGGATGCCGATCCGCGGCTGCAGCGCGGGGTCGGTGAGGATCCAGCGGCTCCCGAGCCGCACCAGCACCGTGGAATGGCCGAGCCAGGCCGCGCCGAATGGCGCGCGGGCGAGGGCGGTGAGGTCGGGGCGGGCGAAGGAGCGGCGATGCGCCAACATGGCTGAAAGCTAGCACGCCCTCGCCGGCGGGAGCCAGCATCGTCGCCGCCGGATCGCCGGCATCGCTCGGAAGGATGAGGTGCTGCCGCTAGTTGCGCATCGGCACGGCGGTGCGTTAGTTAGACGCTCCCACTGAACGGCTGCTCATGCGCGTCGTGCTCCAGCGGGTTTCCCGCGCCAGTGTCACCATCGAGGGTCGGGTCGCCGGCGCGATCGACCGCGGCTTCTGCGTGCTGGTGGGCTTCACCCACTCCGACACCCCGGCCGAAGTGGACTGGATGGCGGAGAAGGTCGCAGGACTCCGCCTGTTCGCCGACGGCGAGGGGAAGATGAACCTGGGGCTCGCGGAGGCGGGGGGCGGGGTGCTGGTCGTCTCGCAGTTCACGCTGTACGGCGATACCCAGAAGGGGCGCCGGCCTTCGTTCATCGATGCCGCCCGGCCCGAGGTGGCGATTCCCCTCTACGAGCGCTTCGTGACGCAGTTGCGCGGCAGAAGCATCACCGTGGCCACGGGGGAGTTCGGCGCCGACATGCAGGTGGAGATCCACAACGATGGACCGGTGACGCTGGTCGTCGATCGGCACGCCACCTCGTGACCACTCTGATCCTCGCCTCCGGCTCGCCGCGCCGCCGCGAACTCCTCACCATGCTCGGCATCCCGTTCGAGGTGCGACCGTCGCACATCCCGGAAACGCCGCTTCCAGGCGAGCAGCCCGTGCCTTACGCCGAGCGGCTCGCCCGGGAAAAGGCGCTGAGTGTGCCGGGGGCGCTGGTGCTCGGCGCCGACACGACGGTCCTGCTCGACGGTGCGCTGCTGGAGAAGCCCGGCAGCGCGGAGGATGCGCTGCGCATGCTGCGCACGCTGCAGGGACGCACTCACGAGGTGATCACCTCGGTGGCCCTGGCGTCGGCGGGAGTGGTTCGGCAGGCGACCGACATCACCCGGGTGACCTTTCGCGCCGCGGACGACGACTTCCTGCGCGCCTACGTGTCGACCGGCGAGCCGATGGACAAGGCAGGGGCGTACGGCATTCAGGGTTACGGCGCCGCGCTGGTGGAGCGGATCGAGGGAGACTTCTTCGGGGTGATGGGCCTGCCGGTCCGGCTGGTACTGCGGCTGCTGGAGGAGGCGGGGTGTCCCTACCGGTTCGGTCTCACACCTTCACCCGCCACACCGGAACCGCCTGGGCGCGGTTCTTCACGCTGAGCGGATCTCGGGCCTCGACGGGCGGCTTCTCCTTGAGGACCTGGTAGAGCGGATCGCTGATGAGGATCTCGCCGCCCTTGGCGTTGGAGCAGAGCCGGCTGGCGACGTTCACCGCATCACCGATGACGGTGTACTCGAGCCGCAGGTGGCTGCCGATGTTGCCCGCGAAGGTGTCCCCGTAGTTGATCCCGATCCCCACACTGATCGTCGGCCGGCCCGATTCGGCCCACTGCGAGTTGAGGTGGGCGATCGCCCGCTGCATCGCGATGGCCGCGCGCACCGCCCGGTCGGGGTCGTCGGCGTGCGGGATGGGGGCCCCCCACAGCGCCATGATGGCATCGCCGATGAACTTGTCGAGCGTGCCGCCGTTGGCGAAGATGATGTCCACCATCTCGGTGAAGTAGTCCGACAGCAGGCTCGCGATCGCGTCCGGGCTCATGTGTTCGGACATCGAGGTGAAGCCGCGGATGTCCGAGAAGAGAATGGTCACCGGGCGCTTGTCGCCGCCCAGCTTGACCGCTCCCTGCTGCTGGGCGATCTCGGCCGCCACGTTGGGCGCGAAGTAGCGCTCGAAGTTGGAGCGGACCATCGCCTCGCGCTGGATCTGCTCGGCGAAGCGGCTGTTCTTGATCGCGATGGCCGCCAGGCCCCCGAACGCGATCAGGAACTGGAGGTCCTCGTCGCTGAAGGAGTTGGTGGCGGTGAGGTTGTCGACGTAGAGGATGCCCAGCACCATCTGCGCGCTCGCCATGAGCGGGATGCACATCGCGCTCCGCACGCTCTGCAGCATGATCGACTGGCCGCCCTTGAAGCGGTCGTCGGCGGCCGCATTGTCGGTCAGGATCGCGACCCGCTCCTCCACCGCCTTGCGGGCGATCGACCGCGGCACGTGCTGCGAGGAGCCGTCGCCGAGCCGGCTCTTGGAGACCCGCGGCACCAGCTCGCCGGTGTCGGTGCTCAGCAGGACCGAGACCCGGTCGACACCCATCACGTCGAAGGTGGTCTCGACCACCCGGCCCAGCAGCTTGTCGAGGTCGAGCTCGCCCGAGAGCTTCTGCGACACCTCGAGCAGCAGGGAGAGCTTCTTGGCGTTCCGCTCGGCCGTGGTGGCCGCGGCGACCTTGAGCTGGCCGGCCGCCTCGCTGGCCGCCTGCGCCTGGGCGGAGTTGCCGCCCATGAGCGCGGCGGGCACGACGCCACTCATCGCGATCTGCTTGACGATCGTCCCGCCCGGCGTCGGCAGGCTCTGACCGGTGGTGACCAGCCGGGCGCTGCCCATCTCGGGGGACTTGAGCTGGAAGACCACCTTGCCGAAGGTCACCGAGTCGCCCGGCTCGAGCGTTCCTTCGGCGACCCGCTCACCGTTGATGAAGGTGCCGTTGGAGCTGCCGAGATCCTTCAGGAAGACGCCGGTCTTGCTGGCCTTGAGTTCGGCATGACGGCGGCTGATGGTGGGATCGAAGATCGGGATGTCGCTCGTGACTGCCCGGCCCACCACGTAGATGTGGTCAGCCGCCAGTTCGAAATCCTGGTCGCCGGTGAACGAGACGAGCTTGAGCGTCATGCCGTCGGGAATATATGACGGGTCTCAAGTCACGCCAACGCCGATGTCCAGCTATCCTGTACCACTGCGCGCCTGGCCGGCCAGGCCCAGCGCCGCCATCACCGCGCGGGCCTTGGCCTCCGTCTCCCGCCACTCCGCCTCCGGATCCGAGTCGGCGACCACGCCCGCACCTGCCTGGACCCAGGCGCGCCCCCCCTTCATCACCACGGTCCGGATGGCGATGGCGGTATCGAGGGTGCGGGCGCCCCAGCCGACGTAGCCCACGGCGCCGGCGTACGGGCCGCGGCGCACCGGCTCCAGCTCGTCGATGATCTCCATCGCCCGGACCTTCGGTGCCCCGCTCACGGTGCCGGCCGGAAAGCAGGCGCCGAGTGCGGCGAGGGCGTCGAGCTCGGGACGCAACGCGCCGCGCACCTCGCTCACCAGGTGCATGACGTGGGAGTAGCGCTCCACCGCCATGAAGGTGGTGAGCCGCACCGTTCCGAACTGGGCCACCCGGCCCACGTCGTTGCGGCCGAGGTCCACCAGCATGAGGTGTTCGGCGCGTTCCTTGGTGTCGGCCTCCAGCTCCGCCTGCATCGCCTGATCCTGCTCGGGCGTGGGGCCCCGCGGGCGGGTGCCCGCGATGGGTCGCACCGTCACCTCGCCATCCTCCACCCGGATCAGCACCTCGGGTGAACTGCCCACGACGTGCAGATCGTCGCAATGGAGGAAGTAGAGGTATGGCGCCGGATTCAGGGCCCGCAGGTAGCGGTAGGTGAGGAACGGGTCGGGCGCCTCGAGGTCCAGCCGGCGGGAGAGCACCGTCTGGAAGGTGTCGCCAGCGGCGATGTACTCCTGGATTCTGCGGACACCCTCCTGGTAGCGATCGCCACTCGACGGGGAGGTGTAGGCCGGCAGCGGCGCCGGGCCTTCGATCGTGAGCGGCCGCAGGGTCGCGGCACCGCGCAGCCGGTCCAGCCAGTCCTCGATGCGCGCCGTTGCCTGCCCGTGGAGCGACTCCAGCGCGGCGCGGGGCATGTCCGGCTTCACCTCGACGTTCGCGATGATCGTGGCGCGGTTGAACAGGTTGTCCAGGACGAGCAGCGTGTCGGCCACCATCACGATCGCATCGGGCAGTCCACGGTCGTCGGCTGGTGGATTCGGCAGCCGTTCGAGACTGCGCACCACGTCGTAGCCGATGTAGCCCACTGCCCCGCCCGTGAAACGGGGGAGCCCTTCCAGATTCACCGGCGGGTACTGCCGCATCGTCGCGGCCATGTGATCGAGCGGCGCCTGGTCGGTCGTCACGGTCTGCCAGCCGCCGGCCGCGGTCCAGCGCCGCACCTCGCGGTCGCGATAGCTGTACACCTCGCGCGGGTCGGTCGACAGAAAGGTGTAGCGCGCCCAGCGCTCGCCCCCTTCGAGCGATTCCAGCAGGAAGCCGAACTTCCCGCGGTGCAGCTTGGCAAACGCCGACACCGGGGTGTCCCCGTCGAGCACGACCTGACGGGTGACGGGAACCATCCCCGGCGCGGCGCGGGAGAGGAAGTCGGAGAGCAATCCGTTAGCCATGAGCCGGGGGCGCCGTTGAGCCGGTAGACGCGGGAGTCGCGCGAGGACGGTAACGTACCCACGCCGTGTGATGCCGGCGAATCACGGGGCGGCGACGACTCATCGCGGAGCCGCCACGAGATACACGCCACCATCCGGCAACGCCGATTGCAGGTTGTCGGAGGCCGGACGCTCCGAGGGGAGCAGCCCGAAGTTGCCGCCGGCGAGCTGCCGGGCGACGCGCAGGGCCCCTTCATACCGCGCGGTGCCGCCATACTTCTGGAGGGCGGCGATCGGCGCCGAGAAGTGGACCGGGTATCGGAACCGGATCGTCGCGCCGCGGAAGGGGCTGACCGAGGCCGCGACGGTCACGCCGTACATGCCGGGGCGGGGATGCACCGTCACGGTCACCGAGTCAGGCGCACCGGTGCCGGCGAAGGCGTCCTCGGGGAATCGCAGCTCGACGAAGGTGGTGTTGTCCGGCGGGCCGTGCCGCAGGATGATCGTGCGGGCAGTCCCGGTACGAAAGGTGACGACGGTGTCCTCGGGAGGGACGCCGGACACCTCGAGGACGTAGAGCTGGTCGAGCGGCAGAACTCGCACCGGCGCCTCCGGGCTCGGCGCCGGTTTGGCGGTGGTGGCGACCCGCCCGCACCCGGCGAGGCCGAGCAGCAGGGCGGTTGCCCAGCGGAGAGCAGGACGGCTAATTGGCACGGGACAATAGTAAGGCGTGAGAAGGGAGAAGTGAGGAGTGAGACGTCGGCATCCGGAAGTGAGAAGCGGGACGTGGGTGCCACGGTCTGCCGGCAGGCCGCGGCGGTGGCGAGGCCTGGTCGTGCCCTTCATACTGGCGCTGCTCACTGTCCACTACTCCCCGCTTGCGGCACAGGCCTGGAACGATTCCGCGGCGACCGCGCTGGTCGAACGGGGGATCGCGGCGCGGGCGCACGCCCAGCCCGATTCCTCGCTCACCAGCTACCACACCCGCGCCCACGGCTTCGTGTTCTTCCTCGCGCAGGCCGGCCAGCAGCTCCAGGGGCCCTCGCGACTCATCAAGGCCGATGAACTCGAGGTCGAAGTGTATTGGCGCGCCCCCTCGACCAGCAAGCAGGTGATCCTCGGCTGGCGCGACGGTCGCTGGCTCCCGACCGACATCAGCTATCACC
This sequence comes from uncultured Gemmatimonadales bacterium, assembly GCA_963825065.1. Classification (GTDB taxonomy): domain Bacteria; phylum Gemmatimonadota; class Gemmatimonadetes; order Gemmatimonadales; family GWC2-71-9; genus JADJOM01. The sequence continues at coordinate 92,275 of CAWGRU010000020.1, forward strand.
GAGATCACCTTGGCATCGTCACCAACAACTTCGGCGACCGGATCCGCATCGGTGAGGGCGACGAAGTGAAGGACGTCGTCCATCCGCTCTCCGCCGAGGGCCGGGCGCTCTACGACTACCGGATTGGCGACTCGGTGCGGGTCCGCAGCCGGGACACCAGCCTCACGGTGCGAGAGGTCGAGGTCCGTCCGAAGGACCCCTCGGCGCCGCGGGTCATCGGTACCCTCTCCCTCGATGCGGCGACCGGCGACCTGGTGCGCTTCCGATTCAGCTTTACGCCGTCCGCCTATCTGGACGGCTCCCTCGAGGACATCAGCATCGTCCTGGAGAATTCGCGGGTGGAGGGTCGCTGGTGGCTCCCCTACCGCCAGGAGGTCGAGATCCGCCGCCGGGTCACCTGGCTCGACTTTCCGGCCCGCTCCATCATCCGCGGACGCTGGGAGATCGGGGAGTACGATCTGAACGTGACGGTCCCCCGCCAGGTTCTGGTCGGGCCAGCCATCGGCGGACTGCGCGCTCCGCGTGACACCGGCGGCAACTGGGATGCGCCGCTCGCTGACGCGATTGCGGACGTCGCCCGACCGGTGGAGCGGGAGGATCTCGACGCGGTCCGCGACGAGATCTCCCGTCTTGCCGAGGGCCATACTCTCAGCGGCCTGCCACGGGCTCGGCTCGGCCTCTCCGCGATCAGCGACCTGGCCCGCGTGAATCGGGTCCAGGGGCTGGCGCTCGGCGTGGGCGCCTCGTTCCAGTTTGCCGGCCTGGTGGCGCGCCCCCGGCTCGCCGTCGGCACCTCGGATGGCCGGGTACTCGCCGATCTCACCGCCACGTGGACCCGCCCCCATGTGGAACTGAGCGCCGCGGGGGGGCGCCGCCTCCAGGATCTCGGCGACCGGCCGATCGTGTCCGGTGTGGTGAACTCACTGCTCGCGCAGGAAGGGGGGCGGGACCTGGGAGACTACACCCTGGTCGACGCCGCCTCGCTGACGCTCGCGGCGTCGGGTCGCCACCCGCTGGGGATGCGGCTCACCGCCGGCGTCGAGCGCTCCCGATCCGTCACCACCGAAGCCTCGCCGGCCCACGGCCGCTACCGGCCGAATCCGTCGCTGGGCGTCGGGACCATCGGCGTGGCGCGGCTCGGCGTCGACTACCGTCTCGACGACCTCGTCGGCGCCTCCGGCTTCGGCGTGCTGCTTCGGACCGAGGCCGGTACCGGAGCCCGGGGCTATCTGCGAGCCACGGCCGCGCTCGACTGGGATCTCCCGGCGGGGCCAGGGGGGCTCGAGATCCGCGCCGAGGGCGGCATCGGCACCCGAGAGCTGCCGGGCTACAGGAGCTTCGCGATCGGCGGGTGGGGTACGCTGGTGGGAGAACCGTTCCGCGCCTGGGGCGGGCGCCGGATGGCGCTCGCCTCGGTGGAGTATCGGTTGCCCATGCCGTTTCCCGCGATTCCGCTGGGGCCGTTCTTCTCGACCGGCACGCGGATCACCCTCGCGCCGTTTCTGGCCGCCGGGTGGGCGGGAGACGGCATCGCCGGCGCGCCCTGGCGTCCCAGCCCGGCCATCCGGCCGGTGGCCGGACTCGCGCTGGAATGGTTCCACCATCTGATACGGATCGAGACCGGGGTGTCGCTCAAGACCGGCAAGCTGGGCGTGACGGTGGACGTGGGGCGGGATTGGTGGGAAGTCCTCTAGCCCATGGCCCGGAGTCCCGTGCTCCGCTAGTTTTCACCGGCGGCGGCCCGCCGATCCGGCGGACCCCCTAACCGCTTCCCATACAATTGGTTGCATGCAGTTTACGGATGAGTGGCTGGTCCCTACCATGGAGAAGGTGCTGGCGCCCGAAGTAATCGCGGCGCTGCGCCTCGAGGCTGCACGCGAGCCACAGTCGCTGTGGCTCCTCGTGGTCGCGCGCAAGCTGGCGAGCGACGACGACGTGCTGCGCGCCGCCGCGGCGCGATTCCGCCTTCCGGTCGCCGACCTGAGCAACCTCGACCCCGCCGTACGCGATGCAGTGCCCGAGCCCCTGGTCCGCCGCTTCAACATCCTGCCGCTGCGCCTCACCGATTCCGTCCTCGAGATCGCGACCGCGAACCCGTTTGACATCGATGCCGAGAAGGATCTGGCCTTCGCCACCGGGCGCGAGGTGCGGACCTATCTCTGCTCGCCGACCCGGATCCGCGAGAAGATGGAGCAGATCTATCGCGGCGGCGGGTCGGATATGGTGGCCCAGCTGCTGGGCAACATGGACGACGACCTGCAGGTCACCCACCTCGCCGACGACGACGGAGCGACCGACCTCGCGGCGTCCGCCGAGGAGGCGAGCCAGCGGCCGGTGGTGCGGCTGGTCGACCTGATGCTGTCCGACGGGATTCTCTCCCGGGCGAGCGACATCCACGTCGAGCCGGGGGAAGCGGGCGTCGCCGTCCGGTACCGGATCGACGGCGTGCTGCGCCAGGTGATGAACATCCCGCGCAGCGCGGGCGCGCCCCTCATCTCCCGCATCAAGATCATGTCCGGCCTCGATATCGCCGACCGGTTGCGGCCCCAGGATGGCCGGGCCCGGGTGGCGGTGAACGGCGGCCCGGTGGACCTCCGTGTCTCGACCCTCCCCGCCTCCCACGGCGAGAAAGTCGTGATCCGGATCCTCAATGCCAAGGCGACCGTCCTGACGCTCGAGTCGCTGGGCATGTCCCAGGACGAGCGGGCGACCATCGGGGCCCTGCTGAATCACAAGGAAGGGGTCATCCTGGTCACCGGGCCCACCGGCTCGGGCAAGACGACCACCCTGTACTCGATGCTGCGCATGGTGCAGAGCGAGGGCGTGAACATCGTGACCGTCGAGGACCCGGTCGAATACCGGCTCGGCAAGGGCATCGTGCAGGTGCAGGTCCACGAGAAGGCCGGGCTCACCTTCGCGGCGGCGCTGCGCTCGATCCTGCGGCAGGACCCCGATGTCGTGCTGGTCGGCGAGATCCGCGACCGCGAGACCGCCCAGATCGCGGTGCAGGCCTCGCTGACCGGCCACCTGGTGCTCTCCACGCTGCACACCAACGACGCCCCCAACGCGATTACCCGCCTGGTCGACATGGGGATCGAGGCCTACAAGCTTGGCTCGGCCCTGCGCGGGGTGATCGCCCAGCGGCTGATGCGCAAGCTGTGCAGCACCTGCCGCGAGGTGAACGACCTGCCGCCGCCCGAGCGGATCCGGCGCTACATCCCCGAGGGCACGGTGATCTACCGCCCCCTCGGCTGTCCCGAGTGCTCGATGACCGGGTACCGAGGGCGGTTCAGCGTGGTGGAAGTGCTCACGATGAACGTCGACCTCGAAAAGATCATCGGCGGCGGCGCGACCGCCGACAAGATCGCCGAGGCGGCACGCAAGAACGGCATGCTCTCGCTCTTCGAGAGCGGGCTGCGGCACGTACTGGCCGGCGAGACCAGTGTGGACGAACTGCTCCGCGTGGTCGACGTTCCCATGGCCGACAGCGCGACCGCCTCCCGGCTCTCGACCGGCACCGTGGCCCCGCCGCCGCCCGAGACACCGGCCCGCAAGTCGGCCGAGACGGCGCGGAAAACGCCGACTTCCTCGCCCACGCTCACCACCTCGGGAAAGCGGCCGGCCATCGAGGTGCCCCCGCGACGCGCCGAGGCCGATCTCAGCGGCGCCTTCGACCTGCTCGAGGAAGAGGAGCTCGAGGGTGCGCCGGCCCGTCGCGTCTCTCCTCCCCGCGGCGCCCGCGTGCTGCTGGTGGACGACGAGGATTCGCTGCGCCGGGTCATGAAGGACCTGCTGGCTCGAGACGGGTTCGACGTGCTCGAGGCCCGGACCGGCGTCGAGGCGCTCGACCAGGTGGACCAGCATGCCCCTGATATCATCGTGCTCGACCTGAACCTGCCGGGCATGGACGGATACTCGGTGCTCTCCGAGCTCCGGTCCCGCACCGCGACCCGCCGGATTCCCGTCATCGTGCTGACCGCCAAGGGCGATGAGGACAACGAGGTACGGGTGTTCGAGCTGGGGGCCGATGATTTTCTGAGCAAGCCCTTCCGGGCCAGGGCGCTTTCGAAGCGCCTCGAAGTCGTCCTCGCCCGCCAGAAGTAGTTCTGCGCCCGCCGCCATGCTCCCCGACGCCGCGCCCGCCCTGGGCCTGATCAAGCCGTCCGTTCGCGCCCTGTCGAGCTACACGCTCGAGGCGCCGGTCACCGCGCGCAAGCTGAACCAGAATGAAGCGGCCGAGGATCTTCCCGCCGACCTCAAGGGGGAGATCCTGGCACGCGCGGCGGCGGTGCCGTGGCATCGGTATCCGCCGTTCGTGCCCGAGCGGCTCTGTCAGGCAATCGCCGCGCGCCACGGCTGGCGGGCTGACGGCGTGCTGGTGGGCAACGGGTCCAACGAGGTGATCCAGGCGGCGCTGGCCGTCAGCGTGGCCGGGGGGGACGTGGTGATCGCGCCGCAGCCGACCTTCTCGCTCTACCGGCTGCTCGTCGGGGTCAGCGGCGGCCGCTACCTGCCGGTGTCGCTGCGCGGCGACGATTTCGGCTACGATGTCGACGCGATGATCGCGGTGGCGCGGCGGGAGCGGGCGAAGGTCGTGGTGCTCAATTCTCCCAACAATCCCACCGGCACGGCATTGCCCCCCGGCGCGGTGGAGCGATTCCTCGCCGAAACCGAGGCGCTGCTGCTCTGCGACGAGGCGTACCAGGACTTCGGTGGGCCCAGCGCGATGACGCTGCTGAGCGCCTCGCCCCGGGTGGTGGTCTTCCGGACCTTCTCCAAGGCGATGGGCATGGCGGGGCTCCGCTTCGGCTACGCCCTTGCCCATCCGGAGATCGCCCAGGAGATCGCCAAGGCCAAGCTGCCTTACAACGTCAACGCGATCACCCTGGCGGCCGCCGACGTCGCGCTGCAGCACTCCGAGCAGTTCGAGACCCGCACCCGCGCGATCGTGGCGGAGCGGGAGCGGGTCCTTCCCCGGCTCCGGCAGTTGCCCGGCATCCGGGTCTTCCCGAGTGCCGCGAACTTCGTGCTGCTGCGCTGCGAGGCGCTCCCGGCCGGTGTCGTCTTCCGGAGGCTGATCGACGAGCATGGCATCCTCATCCGCGACGTCTCCGCGGGGGCGGGCCTCCGCGAGTGCCTCCGGATCTCCATCGGCACCCGCGAGGACATGGACGCCGTGCTCGCGGCACTGACGGCCATCCTCACACCGTAGGGGGCCCCGCGGGGCCGCCCGTCACAGGGGCATCGACATGTCGCGCAGCGCCGAAGTGAGCCGCAGGACCAGGGAAACCCAGCTTCGCGTCCGGGTGGCGCTCGACGGCACCGGCCGGGCCGAGGTGGGGACCGGCATCGGGTTCTTCGACCACATGCTCGAGGCGCTGGCGCGCCACGGCCTGCTCGATCTCGAGATCGCGTGTACCGGCGACCTGCAGGTGGATGGCCATCACACGGTGGAGGATACCGGCATCGTGCTCGGGCAGGCGCTCGCCCAGGCGCTCGGCGACCGGGCCGGCATCCGTCGCTACGCCGATGCGACCGTGCCGCTCGACGAGGCGCTGGTGCGGGTGGTGCTCGATGTCTCCGGCCGCCCCTTCCTGTCCTATCACGTCGACATTCCCAAGTGGCAGATGCTGGGCGACTACGACGTCTTCCTCACACCGGAGTTCTTCCGCGCGCTGGTGCTCAACGCCGGGCTGACGGCGCACATCGACCTGATCCGGGGCGAGAATCCGCACCACATCGTGGAAGCGACGTTCAAGGCCTTCGCGCGTGCCCTCGACATGGCGACCTCCCGTGACCCCCGCGTCACCGGCGTGCCCTCCACCAAGGGCGTGCTGTGATCGTCGTCGTCGACTACGGCGTCAACAACCTCAGGAGCGTCGTCCGCGCGCTCGCGGCCGGCGGCCACATGGCGACGCTCACCGCCGACCCCGAGGCCGTGCGGCGCGCCGACCATCTGCTGGTGCCGGGGGTGGGCAACTTCGGCCAGGCTGCGAAGAATCTGCGCGACTCCGGGCTCGGCGACGCGATCAGCGCCGTCGCCGCCGCCGGGCGCCCGGTCATGGGGATCTGCCTCGGGATGCAGCTCTTCTTCCTCCGCAGCGAGGAGGCGAAGGACTCGGCCGGTCTCGGCCTCCTCGACGGGGAAGTCCGCCGGTTCCGGACCGACCTCCCGGTGCCGCACGTCGGGTGGGCCGGGGTGCGACTCACGGAGTACGGAAAGGCCCACCCGGTGCTCGCGCCCCTCTTCCGGGAGGAGATGCAGTTCTTCTACCATGTGCATAGCTACCATCCCGCGCTGACCGCTCCCGAACTGGTGCTCGCGACGGCGGAGTACGACGGCCCCTTTCCGACCATCGTGGGACGGGCGAACGTCATCGGCGCCCAGTTCCATCCCGAGAAGTCGCAGAAGGCGGGGATCGAACTGCTGTCGCGCTTCATCGCGTGGCGGCCGTGACCACGACCCGGGTTGCGTTCGTGGACGTGTATGTGCTGCGCCCGGGGGCCGCGGGGCTCGAGACCCTGGCGCTGCGGCGCTCGGCCGCCGGCCGCTGCCCCGGATCGTGGGAAGTGGTCCACGGCAGCATCGAGGCGGGGGAATCACCGCTCGCGGCCGCGCTGCGCGAGCTGGAAGAGGAAACCGGCTTCGCGCCGGAACGGATGTACAATCTGAGCCGGACCGAATCGTTCTATCGGCACGCGACCGACGAGATCGGTCTCATTCCGGTCTTCGCGGTCTTCGTGGGCGCGCAGGACGCGCGGCTCTCCGCCGAGCACGACGCCGCGGAGTGGCTCTCCCTCCCGGCGGCGCAGGGCCGGCTCGCGTGGCCGCGCGAGCGGCGTGCGCTCGAGGACATCCAGATCCTGCTCGCGCGGGGCGCCGCGGGCCCACTCGAGGACGTGCTGCGTGTCGACCTCCAATTGCCATCGGCCCGACGCTGATGGCCGACGGTTGAACGCCCCCATGCTTGCCCGCCGCATCATCCCCTGCCTCGACGTCGCCGACGGCCGAGTGGTCAAGGGCGTACACTTCGAGTCGCTGCGCGACGCGGGCGATCCCGTGGAACAGGCCGCGCGCTACGACGCGGAAGGTGCGGACGAACTGGTCTTCCTGGACATCTCCGCCAGCCACGAAGCGCGCGACACGATGCTGGACATGGTCTCCCGGGTCGCCGACACGATCTTCATCCCCTTCACCGTCGGCGGCGGGATCCGTTCCGTCGAGGACGCTGGCCGCGCGCTCCGCGCCGGCGCCGACAAAGTGGCCGTCAACACCGCCGCGGTGCGGGACCCGGGGCTGGTCACGCGGCTCGCCGACTCGTTCGGAACGCAGTGCGTCGTGGCGGCGGTCGATGTGCGGCGGGTCGTCGGAAGGGCCGGAGACGAGGCGGCGTGGCGGGTGTTCATCACCGGGGGACGCGAGCCGACCGAGCTCGATGGCCTGGACTGGATCCGCCGCCTGGAACGGCTCGGGGCGGGCGAGATCCTGCTGACCTCGATGGATCGTGACGGCACCCAGCGGGGATACGACCTCGACGTTGTGCGCGCCGCGTCGAGCGCGGTGCGCATTCCGGTCATCGCCTCCGGAGGCGCGGGCAATCTGGAGCACCTGGCTGAGGCGTTCGAGGCGGGCGCACATGGCGTGCTCGCCGCATCCATTTTCCACTACCAGGGCCGTTCGCTGCCGGAGGCGAGAGCGTACCTCCGGTCGCGCGGATTCGCGGTGCGCCCATGATGCTGCTTTCGCTCGTCTTCCTGGTGGTGAATGGGGCCGGCCCCTGCATCCGCATCGACAAGGCCGGCACCTCCGTGAGCGGCGAGGTCAAGATCTGCCCCGGCCGATATCGGGTGCCCGATCGCGAGGCGAAGGGTGTCCTCGTGGTGAGCGGCTCCTCCACCCGCATCGATCTCACCGGCGTGACGCTCGAGAGCGGGGACACGATCCCGAGCCAGTTCACCGGCATCGGCATTCTGAGCCGCGGCCCGGATAGCGTCACGATCCGCGGCGGCCGGATCCGCGGATTCCGCTACGGCGTCCGGCTCGAGGGCGGCCGCGGCCACCGACTGAGCGGTATCGATCTCTCCGGATCGCGCAGCCAGGCGCTGCGGTCCACGCCCGACCGGTTCGATGAAGCCGACTGGCTGGACCTCTTCCACCCCGACACCTTCGACGTCTACGGCGCCGGCCTGCTGTTGAAGGGCACGCGCGGCGCGCAGGTGACCGGCGTGATCGCGCGCGGGAGCCAGAACGGCATCGGGCTGGTGGAGAGCCGCGAGGCGTGGATCGCGGATAACGACGTGTCGGGGAATTCCGGGTGGGGACTGCATCTCTGGAAGGCGGCCCGCAACACGATCGTCCGCAACCGGGCCGACCACAGCGTACGCTGCGAGAGTGCCGCCTACCGCCGGGGCTGCGACAGCGCCGCCCTGCTCCTGCGCGAGGCGAGCGACTCCAATCTCATCGCCGACAACGACCTCTCCTGGTCGGGAGACGGGTTCTTCCTGAGCGGACAGCCACCGCTCGTCTCGCCGTCGATCGGCAACATGGTGATCCGCAACGACGCCTCCCATGCGTACCACAACGCCTTCGAGGCCACCTTCAGCTCGTGGAACTCGTTCATCGAGAACCGTGCCGACAGCTCCAACTACGGGTTCTGGCTCGGCTACTCACGGGGCAACCTGGTGCGCGGAAACGTGCTGCTCGGGACGACGACGGCGGCGATCGCCATCGAGCACGGGGGCGAGAACACTCTCGCGGAGAACACGATCATCGGCGGAGGGATCGGGATCCATCTCTTCGCGCCCACGGCGGGGGCCGCGGTCAGCACCGCCTACCGCCTGGACGACAACACCATCGCCCGGGTGGAGCAGGGCGTCGTGCTGGAGCGGACCACCCGTGCCAGGCTCCGCGGCAATCTCTTCGACGGGGTGAACGATGCGGTCGTTGCCGACAGCGCGAGCGCCGATGCCGAACTCTCGGGCAATGTCTTCCTCTCGGCGCGTCGCTGGTTCATCGATGCAACCCTGCTCGATGCCGGAGGCAACTACTGGGGGCTCCGCGATCCGGCCGCTGTGACGCGTCAACTCCACGGCCGGGTGAACATCCAGCCCTTCCACCAGGCGAGAGACGCCGGGTACTGAGCCCGCGCCGTTGCCTCAGGACGCGGTGAGCAGGTCCCCGGCGGCGGCCATGAGGTCGCGCGGGAGGAAGGGCTTGGGCAGGACCGCGTGGCCGAGCAGCCGGCACCGCTCGGCGAGGTGCGGATCGGAGGTGGTGATAAGCAGCCGCGCCCCGGACTCCCCCGCGAGACGATCGACCAGCAACTGGCGCCCGTCGGCGGAGAGCGCCCCATCGATCACTGTCAGCGACCAGGGCCGGCCCGCGAACTTCGCCGCTCCCTCGCTTCCGCTGCGCACCACCTCCACCGCGTATCCCGCCGGCTCGAACAGCGCCCGCACCACGACCTCGGACCCTGGATCGCCGTCCACCACCAGGACGCCGCGCGTCGGGTCCCGGTCTCCCGTCGCGGGAGGGGGTGAGGCGGGCTCCGAGGTCTGCGCGAGCGGCATGCTGGCCGTGAACTCCGCCCCCCCACCCGCGGCCTGCTGGTACCAGAGCCGGCCGCCGTGGGACTCGATGATCCGATAGCTGAGCGAGAGCCCGAGTCCGGTGCCTTCACCTGGCTCCTTGGTGGTGAAGAACGGGGTGAACAGCCGCGCCACCAGCTCGTCGCGAACGCCGGCGCCGCTGTCCCGGACGCGCAGCACGGCCTGGCCCGCCTCGGTACTGGTGGCGAGGGTGACGCGCCGGCCGGCCTCCGCGGGCAGGTCGCGTACCGCGTGCACCGCGTTGTTCACCAGGTTGAGCAGCACCTGCTGGAGTTCATCGCGGTTGCCGCGGACCGGCAATTCGCCCGCGACCCGCTCCTCCACCAGCTCGATGCCGCGCAGGCGCAACCATCAGGCGACCAGGAGCGCGGTGCGCGCCACCACGTCGTTGAGATCGACGATCGCCTCCCCGGGTGAACCCTTGCGGGCAAAGGTCAGAAGATTGCTGACGATCCGGCCGGCCCGCTCCGCCTGTTCGTGGATGACTCGCAGGTGTTCCCGCTCCGACGGCGCGATGCCCGGCCGCTCCTGGAGGAATTCCGACAGCCCGGCGATGGAAGTGAGCGGATTGTTCAGCTCATGGGCGACGCCCGAGACCAGTTGTCCGACGGCGGCGAGCTTCTCGCTCTGGATCAGCTGCGTCTCCAGCGCGCGCTGTTCGGTGACATCCTCGACCAGGACCACGACCGCCGCCAGTTCCGCCGTCTCCGCGATCGGGGCCGCCGTCAGCCGCACGATCCGGTCGAGCGTCAGGCTGCGGGATCACCAGCGGCGCGGGCTGCTCGCCCCGCCGACGCCAGAAGAGGCTCCGGTCCCGGGCGAACAGGTAGATGGCGGAGAGGAACGCGATCGCGATCAGCGCCGACAGCATGTTCGCGTCGATCGCCTGGCCGAGCGTCGCGGAGTACCGCACGTCCCGCGTCTCCTGCACGGCGCGAATCGCCTGCCCGGACTTCATCGCCACGGCCACCGAGCCGACCATGCCGACGATGTAGCACCGCAGCGCCCAGCGGAAGGTGTTCTCGTTATTCGTCTCCAGAATCCAGTAGACGATCAGGATCAGCAGGACGAGCTGAAACTGCGTGAAGGCCCGCGGCAGCTCCTCGGTCAGGTGCGGCTGGATCAGCGAGGAGACGCCGATCCACACGCTCAGGCCCGCCGCGACCCACAGGGCCTTGTGCCGGACCCGCAGGCCCGGACGGGTCAGCAGCACGTTGAGAAAGAAGCCCAGGGCCACAGCCAGCCCCACGGCGCGGTCGAGACTGAACGCCTCCTGCAAGCCCACGCCGGCGCCCGTCGGCAGGACCAGCATGAGGATGCACAGGGCGAACGTCGGCTTGATCACCATGCCGACAAAGGTCGGGATGGCGATCACCGCCGCTCCCGCGATGGGGTTCTTGGCCAGAAAGATGATGCCGAACCCGATGGCGCAGATGACCAGCCACGCGGCCAGGAGCATGGTGTTCATCGCCGGGGCGAACTGAATATCGGACGTGCGCTCCTGCGGCTCGTAGAGCAGGCCGTCGTCGTCAAGTTCATTGGCATAGGTGGTGTACATCGTAAAGGATATCGGCGAACAAGCGGTCGCCGTTATTCTCCGACTCACGAGTCACCCGCCGAAGGCGGAACTCCGAACGGCTGCGCTTCACGTTGGGGCCCACTTCGAGGGGCTGGGCGCGGCCCTGACGGATTGCGTTTGCCCGGCGTACGAGCCGAAACAGCGCCGCAGCAAGCGATGATGGCCCGCCAGCACGTATCGCGGTGTAGAACTTCAGCGTGTTGATGTAGTCTGCGCGGATCGGCGTCAGCAGCTTCTGCCGGTACACCGGCACGCTCTGGCCGGCCAGCTCGGAACAGCCGCATTCGGGCCTGGAGCTTCCTCTTCTTGAACAGGGCGTGGCCCTGCGAGGCGAGCAGCTCCGCCAGGCGCAAGTTCCGATAACTCGACCGCCTCATTCGACGCGGCGGTCTCCAGCAGCTCCTCCGCCTCCGGTGTTCGCGAGACGACGAACGAGCTGCCCGCCTTGTCCGTGCGAACGATCTGGGGGATCCACGCATCGCCGCAGGTCAGGTCGCTCAGTTCGCCCAGCATGTCGCTGCACAGCGTGCAGCGCTGAGGGAGTACGGGCCAAGCTCCCGGTAGTATTGGGCAAACGGGACGATCCGCTCGGCCCGTCTTGAGACGGATCGGCATGCTGCCGGGCCAGCCCCGGCCGCGATACTGGAAGCCTCGACCTCGTCGGGCGCGATGCCAAGGCTCTTGAGGAACCGCTCGGTGCCGCGGAAGCTGAAGTTCAGGCTGCACGCGAGGCTGATACGGTAGCGGATTCGCTCGGCCAGCTTCGGGATGTGCTGCTCGGCCTTGCGAATGCCCTGGATGTGGCACGGCAGTCCCACGACGGCGAGGCGTCTCTGCTATCGAGGATCTCCGCAATCACGGCGTTGGCCGCGACCGGGCAATACTTCGAGCCGGCCGCCGAGAGGATCTCCTCTCGGGTTCTGGCGATGAACGGCTCGGGCGCAGGGGGTCGTCGCGGCGCATCCGCGTCACCAGGGCGCCGTCGATCAGGCCCTCCCGGAGTGCGAAGATCAGCAGCGCGCTGACCAGCCCGCCGGAAGCGCCGTTGTAGCGCACGCCCCTGTCGCCGGCGTGGCCGACGTAGCAGCCCAGGTATCGGCCCAGCGCGATGTCCTCGGGAATGTCTCCGAACAGTGCGGCGCTGAACGCCTCGAAATCGACGCCGTGTCCCGGACAGCCTCGTGGCACAGGCCGCAGCGGTTGCAGCGGCTCTTGTCAAGCTGCGGGACGTAGCAGCCCTTCTTCAGGACCATCTGATGGCTTCCTGCGGACAGACGCCCGCACAGGTGCCACAGCCGGTGCACAGCTTGCGTTTGACCACCGGCTCGATTGTCTGCCTGTTTCTCACGGCTCCGATGCACTCCCCTGACAGTCCCTTGATCATGCGCACCGTCTCCTCGATCTGCCTGGACAAGCTCCGCCCGAATCCGTCCGAGGGATTCTCGTATGGCGTCCCGCCTCTCGAACAACGTCGCAGATCTTCTGCGAAGCATCCTCCTCGCTCGCAGCGTCCATGTCGATGATCTGGACTTCGCATCGGCACATCTTCGCCGATGATCCCGTGCGTTCGCGTGTCCTGGCGGTTCGTCATCGCGGCGAACGGCGTCCCCACGGAAACGCTGCCGATCAGCGAGTGGGTCCGCTCGCCGACCAGGAAATCGCATTGGCCGATGATGCTCTTGAGCAGCCTCGGTCCGCAGTCCTGCTCCAGAATCGCGCAGTCCGCCGCCGTCGCTTTCATCTGCTCGATCACGTGCTGGGCCGCGACGATGTCGCTGCCGTCGGTCTCCACGGAGTGCGGCAGAAACAGCACGAACGCACCGATGCTTGCTGACGAGGCCGTCGAGAATCGCGGCCAGATACTGTCGCGTGGGCCTGCTGCTTGGCCTGCCCCTGCAGATCGGGTCGAAAGCCCGCGTACACGCGGCCCTTCTCCAGGGCCGTCACCGCGACCACGGGTCGCTGGCTCCTGCTCGCGCCTGTCGGTAGGGTCTCGCACGTTCGAGGACCTCTCGGGCCGCTTCGGGCGGCTCGGGCCGCATGGCGAATGCCGGATCGGGGGCGACGCGGAGCTTGCCCGGATCGCGGCAGACCTGCTTCATGCTCTCGCAGGAGTGCTTCTCGCGAAAGACGCAGAAGTCGCTTTCCTCCATCGTCCGGCGGTACAGCCAGGCCTTGTAGAACCGGCCGCCGCCGATCCCCGTGCTGGCGCCGAGGATGCCGGCTCGTTTGCCGTGCTTCTTGGCCAGGTGGATGATCCCGCAGGATTCGACGCAGAAGACGCCGTCGTGGCCCACGAGCACGTACTGCGCGCGGTCGAAGAAATCCGCGAGCGGCCGGCACGTCTCCGTCCCGGCGGACGTCAGGTTCTTCAACGGTCCGTAGACTCCGAGCCGAAGCTGCAGCGCGATCCGCGGCCTGCATGAGAATCCGGCCTCGGCCGGACAGCGCGGAATTGCCCTCGAATCGAAAGAGCCAATCCCTCGGAAAGAGGGTGATGTTCTCGCGCTGCGTCACCTCCGGGACGTTGTCGAATAGTCCCAGTGCGACGGGCCGGCCGTCCGACAGCATGTCCTCGATCCCGCGAACGATGGCTTCCTCGCCCTTGTTCGCGATCGGCACGTAGTCGGCGATCAGAATGTGCAACGCTGTCGATCCATGCAGACGCCGATACCATGGAGTATCGGCACGAAGGCAGCGTTTCATTGAATCCGCTTCACTGAGCGGGTGTGACCACTTCCGCCACTGAGCGGCAGGTCGAGGCCGGCCGCGCGGAGCACGGACAGCAGCCGCTGATGCTCGACGGCATCCATGCCCAGGAACCAGCCGCAGACGACCGTGGTGCCGCCCGCTGCGGCCACGACGCCGAACAGCCCGGGCCACGATGCCGGCGGGGCCAGGTACTTCCACACGACGATCAGCACCACGCTCGGGACCGTGCCAGCAGCGCCGGGCCGCCAGACGTGCCGGAGGCTTTCCCACGCGGGGATCTTCATCTTGCGATTGAAGTAGATCGGGAGGATGATGCCCGCCACCAGGGCCATCGGCAGCAGATTGCTCCACGCGATGCCCTCCAGTCCCCAGCCGAGGACCGTCACCGTGATAGACGGCGATGCAGACGCACAGGACCGCCTCGACGGCCGTCAGGATTCCGAAGACGCGGTGCTCGCCCCGGCCGGACAGGACCAGGTAGTTGCTGTGCTGGCTCAGGATCAGGCAGTAGCCCGCCGTCAGGATCGTCAGGATGGTCGCCATGGATTGCACGCGCGGTCGCTCGCCGGAAGTCCGCGCCGACCCAGACCGTCAGGAACTCGCGGCCCATGACGATGAGAAAAGCGGCCGCCGGAATGAGGACCAGCAGACTGTACTTCTGCGTCAGAAAGGCGATCAGCTGACCTTCTCCTGGTCGTCCCGGGCGTCGAGATCGCTGACGGCCGGCTTGATCGCCGTCGTGAACGCCTGCACGAATTCCGACAGCAGCAGCAGGCCCGCCGCGGCGACCTGAGAAGCTGGCTGACCTCGGCCGGCCCGAGGAAGATGCCGATGATCGTCTCGCTGGCCCGGTAGATGATCAAGGCCCCCATCGCGTACAGGAACGTGTTCATGCCGTAGAACAGCATCTCCTTGAGCAGAGACACGGTCCACATGTCGCCAGGAGACGTAGCCCTGGGCAACAGCCGCCGGGCGAGGATGTGCTGCACGCCCCGGGCGACGATCTCGCTGATGCCGTAAATGAGTCCCAGGGTGACCAGGCCGTAGCCGCGAAGCAGCAGGACGACGGTGAGCGATCGTTCGCAAGCGTCAGCACGATGACGGTCACGATGCTGACCATGTCGTACCGCTGCAATGCCGCTGAGCACGGCCGTCGTCAGTTGCAGCGGCGTCGAGGCCGCGAAGCCCAGACCGACGACCAGCGTCAGTACGCTCGCCTCACGGACCAGTTCCGGGCGGGATCGCGAACCAGTCGCCGATCTTCACGGACAGGACGATGGTCAGGAGCGACCAGGACCAGGGCGATGATCGAGAAGAAGAACAGGGCCGTGCTGACGACCCTGCGGATGCCGTCCTCATCGTCCTTGGCCAGGTACATGGGAATCCGGCGGTTGATCGCACTGTTGAGCCCCAGGCCCAGCACCATCCGATAGCGAAAGACCGAGCCGATGAGCACCCAGACGCCGTTGCGGGCTCGCCGAAGCAGCCGAGGTAAGAACGCGGATCAGGAGAAAGTAGATGATGGCGTTGCTCATCAACATCACGAGATTGGAGAACGTGTTGCGAACCAACGTCCGTGACGTTGTCACTGTCTTGGCCATATCTGTGATCGGCTCCTTCCGTGCGTATGGGATCTAGCCTTGCGTCGATCGCGGTCGACGCGCCACAGGACGCCGGCCTCGGCCAGATGCGTACTTCGCGAGAATGAACGGCGGGGCAGTACCCGGGCGTCGGCGAAACAACGTAGACCGGATGTTCGGCCAGCAATCGCTGCCATCGTCTGCTCATTGACTCGCGGGAGCCCCCTGGCTGGAGGCGACCCCCGCGACGATCTTCACGTCCGGCCGGAGCCCCTTGACCTCCTGTACATACAGCAGCGGCGCGACGGTCGTGCT
The DNA here is from genome assembly GCA_963825065.1 of uncultured Gemmatimonadales bacterium. Taxonomy (GTDB): domain Bacteria; phylum Gemmatimonadota; class Gemmatimonadetes; order Gemmatimonadales; family GWC2-71-9; genus JADJOM01. The sequence continues at coordinate 108,070 of CAWGRU010000020.1, forward strand.
GTCCGCGCAGATGATGGCGTTGGGCTCGACCGCCTCCAGGGCCGCGCGGGCGAAGCGCTCCGCGCCCGTGTAGCCCGTCTTCCAGGCCGCAGGAAGTACTCGTAGTCGTTGCGGTAGGGGATATCCTGCCGGGTCCCGATGCGCAGATTCGCCCGCTGCGCCAACTCCGGCGCCGCGGCGTAGACGCGCAACCGGCAACAGCGCAAACGCAGCGACCAGCGCCTATTCGGCAGGGCGACCTGTGCAGCCTCACCCACCTCGTGAACACCCAGGCCAATCACAGGGCGACCAGACAATAGAACGGGCAGGAAGAACGCATAGCGATCCGGCACGGTGTAGCGAGCCGCGAAAACGAAGAACAGCACCAGCAGCGCCAACGATCACGCGCGAAAAGCCGCGGTCGGACCGATCCGACGCAGACCCAGGAGACCCGACGAAGAACAGCAGGGCATTGGGCGTCGGGAAGTTGAGCACGACCAGGAGGATGTCCTCCTTGATCAGCCTCCACGACAGGCTCGTATTGAGGACATCGGCCCGCCAGCGATTTCCGAAGGCGGCCGAGGCCAGACGTGCCGAGGACGTCGCCGCTGTGGACGATGTTCTTGACGATCAGGTACTCATAGGGCAGCGCGCCAAGATCCACAGGACGGCGATGATCGCAAGATCTCTGGCCCGGATGCTCCTGCGCACGCAGCAGCACGACGAGGAACACGGCGTAGCAGGCCAGCGGGATCGACCGCGAGCATGTGGACGGCGATGGCCAGGCCGTTGAGCAGGCCGAGCCCGTAGAGGTAGCCCACCTTCCCCGTCCTGCGTGTACTGCAGCAGCACAGATCAGCTCGCCCAGGAACAGCGCCGCCCAGAGCGTGTAGGTCTCGGCGATGCTCGCGTGCCACCAGAACGTGTGCGAGACGGCCAGCGTCACGGCGGCGATCACGGCCGGGAACGTCCCGGCCGAGCCACAGCCGCATCAGCAGGTACAGGTTCGCCACCGCGAAGGCGGCCGCCACCGCGGAGACGCAGATTGACCCGGCGGCCGAACTCGCCCGAACGGGATGTACTTGGCCCCGATGGCAACGACGTGGTACAGCGGATGCGAGAGGGCCAGCCCTTCGCGAGCCTTCGAGTCGTTGTGCCACACGCGATACTGGAACAGTCCGCTGTCCTGCCACACCGCCCCCGGCGCAGAACTGATGCCGTAGAGGACCAGTGCGGCAAAGAAGACGGCAGAGTATCTCAAGGCCATGGGCGACGTTCGATCTATCGTGCCGGCCAGGGCGTGTGTCGATCAATTCGCGACCCAGACCTTCGTGCGCTAGGATCGACAATGGCGCGTTGCGCGCGTTGTACGGTGCCACAAGATTGTAGCGTCTCAGCAGACCGTCACGACCAGTCCTTCGTTGCTGACGCTGAAGTCGAAGAAGCGGGCCCGGTCGTTGGGCGGGCTCGGTTTCGAGCATCTCGCCGCACGGCGGCCGCGTCTGCGGGCGACTTGCAGATCATCAGCAGGAAGCCGCCGCCGCCGGCGCCGAGGAGCTTGCCGCCGTGGATGTGCGGCCCGACGCGGGCGAACAGGGCCTCGATCTCCTCGTTGCTGCTGTTGGGGTCCAGACGCTTGTTGAGCTGCCAGGCCACGTCCATCGAGCCGGCCGAACTGCTCGATGTCCTTGCGGATGAACGCGTCCATCACGTCGCGGGCCAGCGATCCGATGTGCCGCAGCGTGGCCATCGCCTCGCGGTCGCGGTTGAGATAGCGGCCGACGACCTGCTGGAGGATGTTCTTGGCCAGGCGGGTGATGCCCGGTGTAGTACAGCAGCGTCTGGCCGCCGTTGGTCGTCGGGTCCAGGATGTCCGAGGGCACGTAGTGGATGTGGGCGTCCGGGACCATGCCCGGCTCGGTGACGATCATCTTGACGCCGTCGACGACGCCGCCGATCTGGTCCTGCCAGCCGCCGCCGGTGGTCAGGGCCTGCTCCAGCCGCAGCACGCTGTGGAACAGCTCCCGCTGGCGACAGTTGCCTGCCCATGACGCGGCCGAGCGCCGCCACGATCACGGCCCCCATGATGCTGGAGGTTCCCAGCCCGCTGCCCTTGGGAATGGCCGCCAGCGTCGTCAGCTCGATGCCGCCGCCGAAGGCTTCCAGGGCCTTCTTGAGACTCCTGCTCCCGGCCGCCGCGCTGTCCGGCGACAGACCCGGAGAGGGCCAGCGCCGCCTTGGCCAGGGCGAAGCTGCCCGTCGCCTGGCGGTAGTCCAGCAGGTCCTCGAACTTGCGGACTTCGATCCGCACGCCCAGGTCGATCGAGCCGATCCGGATCACCGGCTCGTCGATCACCCGCACGTAGGCCTGGATGGGCGGCTGGCCGTTGAGATCGACGGCGGCGTTGGTGACGCAGCCGCCCCATTCCAGCGAGTAGGGCGGCGTGTCCGTCCAGCCGCCGCCGAGATCCAGCCGGGCCGGGGCCCGGGCCCAGACGATCTCGTCGCTGCGCAGGACGCTGTGCGGCGCGGCCTCTTCCTCGAGCCCGCTGGCGACAATCGCCTGCTCCAGAGCCCTCGAAGGCCGCCTCCTGCATCCGTCGACACCACTGGGACAGCGTGATCCTGTCGTCCGGCGCCGAGCCCCAGTGACTTGAGCCTGCGCGGCGTCGCGGCATCGAGCATGTCCGCCAGGCCGGGCAGCACTTGCGTGACCGGCTTGCTGTCATCCGGACACGGCGTCCGTCAGCGCCGAGCCCAGCGTGTGAATGATGCGCGGGAAGACCAGGGAGGCGGTCCCCTGCTCCGGCTCGCTCGCGCCGCAGCGACATGCCTGTTTCAGAATCTCGGCGACCCAGGCCGCCGGGTCGCTGGCCGTCGCTGCATCAGCGCGGCCAGCTCGCGGGCGGACAGGCCGCTCTCCGGCCGGAAGGCCCGTTGCAGCGAGCCGCGGACCACCTCCGCCCGAATCGCGCTGCGGCGCTCGTAGAAGCCCTTGTGGTCGGCCAGGGCGAGGATCTGTTCGAGGCTGTAGCGGTGCGCGGACCGCCACGCCTGACGCTGGCCGTCGGAGGCACGGGCCGGATCGAACATCCACAGCCACTGCCGATACTCGCCCGTGCTCTGTCACCGCCGGGAAGAGCCGCGCGTTCCAGATCGTGCGGTCCTTGCCCGCCACGCCGGCACTCCACACGTCCGCCTCGCTTCGACGCCGACATCGCGGCGAGCCAGGCGAGCAGACGGCGTGCCGCAGAAGACGGCCCCCTCGTCCGCCGGCTCCTTGAAGGTGTCGTCGATGCCGTAGCAGCGGACAAACCACACGTTCCGGCTTCGTCGCGTCGCGTCCGCCGATCACGTCCAGGCACGCCCCCGCCGGCAGGGACAGCGGCTCGTCGATCGTCGACGCCGACCACGACGTTGCTGCCGCCCAGCGTCAGCGGCGACGTGAATCCGGCAGCCTTCGACCCAACTCGCCGAGCCCTGAACCGCGCCGCCGGCGGCGATCTCGTTGTTGATGTCCAGACAGGCCTGCAGGTGCGAGACGCCGCGATCCTCCTGGAGCAGGCGCGTGCCGCTGTCGATGATACCCCGGTTCGTGCCGAAATCCAGGAACTCGCAGTGCGTGAGCAGCTGCACGTTGAACGGGATGGCCGAGAGAGTCCCGAACAGTTCGCCCAGCATCGGCCCCGGTCCACTTCGAGCCGCTCTCCTGGGCCGACCGGATGTGGTGCTCCGTGCTGGCCTGCCGACCCATGGCGCAGCAGATTTCGCGATAGAAGTCGAGTCCGCGCTCCATGACGGCCTGGCCCGCGCTGGCCGGCGAAGGCGAGCCGTGCCTTGTGCTCGGCCGGGCACCGAAGAGCTGCAGGAGCCGGACCGCCGTGGCCGCGTCGAAGTGCATCACGCCGATGTCGAGACAGGACTGGCCGTAGGCGTCGATGGCGCCCTTGGCCTGTCTGCTCGGCAATGGAGGGCTTCTGGAGGTACAGCCTGACCTCGTCGTCCTGCCCGCAGCAGAACACGCCGTGGCGGCTCGCCTGTTCCGGCTGGGCGTAGCACGCCAGACCGGTGACGCCCTCGTTCGTGAATCTCACCTGCGTCGGGTCGAACCGCAGCAGCACGTCGCCCGAGGTGATGACGACCTGCCCGCGCCCCTGCGTCGGCTCCGGCAGCGCCAGGTACGTCGGCAATTGCCGGTCGAACAGGCTCAGGCATACGGCACTGTCGTTCTCGCCGGGCACGGGGATGAAGATCTTGCCGCAGGGGCCGTAGGCCGGCAGCCGCCGGGAATCGCCGCCGGCGTGGACGATCAGAATCCGAAGCTCGCCCAGCACCTGTTCCCACGCGCGCGGGTCCGATCGCGCCGAGCCGTTGTGCCCAGCCGGCGGTGCAGGACCTCCATCAGGCAGTAGAGCGTGCTGCCGCCGCTGCCGATGCGCTTGCCGCCGGGATCGGCGACGACGATGCGCCTCGCGAACGTCGCTGAGCAGCCCCAGCTCGCGGCGCAGCGTCCAGTTGCGCCTCGTAGGCCTCGCGCCTGCCGCTCGTTCGAAGCCGTGACGATCAGGTAATCCCAGGAACGAATTCGCACTTCGCATGACATCTCCGTTGATCTGTGATTGTTGATGGCTGATTGTTGATTCAGGAAGTGGGAAGGCGGATCTCTTCAAATCAACGATCAACCATCAAAAATCAAACTTCCTGTAGTGCTCCACGATGATCCGCAGGGTCTGGTCGAGATTGGTTTTGGGCTGCCAGCCGATGGCCTGGCGGATTCGCTCGGTGTTGGGCACGCGCCGCATCATGTCCTCGATGGGCCGGCCGTAGGCGACCTCGTAGGGCACGAACTCCTTGCGGCTCCGGCTGCCGGTGATCTCGATGATCCTGTCCGCCAGGGCCTCCATCGTGATCTCTTCCGGCGAGCCGATGTTGAAGACCTGTCCGGCCGCCTGCTCGCAGCTGCATCAGGGCGATGACGGCGTCGACCAGGTCCTGCACGTAGCAGAAGCACCGGGTCTGCCGGCCCGTGCCGTAGATCTGGATCGGCTCGTTCTTCAGGGCCCACTGCACGAAGCGGGGCACGACCATGCCGTAGCGGCCGGTCTGTCGCGGCCCGATGGTGTTGAAGAACCGCGCCGCGACCACGCCCAGGCCGTACTGCTGGTGAAAGGCCTGGCCCAGGAACTCGTCGATGGCCTTGCTGCACGCGTAGGCCCAGCGGGAAAACGCCGTGCCGCCCAGGACGAAGTCGTCGTCCTCGCCGAAGGGGATCTTCTCGCTCTTGCCGTAGACCTCGCTGCTCGACGCCAGCAGGATCTTGCGGCCGAACTTGTTCGCCGCTTCCAGGACGACCTCCGTCCCGGCGATGTTCGTCTCGATCGTGTGGACGGGATCGTCGGCGATCAGTTGCACGCCGACGGCCGCCGCCAGGTGGAAGACCACGTCGCACCGCGACGTCAGCAACTGCACCAGGGTCGAGTCCCGGATGTCGCCCTTGACGAATTGCAGCTCGGCGTGGTCGCCGGAAGGTCTGGAGGTTCTCGAGCCGGCCCGTGCTGAGATTGTCGAGGATCGCGACCTCGTCGCCGTTGCTGAGCAGCCGCTCGGCCAGATGCGAGCCGATGAACCCCGCCCCGCCCGTAATCAGTGCCTTCATATTATATCTACTATTCCAAACCTACCCTTTGAGCTGACGCACAAGCATGAATCTTAAACCGAAAATCTGGAATCGTAAATCCCAAACGGGTAGACTCCGTCCCCGTTGGTTGCGCAGAAAAGAAGCAGCCTCCTTGCCGCATCGCATTTCTACAACATAAATATCGGAAAATAAAGAAGATAGCCTTGAGCCAGAGATGGCAACTGGGTCTTCCAGTTGGATCAGGCAAGACAGGGTATCTGGAGGAAATAGAGGACTGACGCAGCCGAGGTGTGCCGTACGGTCAACTTACTGGCGCTATCGGGAGTACAGTCGGGGATTCACGCCGGCCTGGGGGAGATGCGATATGATTCATTTGTGATGGTCCCGCTCGACCTCGGCGGCGAAATGGCGGTAGAGCAGGTAGGTGATGAGGATGGAGCCGGCTGCCATGGCCGCCGGCACCAGAATGCTCCAGAAGAAACTGAATTGGGCTGCCTGTTGCGTCAGCATACTTATTCTCCTTTGCCTTCGTTGTCCTTCTGGGGGCCGCGTTTCTTGTAGTTGTAGTAGGCCAACAGCCGCCCAAGGAAGCTGACGCAGTAGGCCATGACCATGCCAATGATCCTGCCGCCGGTGTCCGGATCGATGGTCATACTAATGTTCCCAACGCGTGGTCTTGTCGACGTGCTTGAGGAACTCGTCCTGCCGCTTGGCGAAGGCTGCCGACATCGCGCGCAGCTTGGGATCGATGACCCAGTACATCAGAACCACGGAGGCGATCCCGACGACCAGGGCTACAAAGCCCCACGCTTGCAGCAGCAGGGCACCGGCAGTCCCGATGGCTACCGACATGTAGGCGAGGACGGATAGAATGCTGGCCAGCAGGTCGTGGATCGTCCACTCATCGGCCTGGTCCGGGCTCCAGTCTCTACGCGATCACGCCCTGCTGGAAATCGGACATGATGACGCCCAATACCCGGCGCTGAGGACATAGATCGCGCAAATGGCGGTGAAGGTGATCAGGCCGACCCCGTGGGGCCAGCCGGACAGGTACGTGCCGACTTTGCCCATCGCGGCACTGACGCAGGCGAGCACAAACATATTCATGAAGGTCTGCCAGCCGGTAGAAGATCATGCCGCAGGCGATCATCACGAGGATGACGACAATGACCCAGAGCCAGTCGAGAGCGGTGAATGTCACGAGTGCCAGATCCTGCGTCGTCGCAAATCCCCTTGCCAACGAACCGTCACTCCGTCAACCCGGGCCCGGGAACCGAAGCACCTGTTCCCGGGTCGCCCACTGTAACCGGAGCGCCGGAACTGCAATGCCTGAGAGAAAGCCGGGCAGGGCGGACGCAAAGTCGCTGGGCTCCCCCGCATTCCTGTCATTGCGAGGAGCCCCGCGACGAAGCAATCTCCATCCGACGGGTGGTAGATTGCTGCGCTGTGCTCGCAATGACATGCGGGACGGAGCCGTCGAATGACTTTGCGTTCGCCCTGGGAAGCCGGGTGCATGACCGTTCTTGTGCGAACGTTTTGGCCCGGCACAGGCCCCCTTTTCCTTTGTCAGTGCAATGCCCAACGGAACTGGGAGACAGAGACCGGTTTCCGCCGCTCGCGTTAAGGCGCACCCAAGGCTTCGATGTCGGCGGCATCTTTGGCGCGGCCAGTGGAGCGCTTATTGGCGATAAAATCGTCCCGACCGATGAAGAATACCGGTACGCCGGCGTAGAAGCCGGGGGCCTCTCCCGCTTCGGCCTTCTCCCACGGGACACCAGTGAGCCTCGTGAGGAGATCAATCCGCACAGGAGCCACGCCGAGCTGGACGACCCTGCCCGGCGTGGTGAAATCCTCTTGAGACAGGTCCAGGGAACCGAAACCAAACTCGTCCAAGGCGGCAAGAATTCGCATGGCGTTGTCAGTCGTCGGTCGCACGAAGAGATCGATGTCGCGCGTGAAGCGAGGAGCGCCATGAAAGGCCAAGGCGTAGCCGCCGACAATGAGGTATTCAACCTTGTGTTTGTTGAACAACTCGAGCAACTCTTTGAAGTCGGTGCGAATCTCCATAAAACTGGCGTCGGAGTTCGTCGACCGCCGCGAGGCGTTCCTCCGGGGGGCGGCTCAGCCAATACTCCAGGTTCTGCCGGACCTCGGAATAACTGTCGACATCGTGTATCTGCACCACCTTGCGAATCATACATCTATGATAGCATCGGTATCTCCGTTCTGCAACGTCCTCGCGCGGCGGGCCTCCCATCGCGTCTGGCGCGGACCGTAGAACCGCCGTCTGGCGCTACTTCTTCGCCGCGACGGGTTTGGCGCTCTTCGATTTCGTCGAGGATTTCCTTGGCCTTCTCCGGAGTCTTCGGGCGGCCACTCGCCTCGGGCCTGGAGCTCCTTGAGCCGGTCGAGGCCCTTGATGCTGACGATCGTCCGGCAGCGCGGGAATCTGTTGCAGCCCAGGAACGGGCCGCGTTTGCTCTGGCGGATGACCAGCTCGCCCTCCTTGCACTTGTAGCATTTGACTCCGGTCGACTCGGCGGCGGCTTCGGCGGCAGCGGATTGCCTTCCTTGTCCAGTCGCAGGGTCGTCTTGCAGTTCGGATAGTCGCAGCACCCGAGGAACGCGCCGAACCGGCCGTTCTTGCGGACCATCGGCTTGCCGCAGTTGGGGCACTTGTGCTCGGTGACCTCGTCCTGGACCATCTTGCCTTCTTGTCGCAGGGCCAGGCGAATTTGCACTCGGATAGCCCGGAGCAGCTCAGGAACCGGCCGTTCTTGCCGAACTGGTAGACCAGCGGCCTGCCGCAGTCCGGGCAGGTGTACTCGCTGGGCGTGGTCTCCGCCTTGGCGTGCTTCATCTCCTGCGTGGGCCGTCTCGAGGTTCTCCTTGAACGGCCCGTAGAACTCCTTCAGGACACGGACCCAGTCGAGGTGCTGCTCCTCGATCTTGTCGAGCTGCTCTTCCATCTGCCGGGTGAAGGCGATGTCCATGATCTGGGGGAAGTACTCGTTGAGCTTGTCGGTGACGACCTCGCCGAGGTCGGTGGCGAAGAACTTTCTTGTCCTTCTGCTCGACGTAGCCGCGGTCCTGGATCGTGCTGATGATCGGCGCGTAGGTGCTGGGCCGGCCGATGCCTTCCTTTTCCAGGGCCTTGACCAGCGAGGCCTCGGTGTATCGGGCCGGCGGCTTGGTGAAGTGCTGCTCGGGCCGGATGTCCACGGCGGCCAGCGGCTGGCCCACCTGCGTCGGCGGAAGCTGCTGCTCGGTCGCGGAGGCCGGCCAGACCCTGCTGAAGCCGTCGAAGACCAGAGCTGCGGCCGCCGGCCTTGTACGTGGCCGGCGCCGATGCTCGTCGGCGCGGTGATGCTCAGCGTCGTGACGTCCCACCGGGCCGGCTCCATCTGGCAGGCGACGAAACGCCGCCAGATCAGATCGTAGAGCTTGAACTGCTCGTCGCTGAGATGCTGCCGGATCTCCTCCGGCGTCAGGTCGACGTCGGTCGGGCGGATGGCCTCGTGGGCCTCCTGGGCCGATTTCTTGTCCGCGTAGAAGTTCGGCTTCTCCGGCAGGTACTTGGGCCCGAAGTGGCTCTGGATGTAGTTCCGCGGACCTCGCCGAGCGCCTCGCCGGAGATGTACGTGCTGTCGGTTCGCATGTAGGTGATCAGACCCAGCGAGCCCATCGCGCCCAGGTCGATGCCTTCGTAGAGCTGCTGGGCGACCGCCATCGTCCGCTTGGCGGTGAAGCCCAGGCGGTTGGCGGCCGCCTGCTGCAGCGTCGAGGTGATGAACGGCGGCGACGGCTCGCGACACGGACTCCTTCGTCTCGATGTCGCCGATCTTGAACTGGGCGTGTTCGAGTTCCTGGAAGACCTTCTGGGCCTCCTGCTCGTTGGAGGCCTTGAACTTCTCGTCGCCGATCTTGTACAGCTCGGCCTTGAAGGCCTTGTGCTCGGCCAGCCATACGCCCTGCTGCTCGACGGTCGGGCCCTTGCCGTCGGCGGTCTTGGGCGTGATGAACTCGCGCCACTGCCGGCTGGTAGTTGCTGCTGCAGGTCGGTCGTGAAGACCGCCGGGATCAGCCAGTACTCCTCGGGCTTGAACGCGCGGATCTCCCGCTCGCGCTCGACGATGATCTTGACCGCGACGGACTGCACGCGGCCGGCCGAGAGGCCCCGCGCGACCTTCTTCCACAGCAGCGGGCTGATCTCGTAGCCGACGATGCGGTCGAGGATCCGCCGGGCCTGCTGGGCCATGACCTTGTCCATGTCGATCCGGCCCGGCTGGGCGAACGCCTCCTGGATCGCCGACTTGGTGATCGCGTTGAAGATCACGCGGTAGGTGCGGTCCTCCGGGACGCCCAGGATCTGCGCCAGGTGCCAGGCAATCGCCTCGCCCTCGCGGTCAAGGTCGGTCGCCAGGTAGAGCTTGTCGCACTTCTTGGCCGCCGCCTTCAGCTGCGTGACGACGCGCCTTCTTGCCCGGCATGATGTCGTACGTCGGCTCGAAGTCGTTCTCGAGATCGACGCCCAGGCCCTTCGAGGGCAGATCGCGGACGTGCCCCATCGAGGCCTTGACCTCGAAGTCCGGGCCGAGGTAGTCGGTTGATCGTCTTGGCCTTGGCGGGCGACTCGACGATGACCAGCGATTTGTGCGAATTCGATTTTGCCATCTGTCTGCTTCAGTCCAAATGCGGCTGGGGCTCCCCAACGCGATCCACGCCATCTGCGACCCCGTCATTACTGGCGTCGGCGCAATCAGGTTCGAGCGGTTCGACGGGTATTTTCCAGTCCTATCGGCTGTTCGGCCTCTAACGTTTAGACCGGACAGATACAGGTGGGCCGGGAATCTGTCAACAGAATTGCCTGCCGGTTGCCGGTCGGTTGGTGCTTCTCATGGAGAGCACAATACCGCGGAGTTTTCGAACAAACCGGCGGGCAACGCGTACAAAATATGGTTGCACACAAAGGCTGAGGTCCAAAGTCCTCCTTCCTCCTACCTCAGCCTTTTTTATGCGACTTTGGAGCCCGAGCAGCCCCCAAATCCGCTGCAAGCCAAAAAATTGAAGGGTCCGGCGTGAGAATCTGTGGTGGTCCGAGAATCCCATCCAGACCCAACTTCTTGTGCGGCCGGCACTCCAAGCCCCCAAGCCTTTGTACACGAATCCGTGGATGGCGCGACCTGTTGACGCCACGAACGAACGGCCGGGACAGGGTTTGGCGGATTTTTGCTGAGAATTTCGCTTGTCAGGGACGAAGGGGTGGAGTATAGTACTCCAAGTTGGATTTGGTCCTGATTAGTAGTAAGCACTATAACAGGGCTGGGGTTATCTCGCTTTTCCTCTCCCTCCGCTCCTCAGCCCTGTTTTTCTTTGCGCACGCCTCGGGCCTCGGAGCGATCCTCGCGCAGATCGATGGGACGGCTAGGACGAAGGGAATCTCTCGGAGAGGCTACTCCTCGTCGTTGAGGAATTTGACCAGCTCCTCGGGGACGTAATCGCTGGCGAAGGCGAGGACGTCGCTGATCTCGGCCTTGGTCAGGTCGCCGGTGACCTGACGATTGTTGATGTCCACGTTGACGATCACGCCGAACTTCATGTCTTCCCGGGGCACCGCCCCGTTGGGCGCGCCGGTGCGCTGCAGGTAGGTGGGGCGGATTTCGATGTTGACGTTCTTGTCCTCGGTCGGCATCTCCAGCAGAATACGGAGGTTCTTGATCTTCTCCCGCCACAGGTCGTTCTTCAGATTGCTGGCGACGATTTCGAGCGAGTTGATGAAGCCGCTGTCGAAGACGATTTCGTGGACCACACCGACGCGGGGTATGGTCCGGTCCGGGAACCTCGCCCGCAGCTCGTCGAACGCCCGGCGAAAGATCTTGTCCTTGTCGGAGATGTCCAGCTCGTGCGGCCGGTCGATGTACAGCCGTTCGGGAAAGGTGTACACCGGACCGCGGTTCGTCAGCACGAACGTCGGCAGCTCGATCCGCTTGGCATTCGGCAGCAGGAATGTCCGTTGCACGCGCAGGTCCCGTGGGCCCACCAGCAGCGTCTCGAACACTTCCGGGAACTGCTCGACCAGCCAGTTGCCGTAGTCCTGGAGCTTGGCGCGGTCCTGCTCCGGCAGTATCGGCGGCCGCACGTCGACGCCGTACTTGACGATGTGCTGCGATATCTTCTCTTTGTCGAACTGGTAGTTCATTCTCGATCTCGGCCAAAGGTCCGTACCTGGACGGAGTCTATCCGCTCGGCCGGGCCAAGTCAAAGAAAACCACGATCCGCCCAAACACCGAAGAGTCGTGTTCGGGCGGCAGCCTCAACACGCCACCAACAATGTTGCAAAACGCCCCCTTCAGGGGCTTGGGCAAAAGGGAGGCTGTCAATCCTGTAGACGATTTTGACGGTCTGGACTCGCCGATTTCAATCTGTTTGACCAAGGTGGTAATGACCTGCCGTTGGGTCGCCCAGTCCGCCTGTTCCAGGCTGCCCTCGAGCTTTGGCGAAAGTTTCCACGTGGCCGACGACCAGTTGGAGGTCCTGCCGACGACTCTGTTCGGCGGCTGAAGGCGGCGATCTGGTCGTGGAGGGTTTGCAGTTGTTCCTGGGCGCGACGCAGCCGGGGTTCGAACTCGGCGCGATCCAGCAGCCCCGTCCTGGTAGGCGTCGATCAACCGGTCCAGGCCCCGCTTGACCTTCTGGATCGCCGCCTGGAGCGACTGGCAGGTCCGTCGTCCCGGGAGCCTGCGTCAGGCGTCGCTCGTACTCCCGGGCGATCCGCTCGGGCTCTCGCAGCAACGAACAGACGTCCCGCCAGACCGCCTGCTTCCAGCCGATCGGCCCGTACCGACCGGTTCCGACACAGCCGTTGTCCCCCGCAGTGACGGCGTCATTGCCGAGGCACCGGTAGTACGCATAGGCGCGTGGGGCACCGCCGGCACCGCGGTGGGCCGTTTGCCGTAGTAGGCGTACCCACAGGTCCCGCAGACCAGCAGGCCGGCCAGCAGATACCGTCCCCGCGACCGCGGGCCGTGACGCCGGCGATTCTCTGTCCAATTGCTCCTGGACCGCCGCCCAGAGCTCCGGTTCGACCAGGGCAGGGACCGGGATCGCGATCTGTTCGGCCGCGGGGACCGGGTAGACCGAGCAGTGCTGCCGGGGTTGGGCACGGGATCCCCGCGATACGGCCGCAGACGGGGACGCCGGGGCCCGCGGCGGGTCTTGCCGTAGGCCGCCTGGCCCTGGTAGGCCGGGTTCGCAAGAGGCTCCAGACGCGTCGAGCGATTCCACCACGGATTGGCCGGTCGCCGTCGGAATGCCCTGTTTTTGCAGCCTCCGGCAGACTTCCCGCAAGCGAGAGCCGGTCCTGGCCCACCCAGGTGAAGATCTGGCGGACCACGCGGGCCTGCTCCAGCACGATCTCGTACGCCGCCGGTCCCGCGGTCCCGCGGGCCGGGACATAGCGGTACCCATAGGGTGCCGCTCCCAGGACGTTGACCGAGCCGTGCCGTGCCGCGTGCAATTTGCCCCGGCGACTGCGTTCCAGGATCTGGGCCCGTTCGTACTCCGCCACGATCCCCTGCACCTGCAGCAGGAGCCGCGTCTTCCGGCGGTGTCCCGATCGGGCTGGTTCAGGAACGATCACCTCCACCCCGTCCCGGCGCAACTCCTCCAGCAACAGGACCTGATAGGCGTGCTTGCGCGACAACCGGTCCGGCGCGTACACGTACAACCGCTCGATCAGACCCAGCGCCGCCAGGTCCCGCAGCCGCTCCAGACGCCGGTCGCACGAGGGTCGCCCCGCTGTAGCCGTCGTCGAGAAACTGCAATTCCGGGTCCAGGACCATCCCGTCCTGCCGCAGCCGTTCCTGCAACGCCTCCACCTGGCTGGCGATGGTCTGGTCCTGCACCTGCTGGTCCGAGGAGACGCGGGCATACAACGCCGCCCGCCTCGGCGGATTCGTGGGGCTCTATCCTGCCCATCGGTATTCCTCCGGACTTCGGCTGGCGGTTCTCTGGGATTCCTGCCGCCCAGGCCGACGGTGCATCGGAACGAGCCGTTCATAGGTCGTCGCCAGCCACTGGTGCCGCAGACGGCCGGGCGCAAAGACCCGGTCGAGGCCAATCTCTTGGGGTGTTTTCCTGATTCGTTCCTCCATGGCAATATCCTCCCTGACATCGCTGGCCCGTTCGCCGCAAGAGCTACCCACTCTCGCCACCGCCCCTTCCCTGGGGTGCCTGCAATTGGGCTCTGGATACAACTACCTCCAGGATCGCCGGATGTTTTGCAACTTTGTTGGTGGCGTGAACTCGCCGAGCTTCAGAAACGAACCGGCCATGCCACGCCCCCGGTAAGGCTGAAAGCGGCCAAGTTTCTGTCAACGTCTGATTGCGGGGCTGGCCTCCGCCCCCTGGGGTGACTGGCAGCGGTCCATGCGGGCGGCGAAATCACGCAGGAAGTCTTCGCGCCACTGGCTCACGGTCCGGGCCCCGATGTGCGGCCCCTCGGCGACTTCCGGCGCAGGGTCGTCCGTCCACCAGTGGGGTAGCCGGGACGACGGCTGCTGGGCGGCGTCGGGCACCGGCCGCACGGACGTCAGCACGCCGGCTTTGCCATCGAGCGCCGGCACGTTGCTGCGAATCGTGTAGCTATAGGTCTTCGCATCCTTCGGCGAGAAACGCAGATGCATCATGGCGTCCATGCCCACCGATCCGATCGACTCCTGGTTCTCGATCACCAGACTCGCCTGCGGTCTGCCGGCGGTTGGTCGCCGAGCGGCAGGGTCAGCTCGAAGACGCCGAACTGCTCGATCCGGTCCTCGGTGCCGGTGACCTGTGCGAACCACTACGTGCGGTCGCTTCCCAGGCCCGAACGAATCGCCCGCCCCAGCCGGGTTGCGACGGGTCTTCAGGCGTCCCGTGCAGCAGGTAGCCGACCGAGGGCGAATCTCCCATCTTGATCGTCCCGCCGAGCAGGGTCGCGAAGAAGTCGCCCAGGGTGCCGTGGTCTGCGACGTGCGCAGCGACGAACGCCTTGTTGCCCCATTCGCCTGTCTGATTGCCGCCGACGAACCAGCCGCGATAGGTGGCGTTGGCCTCGATGATCCAGAGCTGCGGAAGGTGGGTCACGACATACTGATACGCGTCGACGCTCCACTTCTTGTTCGGTCCGCCGATGAAGTAGACGCGGAGCTTCGGCAGGATGTCCGGCGCATCATGCAGCGCCTGGGCGAGATCCTCGATCCCGCCCCACACGAGCACCCATAGCGGCCGCGAATCGTCACGCCGGGCGCACCGGACGATCCAGTCGGACCCTTCCGTCGGCGTGCCGAATCCCTCATAACCAGCGCCCTCAACGTCGCCCTGTTTCGCAATCGCCCGCAGCGCATCCGGAGCGGGATACCTGTCGGAATGCGTCTTCAGAGTTGCGGGTAGTCGCGTTCGTAGAGGTCAATGACCTCGAGGATATGCTCCTTGCGTCCCGGCCCATACGGCGACGAGATCAGCCCCTCGATGTCGAACGTGTCCGCATACACCAGGAGATGGACCATGGACTGAAAATCGTCCGGATCGGTGCCGCCAATATCCGTAGACACAATCACCCGGTGCCGCGGCTCGCTCGCGGTGCCATCCATCCCCTGGGAATCAAACCATCTCCCGCAGCCACTGAGCCCCAACAGCACTATGGTCAGCACAGCACTCTCTTTCATTCTCATTCTGACGCCATCCCCAACTCTCTGCCAGAAGCTTGATCCAAGGTCCGGTCGCGGAAGTCCCGCTATCATACCCACGGACCGCCGGGTTTCCAGGATACACCGGAAATTGGGTTTGTTTGGCACAATCGTCCCCGCCGAAAGGCCCCAGCCGGCCGGCCCGCGCCCATTTCCGGACACCGGGCGCCCAATTGGCTTTGTTTCGCACGATTTGCCCTCCCGGGAACGCCGATCTCCGGATCGGCATAATGGCAGGAATTGGGTTTGTTTGTACAACACCCCTCGGCCCCCGAGTCCGACTCCGGCGGGAAATTGGCTTTGTTTCGCACGTTTGCTCCTCGTCGAGGGTGGGCGTTCCTTCGGCAAGCTCAGGACAGCGCTCTCGCACGATTGGCCATCCCGCCAGGAATTGGCTTTGTTTGGCGCGATTACCCCTCCGACGGATGGCAGCGTCGTCTCCGGCCGTGGCGATGGTTCTGCCGTGTCCCATCCGGCGGAATTGGGTTTGTTTTGCCGAGACCTGTCGAATGTACGATTCACCATAACTCCTTCCCCACAAAGCACTTGCCCTTCCTGTTGCTCCGCCGGAAATTGGCTTTGTTTCGCACGATCCGGCTCTGCGGCGACAGCACCCTTGGCCCGGCCGGCCCCCGTCCTTTCCCGCCGAGGCCGGGAAATTGGCTTTGTTTGGCACGCTTGCCCCCGGGGCGGGTGGCAGCGTCAAGGCCGGAGGCCTTGGCGATGGTCCTGTCGCCCCATCTGGCGCGATTTGGGTTTGTTTGTACAACTGGCCCCAGCCGGCCAGTTCTCCCAATCGGCTTCGTTTTGCATAGTTGCTTGCCCGGATCGAGCCGGGCCTCCCCAAATTGGCTTTGTTTGTACCGCGGTCTGCCAACCGACTACCGGCTGCTGCCTTTTGGCTTTGTTTGTCACGAATGGCACAGATGAAAGCATGGAATTCCTATTCTATTGGTGGGATGGTCATGCTTCGTTGTCTCAAGAAGCCGGAAAACACGATGTCGCAGAAAAGTGCAGGG
>CAWGRU010000021.1:0-115629 GCA_963825065.1 uncultured Gemmatimonadales bacterium
TCGGGACGGCGGGATTCGAACCCGCGACCCCCTGAACCCCATTCAGGTGCGCTACCGGGCTGCGCTACGTCCCGTCAACAAACGGATGATTCCACTCGACCCCCTGACGACCCGGAGGCCGCGAGCCGCGTAGCGGCGAGACGGCGCAGGGTCGGGCCAAGCGAGCGTAGCGAGCGACGGCAACCCCATTCAGGCTTGTCCCGAGCCTGCGGAGCAGGCGAGGGATCCGCTACCGGGCTGCGCTACGTCCCGTCTCTGATTCCGGTCAGCCGGGCTGCGCGAAGCATGTTCCGAGCGCAGCGAGGAATCCCGTACTCGACGAGGGGCAAAAGGTACCCCACGCCCGCCCTCATCGGTAGCCCTGAACGGTTGTGAGAAGTTGGCGCGTGGCCAGCCCCAGGTCGATCACAAGCCGGACCCTTCCACCAGTCTATGACCTCTCGGGTATTGCGCCTGGAGCCAGCCGCGCGCGCGCTGTAGAAGCAGAACCCATACCCATCCGCAGATTAACAGCTAAGTTACTGCCATACATGGCCTTGTGAAATTCGGCAGATGCCGCGGATGCGCCACGTCCGCCCGCCGCGACGGCCCCCCCGCCACACCGCGGGCATTCCGCGAAGCCGGGTCCCGGGTCATCTTACGGGCCGTCAATAAGTTCCGAGTTCCGAGTTCCGAGTTCCGAGTGCCGAGGAACCGCCCACAGGCAGGCCATCGGCGCCCAGGGCAGAGGGATACTTGTTCCGAGTTCCGAGTTCCGAGGAACCGCCCACAGGCAGGCTATCGGCGCCCAGGGCGGAGGGATCCCTCGCTACGCTCGGGATGACACCACTCGCCACTCGGCACTCGGCACTCGGCACTCGGAACTCGGAACTCGGAACTGATTCCGCCCCCCAAACCTCCACCGGCAAATCATGCACCGCCGTCACTTCCTCATCCGCTCCAGTCAGACCGCGATCGCCCTCGGCATCCTCCCCCGCCTCGCCGCCTGCAAAGGCGACAGCGCCCCCACGGGCGAGGACGCCCCGTTCATCGCCGTCCGCGACCGCTACTTCCTCAAGGCGCTCGAGCTCAACCCGGTCACCGCCACCTACCTCGGCGGCGACGGCTACGACCCGAGCCTCGCCCGGGTGAGCGGCCGGCTGCGCGACTGGCGCCCGGAAGCCCTCGCCGCCGAACGGCAGTTCTACCAGGAGATCGACACGGCGCGGATGAAGATCGACCCCGCCACCCTCTCCCCCCAGGCCCGCATCGACCACGCGGTGCTCGGCGCCCAGATCGCCTTCCTGCTGCACCAGTCCGGCGATCTGCGCACCCACGAACGGATCGTCGACACCTACGTCGCCGAACCGTTCCGCGGAATCGACTGGCAGATCCAGGGGATGACGGACATCCCGAGCGGCGGCGGCGCGGGGGACTCGGGCAAGGGGGGAGCCGCAGCTCCACTGCCAGCGTCGATGCGCGGCTCCGAGGAGGAATGGGGGCTGGTGGTCGAGCGGCTCAGCGCGATGCCCGCCTACCTCGACACCGCCAGGGCGAACCTGCTCGAAGGCAAGAAGCACAACAACCAGCCCGACCACCGCATGGTGGAGCGCGACGGAGTCACCGGCGCCAAGGCCAACGCCGAGTACTTCCGCAAGACCCTCCCCGCACTGGCCAAGGGTTACCTCGGCAGCCGCCCCTTCGCGCCGGCCACCCTCGCCCAGCTCAGCAGCGCCGCCGGCGCCGCCGCGGACGCCTGGGAAGGCTTCGCCGGCTTCCTGCTCTCGACCTACGATCCGCAGGACCTGGCCGACCGCTTCGCCGCGGGGGAGCGGGAGTACGCCTGGCGGCTGAAGAACTGCCTCCGCGTCGACCGCAACCTCGAGGACCTCTACGCCTACGCCGCCCAGGAGGTGACCCGCTACGAGCGCCAGCTCTTCGAGGTGGCCGAGGAGGTGGCGAAGGCGCAGGGCCTGAACCTGCCGTGGAGCGCCGACGCCGACCGGCGCAGCTCCGCCCGCATCGTGATGGACGCGCTCTCGAAGGACTCCCCGAAGAACGACGACGAGCTGTTCCAGTGGTACCGCGACGCCGGCGCCCGCGCGGTGGCCTACGGCCGGGAGCAGAAGCTGTTCGACATTCCCGCCGACTACCAGCTCGAGGTGACGCCCACCCCGCCGGTGCTCCGCGCCTCGATCGACGCGGCGTACTACCCCGCCCCGCCGTTCAAGAAGGCCGGCGCCGGCCGCTTCTACCTGAGCCCCACCGGCAACGACCCCGCCGCGCTCAAGCTCAACAACCGGGCCTCGGTGGCGGACACCGCGATCCATGAGGGCTTTCCGGGTCACGACTGGTACTACCGCTTCCTGAACCAGTACGCCTCGGAGATCAGCAACATCCGCTGGCTCACCCCGGGCGCGGTGGAGGACTCGAGCTCGATGTGGCAGGACTCGATGGCGAGCGAAGGATGGGGGCTCTACGCCGAGGAGCTGATGGCGGAACCCGCGGCGGATCACCCGCACGGGTTCTACACCGCGGCGGAGCACCTCTACGAACTGCAGGGGCAGCTGCTGCGGGCGGTGCGGGTGCGGGTGGACGTGGGGATCCACACCGGCCGGATGAGCTTCGATCGAGGCGGTCGACTACTTCACCGAACACGTCGAGTTCTATCCCGAGGGCGGCGGCCGCGGCCGCCAAGGATCCCCACCGCCGCCGCGATCGCCGCGTCGGCCCAGCGGGCGATCTACCGCTACTCCAAGTGGCCCACCCAGGCGATCACCTACAATCTGGGGAAGGGCGCGATCATCGCGCTGCGGGACGCACTCCGCGCGAAGCAGGGAAGCCAGTTCTCCGCCCGCGCCTTCCACGAACGACTCATGCGGATGGGAGCGATTCCGGCGGGATACTTCCGCGACTGGTTCCTGGCGAGTTAGGAGACGAGTACCGAGTACCGAGTACCGAGTTCCGAGGACCGAGTACAGAGTACCGAGTCGCGAGGGCTGAGTGCCTTCGGCTACTTGCGGTCCCTCCAGGCGCGGGGGAAGAGATCCTTCCAGGTGAACCCCGCGTGGCGCAGGTCGCCGAACTGCCAGGCGAGGAAGAAACCCAGCAGCAGCAGGAGCGGGGGCGCGAAGTCGAGGGCGCCGTCGCGCAGGTCGAGGAGGAAGAGCCCCACATTCACCAGCACGAACAGCGCCGAGAGCCAGCGGAACCGGGCGACCATCGAGCGGCGGGCGGTGCCGCGGTGGATCACCGGGATGAACCGGGCGGCGAACCGCCCGACCCGCCCGCGCGGCCCGGTGCTCACCATCGCGAGCGCCTGCTCCAGCTCGGCCATGTCGCGCCAGCGATCGGCGGGGTGCTTGGCCAGGCAGCGGGCGATGAGGTCCGCCAGTTCCACCGGGCAGTCGGGGCGGTACCACTCCAGCCGCGGCGCCTCCGCCGAGACGTGCTTCACCAGCATCCCCGTCAGCGTCGTGGCCTCGAAGGGCAGCCGGCCGGTGAGCAGCTCGAACCCCACCACCCCGAAGGAATAGATGTCGGTGGTCGCGCTGATCTCCGGCGCGCCGGAGGCCTGTTCCGGGCTCATGTAGTCGGGGGTGCCGACCACGCTGCCGTCCACCGTGAGCCGCCGCTCCGCCGCTCCGGCCGAGCGGGCGATGCCGAAGTCCATCACCAGGACGTGCCGGGCGCTTCCCTCGAGCAGGATGTTCTCGGGCTTCACGTCCCGGTGCACGATGCCGGCTTCGTGCGCCGCGCGGAGCCCCGCCGCCATCTCGCGGAGGACCCGGACCGCCTCGTCGAGCCCCAGCCGCCCCTCGCGGGCCAGCAGGGCGCGGAGCGTCTCTCCCTCTGCCAGCGGCATGGTGAAATAGGCGAGGTCGCCCGCCTGCTGCACCTCGTAGATCGGCATGATGTGGGGGTGACGCACCCGGGCCATGAGGCGGCTCTCCCGCCGGAACCGCTCGATCGCCTCCGGATCCGCCGCCTCGGGCACTCCACCGGGTGCGAGCACCTTGACCGCGACGGCGCGATCGAGCGCGCGGTCGTGTGCGGCATAGATCCAGGCGTAGCCGCCGCGCCCGATGAGCGAGCCGATCTCGTATTCGGCGCCCAGCGCGCGCTGCAATCGCTGACGGAAGTCGGACTCGGATGCGGAGCGCGGCATGCCGTGCACAGGAACAGCGATCTCGGGAGGGGAAGAGTGCGGGGCCGGCGGCATGGTGAGGGACGGGGGCTGGTCCGGTTCGTCATCCATAGATGACTCGTACCGCCGACCAGTCGCGGACGTTGGCTGTCGGCGCCTCCGAGTGTCTGATAATGCGTCGCCGCTCGGCCTCTGGCGCACTCCGTGCGATACCTGAAGGAACGGAGTCGATGCGCGGAGCGCAGGAGGCCAGGATGGCGAACCCTTGGGAGCAGGAACAACCGGAAGAATCGTGGGGCGACCGCGAAGCGTGGCGCGGGGACCTGCATCTTGATGATGTAGATCACTGGCGCCAGCCGTCCGGCGCCGATCCGGAGCCATCTGTGGAAGAAGAGCGGGTCGTCGAGGCGGAACCCGAGAGCGACTGGCCGGAAGGCCTTGCCGGTCCCGAGTACTGGCTGTTCAAGCGCGACTGTGATCAGTAGCACGCCCGCTTCGTCCGCATCCCCCACCGCCGCAATTCTCCAGACTCGGCCGCGCCGAGGTGCGATCTTCCATGCGGGGCGAGTTCGGTTTGGCGAGAACCTCCCGCCCGGCGACCCTCCGTGACCGTCAGCATGAGTCCGCACCTTGCTTCACCGACCCACTCGGTAGCGCTGGAGCGCACGGGCGCCGGCGCTGGGTCCAATGTCACCAGACTGGCACCACACCGAACATTCGTTGATCAAGATCTTCGCCGATCCGGTGCCGATGCCGGGCGGTGATCCGGACGGACAGCGGCTTGGCCTGGGGCTTCCCCTAGTTGCGGAATTGTGAGCCCGCCTCACAAGCACGAAAACACGGCGCGCGGCCCGACTTGGGACCTTGACGAAAGGAGACTGATTCACTACCAATTGGACGCCCCCGTAAGACGAGTGAATGTCCAGTCGCCGCTACATTCCAGGCCATCGAGGTTTGCCACTCGTTGAAGTCAATCGGCACGGACCGGGTGACCCGGCCCGATTCTCGGCCGAACCCGCCGTTTCCGCTTCTCGCCCCCGCACAAATGAAGTTCCGTCGCCGGCCCCCGCACCCAGGGGGCTCGCGTGACGAGGCCCAGTCGCCTGATCCTCGGCGCCATGGCCTGGGTCCTCGCGGCCTGCCTGGTCCTCGAAGTCGCCGCCACGCTGCTGGCCGACGCTGGCCAGCCGGGAGCGGTCGGTGCCGCACTCATGAGGGGCGCACTGCTTTCGCTGTTGATCGCTCCCGTTGTCCTCATGCTCACCGGCGGGCAGCGGAGTAATTCGGCGGACGCGCCGGAAGCGTCGCTCCTCCGGGCCGCGGTCGAGCAACTGCCGGTGTCGGTCCTGCTGACCGATGCCCGAGGCATGATCCAGTACGTCAACCCCGCGTTCACTGTCATCACCGGGTATCGGCCGGAGGAGGTGCTGGGCTCGACGCCCCGTCTCCTCAAGTCCGGGATGCAGGACGATGCGTTCTACCGGCGGCTCTGGACCGACATCCGCTCCGGTCGTGAGTGGCGGGGAGAGGTCATCAATCGCCACAAAGACGGCACCTCCTACGTGCAGGAGCTGGTGATTCAACCGGTCCGGAATTCGGCCGGGGAGGTGGCGCATTTCGTGGGGATCGGTCACGATGTGACCGACCGCCGTGAGGCGCAGGAGGCGCTCGAGCTGACCCAGCTCTCGATGGACCAGGCGAGCGACATGATTCTGTGGGTGGACTCCGACGGGAGATTCACCTACGCGAACGCGAGCGCGGTCCGGGGTTTCGGGTACCCGCGCGACGAACTGCTGACGCTCTCCGTGCCTGACATCACCGCCTCCATACCCCGAGAGCGCTGGCGCGAGACCTGGGACGCCGTGGGGCAGGCAGGGTCCCTCAGGATGGAGACCACGGTCCGGCGCAAGGATGGCGCGATCCTTCCGTGTGAGGCGGTGGTGACCCACCTGGCACTCGGCCGGAAGGAGTTCCAGTGCGCAATCGTGCGCGACCTCACCGAGCGCAACCAGGCCGAACAGGCCCGGGCCGAGCGGGAGGCCCAGTTCCGGGCGCTCTCGGAGCAGTCGTTGACAGGGATCGCGCTCATCCAGGACGAGGTGTTCGTGTACGTGAATCCGCGACTGGCCGAGATGCTCGGGTACACGCCGGCGGAGATGATCGGACTCGCCACGGTGGAGGTCGTGTCCGAGGAGGACCGCGCGATGATGCGTGCGAGCGTCCGCCGGCGGCTGACCGGCGAGGTGCAGACCGTGCACCACCTCTTCACGGGACTGCGGAAGGACGGCACGACCGTCGAACTGGAACTGTTCGGAAGCACCCTCCCCCACCGCGGGCGGCCCGCCGCCTTGAGCACGCTGCTCGACATCAGTGAGCGGCGGCGCGCCGCGGCGGCGCTCGAGACCCAGGAGCAGCGGTTCCGGTCGCTCATCGAGAACTCCGCGGAAGGCATCGGCCTGATGACGGAGGATACCACGGCGCTCTACTTGAGCCCGGCGTTCAAGCACATCCTGCACTATCCGGTCGAAGAATGGCTGGGCAGGCCGTTGCTGGATCTCATCCATCCGGAGGATCGCCCACAGGCTGAGCGGACGCTCATCGGAGGCCTTCAGACTCCGGGCCTCGCGGTCCCATGGCAGTTCCGGCTCCGCGATGCGGCTGGCGCGTGGCGCTGGATGGAAGGCACCGCCGTCAATCTGATAGCCAACTCCGCTGTTGGCGGCATCGTGGTGAACTGGCGGGACGTCACCGGACGGACCGAGGCCGAGGAAGCGCTCCGCGCCAGCGAGCGGCGCGCCCGAGCGCTCTTCGAGACGGTGCACCTCATCGTGCTGGGGCTCGACTCGCAGGGGAAGGTCGACTATGTCAATCCGTACTTCCTGCAGCTCACCGGATATACCCGGGAGGAGGTGCTGGGACAGTCCTGGATGGAACGCTTCCTCCCGCCGGGGGAGCGTGCAAAGCTGCAGGGGGTATTTCTTGATCTGATCGAGCGCGACAAAAACCCCTATTACCAGAACCTGATCGTCACCAAAGGCGGAGAGGAACGACTGGTGGCCTGGAACAATACGGTGGTGCGGGACCCGCACGGTCGTCCGACCGGGACTCTAAGCATCGGCGAGGATATCACCGAGCATCAGCGGCTGGAGGCTCAGTTCCGGCAGGCGCAGAAGATGGAAGCGGTGGGCCAGCTTACCGGGGGCATCGCGCATGACTTCAACAACATCCTGATGGCGATCGTCGGCTACACCGATTTTCTGCTGCCGGCCCTCAAGGGTGCCTCGGCGCAAGCGGATGACGTGCGTGAAATCCGCAAGGCGGCGGACCGCGCCACGGTGCTGACCCGGCAACTCCTGGCCTTCAGCCGGCGCCAGGTCCTCGTGCCGCAGCTGCTCAATCTGAACACGCTGGTTACCGACGTCGGCAAGATGCTGCGTCGCCTGATCGGCGCGGATATCGGGTTGCAAATCAGCCAGGCCGAAGGCCTGGGAACGGTCCGGGCCGATCCGGGGCAGCTGGAGCAGGTCATCATGAATCTCGTGCTCAACGCCCGCGATGCCATGCCGACCGGTGGGACTCTGGAGATCGGGACCACCAACGTCGACCTCGATCCGGCCTACGTCGAGCTGCACCCGTACGTGACCGCCGGACCCCATGTGTCCCTCTGGGTGAGCGACTCGGGACTCGGCATGTCCGAGGAGGTCAAGAGCCACCTCTTCGAGCCGTTCTTCACGACCAAGCCGGTTGGTCAGGGGACAGGCCTTGGCCTGGCGACGGTCTATGGCATCGTCAAGCAGAGCGGCGGACATATCACCGCCTACAGTGAGCTGGGTACGGGGAGCACATTCAGGATCTACCTCCCCCGGGTGGACGAGGCGGCAGCGACGACCGCGCCGTCCGAGCGGAATCGACCCGTGGGCGGTCGCGAGACGATTCTCGTGGTCGACGACGACGACAGCGTGCGCGCACTGGTCGGGCGCTCCCTCCGCGAGCACGGCTACACGGTGCTCGCCGCGGAGGGGCCGGCCGCGGCCCTGGAGCTGGTCCGGGGGCGGAGCGGCGGTATTGATCTCCTGGTGACGGACGTCGTCATGCCGGGGCGGGGCGGCCGGCAGCTGGCCGACGAGCTCGCTGGCCTGCTGCCCGGACTCCGGGTGCTGTTCATGTCAGGCTACACCCATGATGCGGTGGTCCATCGCGGTGTGCTCGAGCCAGGACTTCATTTTCTGAGCAAGCCGGTAGGCGCCGATGTCCTGCTTCGAACCGTGAGGGATCTCCTGGATGATGCCGCCCCCCACCGAACCTGACGCCGAGGGCGACGCGCCACGCGCTCCGGCGACGAGCGACCCGATCCTGCGGCCGCGAGTCCTCGTCGTCGAGGACGACCCGTCGGCACGAACCGTCCTCCAGCGGGCGCTCGAGTCGGCCTCGTACGAGGTGGATGCGGTGTCGAGTGGCGAGGAGGGGCTCCGCTGGCTCGGATCGCAGGTCTACGACCTGACGCTCTTCGACCTCAATCTGCCCGGCGTGGACGGCATGGCATTGCTCAGTGCCGCCCCAACGCTGCAGCCGGATGCCCAGTTCATCATGGTGACCGGTGAGGCCTCGGTGGAGACCGCCGTGGAAGCGATGCGGCTCGGCGCCTACGATTACCTTCGCAAGCCGCTCCACATCCCGGAACTGCTGGTGGTCCTGGAGCGGGCCCTGGAGGAACGGGAGCGCCGCCGGGAGATAGCGCGGCTCCGCAGCCGGGTCGAGCGGGAGGGGACGCCGTCTCTGATCGGCGAGGCCCCGGCGATGAAGCGGATGTACGACCTGATCGAGCGGGTGGCGCCCTCGCGGGCCACGGTGCTGGTTACGGGCGAGACCGGAACCGGCAAGGAGATGGTCGCCCAGACGATTCACGCCTTCTCCGACCGGGCACGAAAGCCGTTCGTCACCGTCCAGTGCTCGGCGCTCTCCGAGTCGCTGCTCGAGTCGGAGCTGTTCGGCCACATGAAAGGCAGCTTCACCGGGGCGATCGGGACCCGGCGCGGATTGTTCGAGGAGGCGGGGGACGGCAGCCTCTTTCTCGATGAGGTCGCGACCCTTTCCCCGACCATCCAGGTAAAGCTGCTCCGCACCCTGCAGGAGCGACGGGTACAGCGGGTCGGGGCCAACCAGCCGATCCCGGTCGCGTTCCGCCTCATCGCCGCGACCAATGTGGATCTCGCCGCGGAGGTGGCGGCGGACCGCTTCCGGGAGGACCTGTTCTACCGGCTGAACGTCTTTCCCATTCGGGTACCTCCGCTGCGGGAGCGGCGCAGCGACATAGCGCTGCTCGCGTCGTTCTTCCGCGCCCGTGCGGGAGAGCGCAACGGGCTGCTGGCACCGGAACTCTCTCCGGAGCTGCTCACCCGCATGACGGCGTACGACTGGCCCGGAAACGTGCGCGAGCTGGAGAACTTCATGGAGCGGGCGGTGATCATGTATAGCGGGACTCGGACAATTCCCGGGGACGCGGCACAATTTGCGCCCGGCCCGACCCCGACTGCCCGGGCGCGCACCGAGCAATGGACGCTGGAGCGCCTGGAGCAGGAATACATCCTGGAGGTGCTCAAGGCCAAGGTCGGGAATGTCGCTCAGACCGCGATGGCACTCGGCATCGATCGCCGGACCCTGTTCAGAAAGCTCAAGCAGTATCGGGACCGCGGGGTGCTCGATCAGGAGTTGCCCGCCGAAGGCATGGATTCACCCACCTGAAGCCACCGGCATCACCCGCTTCATCACTGCTTTCACCACCCAGCGATACCGGTCGACCAAAGTGCCCCGCCTGCGGGGCAGTCTGGTGTCATGGATCGGCGCGGAACGGGCGCGTCGATCCCCGGAATCTCTTGACATGTCATCACTTGCGACTTCGGCCCTGCCTGGCACAGGGTTCGCCTCTTCACCTCGGCAACAAGCCCTCGAGGCAGTGGCCTGAGGGGTGGTCCCGAGCAGTGGAGCGCAGATGCTTGAAATCACTGAAAGCCGAATCCTCATCGTTGACGACGATGCGAGTGTGGTCCGGAGCCTCCGGCAGATCCTGGCGCGCGACGGCTTCTCCCAGATCGCCAGCACCACCAATCCGCGCCTGGCCCGCAAGCTGTTCCTGGAGTTTGATCCCGACCTGGTCGTGCTCGACCTGCGGATGCCCGGGTTCGACGGCTTCGAGGTGATGGAGCATCTGAGGCCGCTTCGCCCGGAGGGAGAGTTCCTCCCGGTGCTGGTGCTGACCGGCGATACGGGGACGGAGGTCAAGCGGCGAGCCCTCGCCGAGGGGGCGAGCGACTTTCTGCAGAAGCCGTTCGATGTCGTGGAAGTGAGCCTCCGGATCCGGCACCTGCTGGAGAGCCGCCAGCTTCACCTGCGGCTGTCGGACCAGAACCTCGCCCTGGAGCTACGGGTCCGGGAACGCACCCGGCAGCGTGACAAGGCGCAGGAGGAGATGCTGCACCGGCTCGCGGCGGCCGGCGAGGCCCGCGACGACGATACCGGCCGGCACACGCAGCGGGTCGGGCAGCTGGCGGCACGCGTCGGTGCAGCGCTGGGACTCCCGCCGTCCAGGACGGCGCTCATCGGGCAGGCGGCCCCGCTGCACGACATCGGCAAGATCGGGATCCCGGATTCCGTCCTCCTCAAGCCCGGCAAGCTCACCCCCGAGGAGTTCGCGACCATGCGGAGCCACACGACCATCGGCGCCCGCATTCTCGCGGATGGGCAGTGCGATATGGTGCGCATGGCGGCGGCGATCGCGAGGAGTCACCATGAGCGCTGGGATGGCACCGGCTATCCCGATGGACTCGCGGGCGAGAGCATCCCCATCGAGGCACGGATCGTCGGACTGGTGGACGTGTTTGACGCGCTGACCCACGATCGGCCCTACCGGCCGGCGTGGCGGTACGAGCGAGTGCTCGAGTATGTAGCGGGCGAGCGCGGGCGGCACTTCGACCCGGCGATCTGCGACGTCTTCCTGTCCGGGGCCGCCCTCCTCACCGAGGATCTCGGGCATTCCGACTCCAGCCCCGAGGTGGCCCATGTCATCGCAGCCTGACCCAGTGATCCCTGAGTGTGAGCGGCCCCTCGTGGGACTGGAGGAGTCAGAGAAGACGGTATTGCTCGTGGATGATGATACCGCGGTCAGGCGGGTGACGGCCCGGTACCTGGGACTGCTCGGCTACAGGGTACTCGAAGCGGCTGACGCTTCGGAGGCGCTCGCCCTGGCTGCCGCGGACGTGCGGATCGATGTGGTGTTGAGCGACATCGTCCTCCCCGGCATGCGTGGCCCGGCGCTCCTGCAGGAGCTCCGGGTGCTGCGGCCCGGAGTTGGTGCGGTACTCATGACCGGCTTCGCACTGGAAGCCCTCCACACCGCGGACTGGCCGGCGGACACCGGGTTCCTGACGAAGCCATTTGACGTGGGCGAACTGCGCCTGAGCCTGAGCCGTTGCCGCACGGGCCTGGCCGTCGAGAGGAGACAGTCATGACATCCGCCAACCCGATGATTCTCATTGTCGTGCGCGATCACGCATTGCGACACTCCGCCGGGACAGTCCTCGCCGCCAGGGGCTACCCTGTGAGGCTTGCGTCCACCGGCCAGCAGACCCTCGCCATGCTCCAAGGCGGTCCAGTGGGCTGTGCCGTGATAGATGCCGCCCTGCCGGACATGTCCGGCCTGGACTTGCTGCCGGTGATCAGCGAGCACCGCCCGACCCTGCCGATCATCATGATTCAGGGAAGTCCCGACACGCGTGCGGTGATCGCGTCGCGGGAGCGTGGGTCGACGGAGTATCTGGCGGGGCCGCTGGTTCTCTCCGCGTTGGTTGCTGCGGTGGCGCGTGCCGTGGGGGAAGCTGGATCGGTGAAGCCTGGGAACGCCGCGATGCCGCCGGTATCAGCGCGGGCGACTGGCCGGGAGGGTGCGCGCCAGTTTCAGCAGCTCGCGGCCGCGGCCCTCGACGCGCTGGTCATCGCGATGGAGGCCAAGGACCCCCATCTGGTCGGGCACTCCATCCGGGTGGCCGACCTGGCGGCGTCGATCGCGACCCACCTGGGCCGGGGCGACCGGGAGGTGGAGGAGGTCAGACTGGGCGGAAGGCTCCACGACATCGGCATGATCGCGATCAGTGACGGGATCCTCACCAAGCCAGGCAAGCTCACGGCCGAGGAGTTTGCGGAGGTCAAGCGACACCCGATCCTGGGGCACCAGATCCTGGTGGCCTATCCAACGATGGAACGGGTTGCCGCCTACGTCCGGGGACACCACGAGCGGTGGGATGGCACGGGATATCCCGATGGCCTTGCCGGGGAGGCGATTCCGCTGGGTGCGCGCATCCTCGCGGCCGCTGAGATCTTCGACGCGCTGACGACCAGCCGGTCGTACCGATCGGCGGCGTCAGTCGTCGAGGCGCTGGAGCGCATGCGCCAGACCTCATCGGAGGCGGTCGACCCGGTCGTCATGCGCGCTCTCCAGACGGTGGTCTCCCGGCGGCGGACCCTCGAGTTCATCCGCGATGATGAGAGCCGAGTGTTCGAGTCCAGTTTGCTGCCTGAGGTCGGGGGAGTCTACCAGAGTATCGCCTCATGACCACCATCACATCGCGGCGACGGACCGCCTGGCTCGTGTCCTCAGGACTGGCCCTCCTATGCGCCACATTCGGGGCCCGTGCGGCTGAGGCGCAGCAGGCGTCCACGGTGTCGGTCAGCGCCCGGGTCATTCGAGTCTACCCGCTCCTCCCGCGTGAGACACTGCGCAGGCTACTCGAGGGTCTCACTCACCGAGGGCCTGGACCGGAGGCTCGGCGTGGCAGCGAGGCAATGGTTCGATCCCGACCGGCGCTGCTCCGGGCAGGGTCTTCCCTGGTCAGCGCCGTCCGGGAGTGTCCGGAGCGGGGTTCCGAGGGATGTCTGGCGGTCGTTACGGTCCAGGTTCTGGAGAATTGAAGTCGGAATTGATGCAATTCCGGGCAGTGTCGTGGTGCGGGTCTGGCGGATCGGGGTGGCGGCCTTGAGAGTGGCCCGACGCAATGGCGCCCCAACTCCCCCCAACCCCTTGCCGCAATGCCGGATCTGTTTTCCGACTGTTGCGTGGTGGGACCACCCACGCTGCGACTCGCCGGCGCTTGAGATTGCGGGCTGGCGCTAGATGAGCTGGCACCACTCCGGTACCGTGCCCGACTTCCGCCGGGCCCGAGATCGTCGCCCGTCGCGCGACCCTGTCTGACGATAGCTGGAGGCGGATTCGTACCGCCGACCCCGGCATTGTGAGGGCCACGAAGTCTCGTTTGCGTGCAGCGCGCAGTCAGGAGGGGGAAAGCGAAACGGCCGCCGGAGGAATCGGCGGCCGCTGTGCTTTATCGATAGGAGAGCCACTGGTCGGACTTGAACCGACGACCGCTCGATTACGAATCGAGTGCTCTACCACTGAGCTACAGTGGCGTGGTGTCCAATGCCCTGGCGCGGATTCGAACCGCGACGCCTTACGGCACTACCCCCTCAAGATAGCGTGTCTACCAGTTTCACCACCAGGGCGAGGGGCACAATCTTACCGGTCCCCCGCAGTGAAATCAACCCCGGATGTCCGCGGCCTAACCCCTTGAACGGCCCTCACTTGATCTTGCTCGTGAATGGACTCCCACTGATCGGTTGCCCGCCCAGAGTGATCGCGACCTGGTCGGTGCCCCGGAGGAACGCGAGGTAGCTCGCGCTGTAGGTGCCATCGTGGTTGTCAGTGATGTTCGGAGTGGCGGAGTTGGCGCCGGTGACCACGACCGAGAGCGAGCCGGCGTACCCGCCGCTGACGAGAGCGTTGCCGTAGAAGTCCCGGGTGGTGATCACGATCTTGATAAGTTGCAGCAGTTTGGCGTTCGGAGGCACCTTGGCGGTGGTGGCCGAGGCGTCGGGCGGACCGGGAGTTACCACAAGGACCCCGGCCGAGGCCAGCAGGATCCCGGCGGCGGTCGCGCGGATCTGCTTGGTTTCGGCCACGGTTGAAGAGATGGAGCCGACGGCGTTCCCCGAGGCATCGGTCGTGGTAGGCGACTGTACCAGGGTGTTGCCGCTGCCGCTGGCACTCAGCACTACGACCACGCCCGGGATCGGGGCGCCGGCGGAGTCGCGCACGGTGACGGTGATGATTGCCGAGGCACCGGCAGTGATGGTGCCCGGCGCGACCGCGATGGTGGACCGGGTCCGGCTGGGGACCCGGAAGCCGACCGTCACCGGCGTCGAGGACACCGAGACGTAGCCCGAGGCCGCGAAGATCAGGGTGGACTGCCCCGAGACGCCGGAGAGCGAGAGATCGGTGAAGGTGGCCAGTCCGCCGCCGTCCGTCTGGCGCGAGGTGGTGCCGCCCAGCGTTGCGCTCCCCGATGAGACCGCCACCGTGACGGTCACGCCCGCCACGGCGAGCGGGACGCCGTTGGCGTCCTCCAGTTGCACCGCGGGCTGGACCGGGAAGGGCGAGCCCGACTGCACGGTGTCGGACGGCTGGGTGACGATGGCCAGGATCGGCGCGGGACCGGGCGTGGCGCTGGCGCTGAAGCTGGCCGAGACGGCGGGGTAGGCGGCCACGGCGATGGTGGCCGTCTGGGCGCCCGGCGTCGGGCCGAGGGTCCACGCGCCGGCCGCCCGACCGGCCGCGTCGGAGACCACCTGCGCAGGACTTACGGCGCCCGCCTGAGGGGTCCAGGTCAGGTCGACCCCGCTGAGCCGATTGCCGAAGCCATCGCGGACGCGGACGACCAGCGAATCGGCGAGCTGCGTGCCGGTCTCGCCGGTCTGCTGGTCCCCCTGCAGCACCGCGAGTGCCGCCGGGAGACCCGGTTTGGCCGTGGCGCTCACGACCGTCTTGGGGCCCGCCTGCCCCGAATCCCCTGCCGCCACCTCGATGGTCTGCTGTCCCGCGGTGGGCCCGAGGGTCCAGCGGAACGCCACCCGGCCGTTGTCGTCTGTTATGAGACCGGCAGGAGAGATCCCCCCGCCGAAGAGCAGGTTCACCGACACGGCCAGGCGCACCACCGGCCGGCCCACGCCGTCCGTGATGCGCACGACCACCGACTCGGCGAGGGCCGCGCCCACCGTCGCCTGCTGCCCCGCGCCGGCGAGGACGGTTACCTGCTTGGGATGACCTTCACTGGGCAGGACGAGGCTCTCACCGCAGGCCGCGAGGGCCGCGAGGGAGAGGAACGCGGGAACTGAAGACCGTGACATTTGAACGCTCCTCCTTCCTCCGGACGCCCTTCCCGCCTGGAGCCGGGCATCACTGGATGTCGAAGGCGGTGCTGGTGGTGCCGGTCAGACCGGTCGCATTGGCGTCCAGGGTGTAGCCGCTGCCCGGGGTGTCGATGGACAGACCGGGGAAGACCGCGACACCGTTGATCGCCGCCACGATCAGCGTCCCGTTGAAGATCGCGCTGCCACCGCTCGGATCGGTACCGATCGAAAGGGTGACATTGTCGGTCGCCGTGGTCACCAGGTTCCCGAACGCATCCAGGACCTGGACCTCGGGGAAGGGACTGATCACGGTGTTGGCGGGCGTCGTGCTCGGCTGCACGCTGAAGGCCAGCTTGGCCGGCGCGCCGAACGGATCCACCTGCTGCGAGGCGGTATTGCTGCTGCCGCCATGAGTGGCGTCGCCCGAGTAGGTGGCGGTCACCGTCCTGGTTCCCGCCGAAGTGAAGGTAAAGGAGCATGAGCCTGCGCCACCGGAGAGTGTGGCAGTGCACAGGGTCGTCGCACCGTCGGTGATCGTCACGGTGCCGCCCGGCGTACCCAGCAGGGAGGTGACGCTGACGCTGAAGGTGACGCTCTGTCCGATCACCGACGGGTTCGGGGTGTTGGCGGTGATCGTCGTGGTGCTGCCGAGCAGGGTGACGGTGTGCGAGGCGGTGCCGCTGCTGGTGGAGTAGTCGGCGGTGCCCGCGTAGGTGGCGGTGATCGTCCGGGTGCCCACGAGGCCGGTGCTTAGCTGGCACGATCCGGCGCCGCCGCTCAGGGCGGCGGAGCAGGTTCCGCCGGCGCCGTCGCTCACATTAACCGTACCGGTCGGGGTGCCGCCGCCCGGGGCGTTGGCGGTCACAGTGAAGTTCACCGTGTAGGTGCCACCGGAGGTGGTACTCGTCGGCGTGGTGCTGACGGCGGTCGTGGTAGCGGCGGCGTTCACCGTGTGAGCCGTGGCGGCGGAGCTGCTGCCGCCGTAGTTGGCGTCGCCGGCGTAGCTGGCGACCAGCGACTTGGCGCCCGCGGTCGTCGAGGTGACCGCGCAGGAGCCGGCACCGCCGCTCAGCACCGCGAGGCAGGTGGCGCCGGTGCCGTCGGAGACGGTGACGTTGCCGGTCGGGGTGACACCCGCGCCGGTGACGCTCACGTTCACGGTGTACGACTGGCCCACCACCGTGCTGGCAGCGCTGACCGAGGTGATGGTGGTAACGCTGCCGGCGGCGCCGACGCTGCTGGTGAACGGACTGCCGCTCACCGCGACACCGTTGAGGGTGATGGCGACGTTGTCGCTGCCGGCGGCGGTCGGCGTATAGCTAGCGGAGTAGCTGCCGTTGCCGTTGTCGAGGACCGCGGGCGTCGCGCTGTTGGCGCCGGTCACGCTGACGGCGACCGTGGCGCCGCCCGTCGTCACCGGGTTGCCGGAGACGTCGCGGGCCTGCACGGTGATCGAGGTGGCGAGGCCCACGGTCCCGGCGGGCACACTCGCGGTCGACTGCGCGCCGCTCACCGGTCCGGCGGTGATGTTCACGCCGTTGGTGACGGCGCTGGCGCTGCCCGCCTGCAGCTTGAGCGTCCGGGTGCCGATCAGGCCGGTGATCTCGAGGTTGGAGAAGCTGGCCACGCCGAAGGCATCGGTGTTCGCAGTCAGCGTTCCGCCGAGGGTACCTGCGCCGCTGGCGAGGCTCGCGACGACACCGGTGCTCGGCACCACGTTGTTGCTCTGGTCCTTCACCAGCGCGATCGGCTGCGCGGCGAAGGCGACGGTGTTCTGGGCGCTCGCCGACGGCTGCTGCTGGATGGTCACCGTGCTCGGCGCGCCGGCGGTGAGATTGATGGTTCCGGAGGTCACTCCCGTGAAGCCGCTGGCGGCGAACAGCAGGGTGTGCGAACCCACCGTGCCGGTGATGCTGAGATTGGTGAAGACCGCCTGACCGCTGGCGTTGGTATTGACCGTCAGGGTGCCGCCGAGGCTGCCGCCGCCGCTCGCGATCGACGCCGTCACCGCCACACCGGCGGTCAGGACCGGATTGCCGATCGCATCCTGCAGCTCGATGACCGGCTGGCTGGCGAACGCGGTCCCATTCACCGCGCTGGCCGACGGCTGAGTGACCACGGCGAGCTGGCTGCCGCCGCCCGCGCCGAGTGCGATGGTGGACGAGACAATGGGGGTGAGCCCGGTGCCGGCGAAGCTCAGGGTGTAGGAGCCGGAGGTGCCGCTGAGCGTCAGGCCGGTGAAGGTGGCCGCGCCGTTGACGGTGGTCGCCACGGCGTTGCTCAGGCTGCCGCCGCCGGGGCCACTGGCGATCGTGGCGGTGATCGCGATGCCCGAGGTGGTGACCGGGTTCCCCGCCCCGTCGCGGAGCTGCAGCACCGGCGCGGTGCTGAAGGCCACCCCGCTCGACGCGCTGGCCGGCGGCTGGGTGGTGATGCTCAGCGCCGTCGCGGGGCCGGCGGTGAGCGTCACGGCGCTGGATGCCACGGTGCCGAAGCCGGAGGCGGAGGCGTCGAACTGGAAGGTGTAGCTGCCGACCAGCCCGGTGAGGGTGAAGTTGGTGAAGGTGGCGAGGCCGGTGGTGCTGGTGGTGGCGGTCAGCGGCGCGATGCCGGGCGATCCGCCCGGGCTGGTCAGCACCGAGGCGGTGATCACGACGCCGGGCGCGGCGGTCGCCACGGCGTTGTTGTACTGATCGGCGACCTGGACCCGCGGGGTGATGGGGAAGATCACCCCGCTCTGCACCGTCGTCGACGGCTGCCGGTTCATGATGATCCTGGTCGCCGGGCCCGCGAGGCCGGTCGCGGTGAAGCTCACCGGATTGCCGGTGATGCCGGCGCCGGTGACGGTGGCGGTCACCGTGTTGGTGCGCACGGTGGTATCGACGGTCCAGCTGGTGACCGTGGCGATGCCCGAACCATTGGTCGTCTGGGTGGCGCCGACCAGCACGCCGGCCGGCCCGGCGGTGATGGCGAAGGTCACCGTGGCGCCGGACACCGGGTTGTTCAACGCATCGCGCACGATCACCGACGGCGGCGCGGCGACCGCGGTGCCCACGGTGGCGTTCTGGGTGGTGGTGCTGTTGGCGGCGACCGAGGCCGGCCCGCCGGCGGTGCCGGTGGCGGTGAAGGTCGCCGGGTTGCCGGTGAAGGCGCCGCCGGCCGCCGTCGCGGTGAGGGTGTTGGTCCCCGCGGTCGAGCCGATGGTCCAGCTGCCGAGCGTCGCGAGGCCGCTGCTGTTGGTGGTGGCGGTGCCGCCGGTCACGCTGCCGCTGCCGGCCGCGGGCACGAAGCTGACGCTCACCCCGCTCTTGGGATTGCCGAACTGGTCCTGGATCTGGACCTGAGGCGCGACCGGGAGCAGGCTGCTGACGGGCGCGGTCTGATTGTCGCCGGCCGTCTTGGTGAGCGTCGCCGCCGCGCCGGCAACGCCGGTGGCGGTGAAGGTCACGGTGGTCGGGGTGCCGAGGAGTGTGGCCGTGGCGTTGAGGGTGTTGCTCCCGGCAACGGTGCCCAGGGTCCAGCTACCCACCGTGGCGATGCCCAGGGTGTTGCTGGTGGCGGAGGTGCCGAGCGCCGAACCGCCGCCGCTCGCCACCGCGAAGCTGACCGCGACGTTGGCGACCGGATTGCCGCCGGCGTCGGTGATCTTCACCGAGGGCGCGGTCGCCACGTTGGTGTTGACGGTGGCCGTCTGGTTGTTGCCGGTGTTGATCGCGATGCTCGTCGCCGTGCCGGCGGTGCCGGTGGCGTTGAAGGTCACCGGGCTGCCGGCCACTCCGCTCAGCGTGGCGGTGACGGTGTTGGCTCCGGCGGCGCCGCCCAGGGTCCACGCGGTCACGGTGGCGACGCCGAACGGATCGGTGACGGGGCTCGCCCCGTTGAGCGACCCGCCGCCGGCGGTCACCGCGAAGTTGACCGTCACTCCGCTCACCGGATTGCCGGCGCCGTCGGTCACCAGGACCGAGGGCGGCGCCGAGACCGCGGTGCCGACCGGGGCGGACTGGCTGGTCACCGAGTTGGCCGAGATCGTCGCCGCCGGCCCGGCGGCGAGGGCGATGTTCGACGAGACGTCGGCGGTGAGAGCGCTGGTCGAGAACAGCAGGGTATAGGTGCCGACCGGACCGTCGATCCTGAGCGAGGTGAAGGAGGCCGTCCCCGATCCGCTGGTGGTGACCTGGCGACCGACCGCGTTGACGGTGCCACCGGGCCCGCTGTTGATCGCCGCGGTCACCTGGCGACCGGCGGAAGAGACCGGGTTGCCCGCGGCATCCACCACCTGGAGCACCGGCTGCTGCACCAGCGGCACGCCGCTCTGCCCGTTCGGGTCCGGCTGGGTCACGATGACCAGCGCGGTGGCCTGGCCGGCGGTGAGGTTGATCGCGCTCGAGGTGACGCCGGTCAGGTTGGTGCCGGTGAAGGTGAGGGTGTAGCTCCCCACCGTCCCGGTGAGCGAGAGGTTGCTGAAGGTGGCGACGCCGTTCGCGGTCACCACCGTCGCGGTGCCGCCGAGGCTGCCCCCGCTCGACTGGGCGGTGATGACCACGCCGCTGGTATTGACGTTGTTGCCGAGCGCGTCCTGCAGCTGGATCACCGGCTGCTGCGCGAAGACCACCCCGCTCGCGGCGGTCGCCGAGGGCTGGGTGGTGATCGCGAGCCGACCGGCGCTCCCCGCCGTGCCGGTCGCATGGAAGGTGACGGTGGCGGGGCCGCCGGCGAGGGTGGCCGTGGCGTCGAGGGAATTGGCACCCGCCGTGGTCCCCAGGGTCCAGCCGACCGAGGCGAGACCGTTCACGTCGGTGGTGGCCGAGGCGCCCGCGCTGCCGCCGCCGCCGGTCACCGCGAAGCCGACCGTGACGCCCTGGACCGGGTTGCCGCTCGCGTCGGTCACCTTGACCTGCGGGTCGACCGCAACCGGGGAGCCGGCGGTGGCGCTCTGGTTGTCGCCTGCCTGCTTGACCATCGTGGCGGCGGCGCCCGCCGACAGGGTGATCGTCGCGCTGGTGGCCTTCGTCAGCCCGGTCGCGCTGAAGTCGAGCGTCCTCGGCCCGACCGTGCCGGTGATCAACAGGTCGGTGTAGCTGGCCTGGCCGTTGCCGCCGGTGAGCTGGGCGACGGTGCCGCCGAGGCTGCCGCCGCCCGAGCCGATCGTGGCGGTGATCGTGGTCCCCGCCTGACTCACCGGGTTGCCGGCCGCGTCCTGGAGCTCGAGGATCGGCTGGGTGGCGAAGATGACGCCGCTCTGGGCCGTCGAGGCCGGCTGGGTGAGCACCGCCACCCTGGCGGCGGGGCCGGCGCTCAGCGTGGTCGCCGCGGGCGCGGTCACTCCGGTGAGCCCGGTCCCGCTGAAGGCGAGAGTGTAGCCGCCCACCGGCCCGCTCAGCACCAGGTTGCTGAAGGTTGCCACGCCGCTGGCGTTGGTGAGGACGGTATCGGTGCCGCCCAGCGTGCCGCCCGCGCCGCTGGCGATCGACGCTGCCACCGCCACGCCGGCCTGATTGGCCGGATTCCCCGAGCCATCGCGGAGCTGGATCACCGTGGCCGGCGAGAGGGCAACCCCACTCTGGCCGGTGGCCGGCGGCGCGGTGGTGATGGTGAGGGTCGTGCCGCTCCCCGCCGCGAGCGCGATGCCGGAGCTGCTCGCGCCGACGAGGCCGGTGGCGCTGAAGCTGAGGCTGTAGTTGCCGGCCGGCCCGGTGAGCGACAGCCCCGAGAAGCTGACGTTGCCCTGGGCGGTGGTCTGGAGCGTCGCCGTTCCGCCGAGGGTGACGCCGGCGGGCGCGCCGGTAATCGTGGCGGTGACGCTCACCCCGGGCTGGGGCACCGGGGTGCCGCTCGCGTCCCGCAGCTCGACCACCGGCTGCTGGGCGAACACCGAGCCGCTCTGGGCGCTGGCGGAGGGCTGGGTGGTGATGCCGAGCTGGGTCGCGGCGCCGGCGCCGACGGTGACGTTGCCTGACACGACCGGGATGAGCCCCGTCGCGCTGAAGCCGAGGGTCCGCGTGCCCAGGGCCCCGGTGATCTCGAGGTCGGTGTAGGTCGCGGTGCCGGCGGCGGAGGTAGCGACGGTCAGGGTGCCACCCAGTACCCCGGCGCCGGAGGCGATCGCCGCGGTGACGTTCACACCATTGGCGGCGACCGGATTGCCGGCGGAGTCCTGCACCTGGAGGACTGGCTGGGTCGCGAACTGAATGCCGCTCTGCACCGCAGCAGAGGGCTGGGTGACGATCGCGAGCCTGCCCGGCACGCCGGCGGCGAGGGTGATGGCAGTCGAGGTGTCGCCGGCCAGTGCGCCGGCGGTGAAGCCGAGGCTGTAGCTGCCGACGGGGCCGACCAGGTTGAGGCCGCTGAAGCTGGCGATACCGGCGGCGGAGGTCGCGACCGTCGTGGTGCCGCGGAGCTGCGCGCCGCCGCCGACCACCGCGGCGGTGACCTGCACGCCGGACTGGCTCAGGGCATTGCCGAAGGCATCGCGGAGCTGCAGCACCGGCTGCTGGGCGAGCACGATGCCGCTCTGCCCGCTCGCGGAGGGCTGGGTGGTGAGCTGAATCCGGGCGGCCGCGCCCGCGGCGGCGCTCGCGGTGAAGACGATTCCGTTGCCGGCGATGCCGGTGCCGGCGGCGGTGGCGCTCAGGGTGTTGCTGGCGCCAGCGACGGTCCCGAGGGTCCACGACACCAGGGTGGCCACACCGCTGGCGTTGGTCGCGACGGTGGCGTTGGGACTGCTCGGCCCGCCATCCGAGACACCGCCGCCGCCCGCCGTCACCTGGAAGTTCACGGTGACGCCCTGCACCGGGTTGTTGTTCTGGTCGGTGACCTTGACCGAGGGGACCGGCGTCACCGGCAGGCCGACCGTGCCGGAGAGGGTGAGGCTGCTCAACGCCTGCAGCTTGGCCGGCTGGGCCGAGGTGCCGGTGGCGGAGAACTGGATCTGGGGCACCCCCGCGGCAGCGGCGGTGAGCTGATTGGATCCGGCCGTAGGCTTGAGGGTCCAGTAGGTGAAGGCCTTGCCCTGGGCGTCGGTCGCACTGGTGAGCGGGGACGCCGAGCCGCCATCGGTGACCACCCAGTTCACGTTGCGGTTGGGCACCCCGTTGCCGTTGGCGTCCTGCAACTGGACCACCACCGAGTCGGTGAGCTGGAAGCCCGCCGGAGCGGTCTGTGCGTCGCCGAAGACCTTGACCAGCCGGACGGCCCCGCCCGAGGTGGCGGTCGCCGTGAAGGTCACCGGTGAGCCCTTCAGCCCCGCGACCGTCGCCTGCGCGGTCTGGCCTCCCGCAGTGGGGCCGAGGGTCCGGGTCACGGCCGCGTGGCCGTCCGCCCCGGTGACCACGCTCGCCGCACTCACGCTGCCCTGACCTCCGGGCACACTCCAATTCACCGACTGACCCGCCACCGGATTGGCGAACCGGTCGGTGACCACCACGACCAGCGAGTCGGTCAGGGTGGTTCCGACCGTGCCGGTCTGGAGGTCGCCCTGCAGCGGGACGAGGGTGTCCGCGACATCGGCGAGCGCGGTGGCGTTGAAGGTCGAGTGGAGCGCGACGTTGCCAGCCACCGCGCCGAGCACCCTGGCTTCCACCCGCTGGCCACCCGCGATGCTGCCGAGCACCCAGACCGACCGGGCGCGGCCATCGACGTCGGTGAGAGCGGTGTCAGGGATGAGGTCAGCGGCGCTGCCGCCGGCCAGCAGCTTGAAGGCGATCTTCTGGTCCTGGACGGGCCGGTCCTTGGTGTCCGTAATCCGGACGACCAGCGTGTCGGTCAGGCGCTTCCCGACGACCCCCTGCTGCCCGTCGCCCCCCTCGACCGTGATGTTCGCAGGGAGCTTGTCACTCGGCAGGGTAAGACTGTCTCCTCCCCCACACCGCACAGCGGCGATCAGGACGGCGGTGGGAATCAGCCAGCGGCGGAACGAGGGGAGAAGCTTCACGAACCCGCGGGTGAAAGACACAGCAATGGAGGGCAGAGGCCATGCCGACCAAGGGGGGGATATCGTAGCCGCCAAATGCTGACTGCGCTAGGAGATGCGAAAGCCGTTGCGGCCAGGGTGTGGCGAATATCCGACATCCTGGGGCGCGCCTGATACGACGACGACGGTGCCCGAGCCAACCCGGGCACCGCCGCCGCCGTACAGCATCACCGGTCAGGGCAAGGTGATGCCGACGCCGAGGCTGAGCACCCGCTCCTCGTGAGTGCGATAATCCTGTCCCATGAGGTCCAGCGAAGGGGTAATCGAGACTCGGCGCCCGACCGGCACATCGAAGCCCACGCCGAGGGCCCAGCCGGTGCCGTTGATCGAGGAGCCGTAGCCGATGCCACTCGAGTTGAAGGTGGTGAGATGGTCGCGGGCCCAGCCGATGCCGCCGCGCATCCAGAAGCCGCTGCTCGAGGGATAGAACTGGGCGAAGCCGAGCAGGTTGCCCAGGGTGCGATCGTAGTTCTGCCCCCGGTACGACGAGAACCAGCCCTGGGCCTCGGCGCCGAGCACCACCGATCGGCCCACGGTGCCGCCGACCTTCAGGTAGCCGGTCCCGCCACCCTTGCCGTCGCTCCAGCCCAGCCCGTCGCGGGCGTCGAAGCTCTCGGCGCCGGCGCCGATGCCGGCGCTGAAGAAGAAGCCGTCGCGCCGGTTCCGGCCGGCGTTGCCGGAGACCTCGCGGAGGCCGCCGCAGTCCTCTTGGCAGCGGCTCCGCCGGCCGCGGGGATGGTGGGGATCGTCGTCCTGCGCGGCCACAGCCGCCGGCAGCGCGAGCCCGACGCAGCCGAGCAGCGCCAGGAGATGAAGTTTCGGAATTCGAATGCGCATGGTGGCAGCCCTCTCAGTCACGGCCATCGTAGGTGAGTGTGAGACCGACATTCACGACCCGTTCCCGGTAGCCGTCGGGACCGGTGATATCCATTCGGACCATCTCGATGCTGGGGCCCAGCTTGAGTCCGCGCGCCACCGGCGCCTCGTACCCTGCCCCGACCGACCAGGCGAAGCCGTACTGCGAGGTGAGGGTCACGTTGCAGTCGCAGTAGTCGTCCACGGTGTCCTGGCCGTAGCGGCCCACCCCGGCGGCGCCACGCAGGTAGAGGCCGGCCGAGCGGAGCGGGTAGAAGCGTCCCCCCGCCAGCGCGGCACTCACCGTTTCCAGGGCGCCATCGTTGGTGATGTTGAACCAGGCGAACCCCTCGAGGCCGAGCCTCAGCTGCTGACCGACGTTGGCGCCGAGCTCGAGATTGAGGGTCGGACGGATGCGGGATGGGGCGTAGGGGGCTGGGGCACCGAGGCTGGCTATCGCCTCTCCGCCGAAGCCGACACCCAGACTGGCGTAGAAGGGCCCCCGGCGATCGCCGTCCGCGCGCTCATCGACTTCCCGGAGGTAGGGATTGTCCGGCTCCTGCGCCGCCAGGGGGGCGGCGAGAACCAGGGCGCCGACCAGCAGCGCGGAAGGGCTGGGAGTTCGCATCTCGGGGTGACCTCGGCCGATGTATCTTGGGTGGACACTTCCGGGCCTGCGCGTGACCGGATGGCAAGCTGTAGACCGCGCGAGTGCCAGCGCCCCAAACGGCTATCAGTCAAAGAGTTACGACAGCGCCCCCCGATTTCGTCGCCCGGCCGATTGTCCTCGTGCTAGGACACTGTCCTGCCCATCATGACACCTCGCAGCCGCTCGCTCCTGTTCTTTGGCCTCACCCTGCTCGCCGCCGGGGTGTTCGGCCGGCTGGGGATCTGGCAACTCTCCCGGCTCCGGGAGCGGCGGGCCCATAATGCCATCGCCCTGGCGGCGCGGGCCCAGCCGCCGATCTCGCTCGACGACCCGGCCGACGCCGCGCGCCTGACGGCCGACTCCGCCGACAACCGGCGGGTGCGGGTCACGGGCCGCTACGATCACGCGGCGGAGGTGGTGATCCGGGGACAGAGCGAGAAGGGGGTGCCGGGGGTGCGGGTCATCACCCCGCTCCGGCCGCTCCGGGGGGACTCGGCGATCCTGGTCCAGCGCGGCTTCGTGACTTCCGGCGACGCGCGTACGCTGGACCTGGCGTCGCTGCATGAGGATGGGGTGCTGACGGTGACGGGCATCGCGTTCGTGCAGCCGGCGAGCGGGGTGACCGGGGAGCCGCGGGAGGAAGGAGGCCAGCTCACCTGGCGGCGGCTCGATCTGGCCGCGCTCCGCGAACGGCTCCCCTACCCGCTCCAGGGCTACGTGGTGCTGCAGACGCCGGACACGATGCTGCCGAAGCTCCCCCGCCGCGACGACCCGCCCGAGCTCGACGACGGACCGCACCTGAGCTACGCGATCCAGTGGTTCTCGTTCGCGCTCACCGCGGTGGTGGTCGGCTCGATCATCGGTTTCCGGAAATCATCGTAGAAGGGCGGCAGGAGAAGATCGTCGTCATCCCGAGGGAGTGGAACGACCGAGGGATCCCTTGGGGAATGGCTCCGACCCCCAAGAGATCCCTCGCTTCGCTCGGGATGCCGGGTATCGCGCTACGGGACACCGGGCCCACCACCGTCGAGCTGCTCGATGGTCGCGGTGGAGGCGGGCCGCTGCTTCGTCAGGCGCGCCGAGACGGCTTCGGCCTGCCGCAGCGCCCGGAGCAGGTTCTCCCCGGCGAGCTTCCGCAGATCGGCGTCGCTCCATCCCCGCCGGATCAGTTCCGCGAACAGGTCGGGAAACCTCGAGACATCCTCCAGGCCGTCGGGCCCGTGGTCGATGCCATCGAAATCGCTGCCGATGCCGACGTGATCGACCCCCGCCACCTGGCGAATGTGGTCGATATGATCGGCCACCTGCGCGAGGGTCGCGTTGGGGAAGGGGTGGGCGGCGCGATACTCCTGTTCGATCCGGCGGCGCTGCTCGGGATCGGTGACCCCCTTCGCCAGCACGGCCATGGCGCTGTCCAGCGCATCCTCGCCGGCCTGGACCTCGCGGGAGACGAATGCCGGCACGAAGGTCACCATGATGACGCCGCCGTTTTTCGGCAGCCGCGCCAGGATCGAGTCGGGGACGTTGCGGCGGTGATCGACCAGCGCGCGCGAGGCCGAGTGGGAGAAGATCACCGGCGCCTCGGTGACATCGAGGACATTGCTCATCACGGCGGGAGAGACGTGGGAGAGATCCGCCAGCATGCCGAGGCGGTTCATCTCGCGGACCACTTCACGGCCGAAGGGGGTGAGTCCGTTGTGCTTCGCGGTGTCGAGGGCGGCGTCGGCCCAGTCGAGGGTGACGTTGTGGGTCAGCGTCATGTAGCGCGCGCCGAGGGCGTAGTAGGCGCGCAGGGCGCCGAGCGAGTTCTCGATCGCGTGTCCCCCTTCCATGCCGAGCAGCGAGGCGAGCTTCTTCTCGCGCCTGGCGCGCACGATGTCGTCCGCCGTGAGGGCCAGGGTCAGGCGATCGGGGTACTTGGCGATCATCCGGCGGGCGATGTCGAACTCCTCCAGCTGGACCCGGGCGTAGCCGCTGTCCTTGATCTCGCCGGGGACGTAGATCGACCAGAACTGGGCGCCGAGGCGGCCTTCGGCGAGCCGCGCGAAGTCGGTCATCCCTGTCCGCGGGGTGCGGAGGTCGTAGGCATCGACGTCCCGGGGCGCATCCTTGAAGGTCCGGATCGCCCAGGGCAGGTCGTTGTGCCCGTCGATCAGGATGGTGCTCTCCAGCAGGCGGCGGGCGCGGGCCAGCGCGGGGTCCACGGTCTGCGCCTGGGTGGGCATGGGGAGGAGCGCCAACGATAGAAGAGTGCCGAGTACCGAGTTCCGAGTACCGAGTGACGAGGGACGAGGGACGAGGGGCAGGCGATCGCGGTTCATCAAGGACTCCCTGAAGGGTGTTCGCCCGGTGTGGCACTCACGCGGGGGCGCTTGCCGAGCTGCACCAGCTCCGGATGCGCGAGGAATTCGGGGCAGATGGTCTGGTCGTATTCGTACGGCGCCCCGGTCTCGGCGTCGGTCCAGGGAAAGGCGGCACAGACCGCGGGATAGTGCGGGTCGGCGTGGATGGTGCACCCGTTGTCCACGAGGAAGACGCAGCGGCGGTTGCGTATCCGGGTGCGCCA
The DNA here is from genome assembly GCA_963825065.1 of uncultured Gemmatimonadales bacterium. Taxonomy (GTDB): domain Bacteria; phylum Gemmatimonadota; class Gemmatimonadetes; order Gemmatimonadales; family GWC2-71-9; genus JADJOM01. Next base: position 27,398 of record CAWGRU010000021.1, read on the forward strand.
CTCTCCCCACCGGGTGCGGTACACCTTGTCTCGCCCATAGCGGGCGCCAAGCCCCTCGGCCTCTTCCTCGCTGAGGGTCACCCCCCAGCTACAGCAGTTGGAGGCGTGCGGGCAGGGGAAGCAGGGGAGGGCGGGAAACCGGGAGGGCATCAAGAGTGGGTATCGAGTTCCGAGTTCCGAGTGACGAGTGACGAGTGCGTGGCACCTGGTGCGATGTGTCAGTCCGCGGGGAGGCGGGAATCGCAGGTGAGCGAACGGATCAACCCCGCGAGCATGCGGGAGACTTCCTCTGTCTCACGCTTCAACTCATCGGCCACGGACGGTACAAGATAGCCGCGATCGTGGCAGAGATAGAGCTGCGATCTAAGCTCCGCCGAAGAGGCCTTGGCTATGATCAGAAAGTAGCGGAATTCCCGGGACGACCGTCGCTCGAAGCCCTCGGCAATATTGCTCATCATCGAGACCGCAGCCCGGCGCATCTGGTCCTTGAGCCCGAAATTCCTTGCGAGGGCCCCCTGGGAGCAGTACTCGTCGACCCTTGCCGCTAGTCGACGGGCGCGCTGCCATACGATCAGGTCTTCAAACCGCCTAACGCCCGCCATGGACCGAGGATCCTGGTCCCGCCCACCCGTCGGGTAGCCATTTCGCCGCGCAGCGTCGCGCCGGAACGCCACCCCGGGAGCTCGGAGTTTGGCCCTCGGAACTCGGAACTCGGAACTACCTCAGCGCCCGCTTGATGGTCCGCCCGTCGAGCCGGCCCTCGGTCTTCACGCCGAGCAGCCTGGCGAGCGTGGGCGCGATGTCCACCGTCCGTACCGTGTCGGGATAGAGTCCGGGTTGAATGCCGGCGCCGAGGAAGGCGATCGGCACCCCGACATCTTCCTGATTGGTGGTGCCGTGAGCGGCGGAGCCACCGCCGTCGCCCCAAATGTAACCGGGCTTCGCGACCCCGCAGACGAGCCACTGGAATTTCTCGGGGAGCGAGCGCCACCAGCGGGCGGCGTGGATGTCGGTCGGTACCGCGCCGCCGAGCGTCGCCGGAGTCCAGGCGTTCAGCACCCCCGGCAGGCTCCAGACTCTCGGCGCGAGCTTGGTGGCCAGGCTCTCGGGGCTCACCCCCGCGGTCCGCAGTTTCTCGAGGTCGCCGTAGATCAGGCCCTCGTTTTCCTTGAGCAGGTTGGCCTCACCGACCCGGGGCGCGAGCGCGGCGTTGACGTCGCGCAGCACTACGCCCAGCCGGATGTGTCCCCCCGGGCGGTTGTGCGCCAGCGCGAACTCGGGATAGCTGGTTACGCCGTGGTCCGCGGTGAGCACCACGAGTATCCGCTGCTGGGGCACGGTGACCGCGAGCGAATCGAGGAAGCGCCCCAGCCAGCGATCCAGACGCAGCAGGTGATCGTGGATCTCCCGGGAGTCCGGGCCCCAGGTGTGTCCGATGTAGTCGGTACCGGACAGCGAGACCGCGAGCAGGTCGGGCCTGCCGCGCTGGCCGAGCTGCAGGGCGCGGCTGCCCTCGAGGGCGACGTCGAGCGTCAGCGAGTCGATCCAGGGCGACTCGGACAGCATCGCCCGCTCCTGGACCGGATCGGTAGGGAGCCGGTGCGGAAAGACCAGGTCCTTGCCGCCATTCTCGAAGGGCTGCTTGTCGGCCTCGGCATACATGGAATCGGGGAGCAGCAGCGACCAGGTGGCGCCGGCGAGCCGGGCCACGCCGCCGCGCGCGTTCCAGGCGGTGAGCCATGCCGGGAGTGAGTCCGCGTAGTAGGAGCTGGTGGTGAAGCGACCGTCGGCGTACCAGAAGACGGGCCCCCGGGTGCGACCGATCGGCAGAATCGCGCCGCGATCCTTGCGGGACACGGAGAGAAAACGGAAGCCGGGGTCTTCCCGATGGATCCAGTCGACCAGGGTGGTCCCGATGAAGCGTTTGGGCGACGCCCCCGGCGCCTGGGGCGCCCCGAGGATCGGCGCCGTCGAATCGGGGACCCCCAGCTCGTTGGTCACGATGCCGGTGTGTCCCGGATAACGCCCCGATAGAACGGTGGCGTGGCCAGGCGCCGTCTCGGTGAGGGCGTGATCCTGAAGGGCGTTGGGAAAGACCGCTCCCGCCTCGAGGAGCCGGCGGAACTCACCCCGCCACTGCTCCTTCCAGCGCAGCAGGTAGTCGCCCCGGAGCTGATCCACCGTGAGCACGACGACCAGGGCCGGCCCAGCTGGCGCCGGCCGACCGGCGCCCAGGGCAAGGATCAGCGTGATGGAGGTCACCAGCAAACCGAGGAGCTTCAGGCGGAAACGGGTCATGGACCGGGAGTCGGAGTTGAGGCGGGCGAGGTGTGGCGCCGCAGAGTCGGGAGTTTCGCAGCGGCGCCACGGGGAAGCAACCCTCAGACCCGGTGCGAAGTGGCGCATGGAGAATCACTTGAGGCCATGGCACCGTTCTCGCTATTTACGCAGGCCGAAGGATAACTGTTGTAGGCCGAACCACGAACCGCCCGATAAGAGCACACCCGGAGTGATCCGGGGCCGCAAAACTTGAGGTCTCGCGTGGCCAGTCGCCACAAGAGATGGCTCGGTGCCGAAGGTGGTACTGCGGAGCGTGATCCGGAATCCGACCCCGTCCGGGGTTCACCGAATCACGCTTTAGTGTTATCGGGCATGGGAGAGCGTACCCGTGCCGTCTCCAAAGCCGGTCTTCTACTGCCTCGGATTCCTTGGCACCCTCGCCGCCTGCGAGATGCTGGGCCCCCCGAACGCCCTTCCCGCGAATGCGGTGCAGGTGCTCGCGCCGGCAGAGTACCAGACATGGTGGTCCGCCACCGAGGGCTGCTCGGGCAGGTCTGGGGATCTCGAGGACATCGAGTGGTACATCGTGCCGGACGCGGATGCGTTCGCCACCCCACACGGCTCCAAGGTCGGCCTGTGGAGCCATTCGAGCGAGGGCACCCGCATCATCATCGCCGGCAACTGGGCGGACAACGAGCTGGTGGTCCGCCACGAGATGCTGCATGCCCTGCTGGACCGCGCGGGCCATCCCCCGGAATACTTCGATGATCGCTGCGGGCTCACCTGGAAGAGCTGGCAGCAGCCGAGCTGATGCACACCGCCTGAAACGGCCGGTGTTGCGGGCGCCGGCCGGAACTCCCTCCCCTCCCCGCTCGAACAGAGCCCCCTGAGTTCGTAATGCACCCAGCCCCGGTCGAGTGACCGGGGCTGGGTGTTTTCCGGCTGAGCGCGTGGGTGGCACGCGGCGGCGAGGCCGCGAGCCACGGTGAAGCGCGACTACGGGTTCGTCACCAGCACCGGCAGGTTCTGGTCCGAGCCGCTGCCGTCGCCGAGCTGGCCGTTGGTGTTGTCGCCCCAGCAGTAGAGGGCGCCGGTGCTGGTGACGCCGCAGGTGTGTGAGGCGCCGGCCGAGATGCTGGTGAAGCCGGTGACACCTCCCGGCAGGGTGACCAGCGTCGCGACCTGGGCGTTGTTGAAGCTGCCGTTGCCGAGCTGGCCGCTGTCGTTGAGGCCCCAGCAGTAGACCTGGGTGCCGCTGGTACGGGCGCAGGTATGAGCCAGTCCGGCGGTCAACTGCACCACGCTGCTCAGGCCGAGGACCTGGCGGGGTACCAGGTTCTCGGTGACGGTGACGGTGTCCTGCGCCAGACGGCCGTTCACGTTGAAGCCCCAGCAGTAGACCGCGCCGCCGCTGGTGCGACCGCAGGAGTGGGTCTGGCTGCTCACGACCTCCGCGAAGATCAGGCTGCCCTTGACCAGGGTCGGCAGAGTTCGCTGGCTCTTGGTGCTGTCGCCGAGCTGTCCGAAGCCGTTGTTCCCCCAGCAATTCCCCACCCCGGTGGTCTTGGTTCCGCAGGTAAAGAAGACGCCGCTGCTCACCTGGCTGAAGCCGCTGGCAACCACCTGCAACGGCGTCGTGGTCGGGGACGCGGAGGTCGCGCCATTTCCGAGCTGGCCGGAGTTGTTGGCGCCCCAGCAGTCGACCGCGCCGCCCGAGGTGATACCGCAGGTGTGGTCGGTGCCGAGTTCGATGGTACTGAAGACCTTCCCGCCGCTCACCGCGGTCGCGACGAGGTGCTGGCTGGTGTTCCCGACACCGAGCTGGCCGTTGTTGTTGGCGCCCCAGCAGAAGGCGCTGCCTGCGCCGGTGATGCCGCAGGCATGCCCGAGACCGGCGTTGATGGTGCCGAAGAGCGAATTGCCGGAGAGCGGCGTCGGGGCGGTCCGCGGCGAGGTGGTGCCGTCGCCGAGGCGGCCGTTGGAGTTGTCGCCCCAGCAGTAGGGCACTCCGTCGATGGTCACGGCGCAGCTGAAGTTGCCGCCGCCGGCCACCCTGCCCACCTGGAAGGTCGGGGATGCATTGAAGCTCACGATCGGCAGCGCCCCCGCGGTGGCGGTGACGGTGTTGGTGATGACCCGCTTGCCGAGAGTCCAGCCGCCCACCGTGGCGACACCGAGGATGCTGGTCGTCGAAGTCGCGCCAGAGACGCTGCCGCCGCCGGCGGTGACCGCGAAGGTCACCGAGACACCGGAGACCGGATTGCCGCTCGCATCCAGCACCTTGACCGAGGGCGGGGTGGTGGCGGCGATGCCGACTCGGCCGGACTGGCTGGTGGCGCTGTTGCTGACCAGGCTCGCCGGCGCGCCGGCGAGCAGCGCAATGGAGCCGGAGACCGCGGAGGTGAGCCCGCTCTTGGCGAAGGTGAGGGTGTAGCTCCCCGCCACGCCACTGAGCGAGAGATTGGCATAGGTCGCGACGCCGCTGCCGTTGGTGACGACGGTCGTGGTCCCGCCCAGGGTGACGCCGGCGGGCGTGCCGGTCACGCTCGCGACGATGCTCACGCCGGCGGTGAGGGCGTTGTTCCCGCCCGCATCCTTGAGCTGCACAACCGGCTGGGTAGCGAGCGTGGAGCCGTTGGTGACGCTGTTCGAGGGCTGGGTGGTGATCGCGATCTGGCTGGCCGCGCCGGCCGTCAGGGTGATGCCCGTGGAGTTGACGGCGGTGAGCGAGCCGCTGGTGAAGCGCAGCACCTGCGACGTCGCCGCCGTGCCATTGACGATCAGCCCGCTGAAGGTCGCGACCCCGCCGGCGGTAGTGGTGGCGGTGGTCCCGCCGGCGACGCTGCCGCCGCCGGAGAAGATGCTCGCCGTGACCACCACGCCCGCCTGGGCGGCGTCGTTGCCGAACTGGTCCTTGAGCTGAATCACCGGCTGGGTGCTCAGCGCCGCGCCGACCGCGGCGTTCGCCGGCGGCTGGGTGGTGATGCTGAGTGCGCTCGGCGCGGCCGGGGTAGCGGTAGCCGTGAAGGTCAGCGGGCTACCGGTCAGGCCGGTGGAGGTCGCGGTGAGAGTGTTGGCGCCCACGGTGTTGCCGAGGGACCAGCTGCCCACGGCGGCGATGCCGCTCGCGTTGCTGGTCGCGGCGGCGCCGGTCAGCGAACCGCCGCCGGTGGCCACGGCGAAGGTGACGGCGACGCCGCTGACCGGATTGCCGCTCTGGTCGGCGACCAGTGCGGCGGGAGGGGTGGCGACCGCGGCGCCGACGACGGCCGACTGACCGTCACCGGCGCTGATCGCGATCGTGGTCGCGGCGCCGGCGGTGATGGCGATCGCCGACGAGGTGGCGGGCGTCAGCCCGCTCGAGCTGAATGAGAGGGTCCGATTGCCGGCCACGCCGGTGATGCTGAGCCCGGTGAAGGTGGCGACGCCGCTCGCATCGGTGTTCACCGACGGTGTACCGCCGAGGGTCCCGCCACCGGTGGCGATCGCGGCCGTTACCGGAACGTTCGCCTGCAGGACGAAGTTGCCACCGGCGTCGGCGATTCTGACCACCGGCTGGGTGGCGAGGACGGCGCCGTTGGCCGCGGTGGCGGACGGCTGGGTCACCATGATGACCTGCGCCGCCGCACCGGCGGCGAGGGCGATGTTGCTGGAGGTCGCCGGGGTGAGACCCGTGGCCGAGAAGCCGAGCGTCTTGGTGCCGACGAGGCCGTTGAGGATCAGCCCGCTGAAGCTGGCGGTACCGCTCGCGTTGGTCGTGGCCGTGGTGCCGCCGGAGACGGTGCCGCCGCCGGAGGCCACGCTCGAGGTAACGACCACGCTCGCCTGACTGACGTTGTTGCCGAACTGGTCGCGGAGCTGAAGGACCGGCTGCTGGGTCAGGGCCACGCCATTCTGCGCGTTCGCCGAGGGCTGGGTGGCGATGACGAGCTGGCTCGCCGTGCCAGGCGTACCGGTGGCGGTGAAGGTGAGCGGGCTGTTGGCCAGGCCGATCGAGGTCGCCGTCACGCTATTCGGCCCCGCGACGGTGCCAAGGGTCCAGCTGCCGATCGTCGCGATTCCAGCGGCGTTGCTGCTCGCGGTGGCGCCGGAGATGGAGCCGCCACCCGTCGCCACCGCGAAGTTGACCACGACCCCGCTGACCGGGTTGCCGCTCACGTCGGTGATCTGCACCGCGAGCTGAGTGGGGAGCACGCTGCCGGCGCTGGCGGTCTGTGCGTCGCCGGCGCTGACGGCCATCGTGGTCGCGGCGCCGGCGGTGATGGCGATCGCCGACGAGGTGGCGGGCGTCAGCACGCCCGAGCTGAATGAGAGGGTTCGATTGCCGGCCACGCCGGTGATGCTGAGCCCGCTGAAGGTCGCGATGCCGCTCGGGTCGGTGTTGGCGCTCGCGGTGCCACCGAGGCTCCCGCCGCCGGACGCGATCGCGACGGTCACGGAGATGCCGGCCTGCAGCTCGAAGTTGCCGCCGGCGTCGGTGATCCGGACCACCGGCTGGGTCGCGAGCACGGCGCCGTTGGCGGCGGTCGCCGAGGGCTGGGTGACCATGACCACCTGCGCCGCCGCCCCGGCGGCGAGGGTGATGCTGATGGACGTCGCCGAGGTGAGGCCGGGGGCCGAGAAGCCGAGCGTCTTGGTGCCGACGAGACCGTTCAGGATCAGACCGCTGAAGCTGGCCGTGCCGTTCGCGTTGGTCGTCGCGGTGGTGCCGCCGGAGACGCTGCCGCCGCCCGACGCGACGCTCGAGGTGACTACGACTCCCCCCTGCGCGACGTCGTTGCCGAACTGGTCGCGGAGCTGGATGACCGGCTGCTGGGCGAGGGCGACGCCGTTCTGCGCGCTCGCGGAGGGCTGGGTGGTGATGACGAGCTGGCTCGCCGGCGCCGGGGTGCCGGTCGCGGTGAACGTCAGCGGGCTGCCGGCGAGGCCGAGCGAGGTCGCGGTCACAGTATTGGCGCCCGCCGCGGTGCCGAGGGTCCAGCTGCCGATCGTCGCGATGCCGGCGGCGTTCGTCGTCGCCGCGCCGCCGCTGATCGAGCCGCCACCGCTGGCCACGGCGAAGGTGACCGACACCCCGCTGACCGGATTGCCGCTCTGGTCGGTGACCTGCACCGCCAGTGCGGTGGGCAGGACGCTGCCGGCGATTGCGGTCTGTCCGTCGCCGGCGCTCTTGGCGATGGTGCTGGCGGGTCCGGCGGTGATCGCCACCAGGTTGGAAGTCGCGCCGGTGAGACCGCTGGCGGTGAAGGAAAGGGTGCGGTTGCCGGCGAGGCCGGTGATGCTGAGCCCGCTGAAGCCGGCGATGCCGCTCGCATCGGTGTTGACGGTCGCGGTGCCGCCCAGTGTCCCGCCACCCGAGGCGATCGCCACGGTCACGGGGGTACCCGACTGCAGCACGAAGTTGCCGCCCACGTCCTCGAGGCGGACGACCGGCTGGGTCGCGAAGGCCACACCGTTGGCCGCGGTGGCGGAGGGCTGAGTGGTCAGGACCAGCTGGGTCGGCGCGCCGGCGGTCAGGGTGATGGCGCTCGAGGTCGCCGAGGTGACGCCGGCGGCGGAGAAGCCGAGGGTCTTGGTGCCCACCAGGCCGTTCAGGGTCAGGCCGCTGAACGTGGCGGTGCCACTGGCGTTGGTCGTGGCGGTGATACCACCGCTCACGCTGCCGCCGCCGGAGGCCACGGTCGCGGTGACCACGACGCCCGCAAGGTTGACCGGGTTGTTGAACTGGTCGCGCAGCTGGATCACCGGCTGCTGGGCGAGGACCATTCCGTTGGCGGCGGTCGCGGAGGGCTGGGTGGTAATGGCCAGCTGGCTCCCGGCGGCCGGAGTCGCAGTCGCGGTAAAGGTGACCGGACTGCCGGCGAGTCCGGCCGCGGTAGCGGTGAGGGTGTTGCCACCGGCGGTGCTGCCGAGAGTCCAGCTACCCACCGCGGCGATGCCGCTGGCGTTGCTGGTGGGGTTGCCGCCGGTCACCGAGCCGCCGCCCGGCTGGACCGCGAAGCTGACCGCGACGCCGGCAACCGGATTGCCGCTGCCGTCGACGACCAGGACCGAGGGAGGGGTGGCCACCGCGGTACCGACCGCGGCATTCTGCCCGTTGCCGGCATTCAGTGAAATCGCCGCCGCCGCACCGGCGGTGAGGCCGATGCCGGTGGAGCTGGCTCCGGTAAGACCAGCCGAATTGAAGACCAGCAGGTAGTTCCCGACGCTGCCGGTGATAGCGAGGTTGGTGAAGGTGACCACGCCGTTCACCGCGGCGATGGTCACGGTGCCGCCGAGCACCCCCGTCCCCTGCAGGGTGACGGTGACCGGGTTGGTCGCAGTGGTGACCAGGTTGCCGAAGCCGTCTTCGATCCGCACCACCGGCTGTTGCCCCAGGGCGACGCCGTTGACCGCAGTGGCGGATGGCTGGGTGACGATGGCGACCCGGGCGGCCGCGGCGGGGCCGGCGGTGGCGGTGAAGGTGACGGCGGGCAGGCCGGTGAGCGTGGCCGTCAGCGTCTGGGCACCGAGGGTCCCGCCGAGGGTCCAGCTGCCGACCGTCGCGATGCCCGAGGCGTCGCTGAGCTGCACGGCGCCGGTGACGTTACCGCCACCGGTCGCGACCGCGAACGCGACGGAGGCGCCCGCGACCGGGTTGCCGCTCGCGTCCTGCACCAGCACCGAGGGCGCCGGCGCGACGGCCGCGCCGGCATTTCCGGTGAGCGTGACCGACGAGTTGGCGACGACCGAGGCGGCGGGACCCGCGGCGAGGGCGATCGCGCCCGAGTTCAGCGCGGTGAGACCGGCCGCAGTGAAGCTCAGGGTGTGGGCGCCCGCGGTGCCGCTGATGGCCAGGTTGGTGAAGCTCACTCGGCCGGTGGCGTTGCTCTGCACCGTCGGGGTCCCGCCCAGGCTCCCGCCACCGCTGGCGATGGCCGCCACGACCGAGACGCCGGCCTGCGCCACGTTGTTGCCGAACTGGTCCTTGAGCTGCAACACCGGTTGCTGGCCGAGCGGCTGGCCGTTGGTTGCGGTCGTCGAGGGGGCGGTCGTGAAGGCGAGACTCGCCGCCGGTCCGGCCACCGCGGTAGCGCTGAGGGAGACGGGGGCGAGGGTGCCGGCCGCGATGCTGATGGTGTTGAGACCGGTCGCGGTTCCGAGGGTCCAGCTTCCGAGATGGGCGATGCCACTGCCATCGGTGGTATCGACGGCGCCGGTGATCGAGCCTCCGCCGGCCGTCACCGTGAAGGTGACCACGACTCCCGACACCACGCTGCCGCCCGCGTCCTTGACCGTCACCGCGGGGGCGGTCGCGACCGCCGTCCCTGCCACCGCCTGCTGCCCGGAGCCGGCGGTGATCGTGACGGTCTTGGGCTTGTGGTCCGAGGGCCCGGTGCTGTCGCCGCCGCCGCAGGCGGCGCTGATGACAAGACCGGAGAGGAGTGCAACACGGGCGGCATTCCGCATGGGGCGGTCCTCGAGACCGGGGGCGCGCAGACTCTTAGTGTGGGGCACCGGGCGGACGGCCGCGCCCGGGCACAGGAGATCGCACCCCAAACAACAAGAAACGTGCCCCGTGCCCGCCGGGCCGGGGAGCGACAGAGCCTTGGGATTGTTGGACTTGCGGGAACTACCGGGAATGCTTCAACCGAGGAGCGGGAGCTACGGGGGTGGGGAAACGGTAGTCGGTGGAATCGCGGTGAGGAGGGGATCAGCCGGCCGGGTTCCGGGGGGGGCGGCCTATTCGCCGGCGAACTTGTTGCGGCGCCGGTAGGCCATCATGGCGATGCCGGCGCAGACGAAGAAGGACGGCAGGACCAGAATCAGCATTCCGCCCATCATGGCGCGCATGAACCTGGCCATCGCCTCGACGCCGGTGACACCGGCGCACCAGTACTGCCAGATCATGGTCCCTCACTCCTCGGTGAACCTGGCCCGTCGGACCGCAGGGAGCGGCACCGGCATCCTGTACTGGCTATCCCTCGACGGTCAGGGATGCAACCGAATCATCCGCGACGCATCCCGCCACAGGTGGTTCATCATGACCAGCACGAAGATCAGCGCCGGAATGAGGCTCCAGAAGAGGATCCGGCGCTCGTACTTCAGGTGCATGAAGAACATCACGCCGAGCCCCGCTTCCACCACCGCCAGGGCAAGGAGCGCCGCGAGCAGGAGCCCCGGCGCGAGCCCGGCGTAGGTCAGCGCGACCTCGACGCCCACGATGGCCAGCAGTCCCAGCCAGACGGCGACATACAGCTTGGTTCCCGGCCCGTGAGTCGATTCCATGGCGGTCATGTCCTGCCCTTTCGCGTAGGAGCTGCCTCAGCGGGCGTTCATCAGGTAGACCAGGGGGAAGACGAACATCCAGACCAGGTCCACGAAGTGCCAGTAGAGTCCGGTGGTTTCCACGTGCCCGGCGCTGAATCGCCCGCGGCCGAAACCGATGGCGATGACCGTCAGCGCGACCACGCCGCCGGTGACGTGGAGCAGATGGAGGCCGGTGATGCTGAAGAAGCTGCCGCCGAAGAGCACCGACCCGCCCAGCGGGTTGGCGGAGGTGCTCCACCCTTCGGCGAACATCTTGAACCACTCGCGCAGGTGCAGCACCGCGAAGGCGATCCCGAGGACGGTCGTGGCCCCGATCCACCGGACGCTGGTCTCGCGCCGCCCGGCCTTGGCCGCGGCCACGGCGAAGAGCATCGTGAGGCTGCTGGTCAGCAGGATCGCAGTCATGACCATGCCGTTCAGAATGGTCGGCGCGAAGGCGAACGGCCGGGTCCAGTTGGGGCTCCCCGCCCGCAGGTAGCCGTACCCGAAGAGGATCGCGCCGAAGGTGGCCGCGTCGGCGATGATGAACAGCCACATCACCAGCTTCTTGGACTCGATGCCGAACGGGGATTCCTCCAGCGCGGCCCCGTGACCCATCGCCAGCGACATCTCGGATTCGCTCACGTCACCTCCGGCGGCGGCTCATAGCCGCGTTGCGAGGACCAGCAGGAGATACAGCCAGAGGACACCCATGAAGTGCCAGTAGAGCGAAGCCGCCCCGAGCGCCGCCTGCGGCGGCCCGCCGCTGGACGCGCGCATCCGGCCCAGGACGTACCCCAGGGCCGCGATCCCACCCAGCAGGTGCAGGGCGTGCAGCGCGGTGAAGACATAGAAGAAGTCGCTGCGGGGTGGTGGCGAGGTAGAGGCCCTGGGCCGACGAGGCTCTCGCCACGCGATGACCTGTCCCACGATGAACAGCAGCCCCAGCGTCAGGGTGACGGTCAGCCAGCCGACTCCCGGGGAATCGGCCCGGATTCCGTCCCTCCGCGCGGCCGCCCACGCGGCCGGAGCCGGCGGCGTCCCGCCTCGAGGGTTCCACTGCTCAGCAGCAGCACCAGGGTGTTGACGTAGAGGATGCCGCGGCAGCGCGATATGCTGCCAGTCGGCGCCCGAGCCCTGCCGCACCACCATGGCGCTGGTGTAGGCCGCGAACGACATGGTGATCGTCGCGATGCCGATCCACACGCCGGTCCGGGCCGGGGACGAGTGGGACGCATCGGCAGGGCTTCCATGTCAGGCCGCTCAGGGACGCCGGGCGGTCTGCATCACGTAGTCGCCCGCCGGTCCGATCACGCCGTACTCGTTGGGGCCGTGAGAGACCACCGGATGGTGTCCGCCGAAGTTGTCGAATGGCGGCGGCGAGGGGATTGACCACTCGAGCGACGTGGCCTGCCAGGGATTGTCCGGGGCCGTGGCGCCGCGCAGTCGGCTCCGGATCAGGTTGAAGAAGAAGATGAGCTGCACGGCCCCGGTGAACAGCGCCGCCATCGTGATGAACCGGTGCAGGGGCAGCGACCCCTTCATGTAGTCGTCGGTGAAGGCGGAATAGCGGCGCACGTTGCCGGCGAGCCCGAGGTAGTGCATCGGCATGAAGGTGCAGTAGACCCCGATGAGGGTCAGGGTGAAGTGCATCTTGCCCAGGGTCTCGTTCATCATCCGGCCGTACATCTTCGGGAACCAGAAGTAGGTCCCGGCGAAGATGCCGAACATCGCGGCCACGCCCATCACGAAGTGGAAGTGCCCCACCACGAAGTAGGTCCCGTGCAGGTAGGTGTCGATGGACGGCTGCGCCAGGAAGAAGCCGCTGATGCCTCCGCTCACGAACACCGAGACGAACCCGAGGCAGAAGAGCGCGGCCGACGTGAAACGGAACCGGCCGCCATAGAGCGTCCCGATCCACAGCAGGGTGACGATGGTGGCCGGGATCGTGATGATCAGCGTGGGCACCGAGAACAGCGTCGCCGAGAGCGGGTTCATCCCGCTCAGGAACATGTGGTGCCCCCACACGGTGTAGCTGAGGAAGCCGATGGCGCCCATGCAGGCCAGCACGATCTTCGGTCCGAGGAGCGGCTTGCGCGCCACGGCGGGCAGGATATGGGAGACGATGCCGAAACCCGGCAGGATGGCGATGTACACCTCGGGATGCCCGAAGAACCAGAACAGGTGCTGCCATAGGAGCGGCGAGCCGCCGGCGTGCGGCTGCAGCCGATCGCTGATCGACCAGCCCGGCCGGGATGAAGAAGCTGGTGCCGGCCACCCGATCGAGGATCAGCAGGATGCAGGCCGGCAGCAGCACGGAGAACGCGATGCAGCCCGATGACCGCGGTGACGAACCACGCCCAGGTCGCGAACGGCATCCGCGAGAGCGTCATCCCCTTGGTGCGCAGGTCCAGGGTCGTCGCGATGAAGTTGAGCGCGCCCAGCAGCTGACCGACACAGAAGATCGCGATCGATACCGCCCACAGCGTCTGCCCCATGCCCTGTCCCGGGCCGGCGTCCTTGCCGACGGCGCTGAGCGGGGCATAGGCGGTCCACCCCGAGAGCGGCGGCCCGTCCGGCACGAAGAAGGCGGCGATCAGCACCAGGAAGGCCACGAAGGTCACCCAGAACGACATCATGTTGAAGCGGGGGAAGGCCATGTCCTCGGCGCCGACCTGAATGGGCAGGACGTAGTTGCCGAAGCCGGCGAACGGCGCGGTGGTCAGCACGAAGAACACCATGATCGTGCCGTGCATCGTCATCAGCGACAGGTACAGCTCCGGCGTCATGACGCCCGCCGGCCGCCGCGGTGGGCGCCACTTGCCCAGGCCCGGGATGGCGACGTCCGGGATACGCCAGGTGGAAGCGCATCAGCCAGGACAGCACCATGCCGGTCACCACCGCGACCAGTGCCAGGTCGAGATACTGTTTGCCGATGACCTTGTGATCGAGGCTGAAGACGTGGTTCCGGAGGAAGCCCTGCGGCGGACATGCTTCAGCTGGATCTCGGCGGTGCGGCGGCCGCGGATCGGGGTGTGCAGTGCCGGCCTTTCAGGGGAGATGCGATCGCCGGCATCCAGCGGGTGACGATGGCCGAACTGCTACTGTTGCGCCGCCTGGTCCTTGAGCCACTGGTCGAACTTGTCCTGGGGCATCACGTCGAGGTAGGCCCGCATGTTGAAGTGCCCCAGTCCGCACAGCTGGGTGCAGACGATCTCCTTCTTGACCACCTGGGTCGCGGTGAAATGAAGCGGGATGACCAGACCGGGGACGAAATCCTGCTGGATCCGCAGCTCGGGCACGTAGAAGGCGTGCCCGACATCCTTGGCGTGCAGGGTGAGGAGCACCGGCCGGTTGACCGGCACGGCGAGCGTGGCGGCGACGATGTCGTCCCGCGCCGTGGTGTCGTTCGCCGGGTCCAGCCCGAAGAAGTTGTCGTTGCCGTGGTCGATCAGCTCCGGATGGACGACGCCGAACTTGCCGTCCGGGCCAGGATACCGGAAGTAGTAGGCGAACTGCTCCGCCTGGACGTCGATCTGGAGCGCGTTGGGATCGGGCGGCGACAGGAAGATCCCGCCCCAGACCTTGGTACCCACCAGGGTCAGCACCAGGATCTCGACGCTGACCAGGACGGTGGCCATCACCACCATCGGGGTGGCCCCGCCGGGGAAGATCTTGATGGGCCGGCTCTCCCCCGCGTCCGCGTACTGCCAGGCGAAGAGGGCCAGGACCAGCTGGGATGTCACGAAGAGCACGCCGGAGGCGATCATCGTCTCGGCCAGCTGGTGATCGATACCGGCGCCGAGCACGGAGATGTCGGGGGGAAGCCACCAGATTCGAGCGATGAAGACGCCGGCCGAGATAGCGTGATGACCGCCACGACCACGGCGAACAGTTTGCCCACGGCGGGTCGCCTCCACTGTCCGGAATGAAGCCGCGATCGGTCGGGTCGTCCCTCCTCCTGGCGAACGACCCGGTCAGCACCCTCGCTGGGCTTCGATGCTCAGTACGGGAGCGCCTTGAAGACGAAGTCGACCTTGGGCACATCGCCCCCGGCGACGGTGACCTCCTGGCTCTGGGTCCCGAACCGCTCGTGCCACGCGGTGACGGTGTACTTGCCCGGCGGGAGCCCCTTGAGACTGAACGTCCCGTCGTTGCCCGTCATGGCGTAGTGCGAGGTGGCCAGCACCGCGAAGTAGCCGTGCATCCACGGATGGACGTTGCACTTGACCGCGATGAACTCCGGCTTCTCGTAGGTCGCCTTGATCGGCGGGGTGCCCGGCGGCGTGCGACTTGTTCCACTCGGGGTTCACCGTCGCGAGGGGGTGGATGTTGTGGGAGGTCTGGTCGTTGTTGGAGATCTCCAGCGGCTGGCCCGCCTGCATGGCGAGGACGTGCGGGATGTATTCGCAGCCCTTCTGGTCGTAGTGGACCACCGCGGTCGGCGCCGGCTCGGTCGCTGTCCCCGGCCGAGATGTAGACCACCACGTTCTGGACCGTGTTGCCGGGCCCGGTCACGACGTTCTCGGTCATCACCGGGGTGGCGTGCTGGGCGGCGCAGGAGGGCTCCTTCGCCATGTCGATCGGCCGCATCTTGGGCGGCGTGCCGGTGAAGGTCACGGTGCCGCTGATGGCGCCGGCGCGCGGCTTCCGGCGCGGGCACGGCGCCCGTCGTGGTGGCGGCAACCGCCACCAGGGTGAGTGAGGCAAGGAATTTGGTGCGCATTGTGTAGCTCGTTTCGCGAAAGGTGATTCAGCAGGCGGCGCTACTGCCCGCCCTGATCCGGGCCGATCGGCTTGAGCTCACCCGCGTGCGCGGGCAGCCAGGCCTGCCAGGCCGCGGCCTCCGGAGTCTGGAGCGGCTGAAGGGTCCGGAGGAAATGCACCAGATCCCAGGCGTCCGCCGGCTGGATGTTGTCGGCGAAGGACGGCATCGGGGTGCCGTCCACGCCGGTCATGAAGATCCGGTAGAGATCCTCGTTGGTCTCGCCGCACTTGAAGCGCGAGCCGCTGGAGAAGTTGTAGGGCCGGATCGGGTTGTCCTTGCTGTCGGTCAGCGTGGAGGCTGACGGACCATCACCGTGCCCCGCCGGCCCGTGACACTTCCAGCACTCCATCTTCTGGAACAGCTCCCGCCCGTGAAGAATGCTCTCCATGTTCGCCGGAGTCTCCGCGGGAATGGTGATCGGCGTCCCCGCGCCCTGGCTCTTCCAGCGGGTGGAGAAGGACTTGATGTACGCCACCAGATCGACCCGGGTCTGCCGGGTCAGCGGCTGCCAGGACGGCATGTTGGTGGTCACGAAGCCGCGAGTGATGGAGTGGTACAGGTCCTCGTCGGTCGGCAGGGTCCCGGTCGGGGTCGAGCGGCACTTGAAGATGGCGGCGGTGAAGTCCCGGGGCCTGGGATCGATCCACTGCGCGTTCTCCCCGTTTCCGTCGCCCGCCTGGCCATGACACCCGACGCAATAGCGGCGGTAGTACTGCTTCGCCCGCCGCGGCGTTGCCATGCAGGCCGCCGACCTGGGCGTCCTGGGCCGCCAGCGATGCGGCGCCCGACAGCCACCAGGAGCAGGCCCAGTCCCGAGGCGAGTACCGCCGATGCGATTCTCATCCTCATGCGAGGCCTCCTCCTCAGAAGTCGAAGTCGAGTGCGAGGAGCACGCTGGTGCTCCGCACGGCGGTGGTGGGCGAGAGCGGGTCGAGTCCCACCCCGTCGCCGCTCAGCGGCACCGTGCCGATCGTCTTGGTGAACGACACCTCGCCGACCATGGCGAGCCCGGCCCGGCTGAACATGATCGGGTACCAGCGATAGCCGAAGGTGAAGGCGTCGATGTTGCCCAGCTTGCTCGGCGTCGCGGCAGCGCCTGGTGCGACATCCGGATGAGCTCGCTGCGCTGGGTGAAGACCAGCTGGGGATTGACGTAGTAGTGCAGCCTCGATGAGCCCGCTGTTCCAGGTGGCGCTGCGGGTGCCGCCGGCCAGATCCTTGCTCGTCGGAGCCGTGCATGTAGAGCGGCAGCAGCTCGAGCTTCCCGAGGAAGAAGTCGCCGACCGCGCCGACCCGGTAGAACGACTTGTTGTCGGTGCCGGTGCCGGGAACCGGGTCGCCGCCGCTGATGGTCTCGAAGGTCGTGGGCCGCTGGCCGACGTAGCCATACACCCCGATCCGCTCGAGTCCGAGCTTGCCGGCGTCGAACGCCTGACTCAGGGTGACCGAGCCGTCGTAGCTCTTCCCGGCGGGCAGGCCCGGGGTCGCCGTCGACGCTGCCGAGCACGGCGACGCTGAAGCGGGTATAGCTGTTCGCCGAATGGCCCAGCCACTCCGCGCCGATCTGGTTGTCACCCAGCCCGAAGCCGCTGGCGCTCCCCGCCGGCGCGAAGTGGTAGCTCTGGTAGAAGGTGCCGTTGCTGGAGAGCATCATGCTGCGCTTTTCGGAGAGCATGTTGTCCAGCTCGAACTTGCCGATCTTGAGGTTGACCCAGCGGGACTTGAACAGGTTGTCGAAGCGGACGAACGCCGCCTCGATTCCGACGCCTGCGCCATCCTCCACCGTGGGCACGAACCCGAAGGTGATGTCCTTGTACAGCGTGCCCAGCATCAGGAGGTCGGCGCCGGAGATGTCGAAGCCCGACTGGGTGATGGTCTTCTCCACGGTGCCACCGAGCCCGTCATCGACCGGCTGGTGGGTGGTGCGCTCCATCCGCCATCCCGGGGTCGTCCGAATCGCGAAGGGGATGTAGGAGGGATTGACCCAGATGGGGGAGTCGCGATCGTTGCCGAGCTGGTAGCCGTTGTCCTTGAACGTCTGACCGAAGGCATTGAGCTCCGGCCAGGCCGTATGACAGGCCGAGCAGGCCATGTTGTACTTTCGGGCGAAGGCGGGAATCGCCGCCTCCCGGTGGGCGGCGAGCGTCACGCGTGTGCCGGACGGGAGGACCCCACCAGCCGCCGCGACGTACGCCGCGTAGCTGTGAGCCCCGTCGACCTCACCCGCCCCGGACTCGGTCCGACCGCCCGCCAGCTCGCTCGCCGCGAGGTTCGGGACCAGTCCCACGAACAGCGCGCCGCAGACCAGCGCACTCCGCCGGACCCGTCCCTGAGAGTTACCGCTCTTCGCCGACCAGCCGATCATACCGCCTCCTGAGGTGTGCGGTACGGAACCTTGGACAGAGCACGAGGAAATCAGCTTGCTCACCAACGTGGTCCCACTGAACAGATCTGCGACTAGGCGTGACGTCCGGACTGAAGCGTACTGCTCGGGGTGTCCGCGGGAGGGTGCGACGGGCCATCTGTCGCGTCCGCGAACCGTTGGTTGGGACTGCTGGCGTCACGGCAGGCGCCGGGATGCCTCGAGGCGATCGGCGCGCCAGCGGGGGGCTCGCGCCGACCCGCTGCTGCCAGTGCCTGTTTCACAATGGGTGCTTGTAGTGAACTGAGATAGCGTTTTTCGGAGTGGCTGTCAATAGTGTTTGTGAGCGTTGTCGCGGACATTTTGTCGGCGACGATCTGTCACGGGCGATGTTAATCTGAAATTAATGAAGACACGCAGGAGCGCGTCGCGCGCCGCGGGCCACAGAGGAACTCACGAGCGGATGTCGCACAGCAGAACGGGCCGCCCCGAAGAGCGACCCGTGTGCGCCTAACGATTCAGATGTCGTGAGCGATGCGGCGCGTAGGAATCGAACCTACAACCTAGTGATTAAGAGTCACTTGCTCTGCCAATTGAGCTAGCGCCGCGTTGTTGCTGGGCGCACAGCGGTGCGCTCCGACCGTCCGAGTATAGCCCCAACGGGAGTCGAACCCGTCTCTCGACCTTGAAAGGGTCGCGTCCTAACCGATAGACGATGGGGCCGTTGGGAGCCCACTCCCCTGCCACATACCGCTAACGGGAATCGAACCCGTGTTCCAGCCTTGAGAGGGCTGTGTCCTAGGCCTCTAGACGATAGCGGCGTTCCTCCAACGTCCCACAGGCCCGGAGGGAATCGAACCCCCAACCCCCGGTTTTGGAGACCGGTGCTCTACCAATTGAGCTACGGACCTACAATCAGGAGTTCCAGGGTGGCTGACGGGGATCGAACCCGCAACCTCCGGAGCCACAGTCCGGCGCTCTAACCGATTGAGCTACAACCACCACGGGGCGTTTTTGACCCTGACCCGGAGCCGGGAGAAGCTATCGAGCGGCCGACGGTGGGTCAAGTCCAGAACCGCGCTTTCAGGGCGGCGGTGGCGGGGTGCGCGGGAACCGCCACCCGGTCGAGGGTGGCCACCTCGACCACGCCCCGAACGGCGTTGGCCAGGAAGATCGGCCGGCCGGTGAGCGCCCCCCTCCCGACCCGCATTTCGGTGACCGGACCGGCGATTTCCGCGATCCGCATTCGGGAGACGCCGGGCAGGATCCCCAGCTCCAGCGCAGGGGCACACAGCGCGTCCCCCTCCCACCAGAAGATGCACCAGATGGTGGCCTCCGCGACCTCACCCCGGGCCGTCAGGAGCAGCGCTTCGTCGGCGCCGGAGCGGATCGCCTCCGCGGCGGCGCTGGTGAAGGTCGCGCGGTCGGTGGTCTTGTGGCGATAAGGGAGGTGGGGCAGGTCGCTGGTCATCAGCCGTACCGGTCCGAGCGATCCCACCTCGCGGGTGGACACGGTCATGCCCCCCATGCCGACCTCGAGTCGGTGCACCCGGTCCGGCCCCCCCTCCGGCACCTCGAAGGCCCGGGGGAAGGGAATGCCGAGCGCCTGGCAGCTCGCCACCAGGCGGCGGAGATGGAGGCTCCAGAGGGGCGCGGCGCCGCCTCGGACCCGGATGGTTTCGATGAGGGCGGTGGCCATCAGGTACTCGCCGTCACCCGGCTGTCGGTCCAGGCTTTCATGCCGGTCGCCCCCATGATGAGCACGCCGCCAAGGAGCGCCCAGGGGCCGGGACGCTCCCCGTGCACCAGCCAGGCGAAGAGCGGATTGAGCGCCGGCTCCAGAAACAGCAGCAGCGAGGCCTCGAATGCCGGCACCTGTGGAATGCCCCTGGTGAGGAGATAATAGGCGAGCCCGATCTGGAAGATCCCCAGATAGAGGATCACCGCCCAGTCGACGGGACCGTGCCCGCCCAGCGGAAACATGTGCGGCGCGGCGAACAGGAAGGCGAAGAGGTTGCCCAGTGCGACGGCGGCCGCGGGCGATCCCCCGCGGGTGCCCATCCAGCGGAGACCCAGCAGGAGCGCGGCATAGGTCACTCCCGACAGCAGGGCGAAGACATTCCCCTTCAGTGGATCGGGGGCGGTCGCAAAGCTCTCCTGCCGGCCGACGAAGAAGAACGCCATGCCGATCCCGACCGCGGCCATGAAGGCCAGATCGCGCCGGGTGATGGCTTCATGGAGGAGCAGCGGGCCGAGCAGCAGGATGTAGAGCGGCGCGGTCGACTGCAGGAAGATGGTGTTCGCTGCGGTGGTGAGCTTGTTGGCGAGCACGAACAGCACCAGCGTGGCCGCATAGGCCACCGCGACCAGGATGGTGATCCCCACGCCGCCGCGGCGGAGCTGGCGGGAGGCCGGCAGCAGCAGCCAGACGGCGATCGCCGCGACGCCCGAGCGCAGTCCCGCCACCTGCCAGCTGCTGAACTGGGCCGCCTTGATGGCGGCGCCGCCGGTGGAGAAGAGCAGCGCAGCACCGAGAATCTCCAGCCGCGCGGCCGAGCGCCTCACCGGCATCCTCCCGAGACGACCCGGCCCCCCGTTGACCCGCTTCACCCTTCCAGCCGCTCCAGTTCCGCCCCCCGCGCCTCCCACTCGGCGTAGGCGCGCTCCAGCTCGAGCTTCACCCGGTCGAGCTCCTGCGCCAGCTTCGCCGCACGGCCATTGCCCTCCGGGGTCTCGTAGAGCGAGGGCGCGGCGAGCTGGGCATCCAGCTCGTGCGACTTCGCCTCGAGCGCATGCACCCGCGCCTCCGACTGCTCCAGCGCCCGCTTCGCCGCGCGGGTCTCGGATTGCTGCGCTTTCCGCTCGTCCTGGCCCTTCTGCCCCTTCTGGCCCGGCTTCTTCTCCTTAGCCCGGCGGGCCACGTCGTCCTGCCTGGCCTGCGCGGCGGCGGCGCGGCGGCGTTCGTCCCGTGCCGCCTCCCACTCGCTGAAGCTGCCGTCGTAGTCGGTGATGTGGGCATGCTCGAGACTCCAGATCCGGCTGCAGAGTCCCTTCAGGAGCGCGCGGTCGTGGCTCACCAGGATCACGGTGCCCTCGTACTCCTCGACGGCATCCTCCAGCGCCTCGATCGATTCCACGTCGAGATGGTTGGTGGGCTCGTCGAAGACCAGCACGTTGGCATGCGCCAGCGTCATCATCGCGAGGCCGACGCGCGCGAGCTCTCCACCGGAGAGCGACCCCGCCTTCCTGAGGGTCTCATCGCCGGAGAAGTCGTAGCGGCCGAGGTGATCCATGACCTGGCCGCGGGTCCACATCGGGCGCAGGTCGTGGATGATGTCGAAGAGGCTCTTGTCCTTCGGCACCTGCTCCAGGTCCTGGCGATAGGAGGCGATCCCGGCCGACTCACCGATGCGCACGCTGCCCCCCTGCGCGGGCCGCTCGCCGAGGATCGTGGCGAGCAGAGTGCTCTTCCCCGCCCCGTTGGGCCCGATGAGGCCGAGCACGTCGCCGCGGCGGACGGAGGCGGAGAAGTTGTCGAGCAGCACCCGGTCGCCCACCATCACCCTGAGCTTGTCGGTGATGAGGATCTGGTCGCCGCCTCGCCCCTCCGATTTGAACCGCACCGCCATCGCGCCGTACTCACCCGGTGGCGGCGAGAGCCTCGGCATGCGCATCAGCTTCCGCCGGCGCCCCTTGGCCTGCGCCGTCTTCTGGCCGGCGATGTTGCGCGCGATGAAGTCCTCTTCCTTGGCGACGACCTTGGAGTGCTTGTCGTAGGCGCGCTGCTGCGAGAGGCGCCGCTCGTCGCGCTGCTGCACAAAGGCCGAGTAGCCGCCATCGTAGGCGTTCGCGGTGCCCGCCTCGAGGTGGAGGATGTGATGGGCGACGGCGTCGAGGAAGGCGCGGTCGTGGCTGATGATCAGCGCGGCGGTGTTGAGACCCTTGAGGTGGGCCGTGAGCCACTCGGTGGTCTCGAGGTCCAGGTGGTTGGTCGGTTCGTCGAGGAGCAGCAGGTCGGCCGGGGCGACGAGCTGGCTGGCGAGCCCGAGCCGGCCGCGCTCGCCGCCGCTGAGATTGGCGAGCGGCTGGTGATGGGCGGCCTCCGGATCGAAGCCGAGGCCGTGCAGCACGGCCGAGACGCGGGCCTGTACCTCGTAGCCGCCTTCGCGGCCGAAGCGTTCGAGGTCGCGGTCGTAGCGGGCGAGCATCTCCGGGGTGGACCGGTCGCCCAGCTCCCCGATCGCCTGCCCCTGCTGCTCCAGGGAGCGCTCCAGCTCCAGCAGCGGCGCGAAGGCGGCGCAGGCGGCCTGCCACACGGTGGTCGCGCCGGCAAAGGCGCGGTGCTGGTCGAGCAGGGCCACGCGGAGCCCGGGAGCGCGGCTCACCCCGCCCTTCTCGGGGGCGAGGTCGCCGGTGATGATGCGGAACAGCGAAGTCTTGCCGCTGCCGTTGCGGCCGATGATGCCCCAGCGTTCGCCCCGCTCGACGACGAACGTCACGTCACGCAGCAGGACATCGGCGCCGTACTGGATTTGCACGCCGGAGACAGAAAGGATGGTCACGGAACCGTCAGTCGTCAGCCGTCCGCCGTCGGCCGCGAATGGCCGACGATCAGAACCGGACCCGAAGCTAATGACCCGGGGTGGATCGCTGAAGGCGGCGGGCCGGCGACTAGCGCAGCCGCCGTCCCGCCCGATAGGGGAAGATGTCCACGATCTCGCCCACCTCGGCCATGCGCCGCATCCGCCGCCAGTAGTCGGCGGTGAGCAGATCGGCGTGCGCGGCCATGAAGGCCTCGCCCAGCCGGCCCGGCAGGGTGAGAAAGGGGCGGAACTCCTCGGGGAAGATGTCGTGCTCGCCCACCGAGAACCACGGCTCGGCGCTGTACTCGTCCTCGTCGTGCTGCGCCACCGGGATGTCGCGGAAGTTGCACTCGGTGAGCAGGCAGAGCTCGTCGTAGTCGTAGAAGATGACCCGCTCGTTGCGGGTGACCCCGAAGTTCTTGAGCAGCATGTCGCCGGTGAAGATGTTGGCGGCCGCCAGGTCCTTGATGCACTGGCCGTAGTCGAGCACCGCGTCGATGGCGCGCGCCTCGTCCACCTGGCGCAGATAGAGGTTGAGCGGCGTCACCCGGCGCTCGGTGTACAGATGGCGGATCACCACCTGTTCCCCCTCCACCGTCACGCTGCCGGCACACTCGGCCCGCAGCTCCTCCATCAGCTCGGGCGCGAACCGGTCCCGCTCGAACGCGAGCCCCTCGAACTCCTGCGCGTCGGCGAGCCGACCGACCCGGTCGCGGACGAAGACGAGATGGTATTTCTCCATCACCTGCTGCCGGGTGGTCTGCTTGGGCGGGCCGAAACGGTCCTTGATGATCTTGAACACCACGTTGAGCGACGGCAACGCGAACACCGCCATCACCAGGCCCTTGTCGCCCTCCGCCACCTCGAACCGGGCGTCGTGGGTGTCCATGTGGCGCAGCAGGCTCCGCACCAGCTCGGTCTTGCCATGCTTGTGGTAGCCGAGCGAGGTGTAGACCTCGTCCACCGGCTTGTGGGGCATGAGCGAGCGGAGGAACTCGACCATCGCGCGGGGGCAGTCGATCTCCACGTGAAAGTAGGAACGGGTGAAGGAGAAGACCACGCTCGCCTCGTCGCCGGTGGTGAGCGCCGCATCCACCCTGAGACCCTGGTGGTCGTGGACCAGGGCGAGCACCAGCGGCGTCGTGCCCTCGGTCGTCCGGAGCCGGCCGACGAGATAGGCGCCCTTGTTCCGGTAGAACGGCACCGGCACCATCTCGATCGCCTCCAGCCGCGGGGCGTCCGCCTGACGGGCGAGGTCCTCGGCCAGGGCCCGGGCGATCAGGAGCGCGTCGGCCTCACGCGCGGGATAGTGCGCGCCGAAGGGCAGGTCGCCGAGCAGGTCACGCAGCAGCGCCTCCAGGGCGCGGCCCCCGCCGTAGACCCGCAGCTCCTGCCGGGCGGACAGGGGCGGCAGATTCTGGAAGTCGCGGTCGTCGAAGTACACGCCGGCGTCGGGACCGACCGCCTTCAGCATCTGGCGGACCACGGAATTGAAGAAGGTGTAGGCGAGCTCGGTATCGAGCCGGGGGGCGGCCTCCCGGGCGTACGCCTGGCGCAGCCCGATCCACAGTGCCGCATCGGTGGTGCCGTCCCCGAGCGACTTACGGAGATCCTGCACGCACCAGCTGACGAACTGGCGGTACAGGGTGAGCCGTTCGGCGGCATCGTGCTGCCCCCCGCGCCAGTCGCGCAGAAGGAAGCGGGCCTCCGCGCGGCGGGTGAGCAGACGGAACTGCGCCTGGTGGGCATCGAACACCGCGAGGATGCCGCGCGCCGCATCCACCGCCCGGCCCTGCAGGGCGAGCGAGTCTCGAAGGGGCTTCGCCGGGTCGGGATTGGGCGGAGGGGTCATGGTATATTGCTGACAACTTACTCCCGAACCGTGCTCATGCCCACGCCACCGAAATTCGATGCGCTCACCCCGCCCGCCAAGGGCGACGCGATCACCATGGTCAACGGCCGCCTCAACGTGCCCGACCAGCCCATCATCCCGTTCATCGAGGGGGACGGCACCGGCCCCGACATCTGGCGCGGCTCGCAGGTGGTCTTCGACGGCGCGGTGAAGAAGGCCTACGGCGGCAAGCGCCGGATCGAGTGGTTCGAGGTGTACGCCGGCGAGAAGGCTCGGGACAAGCTGGACAGCTGGCTGCCCGACGACACCCTGCGCGCCATCGACTACTACCTCGTCGGCATCAAGGGCCCGCTCACCACGCCGGTCGGCGGCGGCTTCCGCTCGCTCAACGTCGCGCTGCGGCAGAAGCTGGACCTGTACGCCTGCGTCCGGCCGGTGCGCTGGTTCACCGGCGTGCCCAGCCCGGTGAAGCAGCCCGAGCTGGTGGACATGATCATCTTCCGGGAGAACACCGAGGACATCTACGCCGGCATCGAGTTCAAGGCCAAGACCGAGGCGGCGCAGAAGCTGGTGAAGTTCCTGATCGAGCAGATGGGAGCAAGCACGATCCGGTTCCCCGCCAGCAGCGGGATCGGCATCAAGCCGATCTCCGAGGAAGGCAGCAAGCGGCTGATCCGCTCCGCGCTGCAGTACGCCGTGGCGCAGCAGAAGAAGAGCGTCACCATCGTGCACAAGGGCAACATCATGAAGTACACCGAGGGCGCGTTCCGCGACTGGGGGTACGAGCTGGCCAAGCAGGAGTTCGGCGCGGTGGAGATCGACGGCGGGCCCTGGTGCCGGCTCCCGGGCGGCGTGATCGTGAAGGACGTCATCGCCGACGCCATGCTGCAGCAGATCCTGACCCGGCCGGCGGAGTACGATGTCATCGCCACGATGAACCTCAACGGCGACTACATCTCCGACGCCCTCGCCGCGCAGGTCGGCGGCATCGGCATCGCCCCGGGCGCCAACATCAACTACATCACCGGCCACGCGATCTTCGAGGCGACCCACGGCACGGCGCCCAAGTATGCCAACCAGGACAAGGTGAACCCCGGCTCGGTGATCCTCTCCGGCGAGATGATGTTCCGCTACATGGGGTGGAACGAGGCCGCGGATCTCATCATCTCCGGCCTGGAGAAGACCATCTCCCAGAAGCGGGTGACCTACGACTTCGAGCGGCAGATGCAGGGCGCGACGCTGCTCAAGTGCTCCGAGTTCGGCCGCGCGGTGGTCGACAACATGTGAGGGCGCCACCCCCGCCGCCGTCAGTCCATCGCCTGACGGCAGCGCGAAACACGGAGTAGACACTTCGCGGGCCGGTCGCTTGACAGCGACCGGCCCGCGCCGTACATCAACCCCGGCTTGACAGCACCCCGGTCCGATCCACGCGTACGGTCACACGTCACACCCTATCGCTCAAGGGAGGGATTGGCCATGCCGCAACTCGTCGCGCTATCAGTGAGTATCGGAATTCTGGGAGGGATCGCCACGTTCGTGTTCCTCAAGTTCCTCACCAGCTATCTGATCTGGGCCGCCTTCATCGCGTGGGGATGCTACTTCGCCACCGGCGGCAACACCGAAGCACTGAAGAACACGATCGTGTGCAACATCTTCGGGGCGGTGGTGGCCTGGATCGCCGCACTCATCCTGGTCTCGGTTCCCCTGGGCGAGAGCCTCGGCACCCCGCTGTGGGCCGGGATCGTGGTCGGGATCACCGTACTCGTCCTCTGCCTGGCCGCCCACGTCAAGGCCCTCGCCACCATCCCGGCGAGCGTGTACGGCTATGCCTGCGTCTTCGCCTTCCTGCTGGCCGGCGGCGGAGCCAACCTGACGAAGGACAGCCTGATGTCCGCCAGCCCGCATACCAACGCTTTGGTGGCGGTCGCGGTCTCGATGGTGGTCGGAGCCCTCTTCGGGTTCGCCTCCGGCAAGCTCAGCGGGGCGCTGGCCAAGCCCTGATCGCGGACTCGGCACCCTAGGTGGGGGCGGGAGCGATTCCCGCCCCCACACTCTTTCTTCATCAAATCATCATCTGCACATGATATTATCCCGTTCCCAGGCCACCGGATCGGGAGATGTCCAACGCCGTGTCGCAATCACCATCCGCACCGCCCGTGGCGGCGCGCGGGCTGCCCCTCGCGCAGCCGGCGCCGCCACCGTTCCCGATCATCGCCGGCCACTTCGCATCGGGATTCGCATGGGCCATCGCCGGCGCCACCGGGCTGGCATGGCTCGCACCGGTCGTGGCCCAGGGGAATTTCCTGGACCCCCGGGTCCTCGGGCTCATCCACCTGTTCACCCTGGGCTGGATCACCACGGTGATCATGGGGGTGCTCTATCAGATCTTCCCTGCGATGCTCGGCGTCGGTGCCCGGAGCCTGCGGGTCGCGCGGCTGTCGCTCGTGGCCCAGACGGCGGGAACGGGGCTCCTCGCCACGGGGCTCGCTGGCGGCTGGCGGGGGCTGCAAGCCGCCGGCTGGACCCTGCTGTTCGCGGCGATCTTCGGTGTCGCGTGGAATCTTCTCCCCCAGCGCCGCCGGGCCAATCGCAATCGCCAGCTGGGGATCTACATCTCGTACGCCCACATGGGGCTCGGCTTCGCGGTGATGATCGGCGGGGCGCGCATCGGCGATGCCCTCGGCTGGTGGACCACGCCCCGGCTGCCGCTCCTCGCCGCCCACTTCCACTTCGCCGCGGTCGGCTTCGCGACCATGACGGCCTTCGGTCTCGGCGGCCGGATGCTGCCGATGTTCCTCGGGACCATCGACACGCCGAGCTGGCCGGCGCGCTGGTTGCCGCGCATCGTCGCGTCGGGCACCGTGATCTTCGCTGTGGGCGCAATCGGCCGCATCCCGGCGCTCGCCTGGCTGGGCGCGGCGGAGATGGCAGCGGGGGCCGGGCTGTTCCTCTGGCAGAGCCTCCAGTGGTACCGCGGACGCGCCCGCCGCGCCCTCGACCCGGCAACCAGCCTCGCGCTGCTCGCGCTATGCTCGCTGGGGCTCGCGGTTCCACTCGGACTCATCGTACTCGCACGAGGGCCGCTCGCTACCGGCGCGCTCACCGGCTACGTCGCGCTGCTGTTGCTCGGCTGGCTGACGTCACTCATCCTCGGAGTGTCCTACCGCGTGCTCCCGACGCTCACCTGGCACCACCGTTTCGCCACCCGCGCCGGGAAGTCGGGGACCCCGACCCTGCCGGAGATGTTGAAGCCGGCGCTCGGCTGGGTGACGGTGCTGCTGCATGGCGCCGGCATCACCGTGCTCACCGGGGGGCTGCTCCTCTCGAACGGCTCCCTCGCTCGCACCGGCGCGGTGCTCGTCCTTGCCGGCCTGCTCACCACCACTGCACACCACGCCCGCCTGCTGCTGGTGGGACGCACCACAGGAGCCAAATCATGACCACCACCAGTACACTCACGACCGATCTGACCGTGGCCACCGTCGCCGAACGCTATCCGGCCACCCTGCCGGTCTTCACCCGCCATGGAATCGACCTCTGCTGCGGCGGCGCCAAGACCCTCGCCTTTGTCGCGCAGGCGCACGGCCTCGATCTGGCGGCGCTGATGGACGAGCTGGGAGCGGTGATCCGGTAGGTTAGTTTTCGCGCATGACCGAAGCTCTCACCAGGATCGTCAAGCGCTTCCAGGGCTCCGACAAGCAGACCCGGCTGGAGCTCCTCCTCGACTACAGCAAGAAGCTGCCACCGCTGCCCGAGCAGTACCACGCAGCCCGGGACCAGGGCATCAACCGGGTGCCGGAGTGCCAGTCGCCGGTCTTCCTCTTCCTGGAGCGCGCCGATGGGAAGATGGTCCTGCATGCGGATGCCCCGCGTGAGGCGCCGACAGTGCGCGGGTTCGTCTCTCTGCTGTCGAAGGGGTTGCAGGGCGCCAGCACCGCGGAGGTGCAGGCGCTGCCCGGAGACCTGCTGGATCAGCTCGGGCTGACCGAGGCGCTGGGGATGACCCGCATGCACGGGCTCACGGCGATGATCGGACGGATCAAACGGATGGCGGGTGAAGTTCCGAGTCCGTAGTCCGGAGTTCCGAAGCCGAGGCGCTGTCTCGGAACCCGGAGCTTCTCACCTTTCGATCGGCATCCTCACGGCATTCCCCCACTCGGTCCAGGATCCGTCGTAATTCCGCACCTTGGAGAAACCGAGCAGGTAGGTCAGCGCGAACCAGGTGTGTGAGGACCGCTCGCCGATCCGGCAATAGGCTATCGTCTCGTTGCCTGGCTTGAGTCCCTGCTCCTCGACATACAGCCGAGTCAGTTCGCCCGCCGGGCGGAAGCAATGGGTCTCGGGATCGACCGCCCTCGCCCAGGGCACCGACTTGGCGCCGGGAATGTGACCGCCACGCAGGGCGCCCTCGTTCGGGTAGTCCGGCATGTGCAGCCGCTCGCCCCGGAACTCCTCCGGACTCCGCACGTCCACCAGCTGGCCTTTGCGCGACAGGTGCGCCATCACCTCCTCACGAAAGGCACGGATGGCGCCGTCGTCGCGTTCCCCGACCGTGATGTTCCCTGCGGGATGTCGAGGTGCCGCGGTCGTCAACTCGCGACCCTCGTCCACCCAGCGGGCCCGCCCGCCATCCATCAGCCTGAGCCGAGGGATGCCGAAGAGCTGGAACACCCAGAAGGCGTAGGTCGCCCACCAGTTGTTCTTGTCTCCGTAGAAGACGATGGTGGTGTCCTGGTTGATCCCCTTGGCCCGGAGCAGCTGCTGCATCCGCTCGCGGTCGAGATAATCCCGGGTCGTCGCATCGTTGAGCTCGGTGACCCAGTCAATCTTCACGGCGCCGGGAATGTGCCCGGTCTCGTAGAGCAGCAGATCCTCATCGGACTCGAGCAGGCGCACCGACGGATCCGCGAGGTGGGCGGCGACCCATTCGGTGGACACCAGGACTTCGGGATGGGAATAGCCCCGCGATTCGATAGGCAAAGCGGCGGGAGCGGTCTGGGCATTCGGCATGGCGGGACTCGGCGACGGGGTTTCGGGGTCGCCCGGAAATACGACTAAATCGGTCGTAATGTCAAGGTTGGCCCTTCCTTACCGGCCGACCGCATCATCACATCGCTGAACGCCCCCACCACGCGAGGATCGAACTGGGTGACCGCGCTGCGCTCCAGCTCCCGGAGCGCGGCGGTGGGTTCATACCCGACCCGGTCGGGGCGCGGGGCCAGCAGGGCATCGAAGGCGTCGCACACCGCGACCACCCGGCTCAGCAGGTGCGCCTCGCGGGGATAGCTGAGGCGTGGATAGCCTGCGCCGTCCTGGCGGAGGTGATGTTCGTAGGAGACGACCGCCGCACCTTCGAGGAAGTCGCCATGCCGGAGCAGGAGGCGGGCCCCCTCGAGCGGGTGCCCGCGCACCCGGGCCCGATCCGCCGAGGTGAAGCGGTCGAGGCTGAGCATGTCGGTCGGCACACGGGCCATGCCGATGTCGTGCAGCAGCGCCGCGAGCCCGCACTCCCGGCGTTCCTCCGGCCCGAGACCGAGGGCCTCGGCGACCAGCAATGCGAGCAACGCCGTATTCAACGCATGCGCCGGCTGATAGGCCTCGCGGGTGTGCACCTGCAGGAGCGGGAGGACCCCGGCCTCGTTGTCGGCCAGCAGCGAGCCGAGCGAGGCCACCACCGCATGCACGTCGCCGAGCGGCAGCCGCTCTCCGCGTTCGGCGGCGGCGAAGATCTGACGCATCACCGCGAGTTCGTCGGTGAGCGGATAGCGCTCAGGATCGTCGGCCGACTCGTGGGGGAGTGTCGGTCCCCAGCGGAGTCCTTCCGGGGCGAGTCGCGGACCGAGCCCGCCTTCAGGCGGGAGTCCCGCGGCGTAGTCGAGAAAGGCCGCCAGTGCCGCCGGCGCCGGCCGTCCCGCCACGTCCAGCTCCCCGATACCCCGGGCGGCGAGCCGCTGGGCCCACGGCCAACTCTCGAAGTCGGCAAGTGGGAGGGCGCCGTATTCCACCGCCGCGGCCGAGAAGGTGAAGCGGGGGCGCAAGTCGGCGGCGAGCAGCTCGTCCAGTCGAGCGCCGCAGGCCTCATCGGCGGTGCGCCGCACCACGACGTCGGTGCGGCCGTCGTGGCGGACATCGAGCGCGTGCCCCAGCGCGTAGAGGAAGCGCGACGCCTGGGCCATCAGGGCACCGCCCTCGGGAAGCCGGGCGCCGACCGGCGCCCGGGAATCTTCGCCGCCTCTCGAACGTCCGCATCGCGCGACTGGCGCGCCGTCTCCAGCAGCGTTCCCACCTTCGTATGGGCGTGCCAGTGGGTGGCGAGGCCCCGGAGGGCGGCGAGCATCATGGGAGTCTTGGGGGCCAGCCGGCCGAGGCCGGCGAGCCCTCGGGCCACCACGAGGCGGCGGAGGACGCGGAGGACGACGGGATCGTTGATCTGCGCGAGCGCGGTGACGGCGAGGGCGCGCAGCACGGGATCGAGCGCCGGATCCGCGACCCGGGCGATGAGTCGCGGGGCGAAGCTGGGAGGGCAGCGGTCGGCGAGCGAGAGCAGCGCCAGCCGCAGCGTGGGCTCGTAGGTAGTGTCGAGGGCGTCGGCCAGCCCGCGCTCGCGCAGCTCGGGGTCGGCGATGGTCAGGGCGATCGCCTCATGGCGCACCCGCGGATCGCGGTGCGAGATCATCCGCACCGGCGCGAAGGCCGGGGGGAGATCGGGAATGCGGCCGAGGAGCGAGAGCACGTTGCGCTGGAAGTACCAGGGCATGCCCTCGATGCGTTCGGTCGCGACCGGCCCGATCGCGCTGCCGTAGCGAGCGAGCAGATCGACCAGGCGGAGGCGGACCCGCCGTTCGCGCGAATCGGCGAGCGCATCGAGCAATGCGGGCGCGGCCTCGATTCCGGCGGCGGGAATCAGGCGATCGAGCGCGTCGAGGTCGACCGGGGAGGCCTCGAGCAGCACCCGGACCGTCTGGGGGTGGAAGACCCGGCCGCGCAGGGCCCGGGCGACGGGGTCTTCTCGAGGCACGGTGTCGAGCAGCGCCAGCAGCGCCGACACCTGCCGGCGGGCGATCATGCGGTCCGCGGCGATCAGGGTCCCGCGTTCGATGATACCGCTCTCGAGGGCCAGCTTGAGTACCCGTTCCGGTTCCGGAGCGAGCCGCTGGACGTTCGCACCCGGCTCGCGTTCCCCGGTGCCCGACCCGAGGCGGCGCAGCTCCTCGACCAGGGCCCGTCGCGCCGCCGGATGCGCCGGCCGCTCCGCGCGCCGCGCGAGGCGCGCCAGCACGCCGAGCCCGGCGGGAGTGAGCTCGGCGTCGCGACCCGCCGCCAGGGCCTGCAGCAGGCGGAGCGCCAGCCGCGGGGGCACCAGGCCCGCGGCCTCGTGCACGAACTCCGGCTGAGCCGCCGAACTCGCCGACGGGGCCAGCAGCCGCCGCAGCGCTCCCATGGGGAGCGCCGCGAGCAGTTCAGCCAGCATCTCGCGATCGGCCGGCGAGGTCGCCGCGGCGCGGCTCACCTGGACCAGCAGTTCCAGCACCCGGGCGTCCGAGGCGCCGGAGGCCGGGCCCAGTTCCAGGGCGATCGCGAGTTCCTGCGGATCGTGCTCTGCCACCTCGCGGCCGGGATCGTCCAGCACCAGTCGTTCGAGCGCCAGCCAGGGATCGGCGCTCTGCACCGGCCGCAGCAGGAGGGGCCGCAGCAGGATGCCGGAGGCGGCGGGCCAGGACCCGCGGCCGGGTGCGGTGAGCGCGCCGAGGACAAGGGTGAGTTCGTCGGCGGTGACGCCGGGGAGGAAGTCGATCGCGCCGACTCCCGCTTCCCGTAGCTGGATGGCGAGATCGCGCAGCGGCTCGAAATCGGGATTGGTCTCCATGCCGTCGACCAGCAGCTGCACGGTGCCGACTTCCACCGTCAGGCGCTCCCGGCCGGCCAGCACGATCTCGAGGGCGCGCTCGAGGGTCGCCACCACCTGCGCGCCGCCGCCATCACCCGCGAGGGGGTGGCGGAGACGCTGCACCACGCCGGCGAGCGCCAGCAGCAGATCGGCCAGCTGGCGGGTGGTGGCGGGACGGCTCGGGGCAAGTTCGCTCATGGGCCTTCCAATCTACCCGCCGGTTCGTGGCGCCGCAGCGGGGCGGCCGCCGGGGAGGGTACCCCAGGCATGGCGGGAGGCAGTAGTATTGAGCATGACGACGCCCCCCAACCGCCGCTCAGGTGAGACTGCGACCATCCGGGGATGGGCGACAGGGGCACCGGGGTTGGCCGATGTACTGCGGCGTGGCGCATGGTATCCGATCCTCGAGGAGTATGCCGACGGAGTGCTGGTCGAGGTGGACCGCCAGGCGATGCGGTTCCGCTCCGACGAGGTCCGGGTGCGCCCCGACCGGCCGGACGAGTGGAGCATCGTCCTGCGCACCGGCGTCATGCGGCCGACCCTCGCGGGGCCCAAGATGGTCACCACCTATGCGGTGTGTCCCGACTGTTCCGGCCGCCAGGAGTTCGAAGGTCATCCCGAGACCCTGATGTGCGTGCGCTGCCGCCGCGCCGCTCGAGTGGACTGGAGCTCCACGTATTGAGGGTAGGATGAGCCTCTGGACCATCCTCGCCCGCGCCCGCCGGCTCTACCCCGAATCTCCTGCGGTAGTGGACGGCGGGCTCCAGATTACCTACGCCGAACTCGGCGCCCGGGTCGACGCCCTCGCCGCCCTGCTCCGCCGCCGCGGGGTGCAGCCCGGCGACCGGATTGCGACTCTCCTCCCCAACACCCTGTCCTGCCTCGAGAGCTACTTCGCCGCCGCGGGACTCGGCGCGGTCCTGGTGCCGCTCAACACCCGGCTGCTTCCCGAGGAGCTGGGCTTCATCCTGGACGACAGCGAGAGCACCACGCTGATCGTGGACCCGGCGTTTGCCGAACTGGGAGCGTCGGCCCGCGCGGGGAACTCGCGGGTAACCACCGTGCTTTCCACCGGGGAGACCTTGGCCCCGGATGCCGGCCGGGAGCTGGTGGCCTGGCCTCGGGCTGGCGTGGAGGAGGAGTTCGACTCCGCCGCGACGCCGCTGGACACTCTGGCGCATCTCTACTACACCAGCGGCACCACGGGCCGCCCCAAGGGGGTGATGCTCACCCACCGCAACGTCTGGGTCCATGCCCTGGCCGCGGTGGCGGAGCTGCAGCTCTCCGACCGTGATACCTGGGCCCACGTGGCGCCGATGTTCCACCTGGCGGACGCATGGGCGACCTTCGCCATCACCTGGGTGGGGGGTCGCCACGTCATGGTGCCCCGGTTCGAACCTCGTGCGGTCCTGGCCATCTTCGAACAGGAACGGGTGACGCTGACCAACCTGGTGCCCACCATGCTCAATCTGATGGTGAAGCACGAGGCGCGCGGTGCGTTTGATTACCGAAGTCTGCGGATGATCCTGAGCGGGGGGGCGCCGATCGCGCCGGCGGTGGTCCGGGCGATCGTCGAGACCTTCGGCTGCGAGTACGTGCAGACCTACGGGATGACCGAGACCAGCCCGTACCTCACCATGAGCCTGCTCAAGGAGCATCTCCGCGCGCTGCCGCAGGAGGAGCAGCTTCGGTATCGCGCCAAGACCGGTCGGCCGTTTCTCGCGGTCGAACTCAGGGTCGTGGACGAGTCGGGAGCGGCGGTGGCCAACGATGAGCATGCCGTGGGCGAAATACAGGTTCGGGGTGAAACGGTCACTCCGGGCTACTGGCGCCGCCCCGAGGCGACCGCCGAGGCCTTCACCCCCGACGGCTGGTTCAGGACGGGGGATCTCGCCAAGCTGGACGCCGAGGGCTACGTGACGATCGTCGACCGGAAGAAGGACATGATCATCACGGGCGGGGAGAAGGTGTATTCAACTGAAGTGGAGCACGTCCTCTACCAGCACCCCTCCGTGCTCGAGGCGGCGGTCTTCGGCAGCCCCGACCCGGTCTGGGGCGAGGTGGTCTCCGCCGCCGTGGTGGCGCGGCCGGGGATGACCCTCTCGCAGGAGGAGCTGGTGATGTTCTGCCGGCCGCGGCTCGCGGCCTTCAAGCTGCCGCGCAAGATCCGGTTCCTGACCGAGCTCCCCAAGACCGGCTCGGGGAAGATTCTCAAGCGCCAGCTCCAGCCATGATGCCTGGGGAGGCGGGGCCGCTGACGGAGCGCGTGGCGACCTACTCCACGGTGCTCCCCTCCAGCTCCCCCGGCTGGCGGCGTTCGCTCGCGTCCACCGTCAGCACGCTGCTCCACGTCCTGCTCATCGTCCTGCTGGTGCGGATGACCCGCCAGCGCCAGGCGGCCGAGGCCTCCCAGACCGCGACGCAGGAACAGGCTCGGCCGATCCAGCTCGACTTCGCGCCGCCCCGTCCGAGGCCGACCCCCAGGCCGCCGACCCCGGTGACCGAGGCTCCCAAGGAGATTCCGCCGGCGGTGCCGCTCACCCCCGGCACCGACAAGACTCCGGGCACCATCGCGAAGGTCAACCCGACACCGGAGCCGGAACCCAACGCGGCACCGAACACCACGCCGGAGAGGGCGACCCGCCCCGATCCGGGGTCTGCCACCACCGAGCAGACCGACCGCGCCGACACGCCGACCCCGCCGCGCAACATTGCCGCGCCGACACCCTCCACGGCCTCCAACCAGCCCACCATGGATGCGGAGGCGAAGCGGATCTTCGGCCGGCCGTCGAGCAAGCTGGGTCCGGTGTCGGGCACCCGCGACAATCGGCCCTGGGAATCCCCGATCGACATGGCCTCCAACGGCTGCAGCCTGCCCCCTCCCGACCCGGCAGACTCCACGCTACCACCGGGGATGGCCTCGTTGAGCGGCAGGATCTACGACGAACGGACCGGCCAGCCGCTGGGTGGGGCGCGCCTGCAGATCCTGGGCACGCCATACGGGACCTTCGCGAACTCCAAGGGCGAATACACCCTGGTGTTCGAGCGGGCGCTCGTGGACCGGTGCCGCACCCAGTCGGTGCGGGTGACCGCCATCGGCTACCCCGGTCGCGACGTGCTGCTCTCGCTGGGCCAGTACGCCAACGGCGACGTGCCACTGCGGCGCTTCTGAGCCGGGGGCCGGGGCGCCACGAGGGCTCTCTCCCGGCCGGCTGCGGAAGAGAGCCCTCGCGCGTTCCGGGTCGCCGTCAGTTCGGCGCGTGGGTCGAGGCCACCCCGTAGTTCCGGTTGAAGCCGATGGCCGGCCCATTCACGCTGAAGCCGTAGTTGTTCTTCACCTTGGCCACCCACTGGCGAATCGAGCCCGGGAACGGGGACTTCCGGGCATTGTGGCCGAACGGGTCGGTGTACCAGACCTCGGTCCCGTCCTTGTTGTCGATGTTGTTGTCGTTGATGTCGATGAACCGCCGCACCCCGTTGAACCGCGAGCGGGTGTCGTCGAACGGCAGCGCGGTCAGCGCCCCGTCGTTGGTCGAGAGGTCACACAGGTCGTTGTTGTCGCGGACCCGGTTCGGGTCCATGGTGTCGCACTCGCTGAGCGGACGGCCGGTGATGTTCGGCGCGGCCGGGTCGTAGAACCGGCTTGGCTGGAACACCTGGAAGTAGGGATTGAAGCTCGCGACGGTATGGCCGTTCTCGGTCCGCACCGAGTTGGAGGTCTGCCAGCTCTCGTGCAGGGCCCGGTCGTAGTCGGGGCGCTGGCCCGCTCCGACCCGCATGTACTGGTCGACGCAGGTGCGGTCGGGGATCACCCGCTGCCCGCCGCCATTGGGAGAGTTGGCCGGCACCGGCGCGGCCACGTCGACGCGGGTGCCGTCGCAGGTGCGGGTGAAGCCGCCGGGGGTGCCGATCGCCGACATCAGCGTGACGTGCATCTCGGTGCCGTCGGTGCAGCGGATATGATAGGCAATCTCATGCAGGTTGTTGGTGAAGGCATCCTTTGAGTGGGTCCCCTGGTGGAGCTTGGCGAGGACGTCGCACTTCACGCTGAACAGCGCGCCGGTGACCCCGTCCTGACGCACCATCTCGACGTCGTTCTCCCAGTCGATCTTGTGCCCGAAGTGGTCCTCGTGGCGCACGTTCTGTGGGTCCCAGGTCTCCAGCGCCTCGTTGGCGAGCCCGAAGGGGATCTGCCCCACCACCGGGAACAGGTGCGACCCGCGCGGGTCGCGTCCGTGCTCGTGCCCGAAGCTGCAGCCCGTCACCGGGTCCACCGGCGGGTGCCAGGTGTTGTAGCGCTTCCCGTCGGGACCGACGACCGAATACTTGTCGTGGATCGCCGGGGTGCAGGTATCGCCATTGCCCGGCACCCAGATGCCGAACTGCACCGCCTGGCCGGTCTCCTGCACCGGACCGATCCCCGAATACCCGCCATCGCCGCAGCCCGCGAGCATCGCCGTGGACGGCAGCAGCGTGCCGCACAACAGCCGGCGCCAGGCGCGAGTGAGAGCGCTCATGATGACCTCCGAGTACGCGTAGAGAGAAGGCGCGGGATCCGGAAACGCCGCGGACTAGTGCAGCGTGAGACCCACGCCCACCTGGATGAGACTGGTCTTGGCCCCGAGACCGGAGACGGTGTCGTTGAAGCGCACATCCGCCCCGGTGGTGCCAAGGAAGTTGGCGAACGGCACGATGGACATGGCGCGACCGACGGCCATTTCGTAGCCGATCCCGATCTGTCCTGCCAGGGCCTGACTGGAGACCTTGTCGGTCGGATCTTTGGCGGAATACTGCGCGATCCCGAGGCCGGTCTTGATGTAGAAGCCGCTGCTGGGCATCGGATAGAGGAAGACCACCGCCTGCACCGAGGCGAGCAGGTAGTCGACGTTCGACTGGGTGTGGTACCAGATCACCGTCTCGCCGCCGAGGAGCAGCTGCCTGGTGACCGTCGCGCCCACGCGCAGATAGCCCGAGGTCCCGCCGTCGCGGCCGGCGCGACAGACGGTGCAGGAAAGCCGGGCCGAGCCGAGGCCGACACCGCCGCCGAACCAGACGCCATGCCGATTCGCCACCCGTTGGGCCTGCAGGCCCGGAGCGGACATCAGGACGAGGGACGCGACCAGCGCCGCGCAGGAGAAGCGCCGCATAGGAACTCCACAGCCACAGTTGAGTATCGTTTTGAGATTGCGGTCAGGGGAGAAGGTGCATCCGGGGGGGCAAGCGAGGCGGTGACCGGAGGCACAGGGCCGGGGTGACCTGACTGCCGGGAGGGGAGAAAAGCGGCGCGGGCGGGGGATTTCCCCGCCCGCGCCGGCATTCGGAAGCCGCGGCCGCCTACTGGCGCGGCGCGGGAGTGAGTTGCCCGGTCTGTTCGTTCACGCTGTAGATCGGAATGTGCAGCACGTCGTTATGCAGGTAGATCGCGTTGGGATCCGGCAGCCGGAGCGTCGGCTGGGTCGCCAGGTTGAACGGATCCGCCTGGGCAGCATTGACCGTGTAGCCCAGGTCCGCCATCGATTCGATCGAGGTGAGACTGAGGGGACGGAAGATCCCGGAGATATACCCCGTCATGAGCTCGCTCCTGAAGATCGTCTCCCGCCAATGCGCATCGCGGGTGCCGTCGCCCTGGCCGTTGGTGCAGGTGCCGACGTTTTCCAGCGGGACAGTGGTGCCCGTGCCGCCGTTCGATCCCACGTAGGCGGTGAGCGCCGCGGCGCCGGTGAAGGCCGAGGCGCTGGTGCAGGCGCCGCTCACGAGCGCGTGGGGCGGGTTGGTCCACAGGGTGCCGAAGCCGAGCACGTGACCCATCTCGTGGAGGATCACGTCGCTGAGTTGCCCCGCCGCCTCGATGTTGGCAAGGTCGGCGGTGTCGAAGAACATGTAGCCGATGATGGGCAGCTTGTTGCCGGTCGTCCGGATGTAGCAGGGCGAGGCCGCGCCCAGCACGTTTCCGACGCCGTCGTACGGCTTGAGATCCACCAGGATCAGGAGGTCGTTGATGGTGCCGGAGACCGGGATGTTCCGGCCCGGAGTGCAGGCGGTGTCGGTCACGAACCCCGAGGGGAAGGTGAACGGGCCGATGTCACCGGTGATCACCTGTTGCCAGCGCGACGCAGCGGCGTTGAAGGCCGCGATCTGGCTGGGGGTCGGCGCAGTGGGGTTGGCCAGGAACTGCACCGTGATGGTGTAGTTGGAAATCGTGCTCCCGCCGGTGGCGGTGAAAGTCAGGGGGCTCCCGGCGAGACCGGTGGAGGTCGCAGTCAGGGTGTTCGCGCCGGCGGCTGCGCCGAGGGTCCAGTCGCCCACGGTGGCCACGCCGCTGGCGTTGCTGGTGGTGCTCCCGCCGGTGACCGAACCACCGCCGCTGGCCACCGCGAAGGTCACCGCGACACCACTGACGGGATTTGCATCCAGGTCTACCACCTTCACCGACGGCAGCGTCACCACCGACTGGCCGGTAATGCCCGATTGCGATACCGGGCTATTGGCCACCAGATCGGAAGCGGGACCGGCGGTGAGCGCGAAGCTGTTCGACTGGATGCCGCTGAGGGTGCCGCTGGAGAACCGGAGCGCCTTGGTGCCGACGGTGCCGTGGACATTCAGACCAGCGAAGCTCGCCTGGCCGTTGAGGTCGGTGTTGACCGTGGTCACGCCGCCGATGGCTCCCGCGCTCGTGGTGAGCGCGATCAGCACCGGAATGCCCGCGGTGTCGACCGGCGTCCCTGCCCGATCAACTACCTGGATGACGGGGACGGGAGTCAGGGGGGCTCGGGAGGCGATGGTCGCCGGCGGCTGCACGAGGATGGCCAGCCCGGCCGCTGTGCCGAGCGGCGGCCCGGTGACGTCCTTGGTGCTGGAGCAGGCGCCGAGCACTGCCGCGCCAACCACGAGGAAGGCCGGAAATTGCCACGCCCCATTCCGGGAACGGTGGCCGGCACCGGCCTTCGCCTGATTCATATCCATATGCACGACCTGCGGTTAAAGGACGATGGCGCTGCCGCCCCGAATGGGACCGTGCCTGGGGGCAAGCAAGCGGTGCGCCAACGCGACTGCAAATCCGGATGCGCTGCCAAGATCGGTCGGGAGCAAGGTGATTGACAAGCCCTGAGAGGACGGCCAGACTCCCCGAGCCGCGCACACTCGACCCCTGCACTGAAGGCATCCCCGTGAAGTACCCCGACGTTGGGCATTACATCGGCGGCCGGTTCGTGGCCGGTGGCCCGCGCTTCCTCGACGTGCACAATCCCGCCGACGGCTCCACCATTTCGCGGGTCCCGCTGGGCGATGCCAAGGTGGTGGACCAGGCCGTCGCCGCAGCCTCGAAGGCGTTCGAGAGCTGGTCCCGCACCCCCGTGAAGGAACGGGTCCAGGTCTTCTTCCGCTACAAGGCGCTGCTCGAGAAGCATCTCAAGGAACTGGGGCAGCTGATCACCGAGGAGCACGGCAAGGTCGCCGGCGAAGCGGAGGCCGAGATCCTGAAGGCGATCGAGCTGACCGAATTCGCCTGCTCGCTGCCGCAGCTGATCGCCGGTGAGGTGCTGGAAGTCTCCCGCGGGGTCGAGTGCCGGGTGGAGCGTTCTCCGCTCGGCGTGGTCGCGGCGATCAATCCGTTCAACTTCCCGTCGATGGTGCCGCACTGGACGATCCCCAACGCGATCGCTCTCGGCAACAGCTTCATCATGAAGCCGTCGGAGCTGGTGCCCCTGTCGGCCGGGCGCATCGCGGAGCTGCTCAAGGAGGCGGGGCTGCCGGACGGCGTGTTCAACATCGTGCATGGCGACCGGGAAGTCGCCGAGGCGCTGTGTGACCACGCGCAGGTCCAGGCGGTGACCTTCGTGGGTTCCACGAAGGTCGCCCAGTCGGTCTACCGCCGCTCGACGGGGAATCTCAAGCGGGCCCTCTGCCTCGGCGGCGCGAAGAATCACATCATCGTGATGCCGGACGCGGACGAGGAGATGGCCGCGGGCGGGGTGCTCGCCGCGATGGCGGGCTGCACCGGGCAGCGCTGCATGGCCGCGTCGGTGATGGTGGCGGTGTCCAAGACCGACCACATCGTCAACCGGCTGGCCGCGCAGGCGCGGACCCTCACCACGGGGAAGGATGTGGGTCCGGTCATCACCCGGCTGGCGAGGGAGCGAATCGAGGGTTACATCACCGAGGCGGAGCGGGCCGGCGCCCGGGTGCTGGTCGACGGCCGGGGCGCAACCGTCAAGGGCAAGGAAGGCGGCTGGTACGTCGGGCCGACTGTCGTCGACCAGGTGACGCCGGATATGAAGATCGCGCAGGAAGAGGTGTTCGGTCCGGTGCTGGTGATCGTGCGGACCGGCTCGCTCGACGAGGCGATCGCGGTGGAGAACGCCTCTCCCTACGGCAACGCCGCGTCGATCTTCACCGAGAGTGGCGGCA
This sequence comes from uncultured Gemmatimonadales bacterium, assembly GCA_963825065.1. Lineage (GTDB taxonomy): Bacteria > Gemmatimonadota > Gemmatimonadetes > Gemmatimonadales > GWC2-71-9 > JADJOM01. The sequence goes on from CAWGRU010000021.1 coordinate 67,826, forward strand.
CCGCCCGGGCCGCGATGGACCGGGCGAGCGCGGGCATGGTGGGAATCAACGTCGGCGTCCCGGTGCCACGGGAGCCGTTCGGCTTCGGCGGGTGGAACGACTCGCGCTTCGGTGTGGGCGACATCACCGGCAAGAGCAGCATCGAATTCTGGACCAAGACCAAGAAGATCACCACCAAGTGGAACCGGGAAGCCGGGACCAACTGGATGTCGAAGTAACGGTGCGGGCGATGTTGAGCGTCGCCCCACCCAGGATGGGCGGGGATCCCATCCGCATCGGGTAGTGGGGGCCATCCCTGGAGGTCCCCCGGTTGCATCGCAGTCGAGGAAAGGACACGCGTATGACGGCCACGGCCCCTGCCCGCCCCGCCATGCCTCCCACCACCCACCGGCCCCGGCCCTACACCGGTCCCGACCGGGAGGAGGTGCTCGCGCTCCGAAAGCAGTACGCCAACCCGGCGATCTTCACGCTCTACAAGGAGCCGCTGATGATCGTCGAGGGGCACATGCAGTACCTCTTCGACGAGACCGGACGGCGCTATCTCGATCTGTTCGCCGGGATCGTGACCGTCTCAGTGGGGCACTGCCACCCGAGGGTCACCCGGGCGATGCAGGATCAGCTCGGCATCCTCGCCCATACTACGACGATCTACCTGCATCCGAACTTCTCCCGGATGGCCGCGAGGCTCGCCTCCAAGATGCCGGCGGGGCTCGACGTGACCTACTTCGTCAACAGCGGCAGCGAGGCCAACGACCTCGCGATGATGATGGCGCGGGCCTACACCGGCAACCAGGATGTCATCGCGGTCCGCAACAGCTATCACGGCGGCTCACCGACTACGATGGCGGCGACCAGTCACCATACCTGGAAGTACCCGCAGCAGGTGAACAGCGGCATTCACCACGCCGTCTGCCCCGATCCCTACCGGAGCCCGTTCAGCGGCACGCCGGAGGAGATCGCCACCAAGAGCGCCCGGGACATCCATGAGCTGATCCGGTATTCGACGCCGGGGAAGATCGCGGCGTTCATCGCGGAACCGATGCAGGGGGTGGGCGGGGTGACGCACGGCGCGCCCAACTACCTGCGGGAGGCCTATGCCATCACCCGCGCTCATGGCGGGCTGTGCATCGCGGATGAGGTGCAGACCGGCTTCGGGCGCACTGGCGAGCACTTCTGGGGGTTCCAGAACTACGGCGTGGTCCCCGACATCGTGACCATGGCCAAGGGCATCGGCAACGGCGCCCCGCTCGCCGCGGTCACCACCCGGCGGGAGATCGCCGAAACGCTCACCCAGCGGATTCACTTCAATACCTTCGGTGGCAATCCGGTGAGCATGGCCGCCGGACTCGCCGTGCTGGACGTGATCGAGGAGGAGGGCACCCAGCAGAACGCCAAGCTGACCGGCGGGCGGTTCAAGGCGGGCCTGCTGGAGCTGCAGCGCCGCCATCGCCTCATCGGCGACGTGCGCGGCCTCGGGCTCATGATCGGAGTCGAGCTGGTCCGCGACCGGCAGACCAAGGAACCGGCCAAGGAAGAGACGCTCGCGGTCATGGAACATGCCCGCGAGATGGGCGTGCTGCTCGGCAAGGGCGGACTCGACGGCAACACCCTCCGCATCAAGCCGCCGATGTGCATCGCCCCGGCCGATGTGGACTTCGCGCTCGAGGTGCTGGATCAGGCGCTGGCGAGAGTGGAGGGATAGGGTCAGCTGCTGAACCCGAGCCCCAGCCGGTCCAGGGTTCGCAGCATCAGATTCGGAGACTCGCCGGCGTCCACCCGGCGAAGCGCCGCCGTCACCGCGTTCACCGCCCAGCCTCGCAGGGGCTCCGGTGGATAGGGAAACGGCGGCTTCTTTACAAGCGCGAGGTCGAGCAGATCGCTGGCCCGGTCGAGCGCCATGTGGGCCAGGATCCGGCCCGCGATGCGGGTGCTGCCGAGCCCGTGTCCGGTGTAGCCCAGGCCGTAGCAGGTGCGGCCGCCAAGCGCGCGCCCGAAGAACGGGGTGAGCCTGGTGGTGGAACAGATGGCGCCGCCCCAGGCGTAGGGCCATTCGAGGTCGGCGAGCGCCGGGAAGTGCCGGCGCCAGCTCTGCCGCAGGCTGGCGTAGTGATGCGGTGAGTGATCGCACGAGGCATCGACCCGGTTGCCCCGGTAGTAAGTCGCCTCGCTGGTGCCCCACAACACCCGGCCATCGGCGGTGGGACGATAGTAGTTGAAGAAGGTCCGCCCGTCGGTGATTCCCTGCCGCCGCTTCCAGCCGATCAGTTCCCACTGCGCCGCGGTGAGCGGCTCGCTCACGATGATGTAGTCGTAGAGCGGAATGAAGCGGTGGGTCACCTCCGGGAGCAGGTGATGGGTGTAGGCGCTGGTCGCGAAGACCGCGCGACGCGCCCTGAGCGTGGTCCCGTTGGCGCGCAGGACGACACCTGCGCCTTCCTGGCGCACCGACTCGACCGTCGTCCGTTCGTACACCCGAACTCCCAGGCGTTCGGCCTCCGCGCGGAGCCCATCGGTGAGCCGGGCCGGATCGAGAATGCCGCCTCCCCGCACCTCGACCGCGCCGAGATAGAGCGGCGAATGCACCTCCGCGTGGATCTCCTCCCGGCAGAGCAGCCGGAAGCTTCCGAGGCCGAGCTGCTCCGCGAGCGCCACGCTTCGCTTGCCCTCCTCCAAATGCGCCTCGGTCAGCGCCACCATCAGCCGGCCACTCGGCTCGTAGTCACAGGCGATGCGCCGCTCGCGGAGGAAGGCGATGAGCTCCTGCACGTTGGTTTCGCCGAGGGCCGCGAGGCGCGCGGCTTCGGCGGCGCCGAAGTGCTGGATCGCGAGGCCGTGACTGTGATCGACGGTCTCCGAGAGCATGCCGGCGTTGCGCCCGCTGGCGCCGAAGGCGGCGATCCCCTGCTCCACCACCGCCACGTCACGGCCGGGATCGAGTTCCTTCAGAAAGAGCGCGGCCCAGAAGCCGGTGAAACCGCCGCCGATCACGGCGACGTCGGTCTCGGCAGGCGCGGCGAGCGGGGTGACGTCGCGGGGAGGAAGCCCTGCGAGCCAGAAGCAGGCTTTCTCGATGGGGAGCATCTAATGCATGATCATGATGTGCGCCCAGGGCTTGCCCGGATACATGAGCCAGGGCAACCCAGCCCCCGGCCGGGTGGGCAAGCCAGTGCTCTCGGCCGTGGCGTAGGGGATGTACACGACGGGCAGGCCGGAGGTGCCGTGGGCCAGCCCGGTGGCGGCATCCACGCTGTCCGCCGGGGCGTAGAGGTTGTACAGCATCCGGGGGCCGTCCGGCATTTTAAGGGCGCCACTCTGGACGGCAGCCATCCGGGCGCTATCGATCGCACTGTGCGACATCCCGGACTCCCGCAGCTCGCGCCCCATCCGCATGAACGGCTCGAGATCCTTGTGGTAACAGGCGACGTGCCACGAGGTCTCCGACGGATCGTCGGCGAGGCAGACCATCTCGTTGGTCCCCTCGCGAAGAGTGGCCATCCGGTGGTAGTTCCGGTAGCCGATCACGGTCGCTCCCGCGCGGAGCGCTTCGGGGGCGGCACTCACCGCGCCGGCGATCTGGAGATCAGGGGCGGGAACCTGCGCGGCGAGGGGCGCGGAGGCTCCAAGGATCAAGACAATGCCAGTGGCGACAGAGGGGTAACGCATGGTCCAGGTTCCGCTGGTGGAGGGTGTCACTAAGGAACCGCCGGACGGCTCGCCCGGCAAGCCTCCCTAGCGTGACGCGGTCAGCGCCCGCTCGACGTCATCGATGATGTCGTCGATATGCTCCAGCCCGACCGAAATCCGGATGAGCCCGGGCACGATCCCCACCCGCAGCCGCTCCTCCTCACTCAGCTTCGAGTGGGTGGTGGAACTCGGATGGGTCACGATCGAGCGGGTGTCGCCGAGGTTGGGGCTGTGAGAGACCAGCCGCACACTGTCGAGAAACCGGCGGGCCCGAGCCAGCCCGCCCTGCACCACCAGCACCACGATCCCGCCCCCCTGCGACATCTGCCGCCGGGCCAGGTCGTACTGCGGATGACTCGGCAGGAACGGATACCGCACCGACTCGAGCTCCGCATGCCCCTCGAAGTGATGCGCGAACGTCAGGGCGTTCTGGCAGTGCCGGTCCATGCGCACCGCGAGCGTCTCGAGACTCTTGGAGAGCACCCAGGCGTTGAAGGGCGAGAGCGCGGGCCCGGTGTGGCGCGCGAAGAAGCGGCATTCCGCGATCAGCTTGCGGCTGCCGAGGATGGCGCCGCCGAGCGTCCGCCCCTGGCCGTCGATGAACTTGGTGGCCGAGTGGATGACCAGGTCGGCCCCGTGGTGGATGGGCTGCTGGAGATAGGGCGTGGTGAAGCAGTTGTCGACCAGCAGAGAGATGCCGCGCTCCCGGGCGAGCCCTCCCAGCCAGTCGAGGTCCACCAGGTCGAGCCCCGGGTTCGACGGCGTCTCCACGAAGATGGCGCGGGTATTCGGCTGCAGCAGGCCCGGCCACGACCCGGGGTCGGCGAGATCGGCGTAGCTGTGGCTGATCCCCCACCGTGGGAACAGCTTGCCGAGGATCTGGCTGGTCGATCCGAACAGCGACCGGGCGGCGAGCACATGGTCGCCGGAGGCGAGCAGCGCAGCGAGGCTCACGAACACCGCCGCCATGCCCGAGGCGGTGGCGATGCCGTCTTCCGCCTGCTCCATCAGACAGAGCTTGCGGACGAACTCGTCGGTGTTCGGATTGGAGTACCGGCTGTAGATGTTGCCGGCGATCTCGTCGGCGAACAGCGCCCGCGCCTGCTCGGCGCTGTCGAAGACGAAACTGGACGTGAGGTAGAGCGGGGTCGAATGCTCCCGCTCCTGGGTGGTGGGCGTCTGGGTGCGGACGGCGTCGGTCTCGAAGTGGCGGGGCCGGTCGCTCATGGCGCCAAACCCTCGACGACGTGACTCCAGCTGATGGCGGCCGTCGGCTCCAGGATCCGGGCGACGGAGCAGTACTTCGTCATGGAGAGTTCGACCGCACGGGCGACGTGGGCCGGATCCCGCGGGCCGCGGATGGCGAAGTGCAGGTGGATCTTCCGGAAGAGCGAAGGCTCCCTGCCCGCCTCGCGCTCGCCGTCGACGGTGATGCTGAAGCCCGCGACCTGCTCCCGCTGCTTCTGCAGAATGGTCAGCACGTCGATGCCGCTGCAGCCGCCGATCCCGGCGAGGAGCAGCTCCATCGAGCGGGCGCCGAGGCCCTGGCCGCCGATGGCAGGTGCGCCATCGATCGGCACGACGCCGCCCCCTTCGGTGCGGGCGATGAAGTGGACGGCGTCGTTCTTTCGTCCGAGGGTCACGCGCATGGGGGATGATGGCTGCCCACCGCCCCCGGAGCAAGCCGCGGTTGCGCTAACCCTCGTGCACCAGCGCCGACATGGGCTGCCACTCCTCCGACCCCGAGCGTGCCACCAGCACGTCCGGTTCGACTTCCCCGCGCAGGATCAGCTCCCGCACCGTGGGCAGCGGCACCGGGCCGCGCGGCACACCCCCCTTGGGGAGGTAGAAGTAGGTCGTCGCGGACCGCTCGGCGACCTTCGCCGCGATCGCCTTGCCGGCCTGGCCGGCCTGCCCGGCGAGCAGTTTGCCGGCCTGCCCAGCCTGCCCGGCGAGCGCCCGAGTAGCACCGGCCAGGTGACCGCCGGCGCTGGCCAGCAGTTGCTGCAGCCGCTCCCCATCGTCGGTCTGGAACGACTTGAGCTGGGTCGCGTCGACGTTGCCGGAATGATCGAACTCGAGGTACGGCGCCTTGGAGAACCCGATGAACCTGGCGATCAGCACCGTGGGAAAGGCGAGGAACACGTTGTTGTAGTGCTTCGCCGCGGCGTTGTAGCTCTCCCGGCTGCGCTGCAGATCGAGCTCGCAGTGCTGGATGCTGTCGATCAGCCGGTGATACTGCTCGTTCGCCTTCAGGTTCGGGAACCGCTCGGCCATGCTCTGCAGCGCCGCGAGCATGGAGCCCGACTGCTGGATCGCCGCGGCGAGCGCCACCGCGTTGTTGTCCTGGGCCACCTTGAGGTGGGTGAACTGCTCTCCTTCCTGATAGCTCTTCACCACGTCCACCAATGAGTTGAGCAGATTGAGTTTCTTGCTGACGACCACCGAGACGTTGGAGGTGGCCTCCCGGACATCCTGGGCCTGCTTCTGGAGCTTGTTGTAGGTCCAGGCCGCGAAGATCAGCAGGGGAATGCCGATCCACAGCACGAGCGAGAAGATGCCGGTGATGAAGCTCCACATAGTGAGTGCTCCGGAGAGAGAAGGAGGGCGCGCAGGCGCGGGTCAGGGAATGCCCACGTCGAACGCGGTCGAGATCGAAAGCGGTGCAGAGGCCGAGGTCGCGGGCGAGGGGACCAGGGTGGCCACGACTGTGCCCTTGATGCGGGTGGCGGTGACGCTGGTAATGGTCAGGGTGCCGGTGTTCCCCGTGCCGCCGCCCCAGCAGCAGTTCACCGAGCCGTTGGGATTGGTGTAGGGACCGCTCACCACAACGACCGGGTCCCCAGGCTGGCCGGCAATCGTGTAGGAGCCGACGCCAGCGAACGAGGTCTTCCCGATCGAGACGGAATAACTGATTGTGCTGGCGCCGATCACCAGGGTGGTTCCTGCCAGGGCCACCACCACCGTCGCTCCGTTGTAGGGAGCGGCGCCGATGCTACCGCTCAGGCGGCTGCCGTACTTGTCCGGAATGGTGGCCAGCGTGCCGCCGAGCGGCAGGTCGAACTGTCCCTGGGTGACGGCCGTGGTACCATGGGCGGCGCCGAGAATGGAATCGGCCGAGAAGGCGAAGGTGCCGGCGATGCGGGTCGAGGTCAGGGTCGTCAGTGTGATGGTTCCGGCGAGACCGGAGAGTGCCGTCGCCCACCCCCTGCCAGTGAGATCGGTGTACTGCCCCGAGCCTCCTACGGTGGTTCCCGCCACCCCGAGGTCGTAGCTGCCGAGGCTGTCGATGTTGTAGAGGGTGAGCATGATGGTCTTGCCATTCTGGGATCCCTGCAGCTGGATGATGCCGAGGCCGCCGACGGTCGCGTTCATCCCGTTCACCGTGCTGGCCCAGGCCTGTCCGTTGACCTGCGCCGTCATGAAACTGGTACCGCCACCACCACCGCCGCCGCCGCCACCACCACCACCGCCCGGACCGGTCGCCGAGCCGCCGCCACAGCCGAGCACCACGCCGACACCGGCCGCGACCAGCGCGGCGGTCCTGTACCCTTGCATGAGGGAGGCTCCAGGGAGGGGTTCCCCCAGCGATGCGCAAGCCGGCCTCCGAAACCGTCACGCACAGGCAGGGAGGGCGCCGCCAGCGGACCGGACCGACTGGCCGGATCGGGATTGGCGGGTAGCTTGGGTAGCCGAGGGAGGGAAGATGAACGGACCATCCACGGGCGACGACCGTGAGGCAGTCGACCGCCTCTTCGGCATCGCCTATGAGGAGCTGAAGCGGCTCGCCGCGGCGGTACGTCGCGGGGAACAGAGTGTCACGCTGACGCCCACGGCGCTTGTGAACGAAGCGTGGCTCAAGCTCGCCGCCACGCCGGCGGTGGGCCGACTGTCGCGACTCGAGTTCAAGCGGGTTGCCGCCCGCGCCATGCGTCAGGTGCTGATCGAGGCCGCCCGGCGGCGGACGGCGGAGAAGCGCGGCGGCGGGCAGGCCGCGGTGACGTTCGACGAGGCCTACGAACAACCGGTGGCGACCGCGGAGGAGCTGCTGCAGCTGCACGAGGCGCTGGACGCGCTGGCCATCCTCAATCCCCGGCAGGCCGCAATGGTCGAGGGGCGATTTTTCGGTGGGTTGGAGATTCCGGAGATCGCGGAGCTGCTCGGCGTCTCGGAGGCCACGGTGCTTCGCGACTGGCGCGCGGCCCGGGCCTGGCTGGCGCACGAACTCCGGCAACCCAGCTGAGCCCCCGATGAACCGCGCCCGCTGGGACCGGGTCCAGTCGTTGTTCCACGACGCGCTCGCGCTGCCGGCAGAGGAGCGGCCGGGATTCGTGGAACGATCGGCCGGCGCGGATCCCGAGCTGGTCGCCGACGTGCTGGGGATGCTGGCGCAGGATGCGCGTCGGAGCACGCTGATCGACCAGGGCGTCGGTGCCGCGGCCGAGGCGGTCATCGGCCGGCTGGACGACGCACTGCTCGGCCGCCAGCTCTTCGGACCCTACCGGCTGATCCGGATCCTGGGCGAAGGGGGGATGGGAGTCGTCTATCTCGCCGATCGCGCCGACCTCGGCAGCCAGGCCGCGATCAAGATCCTCCCCGATGCCTGGCTCTCCCCGGCGCGGCGGGAACGGTTCCTGGCGGAGCAGCGCACCCTGGCTCAGCTCAACGACCCGGGCATCGCCCGCCTCTTTGATGCCGATACCCTGCCGGATGGTACGCCATGGTTCGCCATGGAGTACGTGGATGGGCTTCCGATCACCCAATGGTGCCGCCGGCACCAGAGTACGCTCCCGGAGCGACTGCGGCTCTTCCGCACCGTCTGCGAAGCGGTGCGACACGCCCACCAGCACGCGGTCATTCACCGCGATCTGAAGCCCTCCAACATCCTGGTGCGCCCGGACGGGGTGGTGAAGCTGCTCGATTTCGGCATCGCCAAGCAACTCGAGGCCATGGACCTGCCCGCCGACCAGACCCGGACCGGGCTCCGCGCCCTCACCCCCGCCTACGCCGCGCCCGAACAGCTCCGCGGGGGACGCGTCGGAGTCCACAGCGACGTCTACTCTCTCGGCGTGGTGCTGTACGAGCTGCTCACCGGTCGTCTGCCATTCGACGTTGCGGAGCAGACTCCCGAAGCGGCCGCGCCCCTCATCATGGGGCGCGAGCCGGTCCGGCCATCGTTCGCGGCCCGGGACGAGGCCGCGCGCGCCGGCGAATTGTGGTCGGCGGTCGGAGCGACCGCCTGGGCCGATCTCGATGTCCTGTGCCTCACCGCCCTGCACCAGGATCCGGCCCGGCGCTACCGGACCGTCGATGCACTGATCGACGAGATCGACCGCTACCTCGCGGGAAGGCCGCTCCAGGCCCGGCCCGACACCTTTGGCTACCGGCTCCGCAAGTTCGTGCAGCGCCACCGCCTGCCGGTTACCGCGACGGCGCTCGCGCTCGCCCTGCTGATCGGGCTGGTCGGGTTCTATACCTGGCGACTCCGCGCGGCCCGCAATGCCGCCCTCGATGAGGCCGCCCGCACCGAGCGGATCCAGCACTTCATGTTCAACCTGTTCAAGGGGGGCGAGGACGCCGTGGCCCCCGCGGAAAGTCTGCGGGTGGTCTCGCTGCTCGAGGGCGGAGTACGGGAAGCGGCAGCGCTCGACCGCGAACCGATGGTACAGGCGGAGCTCTACCAGACGCTGGGCAGCGTCTATCAGCGGCTGGGGAAGCTGGACCGCGCGGACACGCTGCTCGAACAGGCGCTCGCCACCCGCCGCGCCCGCGGTACTCCCGACGATCCCGAAGTGGCGCGGAGTCTGGTCGCGCTCGGCCGGCTGCGGACCGACCAGGCGAAACTGGAAGAGGCCGAACGACTGCTGCGCGAGGGACTGGGCATCGCGACTCGAACGCTCCCGGCCGATCATCCCACCGTCATCGAGGCCTCAGTCGCGCTGGCCGAGGCGCTCCAGCGGCGAGGGGCCTACGACGAGGCGATCCAGCGCCTCGATGGCGTCATCCGTCTCGATACCGCCACCGGCACGAGTCCACCCGACCTCGCCGCGCATCTCCGGACCCTGGCCGACGCCCACTTCTACGCCGGGCACTATCCGGTCTCCGATTCGCTGCACCAGCGCGTGCTGGCGATGAATCGGGCGCACTACGGGCCGCGGCATCCGGAGGTCGCCACGACACTCGCGAGTCTGGGCGAGACCGAGCTCATGCTCGGCCGCTACGCCGAGGCGGAGGAGACCTTTCGATCGGCGCTGGAAATCACCCGGGGCTGGTACGGGGAGACCCACCCGGAGACCGCCGCGAATCTGACCCGGCTCGGGCGGGCACTGACCTACGAGAAGAAGATGCCGGAGGCCACAGAGGCACTGGAGGAGGCGCTGACCATCCAGGAGCGGGTCTACGGCCCCGTGCATCCCCAGGTGGCGGAGGCGGTGAATGAACTGGGAAACGTGGCCTTTGCCGAGGATAAGAACGATCTCGCCGAGGCGCGATTCCGGCGGGTGCTGACCATCTACCGCGCCGTCTTCGGCGAGCAGCACCAGTTCGTCGGCGTGGCGATGTCCAACCTGGCGAGCGTGCTGCTGGAAAAGAAGGAGTATCGGACAGCGGAAGATCTCTACCGACGGTCGATCGCGATCTACTCGACGGTGCTCTCACCCGATCATGTGAACACCGGGATCGGCCACATCAAGCTCGGCCGCACCCTGCTCCGCCAGCATCGCTACGCCGAGGCGACCGCCGAGAGTCGGGCGGGATACGACATCCTCATCCGGCAAACCGATCCGGCCACCAGCTTCATCCGCGCCGCGCGGAAGGACCTGGCCGCGGCCTACGATTCGCTGGGGCGCCCGGAACTCTCCGCCCGCTTTCACGCCGAGCTCGGCGACACCGCGCAGCGGCCGGTAAGCAATCGGCGCTGAGCGAGGGCTGGCCTACCCAGCCGCCTTTCGCTCCGCCTCCAGCAGCCGGGCCTTGCGCGGCAGTCCCCAGCGGTAGCCACCCAGCGAGCCGTCGGTCCGGATCACCCGATGGCAGGGGACGACGACGGCGACCCGGTTGGCGGCGCAGGCGCTCGCGACCGCGCGCACCGCGCGGGGTTTGCCCAGCTCGCGAGCGACCTGCTGATAGGTCCGGGTCTGCCCCGCAGGAATCCGGGTGAGCGCCTGCCAGACGCGCCACTGGAAGGCGGTGCCGGCGAGGTCGAGCGGAATCGCCGGTGTCGATCCCGGCCGGGCCAGCTCGGCCGCCACCTGCTTCACCAGGCCGGCGAGCCAGCGGTCGCCTTCGTCCACCCGGGCGCGGGTGGCGTCAGGAAACATCGCTCCGAGTTCGCGCACCAGCGCGGCGTCACTCTCGCCGAGCGCCACGGCGGCCACGCCCTTGTCGGTCGCGGCCACCAGCAGGCGCCCGTAGGGCGAGGCGATGATCGTGTAGCGGATGTCCATGCCGGCGCCACCGCGGCGGAAGGTGCCGGGCGTCATGCCGAGCATGGCGTGGGCCCGTTCGTAGACCCGGCTGCTGGAACCGAATCCCGCCTCGTAGGTGGCCCGGCTCACCGATCCCTCCCGGCGCAGGGTCACCCGCAGCCGGTCCGCCCGGCGGGCGGACGCGTATTCGCGCGGCGACAATCCGGTGATGCGCTTGAAGGTCCGCTGCAGATGCCAGGGGCTCATCCCCGCCTCACGCGCGAGCCGCGCGAGTCCCACCCGTTCGTCCGGATGCTGATCGAGATACCGGCGGGCCCGGGCCACCGCCTGCTCCGCCTCCGAGGCGATTTCCGACCCGGGACGGCAGCGCTTGCAGGCGCGGAATCCGGCGGACACCGCCTCGGCCGGCGCCGCGAAGAACCGCACCCGGTCGCGCCGCGGCTGGCGGGAGGGGCACGATGGCCGGCAGAACACCCCGGTGCTGGTGACCGCGTACACGAACCGGCCATCCCACGCGGCATCCCGCGCAAGCACGGCGCGCCAGGCGCGATCGGGGCCGGGGAGAAGCGTCGTCTGCATGATGGGAGGATAGCGACCGGCCACGTCCACGGCTATCCGGATCTTGCGGGATAATCGGCGGTGGGATTGTGGGCGGCACGATGATGTGGATTGCCCCGCGCGCGAGCGAAGAACAAGGAAGTGCTCAACTGAGGCGACGCTCGCGCGCACGCAGCGCGGCCGGGGTGGCCGGGACGCTGGATCGGGGGTACCATGGTGAGCCATGAAGCGACTCCCCATTACACTGGCCCTGGTGCTCTGCATGTCACCGGACGGTGCCGCCCAGTCCCCCCACCCCGCCTCGCTCGCCGGACGCTCCGCCGTCTACGCGCCCCACGGCATCGTCGCCACCAGCCAGCCCCTCGCCAGTGCGGCGGGGCTCTCCGTCCTCGAACGGGGCGGCAACGCCATCGATGCGGCCGTGACCGCCGCCGCGGTGCTGAGCCTGGTCGAGCCGCACATGACGGGGATCGGCGGCGACATGTTCGCCATCGTCTGGTCGGCGAAGGAGCATCGTCTCACCGGCCTCAACGCGAGCGGGCGGGCGGGGTCTGGCATGACGCTCGAAGCGCTCCGCGCCCGCGGGCTCGCCGAGATACCGACCGACGGTGCGGTACCGATCACCGTCCCCGGGGCGCTGAGCGGGTGGGCGGCGCTGCTCGAGCGCTATGGCACCATCACCCTCGCCCAGGCGCTCGCGCCGGCCATCCGGCTGGCGGACGAAGGCTTCCCGGTCTCGCCCATCATCGCGCGCCAGTGGGCGGAGCAGGTGGCGCGGCTGCGGGATGACGAGGGTGCACGGGCGACATTTCTGGTGGACGGTGTCCGGGCTCCCGGCGCCGGTGAGTGGTTCCGCAATCCCGATCTCGCCGGCTCCCTCCGCGCAATCGCCAGACACGGGACGGGGGAGCTCTATGGCGGCGCGCTGGGGCAGCGCATCGTGGAGCGGGTCGCGGCGCTGGGTGGCTTCCTCACCCTCGAGGACCTTCGCCGCCAGAAGGCGGAGTGGGTCCAGCCCATCTCCGTCCCCTTCAGGGGCTACCGGGTCTGGGAACTGCCGCCGAACAATCAGGGCGTGGCCGTGCTCGAAATGCTCCGGATTCTCGAGCCGGACGATCTCAGATCCCTGGGCCACAACTCGGCGCCCTACCTCCATCGGCTGATCGAGGCGAAGAAGCTCGCCTTTGCCGACCTGGCGCAGTTCATCGGCGACCCGGCCGCCATGCCGGGGCCGGCGGACCGGCTCTTCTCGGACCCGTTCATCGCCGAGCGGCGCTCGCACCTCGATACCGCGCGCGCGGCCGAACGGCAGGAACCGGGACCGGAAGCGAGCGCGAGCGAGACGATCTACCTCACCGTCGCCGATGCGCAGGGCAACATGGTGTCCTTCATCAACAGCCTGTTCGAGCTGTTCGGCTCGACGGTCGTGGTGCCGGGGACGGGGTTCGCGCTGCAGGACCGTGGCGCCGGGTTCACCCTGCGACCCGGCCTGCCGAACACCGTCGCGCCCGGCAAGAAGCCCTTCCACACCCTGATTCCCGGCTTCGTCACCCAGTCCACCCCCGCCGGCGAAGCGCCGTACATGAGCTTCGGCGTGATGGGCGGCTCGATGCAGCCGCAGGGGCACCTGCAGGTCCTCCTGAACCTGCTGGTATTCGGCATGGGGGTGCAGGAGGCGGTGGACGCCCCGCGGTTCCGGCACCTGGCGGGGCTGCAGGTGGCGCTGGAATCGCCGATACCGGATTCGGTGCGGAGCGCGCTGCAGGCGATGGGGCATTCGATCGTGGATCTCGCCCCCGACAACGCCGGCGGCGCGCAGGTGATCATCCGGCTCCCCCATGGCTATGTCGCCGGCTCCGATCCCCGGAAGGATGGACAGGCAGCGGGCTACTGACCGATTCGCTTCATTAACGGCATGCCTGAGCTTCGCTTCACCCGCCCCTCACTCCGTGTGCATTCCCGCGTTCGTATCTTCGCAGAGGTTGGTCACAACGGCCGTACCGACGACGGATGCAAGCGCACCGGAGGGATGCCATGAACACCAAGACGCAAGAGAACCTGCTCGTCGCCATGCATGGCGAAGCCTTCGCCTTTGCGAAATACATGCTGTTCGCCAAGCGCGCCCGGGAGAGTGGTCGCCTGGAACTCGCCGACCTGTTCGAGAAGACTGCCAATGTGGAGATTCTCGAGCACTTCACCGAGGAGGCCCGGCTGGCCGGCATCGTGGGGAGCGACGTGGAGAACCTGGAGGATGCCATCCGCGGCGAGGATTTCGAGATCACGACCATGTACCGGGAGTTTGCCGAACAGGCGCGGAAGGCCGGCGAAAAGGCCGCCGCCGAGCGATTCACCGAGGTACTCAACGACGAGCGGTCCCATAAGGAGGCCTTCCGCCTTGCGCTGGCGAAGCTCGAACGGGCCGGAACGCCCGCCCCGGCCAAGCCGAAGATCAGGCTCGCGACCGGCTGAACGGAGCGTCGGTCACGCCTGGTCAGCGGGCACGACGAGGCCCCACCATCCTCAGGGATGATGGGGCCTCATGCTGCCGGCGTGGCCGCGGCAGCGCGCCGCCGCTATCATCTCACCGCATGCAATCACCGCTGCTGGATTTCCATCATGTGACCGTCGCACGCGGCGACGACGCGGTGCTGCACGACATCACTCTGCGGGTCGAGACCGGCGAACATGTCGCGATCCTGGGGCCCAACGGCTGCGGCAAGTCGACCCTGATCAAGACCATCACCCGCGACTGCTACCCGCTGCGCCACCCCGGGTCCTCCCTGCGGATCCTGGGCCGCGACACCTGGCACCTCGCGGACCTCCGACGCCAGCTCGGCATCGTCACCCACGACCTGCTGGCGCACGCGAGCGACGGGCTCACCGGCTACGAGCTGGTCGTCTCGGGCTTCTTCAGCAGCGTGGGCGTGTGGCGGCTCCGGCAGCAGATCACCCCGGACATGGACGCCGATGCGCGTCGGGCCCTGGGCCGCATGGAGGCGCTGCACCTCGCCGATCGGGACGTGCGCGCGATGTCCTCGGGAGAGGCCCGACGGGTGCAGATTGCCAGGGCCCTGGTGCACGAGCCACGGGTGCTGCTCCTCGACGAACCGAGCGCCAACCTCGATCTCGCGGCCCAGCATGAGCTGCGCGACACCCTGCGCCGCCTGGCCGCCGATGGCACCGGCCTGCTGCTCGTCACCCACCACCTTCCTGACATCATCCCCGAGGTGGACCGGATCATCTTCCTCAAGTCGGGGCGGATCGTCGCGGATGGCCGGAAGGAGGCGCTGCTCACCCCGGCGCAGCTCGGCGCGCTGTTCGGCGTGCCGGTGGAGCTCGCCCGGCAGGACGGCTTCTTCCATGCCTGGTTCGGCCCGCCGGGCGTCGCTCAGCGTTCCACGCACCCGGACCGCTGACCCAGCGCAGCGAGAGCGGATTCCGGGCCCACCCGAGGGAACCATTCGGATCGTCACGGCGTCTTCCTTGTGGACTCGTGGTGCCGACATCTCGGCGCCACTCGAACCTCAAGGAGAATTGATCATGCAGTGGAATCGTACCCTTCGCCAGCGCCTTCGGGCGGCGCTGCTGGCGGTCGCCGGGCTGCTCGGAAGCGCGAGCCTCGCCAGCGCCCAGGCCGTCAACCTCAACCAGTCCGGCGTTGCCATCGACGGCTACGACCCGGTGAGCTACTTCGCCGAGAGCCAGGCGCAGAAGGGACTGCCCGACATCGCCGCCACTTACCAGGGCGGCACCTACTACTTCGCCACGACCACCCACCGGGATGCCTTCAACGCGGAGCCGGGGCGGTATCTGCCGGCGTACGGCGGATACTGTGCGTACGGCGTCGCGCATGGACACAAGGTGAAGGTCGACCCGGAGGCCTTCAAGGTCGTCGACGGACGGCTCTACCTGAACTACAGCAAGGACGTGCAGGTACGCTGGTTCAAGGATATTCCCGGTTTCATCGCCGCCGCGGAGCGGAACTGGGTCGGTCTGAAGGACGCACCGCGCGACTAGGCGCCGAAGTCTCCCAGCGATTCACGGAGCAGCGCGCGGCCCTGCTGGAGCCGCGCGCGTACCGTGCTGGCCGGCATCGAGAGCAGTGCTGCGATCTCCCGGGCGGAGAGTTCGTCCGCCAGGGAGAGTGCGGTCACCACCCGGCATTCCGGCGGCAGCAGCTCGAGCGCCCGACCGATCGCGCACAGCCCTGGCGATGGCTCCGGCCCCGAATCCGTCTCGCTGGCGCCAGTCGGAGCCGCCGGGTCGCCGCGATCCAGCAAGGTCAGCACCATGCTTCTCAGGAGGTCAGCCTTCTCATCCATCGGGGACCGATCGGTCTCACCCCAGCCCAGCGCCGCCGTCCGAACCGCCTGTTCGACCAGCGTGGCGGCCGCCATCCGATCCAGCACCAGCAGATAGGCAAACCGATAGGCCACATCCACCGTCGCCGCGAGCGCCGCCGGATCCACGCTCCGCCTCGACCGTGCTGGTGGCGTGACGGCAGGCTCCCGGATCATCACTGGTGATCCCCCTCCTCCAGGAGTGCCGCCATGATCGGCGTGGCGCCGGTGAGCGTCACCGCCCCCCGGGCCAGGCGCCGCACCACCGAAAGACCCTGGGCGTCGACATCGGTCACCCCGGCGATGTCGAGATCGAGTCTGGACGCACCCTGCAGCACCCGGGCACACTCGGCATCGAGCAACACCGACCACTCACCGATCAGCCGACCCTCCGCCGTCATGAGCGGGCGGCGGGAATCCGCGTTCTTGAGAGTCAGGCGCAGCATCCGAGCGGTCTCCGAGTTCGATCCGCCCCGGCATAAAGCAGGGGACGTGCCCGAGCGATGTCGCGGCGGCCATCCACGCAACCTGCCGCACTTCAAGCATTTGCGACTGGTTTGGGAATCGCGGGCGCCCGCCCTGGCTGAGGAAGGTCACGATATCCCGTGAGCTTCACGACCATTCGGGACGGCGCTTCGTCTGCGGCTGGAACAGCGAGGGTCAGGTGGGGCGGCGGATGCCCAGCTTCTTCATGCGCGATTCCAGGGTGGTGGGTTTGAGCCCGAGCGCCGCGGCGGCACCGTTGGGGCCGCTCACCTTCCATGCGGTGCGCTCGAGGGTGGAGAGAATATGGGCCCGCTCGACCTCCTCCAGGCTTTGGGCACCCGCGACGGCGGCGTGGCCGTTGGAGCCGGGCGAGGGAATCCAGTCGCCAAGCTCCAGCACCGGTCCGCGGGTGACGATGACGGACCGCTCGATGACGTTGCCCAGCTCGCGGATATTGCCTGGCCAGTCGTAGGCCCGGAGCGGTTCCATGACCTCGGCGGGGATCGATTCGATGCGCTTGCCCAGCTTCTGCGCGTACTTGAGGACGAAGTACCGAACCAGCAGCGGAATGTCGTCGCGGCGCTCGCGTAGGGCGGGGGTGCGCAGCGGAAAGACATTCAGCCGATAGAAGAGATCCGCGCGGAACGTGCCCTGCTGCACCAGCTGCTCCAGGTCCCGGTGGGTGGCGGCGATCACCCGGACGTTCACGGGGATCGGGTGCGCCCCACCGACCCGTTCGATCTCGCCCTCCTGCAGCACCCTCAGCAGCTTCACCTGCAGATCCAGCGGGAGATCACCGATTTCGTCGAGAAAGATCGTCCCCCGGTCGGCCAGCTCGAAGCGCCCGATCTTGCGGGCGATGGCGCCGGTAAAGGCCCCCTTCTCATGACCGAAGAGCTCGCTCTCCACCAGGCCCGGAGAGATCGCGCCGCAGTTGACTGTCACCAGAGGCCGCTCACTGCGCTGGCTCAGATTGTGAAGGGCGCGGGCGATCAGCTCCTTGCCGGTACCGGTCTCTCCGCGGATGAGCACGGTGGTGTCGGTGGGCGCGACCCGTTCCACCTGGCTCAGCAGCTTCTGCACGACCGGCGTGCGGCCGATGATCTCCTCGAATCCGTGCTGGGTCTTGATCTCCTCGATCAGGTAGACATTTTCGGCCTGCAGCCGATCCTTGAGCCGGCGGATCTCAGCGAACAGGCGCGCGTTCTCGATGGCGATCGCGGCCTGGGTGCAGAGGATCTGCAGCACTTCGGTGCGGCCGGCGGTGAACACCCCGCTCGCCAGGTTGTTTTCCAGGTAGAGCACCCCGATCAGCCGCCCCTGATTCGTCACCGGGACTGCGATCGCCGACCGCGGCCGCTCCCGCATGATGTACGGATCTGTGCTGTATGGCCCCTCCACCGCCGCGTCGGCGAGCACCATGCCTTCGCCGAAGCGCCGCACGAAGTTGATCAGCGACAGCGGCAGCGCCGGATCCTCGGACGCCGGCGTTGGATGATCCAGCTGCACGGCGATCGCGTTCGCCGACCCCGTCACGAAGACCGCCGCGCCCCCTTCGTGCTCCAGCAGGAGGCGTCCCCGCTCCGCCCCGGCGTGTTCCAGCGCCACCCGCAGCAGCCGTCCCAGCAGACGCTCGAGATCGATCTCGCTCACCAGCGCCTGCGCCGCCTTCATGACCGCGCCGAAGTCGAAGCTCGCCTCCAGTGCCTGCGTGGTCTGCAGCGTCCGCGAGCCATCGTTGCCTCGCACCGTCCGGCCGGCCAGGAGCCCGCCGTAGCGGTGGTCGATGTCAGCGACCTTGGCGGCGGCCCCCCATTGGTCGTACTCGAAGCGTGCCTCGGCAAGCATGGCCGCCGCGAGCATCGGACGCCGCTGGCGGAGCCAGAATCGACCGTACAATTCGTTGGTCAGGGCCCGTTCGCGAGGCGACGTCAGCCCCGCCACGGCCTGCAGGGTCTCTTCATAGCCGAGGATCGCCGCGGCGACCTGACCGCTCGACGCCGCGGCCTCGGCTTTCGCCAGGAGCCAGGCAGCCCTGAAGTTCTCGGGGCAGTTCTCGGCCCACACCCGCAGTCGTTCGATCAGCCCCTCGAGTTTCGATTCGAGATCGGCTCGCCTGGTGGCGGGAGCATCGGGCAGCCAGGCCGCGATGGCGAGCGCCAGATAGGCGGTATACCACGCCGGCCAGACCGAGCCGACGAAACGCGCCGAGGTCTCCTCCCACTCCAATCCGAACTCGACGGCCGGCTCCGCTCCGCCGAAGCTGAACAGCAGCGCCAGCTTGGCGGTGGCCCAGAAACTCTCGAAGATCCCGCTGCCCTTGAAGGCCTGCCGGAATTCATCTTCCGAGAATTCGCCGGATGTAAGCGAGGTCGGGGCGGCGGTGAGCCCGCGCAGCGCCAGGCCCCAGTTGAGGATCAAGCGCTGGACCTGACCCCATGCATCCATCTTGATCCGCCGCAGCGCCGTCACGCTTGGAGCGATCTCGCGCTCGACCTCGGCCAGCTCGGGAGCGAGCGCCAGCGCATACCAGCTCTGATGGAACAGCCCGTAGCCTGCAAACTGGAGGTCGCCGGACTCGAGCCCCGAGCGATAGGCTTCCCGGGCGTGCGGCAGGCAGGTCGCGAACGGCCGGCGCCACAGGTTCACGAAGGCGCTGAACATGTGGTGCACCTTGGCCCGCAACCGCAGGTCGGCCAGTCGCTCGTTGACGTGGATCGCGAGGTCTCCGAACTCCCAGCCCCGATCGAACCGGCCCAGTCCGGACCCCAGCGTCATGGCGTGGAGCACGTACCCGAAGGCCGACTCCGGGGCGTGGCCGTGCTCCAGCGAGAGACGCACGATGCGGGCGGCGATCAGTGTCGAGAG
The DNA here is from genome assembly GCA_963825065.1 of uncultured Gemmatimonadales bacterium. GTDB lineage: Bacteria > Gemmatimonadota > Gemmatimonadetes > Gemmatimonadales > GWC2-71-9 > JADJOM01. The sequence goes on from CAWGRU010000021.1 coordinate 87,189, forward strand.
CGGCACATCGGCGCTGATATAGGCCGACGCCCAGGTCGCGGTCAGCAGCTTCAGGGCCCGATGAATCCGGGGGTCCGTGAGCGGAGCCAGGTCGACAACCGTGGCGATGTCCCGGTCTCCGATCCTGGCGTCGATCTCGCCCAGCTCGCGCTCCAGCGCAGCACGCTTGGCGTCGGCCTCCCCGGGTAGCATGACGTCCAGGCGCCGGAGCGCCTCCGTTCCCACCGCGATGGCATCGGCGAACCGCTCCATGGTCTCGAGCTGGACCACCAGCAACGCGGCCGCGTCAGCGTACTCGAGGGTGGCCGTGGCACGACCCAGCAGCGCCCGGAAGGACCGCTCCGCGTCCTCGAACGCGCCGCTCAGGTAGAACCCTTCGGCGACCTCGAGCTCGAGCGCAAAGGCGAGGTCGTGGTGCCTTTCCCACGCATCGGCCGGGAGGAGCGCGGCCCCGGCGCGGAAGTACCCCAGCGCACCGGGAAAGGCCGCGGAGGCTTTGGCGCGTCGGCCCGCGGCCAGATTGAACTCCGCGAGTCGCAACCTCTCCGCCGGGTCGGCGATGAGCTCGGCCCCGTAGTTGAGCTGGTTCACGACGTCGAACAGCCAGCCGGGATGCGCCGGGTCTTCCCCGCGGGCCAGCAGGAGGCGCCCGACCATCAGGTGCAGCTGGCGCCGTTCAGATTCGGGGATGAGGGCGTAGGCCGCCTGTTGCACCCGGTCGTGCAGAAACCGGAAGAAGCGCAGGCTCGGAGGACGGCCATCGGCCAGGTCGGGGGCGAAGCCATACGAGGCATCGCCTGACAACAACAATCCCTCTTCGATAGCCGGCCACAGGTCCCTGGCCGACACCTCCGGCGCCTCCTCGGCCACCGTCGCGAGGGTGGTCAGGTCGAACCGGCCCCCAACACAGGCCCCGAGCCGGAGCACCCGCTGAGTCGCGCTCGGCAGGCGCTGCAGCCGTGCGGCCATCAGGTCCACCACGTTCTCGGTGATCCTGAGCCCGCGGATGGCCGGGAGATCCGCCCGCCAGGCCTGCGCCGCACGATCGAACACGATGTGACCATCGCGGTGCAGAGACTGGAGAAACTGGTTCACGAAGAACGGGTTGCCCACCGTCTTCTCCAGCACCACGCCGGAAAGCAATGCCACCGAATCGTCCGCACTGCCCAGGGTGTCCCGGACCAGCGCCTGCACCTCACCCGTTCCGAGAGGCCCGAGCGTCAGCTCAGTCACCGCGGTCCCTCCCGCAGCCACCTCGCGGATCACGCCCTTGAGCAGATGCGCGGCATCGACCTCGTTGTCCCGATAGGCGCCGAGCAGGAGCAGGCCCTCCAGCTCCGGATCCGAGAGCAGCTGCGGCAGGAGCCGGAGCGTCGCGGCGTCCGCCCACTGAAGGTCGTCGAGGAACAGGACGAGCGGGTGCTCCCGGGTGGCGATGATCCGGAGCAGCTGCTGGAAGGCCCGATTGAGACGGTGCTGGGCCTCGGCGGGGTCGAGGGGGGAAGCGAGGGCAGCGGTCCGATCAGGCGGTCCAGATCCGGAATCAGCGGGATCAGAACCGACCCGCTCCCACCCAGCGCCTCCTTCAGGCGCATCCGCCAGACCGCGACCTGCTCGTCGCTTTCGGCGAGGAAGTGCCGGACCAGAAGTTGAAAGGCCTGCGCCAGCGCCGCGTACGGGGCGTCGCGCACCAGCTGATCGAACTTTCCCGCGACGAAGTACCCCCGCCGGCCGGCGAGAGAGCGGTAGATCTCCTGGACCAGCGACGTCTTGCCGATCCCCGAGTACCCCGAGACCAGCACCAGTTCGGCGCGTCCCGCCGCGGCTCGATCGAATCCCGCCAGCAGCCGGCCGATCTCCGCCTCCCGCCCGTACAGGCGATGGGGGATGACGAAGCGGGACCGCACGTCCTGCTCACCCAGCGCAAACTCCGGGATGAGGCCAGCGGTCTCCCAGGCCTGCTGGCAGCGCTCCAGATCGGCCGCGACCCCCTCGGCACTCTGATAGCGGTCCTCGGCCGCCTTGCCGAGCAGCCGAAGGACCAGACAGGACAATGCCCGCGGAATCCGCGGATCAAGCTCCGCCGGCGGTACCGGCGGTTGGGCCACATGGCCGTGGATGACTTCGAGCGGATCGGCGGACTCGAACGGCACCCGTCCGGTCAGCATCTCGTAACAGGTCACGCCGAGTGAGTACAGGTCGGTGCGGTAGTCGAGATCGCGATTCATGCGCCCCGTCTGTTCCGGGGACATGTAGGCCAGTGTCCCCTCGATCAGATGCGGCACGCCCGGACGCTGGGGCTCGGACCGCGCCCGCGACGCGATGCCGAAGTCGGTGAGAGTGGCTCGGCCCGAATCGCGGGACACGATGATATTGTTGGGATTGACGTCCTTGTGGACGATGCCCGCCTGATGCAGGGAGGCGAGCACCCCGGCGAGCTGCCGGGCGATGGAGAGGGCAGCCCCGACGTCCACCTGACGACGGGCGATCAACTCCTTGAGCGTCGTCTCACCGGCATACTCGAGGACGAGGGAGGGCCGCCCACCTGGATTCTCCAGTGCGATGGCGCGCGCGATGCCGGGTATCTCCAGCGAGCGGAGAATGGCGAATTCACGTCGCAGATTGGCGGTGTCGGCGGCGGCGGGGAATTCCTCCAGGAGCGCCTTGATGATGACCGGGAAGCCGTCGGCCTGCCGGCGGGCGCGGTAGACCGCGCGCTTCCGGCCACGATAGAGTTCGGCTTCGACGGTATAGCCCGGCAGATGCATGAATCAGCCGCGAAGGGGACTCGGCGCCCGCGGACGAAATCTGCAAGAATCCAGCAAACGTTACCTGCGCGGGGCGCCACCCGCTAGTCAGGCCCGGCCTGCTCCTCCGCGACGCGGCAGAACGCCTTGATGACGCTCTGCCCCATGGTGAGCGTATCGAACAGTCGGCCGAAGCTCTCCAGCCCATCCACCGGGTGGGTGAGCAGGCGGCTCAGCCAGCCGGGGAACTGCGCTTCACACTGGGCCATGTCCTTCACGCCCAGCTCGAAGTATTCCCGGTTGGCGTTGACGGTGCCCACCATCACCTTGTTGCCCAGGACGAAGTCCAGGTTGATCCGGTCCGCCGGAACCTCGACGCGGCGGTCGCCACCGGTGACGCTGGAGAGGACCAGGACGCCGTTCTTGGCCAGGGCCTGCATGCTCTCGAACACGACCGGCGAATACCCCGTGGCCTCGAAGATCAGGTCGAAGGGGCCGTACTTCGCCGCCCCTTCCATGATGGTGAGATCGCGGGTCGACTCGTAGCGGGCGCCGAGGGCCTCGATCAGATCGGAGTTGAGATACGGCTTGCGGTCGAGCCCGAACACCGTCACGTCGAGCCCGCGGATCCTGAGCGCCATCGCGGCGAGCAACCCGATGGTGCCGGCGCCCATGACCGCCGCCTTCCGCGGCCGCCAGACCCTGAGCCGCCGCTGGATCTCGTAGGCCTGCGCGATCCCCTTCTCCACCACCGTCGTCGGTTCCAGCAGCACCCCGACATCCTTGAGTCCCTGGGGGATCTTCACCACGAATTCCGCGTCGTCGACGTAGTACTCGGCGAGGTACCCGTGACGCAGGTTGATGCCACGCTCGTAGTAGACGTCATCGGTGGTCATGTCGTTGGTGCCGATGGCGTCGTAGATGCTGTGGCCCGGCCGTCGCACCGTCGCCACGACATAGTCGCCGGGCGCCAGTTCGGTCACCCTCGGTCCCACCGCCTCGACCCGGCCGAAGCTCTCATGCCCGACAACCAGGAAGTCGAAGCCCTCCGGCGCAGCGCCGTACTCCGCCGCGTTGATCTCCTTGTCGGTGCCATCCACACCCACCCTGAGGACCTTGACCAGCACCCCGCGTCCGTCCGGCACCTCATCTACCGTCGGCGTGCGCATCCGGGTGAGATGCACCGAGCCCGGTCGGCCCGGCACCACCGCCACCGCGCTCATCATCGCGGGCATCCCCGAAGGGGTCCGGGTCATCGGGGTGTTCAGCATCGTGCCAGTCATGCGGTCGCCTGCCGGGGAGTGGATTCGATGGACCAGGGCGCGGCGACCGCGGCGCGGGCCAGCGCGCTCGCGTGCCGGTCCTCGCGCTGGACATCCGCATCGACGACGCGCACCTGGAGCCAGCGCGCAAGGTCGGCCACGAAGCGGCTCGCCTGCCTGCCGACCCCCTGGCCACGCGCCGCCGGCGCGACGTACAGTGCCGCCAGCCGGGCCCGAGGGGCTTCGCGCAGGCCGCCCTTCTGGAATGTCAGCATCAGATAGCCGATCGCACCGCCGTGATTCTCGATCAGCCAGGCGTGACAGCCATGGCTGTCCGTCGAGCATCCGCCGCGCCTGCCGACGGGCCGTCACCGGCGCGAGGATCCGGCCTTCGCCCCGGTACCACTCGAGGAGCTGTTCGACCAGTCTGTCCGCATCGTCGCCGCCGAGCTGCCGAAACTGGATCGCCATCGCCGCCTCCCCGCCGGAGCTTACCGGCCGATCAACTCGACTACGTGGCCATCGGGATCTCTGATCAGAATGCCCCGGACCGGCCCGAGGTTCCGCTCGAAGACCAGGCTCGCCTCGCGGGATACCCGGGGCACCCCGGCGGAGTCGAGCCGCTGCGCCAGCCGGTCCAGGTCGCGGACCACGACGGTCGTCTGCCAGTGCACCAGGTCGTTGGCCCGCTCGTCCTCGGCGATCGGGCGGCCGTCGGTCGGCGCAAGGTATTCGAGCAGCTCCACCCCAGGCCCCTCCGGACTGCGCAGCCCCGTGATGTGGAGACTTGCCCCCTCGACATTATTGAGGTGCGCCTGCTCGGAACCGGAGTTGTAGCTCTGCCCCGCGACCCTGAGGCCGAGCAGGTCGCGATAGAAGGCGAGACTCCGTTCGGTGCTCGCCACGACGATGGCGGTGTGATCGATTCCAAGGAACAGTTCGCCCTTCCGGTGCCACCTCGGGTCGCCCTTGTCGGGCGGGAACTGCAGGATTTCGAGCGGATGTCCGTCGGGGTCCTTGAAATAGAAGGCGCGGATTCCGGCGGCGCCCGGGATCGTCTTGGGGAGCAGCTGCGGCCCGGTGGAGGCGCTCCGCACGCGATGCGCCCGGAGGAGGTGATAGGCGCTGTCCATGTCGCTCACGATGATCGCGACGTGCTGGAACCAGCGATCGTTGCTGCGCGCGTCTACCGGCGCCGGCCGGCCCGGCGTCGAGGCGGCGAGATATTCGATGAGCTCCAGCCGCTCGTCACCCAGCGCGAGCCGCACCACCCGCATGCGGACTCCGAAGAGCCCGGTCAGCGCCTCCCAGGGGGCGCCGGCCACTTCGGTGTCGGCCACCACCCGGAACGGAAGCATGCCGGTGTAGAAGCCCAGCGACCGGTCCATGTCGGAGACCGTGAGGCCGACGACCGGCACCGACTCCGCGGCGGGGAGGCCGACTCCCTGCCCTGTCCACGGCGCCTGGGCCGGCAGGGGTGCCGCGACCAGCAGCAGGCCGGTCAGATAGAGCCAGGGCAGGTACCGCCCCCCCGCCATGAGAGCCGTGACTCCCGCCCGCCGGACCAGATCGCAGAGGCGGATCATGCCAGCCGCTCCTTCAGGTGATCCCCGACGCGGAGCGCGTTGGCCATGATGGTGAGTGCCGGATTGACCGCGCCACTCGACGGGAAGAAGCTCGCGTCCACCACGTAGAGGTTGTCTACCTCGTGCGCCTTGCAGTTGCGGTCGAGCACCGAGGTCTTCGGGTCGTCACCGAACCGGATCGTCCCGTTCTGGTGGGCTACCCCCGCCAGCGGAATCCGCTGCCCGAGGAAGAGGTTGCGGGAGAAGAGTCCCTGGTGGCATTCATGGCCATGCACCGCGCACGCGGTCTGGCTCTTCATGAGCTGTTCCAGCTTCGCGGTGAGCCGCTTGTGCCCTTCCTCGTTGTTCGGCTGGTAGCTGAGCACGATCCGGCCGTCACGATCGAGAGTCACCCGGTTGTCCGGATCGGGCAGATCCTCCGAGGTGAGCCAGAAATCGAGCGAGTGCTTGCCCATCAGCTCGAGCGTCCACCCCGGCGCGATCGCTGGCGCACCGGCCGAGAGAGTATCCCCATCCAGCTTCCCCACGAAGGAGATGTGACCCATTGGGTGCGGCCACTCGGCGGAACCGAGATAGAAATCGTTGACCGAGAGCGTCTTCTGGAACACCGTCGGGTTGGGACACTTGGAGACGGCCATGAGCACCGAATTGATGTGGCCCATGTAGTGCCGTCCCACCATGTCCGACCCGTTGGCCAGGCCGCGGGGATGCCGGTCGGACGCCGACCGAAGCAGCAGTGCGGCCGAATTGATGGCACCGGCGGACACCACCACCACATCGCCGGAGTACACCTCCTGCGCGCCGTGGCGTTCGACGTGCACCTTCGTCACCCGCCGTCCCGGTCTGTCCGTCTCCAGCCGCGACACGTACGCATCGGTCACCAGACTGACGTTGGGGTGTTCCAGGGCGGGGTCGACGCACACGGTCTGCGCGTCCGACTTGGCATTCACCAGACAGGGGTGGCCGTCGCAGGTCGCGCAACGGATGCAGGCCGACCGCTGCGGCACCCGCTCGTCGAGCATCACGCCGAGGGGGGTATGAAACGGCCGGAGGCCGAGCCGGGTGAAGTCGTCGCTCAGCGCCTGGATCCGCGGCTCGTGACTCACCGCGGGATGCCGGTACCCCGCGCTCGCCCGCGGCTCAGTCGGGTCCTCCCCCCGGTTGCCGCGCACCTGGTAGAGATGCTCGGCCTCGGTGTAGAACGGCTCCAGCTCGTCGTAGCTGATCGGCCAGGCGGGCGACACGCCGCTGTAGTGCTGCAGCGGACCGAAGTCCTCCTTGCGAAGCCGGAAGAGCGCCGAGCCGTAGAACTTGGTGTTGCCGCCGACGAAGTAGTTGGTGTGGGGGTGGAGCGGCTTGCCGTTCCGATCCCGCCACTCCTCCTTCGTGTTGTAGCGCCCCTCCACGTTCACCGCGCGGGTGCTCCAGTTCTCCTTCTCCCGGGGCACATACCCGCCCCGCTCCAGCAGCAGCACCCGCTTGCCCGTCGGCGCGAGCCGGTAGGCGAGCGTGCCGCCGCCCGCGCCACTGCCGATGATGATCACGTCGTAGTGATTGGGGGTCATTGCGCCACGCCTCCGCGCCAGGCGTGCAGGGTGGGATCGCCGGTGATCTGACGCGGCTCGCTCAACCGTCCCTCGACATGAATGTCGAAGGCCGCCCACTGTCCATCGCGGCGGACCATCAGAGTCCGACCGGCGAGGGCGGGATGGATCAGGATGCTGTCGGGACGCTCGGTCGCTGACATCGGGATGTTCCTCCTGCCACCAGAACGCTCTTGGCGACAGGAGGTTCCCGAGTAGGGTGCGGCTACCGCCGGCTCAGCGGGTTGCCGCCTCGGTCGGCCCGAATGCCACGGCGCCGGCGAGGTTCAGCCGCACCCGGTACAGTCCGGTGGACGCGGTGATATAGAGAGTCTGCAGGTCGTCATCGCCCCAGGCGAAGTTGGCCACATGCTCCGGCGGGGTGATGGTGCCGAGCAGCTTCCCGGCGGGCGAGAGCACGTAGATCCCGGCCGGACCGGCGGCATACACGTTGCCTTCGCGATCGACCTTGATGCCATCCCAGGCATCGTCCCCCGGCACCGAACGGGTGATGTCGAAGAACAGCTTCCCGTTGGCGATCGTGCCGTCGGGATTCACATCGTAGCGCATGATGACCTTGCGCTTCGGGTCCCAGTTGTCGACGTACAGCGCCTTTTCGTCGGGCGAGAAGGCGATGCCGTTCGGCCCGCTCAGGTCCTTCGTCAGCAGAGTCACGCCTGCCGTCCCGCACGCAGGTAGACCCCGCTCCATGGAGTCTCCTTGGCCGGATCGTCAAACACCCTGGGCAGACCGAATGGCGGATCGGTGATGTAGAGGCTCCCGTCCGAGCGGAACACCAGGTCGTTCGGGCTGTTGAGCCGCTTCCCCTCGTAGCGGTCGGCCAGCACCGTCACGGCGCCGGTTCGCTCGACCCGGATCACGCGGCGGTTGCCGTGCTGGTCGATGACCAGTCGGCCCTCGCGATCGAGCGTGAGACCGTTCGAGCCGGGCTGGTGGTAGTCGCCGATATCGACGCCGGCATACCCGCTCTTGGTCCGGTACACGCTCACCGCCCGTCGGGGACCAGCGATAGATGGTGTTGGTGTTTGGGTCGCTGAACAGGAGATAGCCGCCCTCGCGCACCCACACCGGGCCCTCGGGGAACTCGAAGCCCGCCCGCCAGCTTCTCGATCTTCGCCTCGGGCGCGACCACCGCGTCGAACGCGGGATCGAGCCGGCTGATGTGTCCCCCGGCCGGATGTGCCACCTGCGCCTGCTCCGGCGTGTAGAAGTCGAGTGTCGCAGAGCGGATCCAGATGAAGTTCACCGGGGGATTGGAGACCGGGGCGTTCATGCCGAAGATCGCCAGCTGGAACTGCTGACCCGGCCGGGCATCGCGCGTGAGCACCACCCGGTTGGGTGCGTTGAATCCCTTTACCACCTGGCCCCCGGTCTGTCCCAGAACCACCGGCAGCTTGCCGTTCACCCACACCTCGGCGTAATCGTCCACCACCAGCTCGAAGACCACCGTCATCCCCGTCGGGTCGTGAGATCCGACGCGCTCCGGAATGGTGACGTTGACCCGGTACCAGTTGAAGCTGAACTTGCCGTCGCCGCGGCGCGCCTCGATCGACTCAGCCGGAAAGCTGAGCCAGGCGGAATCGTCGAAGTCCGCCGCCCCGGCGTGGGGAGTGAGATCGTGGGTCCGGTTGGGCGGGCCGGAGGGACGCAGATCCATCCCCGGCGCATGATGCTCGACGTCGACGAACTGCGCGTCGCTGTAGCGCCACTGGCCCCGCACCAGCGCCGTCCCCTCGCTGGTGCCGAGGTTGATTATGGCGGTGGGCTTGCCGTAGGGAGCGTCGCCGGTCACCTGCGCCCGGATTCCGGAGGATCCGAGCGCGGTGACGGCCGCGAGAGTGAGGAGTACCCGTCGCATGGCGGCCTACCGGACCTTGACGACGTAATAGGTGAGCGTCCCCTTCACGTCCTGGAACCAGTGCGGCGTGCCATTCGGCACGGTGATCACGTCGCCCTTCACGATCCTGCGGGTCTCACCGCCGGTGATCGAGTCGCCCCGGATCTCGTTCGGTTCGATGGTCTTCCCGCCTACCATCGAGCCGCCGGTCACGAGAGTGGCCGAGCCGTCCTGCACGTAGATCACGTCGGTGTCGAGCACATGCACTTCGACCTGTCCTGCCTTGTCGCGGCGGCTGGCGTGCACCATGTAGTTCCGCCCCGCGCCGTCGAGCAGCACGCTCCCCTTGGCAAAGGCGGCGCTGACCTGGTCGTGGGAGAAGTAGTTCACGTTCATCTGGTGCAGCGGCGCCGCCATCGACACCTGGCTTCCGATTCCGGCCGCGCCGGCCATCGCGACCTCCTCGTCTTCCGCCGCGCTCGCCGCGCCGCTCACCCCGATGGCCCCGACGATCTGGCCGTCGACGACGATCGGCACGCCGCCGATCAGCGGGGTGAAGTCCACCGTCGTCATGGCGGTGCGACCCTTGTTGATCAGCTCTTCGAAGAACCGGGTCGGCTTCTTGAACAGCGCGGCGGTGCGCGCCTTGCCGATCGAGATGTTGGCCCCGGCGGCAAAGGTGCCGTCCAGCCGCTCCAGGGCCATGAGGTTGCCGCCGTCGTCCACCACCGCGATCACGCCGGTTCCGGCCCTGGTGCGGGCGTAGGACACGGCGGCCGCGATGACGTTGCGGGCGCCCTCGATGGTGAGGCTCTTGTGCTCGGCCACTTGTGCAGTGGCCCGGGAGACGACGGCGGCGAACGAGAGCACGGCGGTCAGCAGCATGAACTTGCGCATCGGGAGTTCCTCCGGGAAACACGACCGCCGGCCGGGAGCGCCCGACCGGCGGTGTGAATGAGGTCAGTTACTTGACGATGGTGTCGAAGGTGGTCTCACCCAGCACCACTTCGGCGAACGAGCACCACACCTGCACCTTGGCCACGTCGTTGATGTAGCTCGGGAGGGTGATCATCCGGTTGGTCTTGTCGCCCTTGATGCGGAACTGGTTCAGCAGGTACGTGTTGCCCTTGGAGTCGATGATCTGCCAGCTCGGCGCGGGGGTGTCCGGGATGACGAAGTCATCGGAGACCTTGAGCGTGATCTTGCCATTCTCCACCGACGCCGACACCGTGCCGGTGTTGGCCTTCACACCTGCGAACGGCTTGCTGGTGTACACCTTCGGGGCGTAGGTCGCCGCGGTCGTCATCCCGACCACGGTCACGAGCATCGCGACTACCGCGAGAATCCGGCGCATCGTCTTCCTCCAGGGGTTGTGTGAGGCAGGGGCCGCATGCCCGTGCCGCTGTCCTTGTGCCGTGGTAATGCCGGCGCCCCCGGAAGAGTTCCCGCGCTCAGCGGGCGTGATGCTCGCAGAAGATGCAGCGCACCCCGTCGACGTGCGACAGCTTCGCGCAGAGTGTCGTCCGGGGCCCCTTGAGCCGCAGGAAGGCCTCGGCCGCCGCGAGCATCCCGATCGGCGGCGCGACGAAGTAGATCCACCACCCCGTCCACAGGTGCGCGAACATCGCCGAGCCCACCGTGCGCGCCGGATTCATGCTCATCCCCGAATAGGGCGCCTCGAAGGTGATGTAGAGCCCCACCAGGAGTGCCGCGCACACCCCGGTAAAGCGGGCCAGCGCCGCGGTCGACGCCACGTGCAGGATCACCAGCATCAGGACGAAGGTGATCAGCAGCTCCGCCACGAACGCCACCGCGACACCCATCGGCCCCGGCACCGTCGCGACGTAATTCACCGCCGGATCCGCCAGCAGCGTGCCGAAGATCAGCGCCGCCGCCGCCGTGCCCGCGACTCCACCGAGAAACTGCGCCACGAGGTACCCGGGGATGTCCGCCCGAGCCACCTTGCCCAGCCGGAAGAAGGTGAGCGTCACCGCCGGATTGAGGTGCGCTCCCGACCGCTGGCCCCACGGGCCGTAGACGTTGATCAGCATGGTCACCGCCATGGCGGCGCCCATCGCCAGGTTCCGGCTGAAAGGGCTGGGAATCCAATACACCACCGGCGACGCCGGATGGAAGAGCAGCACCGCAAAGCCGCACGCCGAGAGCATGAACAGCCCCAGCCCGAACGCCTCGGCGGCGTACTCCGGCAGATGCGCGACCCACCGCGAAGGGGCGCGATTCATCGGCCGGCCGCCACCGGTCGCCTCGACTGCACCGCCTTCGGCTCGGCGAGCACCACGCGATCCAGCCGGAGCAGTTCGCCCATCGACCAGGCCTGGAAGGGGCAGCCCCGTGGCGTATGCGGAGGCTCTGCGTCGGCGATCTCGGCGAGATGGCCGAGCCCGCATCGCTCCAGCCCGGCGACGAGCGGGAGGAAGAAGCGCTCCCGCGCCGCTCTTCGTGCCGCGGCCGAGTCGCCCCGGACCCGCACCCAGGCCTCGATGAACGGCCCTGCGAGCCAGGGCCACACCGTCCCCATGTGATAGGCGGCGTCACGCTCCACCGGCCCTCCGGTGTATACCGGGGCGTAGCCGGGCTCGCCTGGCGCGAGGCTTCGCGGCCCCATCGGGGTCCACAGACGGGCCTCCACCGCATCCACCATCCGGCGCGCCCCCTCGGCATCAATCACCGGAAAGGGCAGCCCGCCGATCGCGAAGAGCTGGTTGGGCCGGAAGCTCGGGTCATGTATCCCCTCCCGCCCGTCGGCATCCACCACGTCGTACAGGTAGCCGCCCGGGTGCCAGAACTGCTCCGCAAAGGCGACCGTCGCCCGCTCGGCGAGCAGTCCCCAGCGGCCGGAGAACTGGCTCCCCACCCGGAGCGCGTTGATCCACAGCGCCTGCACCTCCACCGGCTTGCCGATCCGAGGCGTCACCACCCAGTCGCCGACCTTGGCATCCATCCAGGTGAGTTGCACGCCGGGTACTCCCGCGGCGAGCAGCCCGGAGGCCTCGGCATGAATCCCGTACCGCGTACCGCTCGAGTAGCCGACGAGAATCGCTTCCACGGCGGCGACGAGCCGCTGCCGCTCTGCCGCCGGCAGTCGCCGCTTCTCGGCACTCATCTGCTGCAGGAACTCGTGCACCGCGATCACGTACCAGAGGGAAGCGTCCACCGCGTTGAATTCCGGCGCATCGCCCCCTTCCACGAAACGGTTCGGCAGCATCCCTTCCGAGACCAGGCCGGCCCATTCAAGCAGGATCGCACGGGCATCGTCCAGCCGGCCGGTCGCGAGGCAGAGTCCGCGCAGGGCGATGAACGTGTCGCGGCCCCAGTCGGTGAACCAGGGATACCCGGCGATGATCGTCTTCCCCTCGCCGCGACGCACCAGGTAGGCATCGCCGGCGAGCTCCAGCGGGGAACGGAACCGCTCACGGCGATCGGCTTCCTGGTCGAACACCCGCTTCACGATGCTGCGTGCCGAGCCCCGGCCCAGCGATACGTAGCCATCGGCGCCCTCGGCGGCGAGCACCCAGCCCGCCGAGCCCGACGCGAGATCCCAGCTGAGTTCACCGGGCGACCAGAGATCCACCCGGTGCTCGAAGCCGCGATTGCGCTCCTCCGCGAGCAGGAAGTTCCGGTACCACCGGGGTTCGTGGCTGTAGGTCGCGTCGGCCTGGCTCAGCACGGTGGGCAAGGTGGCATAGGGGCGCCAGCGAACCTGCTCGCCGAGCACCAGCGCCGCCGGATCGAGCCCGTCGTTCTCGTAGTGCAGCGCATGGGTGTCCCGCCCCGAGAGCAGCGGCCGCACGATCAGCCGCATCCCCGGCTTCGGGCTCGCGATCGACCAGCGCACCGCGACCGCGGGCCGCTCGTGCGGCACCACGATCTCCTGAGTGATCCTCGTGCCATCCATGAGCCGCCACGTCCACATCGGCCACGGCATCGCACGGAAGCCACTCAGCCGGGTGTGGCCATCGGGGTGCACCACCTCGGGGAGGTAATGCTGTGCCGATAGCGGAATCCGAACCCCATCGATTTCGACCCACGCCTCGAAGCCATCCACCAGCACGGCGCGGCGCGAGGGCACCTCGATCGCCGGGGTGAGCAGGCCGTGATAGCGACGGGTGCGCCATCCGGCGACGGTCCCCGAGGCGAAGCCACCGAGTCCGTCTGCCTCCAGGTACTCCGCCTCCAGATTCATCTCAGCCTCCCGCTTCGAAGCCGGGATACAGCGTCATGCCGCCGTCCACGAATAGTGTGGTGCCGGTGACGTAATCGGCCTCGTCGGAGACCAGCCACACCGCGGCGCGGGCCAAATCGTCGGGTTCGCCGATCCGCTTGCAGGGGACCAGCTTCATCAGCGCCTGGTAGGCCTCCGGGGTCTCCCACGCCTCCCTGTTGATCGGGGTGCGGATGGCGCCCGGCGCCACGCTGTTGACCCGGATCCGTTCCGCGGCGTACTCCTGCGCGATGCTCTTCATCATGAGCATCACCCCGCCCTTGGAGGCGGCGTAGTTCACGTGACCCGCCCAGGGAATCACCTCATGCACCGAGCTCACGCACAGGATCTTCCCCAGGGCGCGGGAGATCTCCGGCGCCGGTCCGCGGCGGCGGAACTCACGCACCGCCTCCCGGGCGCAGAGGAACTGCCCGGTGAGATTGACGTCGATCACCCGCTGCCACTGGGCCACCGTCATCTCGTGCAGCGGCGCATCCTTCTGGAGGCCGGCGTTGTTGATCAGGATGTCGACGCTGCCAAACTCCTCCCGAGCCCGCTGGAAGAGCGCGGCCACCTGCGTCTCGTCGGCCACGTCCGCCTTCACTGCAAAGGCGCGGCGGCCCATCGCCCGGAGCATCGCCACGACCTCGAGCGCCGGCGCCTCGGCCGACGAGTAGTTCACCGCGACATCCGCCCCCGCTTCGCCCAGCGCCAGCGCGATCGCCTTGCCGATGCCGGAGCTTGCGCCGGTGACGACCGCGCGCTGCCCGGTCAGCAGCTTCGGAATCGGTCGGTTCGCCATCTCAGCTCCCGGCATGGTGGCTCCCCCGCATCGCATGAGCCGGCTTCGCGAGGGGTTCCGGCCTGGGCCTGCTCGCGCCGGCCGCGGTCCCCATCTGTCGCGGCTGCAGCAGCTTGGCGATCAGCCCGGTCCAGCCGGTCTGGTGCGACGCCCCCACGCCGCGGCCGGTGTCGCCATGGAAGTACTCGTGAAACAGCACATGATCCCGAAAATGCGGGTCGGCCTGCAGCTTCTCATGCTCGCCGAATACCGGGCGCCGCCCGGAGGCATTCCGCAGGAAGATCCGCGACAGCCGGGTCGAGAGTTCATCCGCCACCTCCGCAAGCGAGAGATAGCGCCCCGAACCGGTGGGGCACTCGACCCGGAACTCATCGCTGTAGTAGTGGTGGAACTTCTGCAGCGACTCGATCAGCAGATAGTTCACCGGGAACCAGATCGGCCCCCGCCAGTTGGAGTTGCCCCCAAACAGCCCCGAATCCGACTCACCGGGCTGGTAGCGCACCGTGAGGGGCATCCCCATCACGTCGAAGACGTACGGGTCCTGCTCGTGCACCCGGGAGAGCGCCCGGATCCCGTACTCGGAGAGGAACTCCGTCTCGTCCAGCATCCGGGCCAGCAGCCGCTTCATGCGGTGCCCGCGGAGCAGCGACAGGAGCCTCCGGTCCCCCATCCCGGGCTGGTGCCAGCGCGACACCAGCGCGGCCAGGTCGGGGCGGGCGTCGAGGAACCAGCGGAGCCGACCGGCGAAGCCCGGTAGCTCGTCCAGCAGCGCCTGGTCGATGGTCTCCACCGCGAAGAGCGGGATCAGGCCGACCATCGAACGCACCTTCAGCGGCACCAGCCGGTCGTCCGGAGTGTTCAACACGTCGTAGTAGAACTGGTCCTCCTCGTCCCACAGGCCGACACCATCGTCGCCGATGATTGGTCATCGCCTCGGCGATGTGCAGGAAATGCTCGAAGAACTTGGTGGCGATGTCCTCATACACCTTGTTGTGGCGCGCCAGCTCCAGCGCGATCCGCATCAGGTTGAGGCTGTACATCGCCATCCAGGCGGTACCGTCGGCCTGGTTGATGTAGCCGCCCGTCGGCAGCGGTGCGCTGCGGTCGAAGACCCCGATGTTGTCGAGGCCGAGAAACCCGCCCTGAAAGACGTTGCGGCCCTGGGCGTCCTTGCGGTTCACCCACCAGGTGAAGTTGAGCATGAGCTTGTGGAAGACCCGCTCGAGGAAGGCAATGTCCCCCTGGTCGCCCCGGCGCTTGCGGTCGATCTGGAACACCCGCCACGCCGCCCAGGCGTGGACCGGCGGGTTCACGTCACCGAAGGCCCATTCGTACGCCGGAAGCTGGCCGTTGGGATGCATGTACCACTCTCGAGTGAGCAGCACGAGCTGGTGCTTCGCGAACTCCGGGTCGATCAGCGCGAACGGAATGCAATGGAAGGCGAGATCCCAGGCGGCGTACCAGGGATACTCCCAGCTGTCCGGCATCGAGATGACATCAGCATTGTTCAGGTGCTTCCACTCCGCGTTGCGTCCGCGCCTCCGGCCCGACGGCGGCGGCGGCTGCCGCGGGTCGCCGGCGAGCCACTCCGGGACGTCGTAATAGAAGAACTGCTTGCTCCATATCATCCCCGCGAAGGCCTGCCGCTGCACCATCCGCGCGTCGGCGTCCGCAAGCTCCTGCTGCAGCTGGCCGTAGAACTCGTCCGCTTCGCGGGCCCTGAGCTCCAGCAGCCGGTCGAAGTCGGTGAACAGCGGGCGGGCATGACCCGGGGTGAGTCGCACCCGGATCGTGCTGGAGCCGCCCGCGGGGATCATGACCTGGTACCACGCCCCCGCCTTGGTTCCCTCCTGCGCCGGATTCACCGCCTCGGCGCGACCGCCCACGATCCGCTCGTGGAATCCATCCTTGGTGTACATCGACCCGCCGGCATGACCGAAGAGCCGGGCGGCATTGGTCTCGTTCTCGGTAAAGAGCAGCCGCGGACTCCCCTCGACGCACCAGCGGAAGTCCCCCAGCGTCGGGTGGGTCGCCAGCACCGCACCGCCCTCGGCACGGAGCTGCGGCCGGACGGCGTCAGGGCGCCACGACCAGGTATTCCGGTACCAGAGCTGGGGGACCAGATGCAGCGGCGCCGCCTCGGGGCCGCGATTGTGGGCGGTGATCCGGAGCAGGATGTCGTCGCTGGATGCCTTGGCGTACTCGATGACCACGTCGAAGTAGCGGTCGTCGTCGAAGGCCCCGGTGTCGATCAGCTCGTACTCCGGCTGACCCACGCCCCGCGCGGCGTTCTCGTCGAACCAGCGTCTCGTACGGAAAGGCGCACTGCGGATACTTGTACAGCATCTTGAGGTAGGCATGCGTCGGCGTGGCGTCGAGGTAGTAGTACAGCTCCTTCACATCCTCGCCGTGATTGCCTTCGCCGGTTGGTCAGGCCGAAGAGCCGCTCCTTGAGGATCGGGTCCTGCCCGTTCCAGAGCGCCAGCGCCAGGCAGAGCCGCTGCTGATCGTCGCAGAATGCCAGCGAGGCCGTCCTCGCCCCAGCGGTAGGCGCGGCTGCGGGCATGATCGTGCGGCAGGTAGTCCCAGCGTCGCCATCGGCGCTGTAGTCCTCGCGCACGGTGCCCCACTGCCGCTCGGCGAGATAGGGGCCCCAGCGGCGCCAGTCGACCTGCCCTCTGCGGTCCTGCTCGAGCCGGACACCCTCCGCCGTGATCTGCCGCACTGCCGCCTCCCTGGTTGTCGCCGCCACCTGAGTGTGGCCGCAGCCCGACAACGCGATGAGACGTGATACGGTTCCCCGTCAGGGCCCGAACTCGTGCTCCACAGCGAGCATGGCGCCGATTCTCGCGCGCAGGGATTCCGGCGCCCGGACTCGACGCAGTTCGGTGCGCACCGCGGCCAGCCAGCGCTCCTCCGGTCCGTACTCCGCACCGGTACGCGTGGATGACCCCGGCTCTCCATTCATTGCTGCCGTACGACCTCCTGACTTGCCCGCCGGGAACCCACCTTCAATCAAACCGGCTAACGCCGGAGAGGCGCCACCGGTTCCCCGGCCACCGGGCCGGCTTCCGCTCCGCGGGCGGAGGCGTACTTTTGTCCAGCCTTTTCGCCATCGCCCCCTTATCGCGCCCGCACCCCATGATCCGCATCCTTCGCCGGGACACCGGCGCCCTGCTGCACGAGGTCGACGGGACCACCCTCGCCGGGGCGCGGCTCGCGCACGCCATCCTCCTCTACGCCGATCTCCCCGGCGCAGACCTCACCGGTGCCGATCTCCGCGGGGCCGATCTCTGCTCGGCCAACCTCGCCGGCGCCCGCCTCGACGGGGCCGACCTTCGCGGCGCCGACCTGAGCGGCTCCATTCTCCGCAACGCCTCACTGGCCGGCGCGCGCATCACCGACGGCCGGCTGCTCGGGGCCGACCTCACCGGCACCTCGTTGGAGGGTGCCGAACTCGGTCGCGCCAGCTTCAAACTGGCCTACGCGACGGCGCCCGGAGCCGACTTCCGCAACGCCCGGCTGGGCCGCGCGGCGATCGATCACACCAGCTTTCCGGGTTCGGACTTCTCCGGCGCCGATCTTTCCGAGGGGAACCTGCGTGGAGCCAACCTGGCGGGCGCCAATCTGCGGGGCACCGCGTTCAACGGGGCGATGCTGGCGGGTACCAACCTCTCCGGCGCAACGCTGCAGCACGCCGAACTCACCAACGCGGTACTCCACGCCGCCGACCTGACCTTCGCCGATCTGACAGAGGCCTGTTTCGGGCGGACCGTGATCGCCGGCTGTCCCAGCCTTGCACAAGCTCGGGGGCTGGAACAGGTCTCGCACGTCGCCCCGTCGTCCATCGACCTGGCGACTCTCTCCCAGCTGCAGGGAATGGTCCCGCCGGAGTTCCTCGACGGGCTGGGCGCTGCGACCCTCGGGCCGCGAGTCGCGGCCGACTAGCTGGTCCCCTTCTCCCGCTCGGCGTCGGCCTGGATCCGGGCGGCGATCTTCGCCATCAGATCCTCGGGCACCGCCAGCCGGCGCAGCTTCTCCCGCACACCGTCGAGCACGCCGAACTCGAAGCGGTGCTCGCTGGCGCAGGCCGCGCAGGTCTCCAGGTGCTCCCGAACCATGCGCATCTCGTCCGCGGTCAGCTCGCGGTCGAGGTAATCGTCGAGGCGCTCGAACACCTCCTCGCAGGTGAAGCGATCGGGGGGATGCATGTCAGTCTCCCTCCTTCGTGACTTCCGCCAGCGCACTGACGATCCCCCGCTCCTCGGCGATCATCCACAACGCCTTCTGCAGCAGCCGACGGCCACGGTGCAGTCGTGACCGGATGGTTCCGACCGGGACACCGACCACGTCCGCGATCTCCTGATAGGAGAAGTCCTGCATGAAATAGAGTGTCGCGACGATCCGGTACTCCTCCGGCAGCGCCTCGATTGCGGCTTCCACATGTTCCGTCGCCATCCGGGACATCAGCAGATTCGCCGGGTCCGCGGTCCGGGCGTGCAGCCCCAGCGCGGCCGTCTGGCAATAGATGTACAGCTCCGGCGTGTCATCCAGCTCGACCTCCGTCCCCTGCCGCTTCCGCTGGCGGTACTTGCTGTAGAAGCAGTTGGTCAGGATCCGGAAGAACCACGCGCGGAAGTTGCTCCCCTGCTCGAAGGTCTTGAACCCCCGGCAGGCGAGCAGCGCCGCATCCTGCACCAGGTCCTCGGCATCCGACCGGTTGCGGGTGAAGCGCAGGGCGGTTCCGAAGGCCGAGTCGAGCAGCGGGGCGAGCAGCGCCTCGAAACTCGACCCGGACTGCGTGACCGGAGTGTCCGGCACCGTGGCGGTCTGGCCAACCTGGTCTTTGGTCATCCGTTCTTTCCCGTCGTCCGTCCCGACATGCGGTGTCTCTTCCCCCCGCCGGGCAGGACTCGGGTTGTCCGGGCCTGGGGGGGAAACTCCGGCGGGCTGGGAAAGGTTCCCGGCCCGCCCAAAAGAGCGGAGTTCAGGCCGCGCCGGCGAGATCCGCCACGTGCACCAGGTTGGCGCCGGACGGGGCCGCGGGGATCGCCTGCTCAAGATCCTGCGTCACGTTCATGAACGCAATGAAGGCGTCGTAGGGAGACTCGTACGGACTGAAGTACTTGTGGACGTCCCCGTCGGCGAACCATTTGGTGCACATATAGTAGAGGTGGTCGCTGGTGGTGAGCCGGCGCCACTCCTCCACCCGCCGCGCGTCGCCCGTCGCCAGTACCGCCGAACGAAGCCCGTACAGCCGATCCTGCGCCGCGTGCTGCAGCCGGTTGCCCAGCCAGGCCGTGGTGTCGCGCTCCACGTCCGCCCATGAGGTCGGCGTTCGAACGAGAGCGCCGCGACCGGCGTCCGCTGGGCCAGGCGCGACGGATGGACGAACGACAACCCGCGCCGGAAGCACTGCTCCGGCAGATGGGCCAGGAACTCGAAGATGCCCGGTGTCGGCCCACTGGTGCTCGCCGAAGGTCTCGTAGTCCACGAAGAGGTGACGCTGTAGCCGTTGCCGTTGACGGAGGCGAGCCAGTCGGCGAACTTGTCGGCCGTCAGCGGCCAGCTCGTCCCAGCCCCGGTTGGAGAACCGGAACGCGATGTCGTCGCTGAGCCGGTAGTTCTGCGGGAGCAGGCGGAGCCCCGAAGCCGTCGTCGCCTCGTAGACGAAGTTCGACGAGCGCCACCCCATCACATGGTCCGCCCCCTCCACCATGACGCCGCGATAGCCGAGCCGCGCGATGGTCGGCGCCAGGTCGTCGCAGTAGATCAGCTCGGTATTGCGGAAGACCGTCGGCCGCTGGCCGAACGATCGCTCGATGGTGCGCCGGTGCCGCTCCACCTGCTCGATGAACTCCTCCTCGGAGGCGAGCGACGCGAGGCTGTGATAGTAGGTCTCCCCGAGCAGCTCCACGCCGCCGGTGTCGACCAGGTCCTGGAAGCTCTCCAGCACGTCGGGCGCGCACTCGCGCGAGCTGATCCAGCAGGACACCGCTCAGGCTCAGCGCGACCTGGAACTCGCCCTTGGATGCGGCGGATCAGCTCGGCGAGCAGCCGGTTCGCGGGGAGGTAGCACTTGTCGGCCACCCGGCGCAGCAGCCGCCGGTTGGCTCTCCGTCGTCGAAGTAGTTCGCCCTCGCTCCCGATGTCGAACAGCCGGAACTGGCGGAGCCGGAACGGCTGGTGCACCTGCGCGTAGATGCAGATCTCGGTCATCGGGGACTCCAGGCGGTGGAGGTCAGGGCTCGCCGGTACGACTCGGCGGTGAGGCGTGCCGGCTCTTCGAGGCTGAAGCGCGGAGTCTCGAGTTCCTTCCGGGCGTTGTCGGACATCTCCTCCCGGAGCACCGGGTACTGGATCAGGGCCACGATCTGATCGGTCATGGCGTCGACATCCCAGAAGTCGACCTTGAACGCGTTAACAACGCACTCAGCCACCCCGGCGGTTCTCGGGATGACGCATGGAGTGCCATTTCGGAGGCTTTCCAGGGCCACCAGGCCGAAGGGCTCGCTCACCGAGGGCATCACGCAGACGTCGGCCATGCGGTAGAGCCGGTTGACCTGAGCCCCCTGCACCCCGCCGGCGAAGTGCACTCGGTCGGCGATCCCCAGTTCGGCCGTGCGCCTGATTAGCCCTGGCAGCATGTCCCCCTGCCCCGCGACGATGAACTTCGCCTCGGGCACGTGGCCCGAGACCCGGCCCGCCATCTCGATGAAGTAGTCGGGGCCCTTCTGCCAGGTGACGCGGCCCAGGAAGAGCACGATCGGCACCCTCCTGCGGGCGCCGCTGCCGGCGCGGGGCACGAAGGGGTTCTCCCGGGGAGTGTCGGCCCGGAAGCCATCGCCGTCGATACCCCAATGCACCACGTCGATCCGGTCGGCGGGAATGGCGTACCGCTCCACGCAGATGCGCTTCAGCGCGTGGCTGTTGGCGACGATCCGGTCGGCGGCCATCATCCCCTCGTATTCGAGCCGGCAGATCACCGGGTTGGCGCCTTCCCCTGCGCGGTCGAACTCGGTGGCGTGGATATGGGCGACCAGCGGCCTGCCTGACACCTTGCGCGCCTCGATCCCTGCGGCGAAGGTGATCCAGTCGTGCGTGTCGATCACGTCGTGCGGTTCCCGCCCCGCAATCTCCCCGGCGAGACCGGCGTAGCGCGCCACCTCCTGGAAGAGGTCGGCGCCGTAGACCGAGCCGGTGCTCCGCGGCTTTCCCTTGATCGTGCGGAAGATCTCCTGGTACTCCTCGGCACCGCCGTAGGGCGTCATCGGCGAGGGGATGCGGTGCACCACCAGCTGGTCCGGCGCCGGACCGTCGGCGCTCACCAGTCTGAGCTCCGGCATCGGCGAGGCCTCCGCCGGGAACGGCACCACCAGGGTCACCTCGGTGCGGTTGCGGAGCAGCCCCTTCACCAGTCCGACCGTCGCGGTTGCGAGGCCGCCGGCCTGGAAGGGTGGAAACTCCCACCCGAACATCAGGACTCTCACCGGGTACCCAGGGAATGCGGCGGCAGCGGCAGCGAAGCGGCCCGGAGCGCCTCCTCCCAGCGAGCGAGGATCCGGAGCACACTGTCACGTTCGTCCCGGTACCGGTCCGGGATGGCGGTCGTCAGCTTGCCGGGGATGCGGCTCGGTTCCATACGGCCTCCGCCTGCGGTCGGGTCGGGCCCGGGTGAGTGGGATCGGGTGGTCGCGGTGTCGAGAGCGATAAAGCCTCCCTGCCGCAAAGAGTTCCCGCCTGCCTCACAGGGAACTCCGCCGCCGACCGCCGCGTTGAGGACCTGGATCACCGCACGATCCCCGCGGCACCCCGAATATTCCCAGTGACCTCGAAAGCGATGTGTGTGGCATGCGGCTGACCATCTTTGGAGGGACCGGCCGAGTCGGCCGTCGGCTCCTCGAATACGCGGCGCGGGATGGCCACTCGGTGCGCGCCCTGGTGCGCGACCCCGCCAAGCTCCCGGCGGGGCTCGGCGGGCAGACGGTGTCGGGGGATGTGACCGATCCCGCCGCGGTGCTGCAGGCCCTCGAAGGCGCCGAGGCGGTGCTGAGCGCCCTGGGCGGGGCGGGCCTGCAGAATCCCGGTACCACTCTTTCGAGCGGGATGCGGAACATCGTCGCGGGCATGAAGCGGCTGGGGACCCGCCGGGTGCTCGCCGTCGCCGGCGGCGGAGTGCTCGACAGCCCGCTGGGCGGACTCCGCTCCGAGCGCCCCGACTTCCCCGCGATCTTTCAGGCGATCAACCGGGAACACCTCGGCACCTGGGCCGCGCTCAAGGAAAGCGGGCTCGACTGGACCCTGGTCTGCTGCCCCGACCTCGTGGACGGCGAACTCACCCGGAGCTACCGGGTCGCGGCCGACCTGATGCCCGACGGAGGCAAGGCGATCTCGGTCGAGGACGTCGCCCAGTTCATGCTGCAGCAGCTGAGCCTGGCGCCGTATGTGCGGCGGCGGGTGGGCATCGCGTACTAGGGATCGTCTTCCAGCGGCTGGAGCGCCGAGTCCACGGTGGTCTCCGCCAGGCGCCACCTCGGGCGAGCCGCCCCCGGGGTCATTATCATCTACCCTGTGAAAACACCGCTCCCGGCCGCCATCCGGCCAATGCCGAACCGATGACCGCCACCAGTCCCAGCGCGCATGCCGCCCGGGAGCTGGAGGAGCAGGTCGCCCGCCGCCGCACCTTCGCCATCATCAGCCATCCCGACGCCGGCAAGACCACGCTGACCGAGAAGCTGCTGCTCTTCGGCGGGGCGCTGCATCTCGCCGGCGCCGTGAAGGCGCGGCACGCGGCCCGGCACGTCACCTCCGACTGGATGGAGCTGGAGCGGCAGCGCGGGATCTCGGTCACCTCGAGCGTGCTGCAGTTCGATTACGCCGGCTGCCGGGTGAATCTGCTCGACACCCCCGGCCACCAGGACTTCTCCGAGGACACCTACCGCACGCTCGTCGCGGCCGACAGCGCGGTGATGCTGCTCGACAACCGCCGCGGCGTCGAGGAGCGCACCCGGCAGCTGTTCGAGGTCTGCAAGCGGCGCCGCATGCCGATCGTGACCTTCGTCAACAAGTGCGACCGCGCCGGCGCCGACCCGATCCAGCTGCTTGGCGACGTCGAGCGCGACCTGGGGATTCTCTGTTCGCCGATGACCTGGCCGGTCTATCACGAAGGCTCCTTCGCCGGCGTGGTCGACCGCCGGCACAACACCGTGATCCTCTTCGACCGCAGCGGCGACCACGGCGCCAGCCGCACCGCACACCAGAGCTACCCCCTCGCCGACCCCGCGCTGGTCGCACGGCTCGGCGCGTCGGTCGTCCGGGAGCTCACGGACGAGATCCACCTGCTGGATGGTGCGGGGCACCCATTCGTGATGGAGGAGTTCCTCGCCGGGCGGCTCAGTCCGGTCTACTTCGGCAGCGCGCTCAACAATTTCGGGGTCGAGGCCTTCCTCGAGGACTTCCTCCAGCTCGCGCCGCCGCCGCTGGCGCGGGAGTCCACCGTCGGGCCCGTCGCCCCGACCCAGCCGGCGTTCACCGGCTTCGTCTTCAAGATCCAGGCGAACATGGATCCGCGGCACCGCGACCGGGTCGCCTTTGTCCGGGTCTGCTCGGGGCACTTCGAGGCGGGGATGGAAGTCCAGCAGGTGCGCACCGGGCGCAGCATGCGGCTCACCGGCCCGCAGCAGTTCCTGGCCCGGGAGCGCACCGCCATCGAGGAGGCGTGGCCGGGTGACGTGATCGGAGTCATGGACCGCGGATCGCTCCGCATCGGTGACACCCTCTCCGCCGCCGGGGACCTCGAGTTCCAGGGGATTCCCCGGTTTCCGCCCGAGCACTTCGCCCAGGTGTATCCCGCGGATCCGCTGCGTCGCAAGCAGCTCGACACCGGGCTCCGGGAGCTGTCGGAGGAAGGGGCGGCGCAGGTGTTCTACGCCGAGAGCGAGACCGGGCCGGCGCCGATCGTCGGCGCGGTGGGCCAGCTCCAGTTCGACGTCATGCTGTTCCGGCTCACCAACGAGTACGGGGCGCCCTGTCGCTTCCAGCCGATCAGCTATCGCTATCCCCGCTGGGTCACCGGCCCCGCCGCCGCGATCGAGCGGGCCGGGACGGCCCGCGGCCGGCTGCGGCTGTACGACACCAAGGGGGCGCCGCTGCTGCTGTTCGAAAACGAGTGGTCGCTCCGCTGGGCGCTCGAGAACGAGAAGGAACTCACCTTCCACGAGGTCGCGCCGTAACCCGGCGCCCCCTCCTCCTCCGCTGGCGCAGGACCTGCATTGCCGGTCGCCGGGCCCCGACCGATCCTGCGCCACAATCGGCCTAGCAGGCGTCACGGCCCGGCCATCCGGCTATGCTTAGCCTGCGACCAGGGCCCACGAAGATCGACCGCCGCCAGGGGGAAGTGATGTTCCGTTTGAGACCGATCGTCGCCACCATGATCACCGCCGCCCTGAGCGCCGCGCCCGGCCTGCTGGCGGGCCAGGTGCAGCAGGCCGCTGTCAGCGCCGTCCATGAGGTCCGGGTCACCGCCAGCGATGGACGCCTGCTGGTCCAGGAGGCGCTGGCGCAGGGGGAGAACAAGATCGTCACCCTTACGCTCCAGCCCGGGGCGAGCGCCTTTCGGGTGGAGAGCGGACGGGTCGTCTTGCTGGCGACGGCCCAGAGCGGCCCGATGATCTGTCCCGTCCGCATCAGCGGCGTCCCCGCCATCCGGGCCAATCAGCTCGCGCTGATCGCCCCCGACATCAGCACCGATGGCATGCTGTGCAACAGCGCCCTCAACGTGCTGCGGCGGAAGTCGCTCGAGGCCCTGGCGTCGCATCCCTGGGACCTGGCCGAGCGGCTGGCGCAGGCCTCCATCGACGCCTCGCTGCCGGGACCGCGACTGCCGGTAGCGGGGTGCATCGCCCCGGAGCAGGTGAGACTCCGGGCGGTGCGGGCTCAGGCCGCGTACCTGGCGGTGAGCGTCGCGGTGCTCCCCCGGGGCGCGGGGGCGGCGGGCTGCGGCTGATTCCCCGCCCCGGGACTGTCCTGAATTGGGGACACTGTCCTCAAAACGGGACAGTCGCCCCTCCCCCGAAGGCTTCGTGACTCCCGCCGCAGACTCGCCATACCGACCGATATTCCCAGCCACCATCGCGCCCGTCGCGGCGCTGATCCGCCTGGTCGATCAAGCACCCTGAATACTTTCGGCCGGACCGGGCGTCGGGTACGTTTTCCGACGCCCGAGCCGGAACAGCGGACTGGGCCGAATCATCCCGCACCGGCTCCTTGCCGCGACAAGGCGGCCAGGTGGCCGGCCCGCTACCACAGCCGGGGATCATCGTGGACGTACGGATCGAGACCTTTCGCCCGGAGCACGCCGCTGCGTTCGGAACGCTCAACCGGGCGTGGCTGGTCGACAACGGGCTGTACGAACACCCCGACGAGTATCACCTCGCCGATCCGTGGGGCCGCATCGTCGCACCGGGAGGCCAGATCTTCGTGGCGACCCGCGGCGGCGAGGTCATCGGCACCTGCGCGATTGTCTCGGAGGGACCCGATTCGTTCGAGCTGGCCAAGCTGACGGTCGCCCCGGACCAGCGTGGCCACGGAATCGGACGCCGTCTGGTCGAGGCCTGCCTGCGCTTTGCGCGCGAGCGCAATGCCCGCCACGTCGTGCTGCTCTCCAATTCCCGGTTGGTCACCGCGATCCGGCTCTACGAGGCGCTCGGCTTCCGGCACCGGCCGTTGCCGGCCGATGTCAAGTACGCCTCCGCCGATGTCTGCATGGAGTACGACCTGGCCGTTCCCGGCGCCTAACCCATCGAGGGCGCGTGCGCCCCCGTCCCACTGTGGGACTCCGGCGCTGCGCCGTCCCGGGCCTCTGTTGCCGAGCGTGTGGCCGATCTATCGTTCGGCAATCCATCACCCGGCCGAGCCCACGATCATGTCCGACCCGCACGCGTTCCCCTACCAGACCAACCTCGACATCCGCTTCGGTGCCCTCGAGGACATCGACCTCCCCCGCCTGGTGGCGGCGTGTACCGTGCCCTGGTACAACCAGACGCTGTGCAAGGTGAATGACTCCGTGGTCCGCCTGGGCGTGGTACACGGCGAGTATCACTGGCACAGGCATGACGACGAGGACGAGTTCTTCTACGTGGTTGACGGGCGATTCCTGATCGACCTCGAGGACCGTTCGGTCGAACTGCTGCCGAATCACGGCTTCGTGGTCCCCAAAGGTGTCTTGCATCGTCCCCGCGCCCCGGAGCGCACGGTGATCCTGTGACCAACCCCACCCCTTCATGAAGAACCCCATACCACGATCATTTCACCCCGACTTCACGGCCACTTACCCGCCGGAGGGCTAGACTCTCCCCGCACAGGAGCGCCGCGCTCATCGATCGCACGCCGCTCGCTGCCGCACCAGAAGGAGGCAGCCATGAGAGGCATGAAGTCGTTCGCCGCTACCCTCTGCACACTGACCATCCCCATCACCGGGCTCGTCGCCCAGCAGGACCCTCCGCGCGAGGACTGCTGCGCCCACATCTACAACAGCGGCATCAATCTCGGATGGGCCAGCAGCCTGATGAACCATGTGATCGTCCCCGGCGTCCCCGATACCGGGGCGCGCGCGGCGGTGATCGCGGACCTGCAACGCGCCGCCGCCCACATGACGGCGTCACGGCGCGCCTGCTCGGAGTACAACCCCATCTGGGTCAGCAGTCCGAATCATGAGACCTCGCTCGGCCAGCAGGTCGGCCGACTCGGTGGCCCCACCCGCTCCGCCAGCACCGATCGCTCGGTCCAGTCCGCGCTCCGCGACACCTACAAGTGGGGTGAAGAGCTGGGCGTCGGCGCGACGGGCCGGCCGACCCGGCGCTTCGAGCTGCGGACGCCGAGCTGCGACGAGGGCTACTTCCGGCTCGGCTGGCTGTTCGGCTACGCCACCCAGACCCTCCGGATGGCGCGCGGCTTCCGCGACCAGGGCCGGACCGACTGGTCGGCCGCGGTGGAGGACGCGCGGTCCTATCTCCGCCTCGCCGTCGAGGTGCTGAAGGACTACGACCTCTCTCCCAGGCACGCGAACCTGGGCCCGGCCGAGCCGTACCTCCGGCTGTCGCGGATGATCGCGGCGCCACCGGCCTTCGTGGACTCGATGGAACGGGACATGGACCAGCTGTGGACGCTCTCCCAGCAGGCCATCGCCACCGACTGCGCGGTGCTGCCCGGGCGGATCGACGCGCCCCCCGCGCCGGGCTACTGCATCCTTCGCCGGCCGGATCTCTACCAGAGGAAGCCGGGGCCGCCGACCTGTTTCGAGTTCTATCTCGCCGATGCCAACGTCCAGGACGACAGCCGGATGGCGAGCATCCAGGGCGGGAGCTGCGGCGCGACCTACTTCGCCTGGCGGCAGGGCTGGCGCCCCGACTCCCTCTACCCGGGGCCGTACCCGACGTGGCGGGAGGCGGATCAGGTGATGACCGAGCTCTCGCGCTATGGTCACGACGCGTACGGATGCCTGGAGCAACCGGACTCGGTCGTGTGGCCACCGCCACCCCCGCCCGATACCCAGCCGACTCCGCCGCCCCCGCCGCCGGAGCAGCGGCACGGCACGATCGCCGTCAGCGGCGGGCTGGACCAGTCCGTCGTCGCCCAGAAAATCGCGAAATACAATGGGTACAACTTCGACGCCACCTTCGAGTCGACGCCGGTCAGTCTCGAGATCGAGCCGGACGCCAAGCGAGCCACCGTCAATGGCCGGATCGACTTCCACATGACCTCGTTCAACCGCGCGCTCAAGATCCTGGACGAGGTCACCTACACCTACCTGCTCAGCCCCGGCACCGGCACCACGGAATCTGCCTCGGGCAAGATGACCTTCACCGCCGTGATGAAGTCGAACGGTCGGGTCACGAATCAGTGGAGTGGAGACCTTCCCTGGAGCGCGAAGCGGCAGGCGGATGGGTCGTGGACCTTCGATATCGAGAACTCGATCGCCGGGTGGTACGCGCCGATCCCGTACATCCTGCGGTGAATCGGGGGAGGGGTGGAGCTCTGCTTCACCCCTCCCTTGCGTCCGCGCGGCGCAGCAGGGCATCCGCCGTCACCTCCGCTACTCTCCCCATGGGCCGGCCACGAATCGGTCGATCACCGCGCAGGCCTCCCCGGTGGCTGTCCCCTCCGGACCCAGTCGGAGCAACAGCGCATCCGGGCCGGGCTCCGCGATCAGCCAGAGCGAACGACAGAGTCCTCGCAGGGTGCCGGCGATCAGCCACTGATCCAGGAGGATTCGGCTGAGCAGGATGTACTCCACGTGCTGCGCGCGCAGGGAGCCATCCAGCGACGCGGCGTCGAGCGTCGCCGCCTCCACCTCGTTCACGGTGCGGTGTCCCGTCAGATAG